>NZ_JBHSMT010000027.1:0-79307 GCF_042654985.1 Paraherbaspirillum soli | reverse complement strand
ACCGGGTTGGGGCTGAACGACAAGAGCCGGATGAATCGAGAGGTTCACGTCCGGTTCTGTGAGAGCCTGAAGGGGAGGTTCCTTTGGGCGACTCGATCATAGAGGACGGAGAAGGGGGTAGCACGTAGAGCGGCCGCATGGCGCGGGCTGTGCAGATTAGAAGTCAGGTCGCTAAACCAGGTCTCTTTTTTTTCAGGGACGGAAGCGACTATAGACCTTCTTTAACAATACGGCAACAAGTCCGCCGCACCCAAGCCCACGGTCCGGTTGGCGGTAGAGGCAACGAAAGAGGATGCAAATAAATTTGTGCATTCGCTCATCAGGCAAGACACTGCCGCCTGATAATGAACACTCTTTCGCGACCCTTTATCCATATGAACAAAATCACATCCAGCGGCGGCAATCAAGCATTGGAAAAGCGCCCCTCATTGGCAGTCAGGGCCGTAAAAAACATAAAAATCTGTCTCGTCATCCTGCCGATAGTTTTCCTTGGTTGGGCTAGCTGTTCCTTGCTCTGCTGGCCGGTCCTGCTTGGTTTGCAAAAAATAACCGATACATTTTTTATCCCGTATCCAAGCGCTAGTTATCGCTCGATGAACTTGTTATCGCATATGGGCTTGCTGGATTTTCCACGCAGCTTTGTCGGTGCTTTCGGCGTGATTTTTCTGAACGCCCCGCTTGGGTTCCTGATTATGTTTTGGGGGATATTCTGCTTTTGCATCGCGTATAACATCGTTGAAGCTTGGCGCAAACTACCGAAGAGGAACAAAGCGCTTCGCAGCGCCAGGCAGCGCGAGTTATTGCTGCGGACGCTCAAGCAATTTGTCGTCGGCACAGGGGTTTTCTTTGTGCTTTGCATTCCTTTTTTACGAAGGTATGAAGTCATTACTGCCGACAGCATTTGCGTCAAGGAATTTTTTGATTGGCATGAGCAGGTGTACCCTTTGGCCTCTCTGCAGAGGATTCAAAGAGTGGTTACTGGCAAGGGACTAATCTCTTGGGATTTGCATTTTGCGGGCGGGCCGGTGTATTCAACTACCGCGCCGGATATGCAGGTCTTGGAGCAGCTGTTGTCGCGGCCGGGAGTGGCATCGAATGTCGAAGTTCGCGGCCATCAACTTTATTTGAGAAAGGAGTAATGCAATGCACACCCCATCTCCTGTCACAGTACACGTCAAGCGGCATTTCGCGGCATCCCCCGAGCGTGTGTTCGACGCTTGGCTGGATCCCGACAGCGCGGGCCAATGGTTGTTTGCGACGGTCTCCGGGCGGATGGTGCGGGTCGATATCGACGCTCGCATCGGCGGCAAATTCGTGTTCGTCGATTTGCGCGGCGACGAGGAAGTCGGGCATGCGGGCGAGTATCTCGCGATCGAACGGCCGCGGCATCTGGCGTTTACTTTCGTGGTCGACAAGTATTCGTCCGACAGTACCCGGGTGACGGTCGATATCGCGCCGGCGGAAGGCGGATGCGAGCTGAGCTTGTCCCATGAGGGCGTTTATCCGGATTATGCGAGCCGTACTGAAGCTGGCTGGAGGGGCATTCTTGATGGTCTTGCGACGACGCTGGGTGTGTAGCTGTAGTTGAATTCGTCGGTCTTGACGGACTCAGCTTTTCGCGCTGACTGTGACCGCAAAAAGTAGCTCACCGGGGTCAGAGTTTTTTTACGCAGGGTTATCGCGTAAATTACTCTGACCCCGCTGAGCGGATTACGGAGTGCATGCAGCTGCATTCGGTCGTAGTGTTGCTAATACGTTAGTTAATGGGGGACATAGTTTGGGAGGCACCGTAGCGTGCCGAATTACTGTGTCCCCTATTAACGGACTACGGAGCGCCGAGGGGTTGTTTTTATGTTTGCTGGTCTTGGCGCACTCAGCTTTTCGCCCTGACGGCGACTCATTTATTTTGCTTCGCCAAAATAAAGTAAGCAAACAAAAGGCGACCGCAAGCCACTGCCTTCCCTTCGGTCAGGTCCCCAAATGGGCCAACTGTCAGCCGGGTGGAAAGGCAAACTCGCTGCGCTCAAACATGCCTTCCCACAATTCCCGGCTGCCAGTCGTCCCATTTGGCAGCGTCCCAATGCGGAATTCGACGTCAAAATCAACTGCAACTGCAACTGCAACTGCAACTGCAACTGCAACTGCAACTGCAACTGCAACTGCAACTGCAACTGCAACTGCAACTGCAACGTCAACGTCAACGTCAACGTCAACGTCAACGTCAACGTCAACGTCAACGTCAACTGCCCCGGTGCCGCGAAACGATTTTGTAGTATCTCGAACGGCCTCCTACAACGCCGGCAAATCCATCGTCGGTTTGCTCGCCCTCAGCCAGCGCGGAAAGCCCTTGGCGGTCTTCAGCAGGCAATTGCGATAGCCTATCTCGCCGCTGATCAAACCGGCAAAGTCGTCGCTGACCTGTTGATGCAGGACCAGGTGGGAAAACGTCTGTTTTGGAAAGCGGAAGGCGAGCCTCGCCATCCATGTCGCTGCGCGCAGTTCGGGCAGGAGCTCGCGCCGCAGCAGCTGGCTGTAGCGGTCTGAATCGACGCGCAGGCCGTCTCGGGCGATGGCGTCGGCCGCCAGCGTTGCGCTCTTCAGCGCGAAATAAATGCCTTCGCCGAACAGCGCTTCGGCCAGGCCGGCGGCATCGCCGATTAGCCAGATCCGGCCGCGCTGGAACAGCTGGCGATGGTTGCGCAGCGGGATGATGTAGCCCTGGTAGGCGATCCGCGCAGGCTGTTGCAGGCAGGCGTAGTGCGCAATGAATTGGTCGAGGTGACGGCGCAACGCGGTGCCGCCGAACGGCGAATAGACGCCGACGTTGAAGTGGTCGCGCTTCGGGAAGATCCAGCCGTAGCCGCGCGGCATGCCGCCGAAATCGAACACGGCGCGGCGGCCGAAGCGTTCTAGCACGCCGTCGGCCGGGTGCAGCATGGCTTCCAGTGCCGGCACATAAGCCACTGCGTCCTTGCCGAAAATTTTGTTGCGCACGGTGCTGGCGGCGCCGTCGGCAGCCAGCAGCAGGCGGCAGCGCAGCAGGCCGCCGGTGGTGGCGACGCTGAGCGCATCGGCGCTCTCGGCGGCGTCGACAAATGCGGTCGCGGGAAAGAAGCGGGCGCCGTGGGCGCAGGCGCGCTCCAGCAGCAGGTGGTCGAATTCGTCGCGCAGCACGGTGCAGGCAGCCATCGGTTCGATATCCTTGATTACCGTGTCGCGGTTGCGGTAGGTCAAGATCGCGCCGGTTATCGGTTGCTGCAACACCGGTCCCAGATCGCAGCCTAGCAGGTTGACGGCTTTGCGCGACAGGCCGCCGCCGCATACTTTGTGGCGCGGGAAGGTTTCCTTGTCGATGATGGCGACCCGCAGGCCCTGGACGGCCAGCAGGTAGGCGAGATGCGCCCCGCCGGGGCCGGCGCCGACGATCAGCGCGTCGTAGATGTTGTTGCTATCAGAGGGCATGTGTTACCTCCGTTTTCGGCAGCTTGCAAGGTCGTCATGTCGGAAGACGCTGCGCTTTTCCGACCTACGGCAGCCTAGGTAGGGCGGATGAGCGAAGCGTTATCCGCCATTGAAGCACCCCGAAGCACTTTTACCGGCGCTCCCGACGCGTACTTCAGTGCTTGCTAAACCGCCGGTCCGGTCCGACCGCGGACAGGCTGGCGCTGACCTTGGGCTTCTTTGGCTTCTTTGGTTTTTTCAGTATCTGGCCGCGGCTGTCGGTTTGCGGCACCCGGTGTTCCGGCGCAAAGTCCGGTTCGTCGACTCTCTGCAAGGTTTGCCGGGTCAGGGTTTCAATCGCCGCCAACTGTTGCACCTCGTCGGCGCACACCAGCGAGATCGCCTCGCCGCTGGCGCCGGCACGGCCGGTGCGGCCGATCCGGTGGATGTAGTCCTCGGCCACGATCGGCAGGTCGAAGTTGACCACTTGCGGCAGATCGTCGATATCCAGCCCGCGCGCGGCGACGTCGGTCGCCACCAGCACCTGCACTTCAGCCGCCTTGAAGCGTTCCAGCGCCCGCAAGCGTGCCGGCTGCGGCTTGTCGCCGTGGATGGAGTCGGCGCTGACGCCTTGCGCCTGCAGGGTGTCGACCAGTTGCTCGACGCCTTTGCGGGTTTTGACGAAGACCAGCACCTGGCCCCAGCGTTTTTTCTTCAGCAGGTGGCTGAACAGTTCGGCCTTGCGTTTCTTGTCGACCGGGATCAGCCATTGCTTGACGCTCTTTACCGTGGTGTTGCGCGGGCTGATTTCTATGCTCAGCGGGTCCGCCAGCAGCGCCCCCGCCATGGCGCGGATAGGGTCGGAGAAGGTGGCGGAAAACAGCAAGGTCTGGCGCCGTTTGGGCAGCGCCGCGAACACCGCGTCCAGCTCGCGCGAGAAGCCGAGGTCCAGCATGCGGTCGGCTTCGTCCAGCACCAGGGTTTGCAGCTGATTGAACTTGAGCGCGTTCTGCCGATATAGATCCAGCAGGCGGCCGGGGGTGGCGACCAGCAGGTCGAGACCTTTGCGCAGCTTCATCATCTGCGGGTTGATGCTGACCCCGCCGTACGCCACTGCCATGCGCAAGGGCAGGTGGGCGCCGTATTGCCGAAAACTTTCGTGCACCTGCTCGGCCAGTTCGCGGGTCGGCACCAGCACCAGCACCCGTACCGAATTGCTGGCCACTTGCGGGCCTTCCATGGTCAGCCGTTGCAGCAGCGGCAGCGCAAAGCCGGCGGTTTTGCCGGTGCCGGTCTGGGCTGCGGCCATCAGGTCGCGGCCGGCCAGCACCGCGGGTATCGCCTGGGTCTGCACCGGCGTTGGGGTTTTGTAGCCGAGCGTGGTCAGGGCTTGCAGCAGAGGGTCGATCAGACCGAGGGAAGCGAAAGTCATGGAGATAGCCTGAATCTGGAAAAGCGAAAAATGGTGGAGGACGGCGGCGCTGCGTTGCGCTCAGCTGCGCTCAGTTACGGTTCATGATGCGCTCGCGGACGAAGCCGATATGTTCGCGCAGCACATAAAACTGGTCGGCAAACGCCAGCGGCATTTTCATGCGGTTGACCGCCTCTTCGATATGGTCGAGCCGCGTCAGCATCAGCTCTTGTTCTTCCTCCGATTGCGCGACCGCGCCGCGCTCCAGCGCGATCAATGCCCCGTACCAGCGATAGATGCGCGATTTGACGCGCCAGCCGTACAGCATGGGCACCATGCGGAATGCGGGAATCAGCAGCAGGATGATAGGCACCAGTATCACCAGGGTGCGGTCGATCAGGCTGGCCAGCCAGAACGGCATGGCGCGGTATAAAAAGCTTTTGCCCGACTTGTAATAGCGGGTGGCGTCGTCGCTGATGCGGAATTCGTGCGCCAGCGGCGCCGGAAATTCTCCCGCGCGTTGCAGCACGCTGGCTTTGCCGTTGACTTCTTTGGCGGCATCGATCAGCAAATCCGACAGCGCCGGATGCAGGTTGGTGCGCGCCACCAGCTCGGCGGTCGGGGCGATCAGGTGGATGTCATGGTCGGGGATGTTTTTGCCGATATCGAATACCCCCATCGGGATATCCAGCTCATGCAGATAAGTGAAGCGGCGGGTGTAGGCGCCGGCTTGCGAAAAATCGAGCAGACGGATGCCGGGCGTGCGCAGCAGCTTGCCCATGGTCGGCGGCGAGGCCGAATCGCCCATCAGGAAGGCGGCGTCGATCTTGCCGTCGGTCAGCGCCTGCGCAGCTTCGTCGCCGCTCATGTCGCGCAGTTCGGTCTTGCCGCCGGCTTCGATCCCGTTCGCTTTCAGCAGCGACAGCGCAAGCACCCGCGCCCCGCTTCCCGGCAGGCCGATGGCGACCCGTTTGCCATCCAGTTGCGACAGGCGGTCGATGGTCTTGGCGCCGCGATAAAAGACCGACACCGGGACATAAGAAATGCTTCCCAGCGACATCAGATTGTCGGTCTTCACGTCGGCCGCGACGCCGCCCTGGACAAATCCGATGTCGACGTTGGAAGCCGGGTCGTTCAATTTCCTGAGGTTGTCGAGCGAGCCTTCCGAAGTGACGATTTTCAGCTTGATGCCGTTGAGCGCCAATACCTTGCGGTACTTGTCGGCGGTGTTCCAGAAATTGCTGTGTTCGGGACCGGTGGTGATGGTGATGGTGTCGGGCGGCGCCGGATGGATAAACCAGATTGCCAGCCAGATCACGACCGCGCCAAGCAGCGCGATGGGACCGAAACTGACCGCGAGGTCGCGCCACGAAATCGCGACAACGCGCGCCTTGATGCTTTTTACCGGATGCTTGTGTGCCGGCTGTTGATTTGGAATGGCCATACGGCGCATTTTACCGTTGATGGCTTGGGCACCTCTAAAAACCTACTGCAGGGTTTGGCAGATTCGCCAATCTCGGGGCTGCGATGCTCACCGTACACTCGTACGGCTCCGCTTCTCGCCCCGACCTTGGGCCGCTCGCTACGGTTTTTAGAGGCGCCCTGGTGTTGTTGAGGCGACAAATGGGTTTGCTTCACTACTTCACTAGCGTTTTATCCTGCCGGATCAGCTCATAGGAATTCAGGCGTCCGATCGTGCGTTCGATCAGACAATATTTTCTGGCGTTTTCCCTTTCGATCGGCACGGTTTTGCCGTCGGCCAGGATCGAGCAGTCCAGCAGTATCGCTTTCTTCCACTCGGCAAAGTCGTCGGCAAGTTGTTGCTTGTCGGTGTCCGCCAATGATTGCGCGCTTGCATCATGCAAATCTGCTACCGCCTTGCTTTGCCGGTCCAGCTCGTCGCTCAGGCAGCTTGACTTAGCCTCATTGCTGGTTTTGGCGGCGGCATAGCAGGCTTTGAATTGCTTCGAAAAATCGTGGTTGCCTGGGGCCGCGATAGCCATCGCCGGGACAAAAAACATGACTGCAAGCAGGGGCGGAAAAGTGATTTTCATGACATCGCCTATTGGGGAATTTTAAAAATTCGGGTGATGATCCTAGTGTCCTGAATTACTAATTCGTTGAATAAATAAGCCGAGAATCGCCCCGATACGGCGTCACAAATGCGCGCAAGGCTCCAGCCTTGCTGTGCTTTGTTCCTTGTCTCGTGCCGATTTCGACATATTTAATTCTTCAACGAATTAACAACTCAGGACACTAAGCGGTAAGAATGGCATGAACCGGATTTCTATGCAGTACTTAGTTATTGGACGGATCGGGCAGCGCCGTCCTCATTGCCGGCACGGCTGCGGCATCGCGGCTATCCGTCAGTATTTTGGTTTGTACGATGTGGTCGCAGCGCAATTCGACGCTGTTGCCGGTGACCTTGGCCAGCAACAGGTTGCCGTCGAAAATCTGCGCTTCGGAGACGGTGAGCGTGCCGCGCCTGTCGTTGTTCAGCACGGCAAAACCGCCTTGCCGATAGCCTCCCGCCGCCAAGCTGACGAGCCGCCATGCATCGAGGCGTTTGGTGGAACACTCTGCGGCCGTTTTATTCACTGTCGCCGCAATGGTCGTGGCATTTTGTTGCGTCGGCATCGCGCGCGCGGGTGTGCCGGCTGGAAGCAGAGCTATGGGGGATTGCGGAGCCAGGTCGGGGGCGGTCAGATACACGATCAAGGCGATCAGTGCAAAGCCTGCGATGCCTATCGCCAGTGCAAATTTTTTCTCATTCATTGCTGCACCTTGTGCATGAGCCGGGGCCGTCGCTGGTGCGACAGGGCACCTCGAAAAACCGTAGCGAGCGGCTCAAGGTCGGGGCGAGAAGCACAGCTGTACGGAGGTACAGCGAGCATCGCAGCCGCGAGATTGAGCCGCGCAGTAGGGTTTTCGAGGTGCCCGCCCCGGCTCATGCGCTTACCAACGCAATACCGGCGGCCGCGTCAAGCCTTGCTGTCCTTCGGTGTAACCGACCATGGATTGCATGAAATTGCTGTCGCCATTCAATGTGATCTTCAAGTCGTACCAGCCGCCGCTGGTATTGAATTGCAGCGTGGCGGTTTGCCTCGGCGCCACCGTGACGGTCTGGGTGGTCGTGCTGCCGGTGGCGATCCGATCCAGTACCGTGAACACCGCCGTATTGGTGGTGCCGCTATTGTCGAACACGATACTGACCGGCTGCCCGGCGCCGTGGTTGGTCAGTTGCACCTGCGGTTGCGGCTGGCCTTGCCATGCGCTGGTGCTGAGATAGCCTTTGAAGCGCCGATAGAATTGATTCGGACCTATCATCTCCAGGTCGTAGTAACCGCCGCCGTAGCTGATCACATGCCAGTAGTCGCGCGCGGTGGCGTTGGCGGCCATCGTGTACATCCACGGATTGTCGCTGCGATAGTTGGCGACGTTGATTTGCAGCGGGGCCGGCTTGCCGGCGCCGTTGCTCCAGTTGGTCCACACCTGCTTGCCGGCGAAATCCTGGGTGAGCCAGCCGTTGAGCTGATACGGCTGCACCCGCAACGGCTTTTGGCCTACTTCGTAAGGAGGCATCACGGTGTTGGGTGCCGGCGGCGTCGGGCGCGGCAGGCTTTGCTGGGTGTTGGCTTGGGCTGCCAGCGCTGCGGCGTCGGGCAAGACCGGAAATGCGGCATTGCTGACCGAGAAATCGAAGCATGACGTCAGATCGCCGCAAATATCGCGCCGCCATTGGCTGATATTGGGGCAAGCGACGCCGGTCCATTTTTCCAGGAATTGTATGGTCGAGGTGTGATCGAAAACTTCGCTGGCGACCCAGCCGCCGCGGCTCCAGGGCGAGCAGACGATGGTCGGCACCCGTGGCCCCAAGCCGATCGGCACGCCGCTGACGAATTCGTCCGGGGTGCCGGACGGCGGCGTCGGCGTCGTCACGTGGTCGTAAAAACCGCCATTTTCATCATAGGTATAGATGAAGACCGTTTTTGCCCACACCGCAGGATTGGATGCCAGCGCCTGCAGATATTGATTCACATAATCGACGCCGACATTGGGCGAACCGCTGGGGTGCTCGGATTTCGCCGCCGGCGCCACCAGCCACGACACCGCCGGCAGCGTGTCTTGCATCACGTCGTTCTGGAAGTCGGCCAGCACCCGGGTCTGCACGCCGTTGATGTACAGCGGCGAGTCGGTCGGAAGATTTTGAAACTGGCTAAACCACGCCAGCGCATTGTCATCGTAATTGTCGACGTCCTGATAGGTGCGCCAGGTGATGCCCGCCGCCTGCAGCGCTTCCGGATAGGTTTGCCAGGTCAGCGAGCCGTAAGTAAAACCGTTGGTGGTGGCCGGGCCGCCATGTGTTCCTTGCGGATCGATCGTGCCGCTCATCAAATATAGCCGGTTCGGATTGGTCGAGGTCCGCGCCGAGCAAAAATAGTTGTCGCACAGGGTGAACGCATCCGCCAGCGCATAGTGATACGGGATGTCGTTGCGCGTCATGTAGGTATGCGCATTCATCCCTTTGTTCGGAATCCAGCGATCACTGCGGCCGTTGTTCCATGCTCCGGTGCCGGTATACAAATCATGCGGCACGTCCGACAGCCATTGCGCCGAGTTGGTGCTGGAGTTCAGGCGCCACGGCGTGTACAGGTTGCCGACGCTGTCGACTTGGCTGAAGACGTTGCGGTTGGTGCCCTGGATCATGGCAGCATGATCGTCGTTGAAGCCGCGTGCGCCCTTGATCGTGCCGAAATAATGATCGAACGACCGGTTTTCCTGGCACAGGATCACGACATGGGCAATCGAGCCCAGCGTGCCTTTGGCAGCCGGCGCGGCCAATGCTTGTTGAACTGCGGGAGGCAGCATGGATGCACCCATCGCTGCCATGGAGCTTTTAAGAAATTTCCTACGACTTGAGTGTGTCATATTAATTCCATAGAGCAAGAAAAGTCCGACTCTATACAGCTAATGTTACGCACCGATGACAGCCCACCTGTCAAAGTCTGCTGCAGCGAGTAGGGCGGATGAGCGCAGCGTTATCCGCCGATGGATGTACCACATGCGCTTGGTGCATCCGAGATGGCGGAAGACGCTACGCTTTTCCGCCCTACTTACCGAACGGATCAATTCGACTTGAGCATCCCGCACGACACAATTTCGCGGTTCGGCAAATCCCTTTTCTGGTAAGCCTCTAACGACGGATAACCGCTCGGCGCGACATGTGCGCGTCGCTGCATGCAGATGCCGAACCAGCCAAACCGGAATCAACCATGAAGCATCATGGCATGTTGACAATCAACAACTAATGTTAATAAATATCACTGTCGTTCTTGACAGGTGATTTGGTTATAGGCAACATGTTTTCTCCAGGGAACTTTTTAACTAAAAGCGCCACTAAGGCCGCTTAAAAAAATGCGTAGCTGGTAACACGGCTACGTAATCATTGTTTTTTATAAAACGGGGAGTAATACACACATGTTTACATTCAAAAATAAACAGCGCGGTCAAGGCATGACCGAGTACATCATTATCGTTGCACTGATCGCCGTCGCTGCGATTGCTGTTTATCAATTCTTCGGTCAGACCATCCGCAGTCAGACCGCCGGTATCGCCAAGGAAGTCGCAGGCCAATCCGGTTCCGCCGCAATCACCAATGCTCAAACCGCCGCCACCAGCGCCGAAAGCGAAGGCACCAAGAAAAAAGGTTTGGACAAATACACCAACGATAACTCTCGCTAAGACTTAGCCAGAACTATCGCGTACCAAGTACCATGCCACGCGCCAGCTTTCGCCGAAGCTGGCCAGCGTTCAAGGGGAGGCGATATCAGCAGGGCCAAGCGCTCATCTACGGGATTTTCGTCCTGGTAGGTGGCTTGGCCGCGCTTTTCTTCCTTTTTAACACCGGTCAGCTCTCCCGCGAAAAAACCAAGCTCGTCAATACCTCCGACGCTGTCGCTTACAGCGCCGGGGTGATGCACGCACGAGCGTTGAACTACCTCGCCTATACCAATCGGGCGATGGTGGCCAACGAGGTGACCATTGCGCAAATGGTCAGCCTTTCCTCGTGGGCGCAGTACACCAAGACCCACGCCGAGAGCACCGCGCAGCTCGGTTGCGAAACCCAGTATTCGGAGCCGGTCGCCAAGACGATGACCATGTATATCCCGGTCTGCTATGCGCTGTTCTACGCCAACCTGTACGGCACGGTGGACATGGTCAGCGAAGCAGTGCAGGCGGCGGCGCAAGCGATGGTGATTGCTTCGGACGCCGCCAAGGCGGTCTTGCAGGGGTCGCAGCTGGCGATGCTGGCGACCTTGCCGATCGCCCGGAGAGACGTGATGCAGCAGGTGGCCGACGCCAACTACCTGAACGACGGCACGGTCGAGGTGGATCCGCTGCCGCTGTTGGACACCTTCTTCGTGTTCGACGGCAAGCCGGTCATGCAGCGCTACGGCGGCGACCAGCGCGAGCGTTTTGCGCAAGTGACCAAGACTTCGGCCAATCTGGACAGTTTCATTCCGGTGCGTCATTGGCGTAGCAATGCACTGATTCCTACTTGTTTCGATCCGATGCCACACTTTGACTATGTCAATCGCGCGGGTGGCACCGAGCTGATCGGTTATGACGAATGGCGTGCGCTCGATACTGCTTCGATTTACCGCTATAGGCCGAAAGGTCGAGGGCCGTTCAAGAGATGCAGAACAGACGAGAACGCACTCGGCTACGGCAGGCAAAACGCCGCCGACGACAGCGCTTCCGGAGGCGGCGGCACGGTCACCAGCGGCCGGGAAAACTCGCAAGCGGCGTCGCGCGCTTCCAGCAACAACTGGAATTACACCGGTCTGCCCAGCTATTTCGATTTGTCGGACAAGGCGCTGGCCTACACGCCGGAGAATACCGACAAGAACAAGCAGGAGCCCAAGGTGCGCTTCGCGATTCGGCTGCGGCGCCAGTCCGACCAAACCGCGACCTCCGAGGGCCGCTCGCAAGTCGGGCCGTCGGCGCGCCTGAACAACTACCAGGGCGCGCCCGCCAAAGGCTATTACGCCAGCGTCTCCGCCTCGGAAGTGTTTTTCTCGCGGCCGGTGGCGCGGGCCGACGGCAAGACCGAACTGGGCAGCCTGTTCAACCCGTATTGGCAAGTGCACCTGATCGAAGTGCCGGACGAGGTCAAGGCTGCGGCCCAACTATTGCAAGGATCGGTTTTACCACCATGAACATCACCGCCACCCACATCGCGCACGGTCTTCTGGCCTGCCTGCTGACTGCCCCCGCACTGGCCGAGACCAGCCTGGAGCGCGACATCCTGAACGCGCCGATGCCGCATGAAACGAGCAAGGGCGGCAAGGAAGTCCTGGTCCACTACGGGCGTCTGCAAGGCGCTTTGCAGAACGATGCCGACAACGCCGCGCGGCTGGAACAGCTCAAGCGCGACGTCGCCAGCTGCGCCGCCACCAAGCGCGCAGCCGGCACGCCGGCCAATCCGCCGACCGAGTGGCCGCAGCATTTGAATGGATTCCGGGAAGATTTTTACGCCACCAAAAATGTCGCGATCACCTACGGCGCGGCCTGGGCATATGTGATGAACCCGGAAGATTGCAGCGTGGTCGACGGCCCGACCCTGGCCGCCAAATCCGCATCCAGGGCGCGCGCCATCTGGACCACCGCCACGCTCAAATCGTCCGCCGGCCTGTGCCAGATCGACCTGGTCGCCAAGACCGCGCGCGGCCAATGCGGGATGGAAGCCCATCGCAACGCCCGTGCTTCGCAAGCGCAAAATCCGGCCGATGTGGTGGCGCAAATGAAGCGCAACCCCAACATCCCCGCCAGCGTCATCGCGCAAATGCAGACCATGATGCCCGCCGCCTCCGGGCCGGCCAAGACTATCCTGGGCATCACCTGCCATCCGGAACAAATGCTGGGCGATACCCTGTGCGTCGCCAGCGGCGGCAGCTTTGCACCGGCCGCCAAACTCGTGCTGGAGCGCAGCTCGGCCAAGGGCATTTCGATGAGCGCCAAACAGGCCGCGCTCGATGCGCGGGTCGGCGAGAACGTGTTTGCGCCGCACCTGGCCGGCGGTTTCCGGATAACGGATCAAGGCAAGCCATGAAGGACGGGCGCCGCATAGCCGGGCCGGGACGGTTCCATTCGCAAGGCCAGGCCCTGACCGAATTCCTGGTGTTGTCGGCGGCATTGCTGCCGCTGTTCCTGCTGTTTCCGATGATCGCCAAATACCAGGACATCGCGCACAGCACCCAGATGGCCAGCCGCTATGTCGCCTTCGACGCCACGACGCGCACCGATGCGGCCGGCAACTCGACGCTGGCCGCGCAATTGGCGACCGACGTGGGACGGCGCTTCTTCAGTAATTCCGATGCCGCGATCAAGACCAACGACGCCGCCGGAGATTTCAAGGCCAACCAGAACCTGTTCTGGCGCGACCCGCAGGATGCCCCATTGATCAAGCATTTCAATAGCGACATCAATGTCAGCTTCGGCGTGGACAGAACTACCGACCCAGGCGGCGGCTACAGCGCCGCCAGCGACGGCAATCCGTTTTTGCTGAAGCATCAGCTGTCGTTGAAGGACCGCGGCATCTTCACCGGCAATGTCGCGGTGACCTTGGCCAACCTGCCGGGCGACCTGAAATTTTACAAGCCGTTCGATACGCTCAACCTGACCATGCAGCGCGGCACCAGCCTGTTGCTCGACGGCTGGGCCGGGCGCAATCCCGCCAACGTGCAGGACAAGCTGGACAACATTGTGATCTTCCCCGGCAAAGCGCTGGCGCCGCTCTCGGTCATCGTCGATCCGGTCGTGGCTGTGATCGAACTGCCGGGCGGCCTGAAAGGCCCCAAGCTGGGCCAGCTCGAATTCTGGCAAGACGTGGTGCCGCCGGACCGTTTGCGAGCGCCGCGATGAGCCGGCCGCTTTGGTGGCTGGCCGGCGCCGCCTGGCTGGCGCTGGCCGGGCCGACGGCGGCGCAGACCGCCTGGCCCAGCGTGGCGTTGCCGAAATCGGTCAGCGCCTTCGGCATCGGCGAGCAAATCACCGCCAACGGCTTGCCGATGCGGGTGCAGGGCTTCGTCTCGCAGGCCAAGCCGGCGGAACTGCTCGAGCAGTTCCGCCGCAGCCTGGGCCAGCCGCTGGTCGAAAACACGCTCGGCAACAAGCAGATCCTGGGGCGGGCGGAAGGACGCTACTACCTGACCGTGCAAATCGAAGCCGCGGGGCAGGGCAGCAAAGGCCTGGCGGCCGTGACCGATATGAAAGCGCTGGTCCAGGGTCAGGAAAAAGCGCAGGACAACACCGCGCGCTGGCTTAACCGCCTGCCATCTGGCTCAAGAATCATCAGCCAGATATCGTCGCGCGACGGCGACAAGCTCGATACGCAGATGGTGATCGTCAATGGCCACAGCGAAACGCTGAACGGCAACGCGCTCAAATCCATCATGCAAAACGACGGCATGGAGCTGGACCGCGAAGCGGCGCCGGACGACAAGGCGCTCAACCGCATCCCGGCGCGGCTGGCCAACAGCAAGACCCTGCTGTTCAAGGGAGCCGGCAAAGAAGCCGTCGCCACCATCGCGCGCGACGGCAACGGCAGCACGGCTATCGTGCTGAGCATAGTCACCCAGATGGAGCGTTACCGATGAACAGTCCTAACTCAGTCCGGCAAAGCGGCCAGGCATCGATCGAATACGCCGTGGTCTGCGCCGCCCTCGCTTTCGCGCTGGGCGTCGGCATGGTCGACAACAACAGCGTGCTGTGGCAACTGATCGAAGCCTTCAAGCTGGCCTACCAAAAATACAGTTATTCCCTTTCACTTCCGCTTTGACACAACGAGATTTTATGAAGCTTCCCCTCCCCAAAAAATTCAAGCCAGGCAAAACCTGGATCGTTCTCGGCGTGGCGCTGGGCATCGGCTTGCTGGCGGCGCTGGCCGCGCGCAGCTTCCTGTCCAACCAGATGGAAGCGATCGAAGCGCGCAGCAAAGGCGAAACCGTCAACGTCGTGGTCGCCAAGCGCGAACTGAAAAAAGGCGAGAGAATTTCTTCGGAAAATGTCGCGGTGCGGCCGATCCCGCTGCAATATGCGCACTCGCAAGCGATCATGCCGGATGCGTTCGACCGCGTCGACGGCCAGGCGCTGGCGTATCCGGTGAATGCCGGCGAGATGATTATCTGGGGTCTGATGGAAACCAAAAGAGCGCCGACTTTTTCGGCGCGGGTTGAAGCCGGGCATCGCGCCCTGACCGTCGCGGTGGACGAAATCAATTCGATCTCTGGCATGTTGGAACCGGGCGACATGGTCGACCTGATGGCGACCGTCGACAAGAAAGGCAAGAAGGTCACCTTCCCGCTGTTGCAAAGCATCCCGGTGATGGCGACCGGCCAGCGCTCGGTCGACGACCCCAAGAGCGGCGAGCGGCGCGAGTACTCCACCGTCACGCTGGAAACCACGCCGGAACAGGCGCAAAACATCATCGTCGCGCGCGAAGCCGGCAAACTCACCGCGCTGCTGCGCAATCCGCAGGACAAAAAACCGATCGGCAACAACAACGCCGACCTCGCCTCGCTGCTGGGTCTCGGCAATGACAAGCGCGAAGCTAGCGAGATCCAGGTGCCGGTGCTGTACGGCGGCGCCAGCAGCAAGCTGCCGGAGGATGGCCTGGTATTGAGCAAATACCAGAACGCCAATCCCGCTGCCGCGCCGGCTCCGGCCGCGGTCCTCAACAACGCCGGCGCCAAATAAGCGCACGCCATTCGAACGCATTTGAACCAAGCAACAAAAACATCCATGACAAGCAATCATCACCAACGCTCCACCTTCGCCGTCAAGCCGCTGCTGTTTTTGCTGGCGCTCGCCTTCTCCGGGATCAACCTCGCCGCGGTCGCTCAGACCGCGCCGTCCGCCAGTGCCGATAAAGAAAACGCCATGCCGCCGCGCAACGGCTACGCCGACACCTACCGCCCCAGCGCCAAACGCTCCGCCGCGGCCATGAACCAGCCGTATAACCCGATCAAGAAACCGGACGACCAAGCGCAGATTCCCGAGATCGAAATGTTCGTCGGCGAGTCGCGCGTGTTTCCGGCGCCCGGCGTCGCCCGCATCGCCGTCGGCAACGGCCAGATCATGAGCGCGGCCGCGCTCGACAACAAGGAAGTGATCCTGTTCGCCAATTCGGTCGGCACCTCGTCGCTGTTCATCTGGAACGAGGACGGCCGCTACCAGCGCGTCAAAATCAACATCGTGCCGGGCGACACCAGCCGCTTCGCGCGCGAGATCGCGGCGTTCCTGACAACGATACCCAACACCCGGGCATCCATCATCGGCGACAAGGTGATCGTCGAGGGCGACGACCTGACCGATGCCGACATCAAAAAAATCGACGACCTGGCCAAGCGCTATCCGCAAATCGTCAACTTCACCAACCAGATCGGCTGGGAACAGATGGTGCTGATGGATGTGAAAGTGGTGGAATTCCCGGTCACCGAATTGCGCGAACTGGGACTGAAATGGACCGCCACCGGCGGCGCCATTGTCGGCGGCATCTGGAGCCCGATCCGGCGCGGCTCGGACGGACCGTATCAAGCCACCATCCAAACCGGCCAGGACAACCAGCCGCCGATCACCGCTCCCGGCGGCAACGCCAGCACCGGCGTCAAGGTGCCGTCCGCGCTGAACGCGCTAAGCGCGGTCAACCTGGGACTCAACGCCCAGTTGAACCTGCTGGCGCAAAACGGCAAGGCCACGATGCTGTCCGAGCCGCAGCTGTCGGCGCGCAACGGCTCCAAAGCCAGCTTCCTGGTCGGCGGCGAATATCCGTACTCGGTGTCCAACATCAACGGCCTGACCGTCATGTTCAAACCGTACGGCATCAAGCTCGATATCGAACCGCGGGTGGATCGCAACGGTGTGATCCGCGCCAAGATCGAAAGCGAAGTCAGCAGCATCGACGGCTCGGTCATCACCGCCGCCGGTCCGGCCATCAGCACGCGCAAAACCAACACTGAATTCAATGTCCGGAACGGTGAAACGCTGGTCCTGTCCGGCCTGATTTCGCACAAGACCAGCAACAATGTCGACAAAGTCCCGTTCCTCGGCGACCTCCCCATCCTCGGCGCGCTGTTCCGCTCCAAGCGGTTCCAGAACGATGAAACCGAACTGGTGGTGTTCGTCACCCCGACCGTGGTCGACAGCCACTCGCAAGGCCTGGTCGACCGCGTCCAGCGCACCGGCCAGCGGCTGGAAGAGAACCTGGGCAAGAAGCCCTACCTGACCAATCCGCTGCAGCCCGGCGTCGATCCGGCCCGCACCGACCAGCCGTCGTCGGCGCCGCTGCGTCGTCCGGCTCCTGATAGCGGCAACGGCGATGCAAACGCCCAAGCAAGTGCGGTAGAACCGGCGCCCATC
This sequence comes from Paraherbaspirillum soli, assembly GCF_042654985.1. Taxonomy (NCBI): domain Bacteria; kingdom Pseudomonadati; phylum Pseudomonadota; class Betaproteobacteria; order Burkholderiales; family Oxalobacteraceae; genus Paraherbaspirillum; species Paraherbaspirillum soli. Next base: position 62,035 of record NZ_JBHSMT010000027.1, on the reverse strand, counting down.
GTCAGTGCGCAGCCGGCCGCCATCAAACCGGCCGCCAGCGCCGCATTGCTGCCGTCCTCGCAAAATCCGCTGCAAGCCGGCGGCAGTTCGCTGCAAGTCAAGCAGGATGGCTTGATCGTGCATGCCGAACCCAACCAGCAAAGCCGGGCCCTGCTGCAGCTAGGACGCGGCTCCATCGTGCAGATGGGCGGCCTCGACCCGCAGCCGGCTGATTCTCCGCGCTGGCGCAACGTCGTGATCGGCGCCATCAACGGCTGGGTCGCCAGTGCCGCGGTGGAACCGTCGAAACTGCAACCGACGATCCGCCCCTATGCCGCCAGCACAATTGCCCGCCCCGACCAGCAGGGCAGCAGCATCGGCGCCGACAATCCGAACCTGAAGCCGGCTCCCGCCGCCGTCATCACGGCCAATGCCGGCGCGGCCGCGCCCAAGCGCTACCGGGTCACGCTGGATCAACTGGCGCTGCGTGCCAGCGCCGACGTCAACTCGCCGGTGATCCGGCAACTGGCAAGCGGCAGCATCGTCGAAGGCTTGCCGCAAGCGGCCAGCGCTTATTGGTCGCCGGTGCAGATCGACGGCAAGCGCGGCTGGGTTGCGACGCAATGGTTGTTGCCGCTGGCGGCGCAATAACAAAAGGGCACCTCGGAAAACCTACTGCGCGGCGCAATCTCGGGGCTGCGATGCTCACCGTACCTTCGTACGGCTGCGCTTCTTACCCCGACCTTGAGCCGCTCGCTACGGTTTTTCGAGATGCCCAAAAACCTAAGGTAAAACCATGCTGCAAATAGAAATAATCGACTCCGACGGCAACAAAAAGCTGGTGCAAGCCCCGGACGAATGCGTGATCGGCAAAAGCGCGCAAAACGAAATCCGCCTCGATAGCTGGCGCGTCTCGAAAGAACACGCGCGCCTGTTCAATACCCCGTCCGGCGTGCTGGTTGAAGACATGGGCGCGTTCAGCGGCGTCAGCGTCAACGGCGTGCGCATCGACGGCCAGTACGGGCCGCTGACGGAGAACGAAGTGATCGGCATCGGCCCGTTCAAGCTGCGCGTGATCGTGTTGGGCGCCAACTCCGGCATGGTGCAGGCGGCGCATTCGCGCTCGCGTTCGGACACCGCGGCGATCCGCAACCAGATGGCGACCGACGAGCTGAAAGCATCGCGCCAGAATGCCGAGCGCATCCAGCGCCAGGTGCTGGAAGAGCAGGCCGCCGCCGAAGCGTCCGGCGGCGCCAAGCCGGAGCAAGCCCCGGCGGCCGGCTTCGCACTGGTGATCGCGCCCGATCCCAAGCGCAAGGAACTGGAATTCGAATGGCGCAAGCGCATCCACGCCAAGCTGCTGGAAACCATGGACCTGCGGCGGCACGATGTGCACAGCATGAGCGACGAGCTCCTGCGCAAGGAAACCGAGGCCCTGATCCGCCAGATCCTGCGCGAAACCGAACTGGACATCCCGCCGGAACTGGACCGCGACCTGCTGTGCAAGCAAGTGCTGGACGAATCGATCGGCCTGGGGCCGCTGGAAGAATTGCTGGCCGACGACAGCGTCACCGAAGTCATGGTCAACCGCTACGACGAAATCTATGTCGAGCGCTCGGGCCGCCTGCAAAAGCATCCGCTGACGTTTACCGGCGACCGCGCCGTGATGGGCGTGATCGAACGCATTGTCGCGCCGCTCGGACGTCGCATCGACGAATCCTCGCCGATGGTCGACGCCCGCCTGAAAGACGGCTCGCGCGTCAACGCCATCATCCCGCCGCTGGCGCTCAAGGGCGCTTGCCTGACGATCCGTAAATTCTCCAAGCGCAAGCTGAGCGCGCAAGACCTGGTGCAGTTCGGCGCGCTCAGTCCGCCGATGGCGAAGTTCCTGGAAATCTGCGTGGTCTCGCGCAAGAACATCATCGTCTCCGGCGGTACCGGCTCGGGTAAAACCACGCTGCTCAACATCCTGTCCAACTTCATCCCGCCCGGCGAGCGCGTCATCACGGTGGAAGACGCGGCCGAACTCAAGCTGCACCACGAACACCTGATCAGTCTCGAATCGCGTCCCGCCAACGTCGAAGGCAAGGGTGCGGTGCTGATCCGCGAACTGGTCAAGAACACGCTGCGCATGCGGCCGGACCGGATCGTCGTCGGCGAGTGCCGCGGCGCGGAAGCGATGGACATGCTGCAAGCCATGAACACCGGCCATGAAGGCTCGCTGACGACCCTGCACGCCAACACGCCGCGCGACGGCCTGGCGCGGCTGGAAACCATGGTGCTGATGGCCGGCATGGACCTGCCGCTGACCGCGATCCGCGAACAGATTTCATCCGCGGTCGACATCGTTGTGCAGCAGACCCGCTTTGCCTGCGGCACGCGGATGGTCACCAGCATCACCGAATTGACCGGGATGGAAAGCGGCAAGATCCAGATCCAGGAATTGTTCAAGTTCGTCAACCAGGGCTATACCGGGCCGAACAACAAAGTCAGCGGCTACTTCACCGCTTGCGATCTGGTGCCGAGCTTCTACGAGGAACTGCGCGCCACCGGCATCGATCTCGACATGGCCATCTTCAAGCCGTTCGACCAGGCGCAGGGACGCGACTCCCTGCACGCGGCCATTTGACAGGCGGAGCCATGAACAACAACAGCATGCTCACCATCATCACCGTCGTTGTGGCCGTCTCCGCCGGGCTGCTCGGCTGGTTCATCATCGACATGGGCACGGTGACGATGGCCCGCTACCGCGCCAACTTCACCGAGCGCACCAAGTTCCAGGCGCAGGAGTTTTTCCTGTTCATCGATCCGGCCAAACTGTTTGTCGCCAACTTCGCCATCATGGCGCTGGGCGGCTTGCTGGCCTGGATCGTCACCGGCACCGTCGTCATCGCGCTGCCGGTGTTCTTTGCGCTGGCGCTGCTGCCGCGCATCCTGTATGCATGGATGCGCAAGCGCCGCCTGCGCAAATTCGAAGAGCAGCTGCCGGACGCCCTGATGATGCTGTCCGGCGGCATGCGCGCCGGGGTCGGCCTGATTTCCGCGATCCAGCAACTGGTCACCGAAACCCAAGCGCCGCTGGGCCAGGAGTTCGCGCTGATGATTCGCGAGCAGCGGTTGGGCGTGACGCTGGAGCAAAGCCTGAACAACCTGGCGCGCCGCATGCCGACCCAAACCACCACGCTGGTGGTATCGGCCATGCGGATCGCCAACGAAACCGGCGGCGGCCTGGCCGAAACGCTGGAGCGCACCGCCAACACCATCCGCAGCCGTCTGCAAATGGAAGGCAAGATCGGCGCGCTCACCGCCCAGGGCAAATTGCAGGCGTGGGTGGTGGGGCTGCTGCCGATGCTGCTGATGCTGATCCTCAACAAAATGGAACCGGAAGCCATGAGCCTGCTGTGGCATAGCCGCACCGGCTGGGCCACGCTGGCGGTGATCGCCTTCTTTGAGTTCATGGGCGTGTTCGTGATCCGCAAGATCATTGCGATCGACGTCTGACCAGTCCGGGAAAACTTCGATATGACTGAAACCATAAGTAAAAATTTCGCGCTGGTCAGCTTGCTGTTCGCGCTGGCGATCGGCTTGTCGGTGGCGTTGGTGGCTTGGCTGATCAGCCGTGCGGTGGTCGCCGTGCCGGAGGAAGACCGCGCCTACAAAGATCCGCCGCCGCTGGGTTTCCGCCTGATCTGGTGGCCGATTCAAGCAATCGCCTACTACATCGAGCCGCTGGTTTCCGCCAAGACGCACGCGGCGCTGTTGACCCGGCTGCGTAAAGCGGGGCTGGACTTCACCATCAACCCGACCCAGTTCGTCGCCAGCCGCCTGTTCGGCGCGCTGCTGGTGGCGCCGGTGTTCTGGTGGGGGCTGGCCTCGTTCGATCATCCGGCGCCGGGCGCGGACGGTTTCCGCACCAGCCTGTATCTGCAGCTAGCGGCATTCGGCGCCTTGTGCGGCTGGGCTTACCCGGCGATCTGGCTCAGCGACCTGCTCGACACCCGGCGGCGCGAGCTGCTCAAAACCCTGCCGTTCTACCTCGACATCATCACCCTGTGCGTGGAAGCGGGACTCAACATGCAAGGCGCGATGAACCAGGCAGTGGCCAAGGGTCCGAAAGGCGTATTGCGCGAAGAATTCCAGCGCGTGCTGCGCGACATCCGCGCCGGCAAAGGCCGGGCCGACGCCTTGCGCGACATGGCCGACCGCTTGAACGAAATCAGTGTCACCAACTTCACCACCGCCGTGATCCAAGCCGAAAGCATGGGCATGAACCTGGGGCCGGTGCTGCGGGCGCAAGCCGACCAGCGTCGCATCGAACGCTTCCTGCGCGCGGAAAAACTGGCGATGGAAGCGCCGGTAAAAATGCTGTTCCCATTGATCGTCTTTATTTTTCCATGCACGTTCATCGTGCTGTTTTTTCCGATCGTGATGAAATTCACGCATGCAGGACTATGAAAAATTCCATCCACACAGCGACCATGCACACCGGCAGCGGTGAGCACCGGCTAGAACTCAAGCTGGCCGACAATTTTCTGCGGCGCTTCCTGGGCCTGATGATGACCCGGCCGATGCGCATGCAGGCGGACCGGACGCCGGGCATGCTGATCACGCGCTGCCCGAGCGTGCAAACCGCGTTCATGCGCTATGCGATCGACGTCATCTACCTCGACGGCGGCGGCACGGTCACCAAATGCACGCCCAATCTCAAACCCTGGCGTGGCAGCACCAGCTCGGGCACCGATGCGCAAGGACAGCGCTATGCGCGGGCGGCGCACACGCTGGAACTGCCGGCCGGCGCCATCGACAAACTTGCCATCCGCCAGGGCGACCGGCTATGCCATCCGTATTTTGATCGGCAGCAACAGCGCCAGCCCGCCGCAAAAAAAGCCGTGCCGTCCAGCCGCATGCAGCGCGGCGCATCGATGATCGAGTTTGCCGTCGTCGGCCCCGTCATCAGCCTGCTGGGACTGGCGGTACTGCAATACGGCATGCTGTTCTTCGCCAAGAATCAAATGAACCAGGCCAGCTTCATGGCCGCGCGCGCGGGCAGCATGGCCAACGCCAGCCTGTCGTCGGTCAGCAAAGCCTATACCACCGCGCTGATCCCGCTGTACGGCGGCGGGCTGACCACGCAAGAATTGGCGCGCTCCCGGGCGCTGGCCATCTGCGAAACCAGCAAGGACCCGACCGACCTGGCCGCAGCCAAGGCCCTGGCCGGATCGGCGTTTACCGCAGCCGACCAGAAAGCCTGCGAAAAATCGCTGACTGAAGGCGGCGCCTGGATCGAGCTGCTCAACCCCACCAAGCAAAGCTTCGACGACTGGAAGGACGACAGCCTCAAGCAAACGGTCGGCAAGGGCAAGCGCGTCATCCCCAACCGCAACCTGGCCACCAAGGATTCGAGCCAGATCGGCGGCAACTCCGGGCAAAGCATTCAGGACGCCAACCTGATCAAGCTGCGCATCACCCAGGGCTACGCGCCCAAAGTCCCGCTGATGGGCCTGATCTACACCAAATACCTGAAATGGCTGGACACCAAAACCGACCCGGTCTACACGCAGCTGGTCGAGAGCGGCCGCATACCTGTGGTGACCCACGTCACGATGCAAATGCAATCGGACGCGATCGAACCCGATAACCCGGTATCGGCGCCGGGCATGGGCAATGGCGGCGCTCCCAGCAATCCGGGCGACCCGCCGGTCGTCACCACCGATCCGCCGGCCTGCGGCACCATCGGCTGCACGGTGCCGCCGACGCCGGTCGACCCGGGCGGCAATCCCTGCACTGGCGACAACTGCCCGGTCTGTAACGGAGGCAAGTAGCCATGCGCCCAGGCACGACACTGTTCTCCACCCTCATTCTTTTCTCACGGGAGCCTCGCATGACGGCACTCACACAAAAACTATTCGCCACCCTGGCCCTGCTGGGTACTTTGTTGTTAAGCGTCGCGCCGGCGCAAGCGGACCTGCCGCCCGGCTTCGGCGGCGGCGGCGGCAGCAACGCCTGCGACCCGACCAAACAAAGCTGCGCGCCGCAACCGTGCAGCGCGGCCGACCAACTGCTGGGCAAATGCGGCAGCGGCACCAATCCCACCACGCCGCCGGGCGGCGGCACCTGCAGCCCGAGCCCGGGCGGCCAGACCTGCAAAAGCAGTACCCAGCCGGCCAGCCTGGGCAACAGCAGCAACACCAACCAGGGCGCAGGCAACCCGATCAACATCATCAACGGCAATAAATACCAGCAGGAAGTCGATCTACCGGCGCTGCCGGGTGTGCTGGGGTTGGAAATCGTGCGCCACTACAACAGCCAGTACAGCCTGCCGAACGTGCCCAACGGCGCGTTCGGGCGCGGCTGGAAGCTTAGTTACGAGACCGAGCTGTACGTACAAACCGACACGGTGCAGATCGTGCAGGCCGACGGCACCCGCATCATCTTCAACCGCGATGCGCAGCATCCGAGCCTGTGCAGCAGCGCCGACCCGGCCAACGGCCGGCTGCGGATCGACAAGAAGGGCAACGGCAACGAGTACGTCTGGACCTGGCCCAACGGCCGCCAGCTCGATTTCAACAGCGACGGCCAGCTGGTGCAGATCGCGGCGCCCTCCGGCGAATTCGTCAGCCTGACGCGCGACGCCAAAGGCATGCTGCTCAAAGTGACCGACCCGCAAGGGCGCAGCCTGCGGCTGAACTATCTGGACAACCAAAGCGCGCGCGCCGGCGACCGTTTCCGCGGCGCGCAAAGCATAGACAGCCCGGTCGGCCGCTTTGAGTACGCCTATGGCAGCGCGGCGCCCAAGGGCAGCACGCTGGACAAAACGCTGTTGCTGGCCAACTTGGTCAAAGTCACAATCCCGACCAGCTACGCCGCCAACCAGAAAGTCCACGCCTACACCGAGCGCGGCATCAGCAGCAGCACCATCAGCCGCAGCTATCACTACGAAGACCCGCGCTTCCCGACGCTGTTGACCGGCGTCAGTGTCGACGGCAGCGGCAGCGACGGCCAGCAAGTGCATCAACGCCTGAGCACCTGGGGTTACGACCAGAACGGGCGCGGCATCCTGAGCGTCAAGGGCAGCCCGGCGCAATGGCAAAAGGGCGCGGACGGCAAACTGCTGGAACCGAAACGGCTGGTGCCCGGTACCGGGCTGGAGCAAGTCACGTTCGACCGCAGCCCCGTCAACCAGGTGATCCTGACCAACAGCCTGGGCCAGCGAACCAGTTATCGTCATGCGATCATCGGTGGCCAATACCGCTTGCTGGAAGTGCGCGGCGCCGGCTGCGCCAGCTGTGGCCAGAGCAATGTGCGCTACGGCTACGACTTGCTGGGACGGATGACCGAGACCACGCAGCTCGACGACAACGGGCAGCCGGTGGCCGGCGACAAGACCGAGTACGACGCCTACGGCCGAACCGTGCGCAGCGGCCGCATCGCTTACCGCGACGGCAAAGCGCAAGCGGTGCAATGGCTGATCCGTTATGAATATCCGACGCTGGAGGCGAATGCGCCCGAAGCCCAAGCCAGTACTAACCCGACGCTGATCGCCCGCCCCAGCGTGATCCCGGGCCGGGAAGCGGTCACCCGCATCGCCTACAACGCCGCGGGGCAGGTGACGCAGGTCAGCGAGAGCGGCTACGCGCCCGCCCTCGACGGCAAAGATTCCGAGTTGATCGAACGCAGCACCCGCTACGGCTATCGCACGATCAACGGCCGCAGCCTGCTGGCGCGGATCGACGGCCCGCTGGCGCATGGACCGAACAACGACCCGAGCGACTCGGATGTCACCTTGATCGACTACGACCAGCGCGGCAGCTTCGTGACCGCGATCACCACTCCGCAAAACCTGGTGCGCCGCTTTACGCGCGACACCGGCACCGGCCGCTTGACGCGAGCCATAGGTGTCGACGGCATCGCCACCGACTATGCGTACAACACGCAAGGCATGCTCACGCGCACAGCGCGCGCCGGCCAAGTCACCGAGCGACAATACGATGCGCTGGACCAGGTCAGCGCGCTGTCGGACGGCGCCGGACGCGGCATCAGCTTGCGCTACGACGGCGCCGGACGGCCGGTGCGGCTACAAGACGCGCAGGGCTACTTCAGCCAGTTGAGCCTCGACAGCGAAGGGCATATCCAGGTCAGCGGCTTGTACGAGCCGGCGGCGGAGCAAGGCAAGCTGGTGCGGGCGAGCTACCGCAGCTACGACCAGCACAACCGGCTAGCCAGCCAATTGCAGCCGGACGGCCGGCTCGACACCTATGGCTACGATGCGCAAGGCCGAGTGGTACGGCACGTGGACGGCGACGGCGTGCGTCACTTCTCTGCGGACAACCGCGAACAGACTGCGCGTGCCGACATCGACCTGGCTGCAGACGGCATGCTGCGGGTCAATCTGCAATTGGTGCCGCCGACATCCAACAAAGCATCGAGCCAAGCGCAACCTGACATCGTGCGTGACGACTTCGGTCGCATCCTAAAAATCCGGTTGGCCGATTACGGCAACAAGACTGCTCGCTACGACGTGCGTGACCGCATGCTGGAACTGGTGCAAGCCGACGGCAGCCGCATTGCGTACCGCTACGACCTGGCCGGCCGCTTGACCGAAAAAACCACGACCGCCGCCGGCAGCGCAAAAGCCGCCACAGTGAGCATGCGCTATCAAGGCAACCGGCTGATCGAAATCACCGACCCGGTGCAGCGCACCGCCTACAGCTACGACGCCGCCGGCCGCATCGCGCAGACCCGGATCACGCTTGGCGAGTACAGCTACACGCTGGCGACGACCTACGATGCGCGCACCGGCCAGCCGAGCACGCAACGCCTGGCCGATGGCCGGGAAATGCAAATCGAGCGCGACCCGGCGACCCAGGTGGCGCGCAACATCAAATTGCAAGGCGAACGGATGGCCGCGATCGCGCACCGGATCGACCAATTGCCGTCCTGGCTGCACTGGCTCAAGGCTGCATTGCCGCAACAAACGGTGGTGGCCGGGATCGGCTTCCATCCATACAACGGCGTCACCGGTTACGCCCAGGGCAATGGCATTCAAACGGCAAAAGGCTTCGACATTGCCGGCCGCCTGACCTCGGTCAAGATCGGCGCGGATCGCAATAGCATCGCCGACTGGCGCTACGACTACGGCGTCGGCCCGCGCATCCGCGCACTGCAGGCTGCCAATGCCAGCGGCGGCATCGTCAAAACCGGCTACGACTACACCGGCTTCGGCGCGCTGAAACCGTTTGCCGCCGCGCGCAATCCGCGTAATGAACGCGACGCCCTCGGCCGTATCGTGGACGATGGCCATTACCGTTATGGCTACACCCCCGAAGGCCAGATCGAGACGGTGACCGACGCCAAAAGCGGCAAGCCGGTCGCGACCTACCGCTACAACAGCTTCCACCAGCGCGTCGCCAAAACGGTCGGCAGCAGCACCACCTACTACCTGTGGCAGCACAACCGCCTGGTGGCGGAAGTCGACCAGCAAGGCCACATCAGCGCGCAATACCTGTACCTGAGCGAAGACGGCAAGGCGACCCCGGTCGCCAAGCTGGAAAGTGAAGCGGGCAAGGCGGAACGGCTGCTGTACATCCACGCCGACCAGCGCGGCGCGCCGGTGGCGATGACCGATAGCGAGCAAAAGGTGGTGTGGCAAGCCGAGGTGTCGGCATGGGGCGACGCCAAGGTGCAGAGCAAGGACGGCAGCACACTCAACTTGCGCCTGCCGGGCCAGTACTACGACGCCGAGACCGGGCTGCACGATAATTTCCACCGGACATACAACCCGGCGACCGGGCGCTATTTGCAGCCTGATCCGTTGGGGTATGTGGATGGGCCTGATCCTTATTTGTATGTGCAGGGCGATCCGGTTAACAAGATTGATCCGTTGGGCTTGTACCAATCGGATATCCATTACTACATGACGTATTTCCTGGCGATGGCGGCCGGCATGGATGTTAATGATGCACGCGTTATGGCATTGGCGGCCCAATACGTCGACGACAACCCGGACACTGAACCGATGAACCTGTCGGGCGGTCTCGATGATTCCCATCGGGCGCGCTTGCTGTCTTACCATTTCACGATGGTGTCTTCTACGGTCGATTCTGTAACGGGAAGGATCAAGGGAGGTGTTAGCGATTACGGTAGCCCAACCAACAGTACCGACTATATAAACATTCCTGAAAATGACCAGCTAGGAAGGCTATATGCCGCTGTGTCGATGAGTGCGACCGAATCAAACCTGGTCAACAAGCGTTGCACAAAGCTGCAATTCATGGGGGAATATTTGCACGCATTCGAAGACACGTTTGCTCATCGTGACTCGAACAATCATCCGTTTGCACTCGATGTTGGGTTGGGGCATGGCGGTTACGGCAGTAATCCTGACTACACTTATAACCATAAGGCGCCTTTGCCATTCCCCGGAGCGTTTAACTGGAATCACAACGAAGAGCGTACGCTGGAAGCGGAAAAGGAAGTGTTCAACAAACTCACTGGTTTAGGGGATCCATCCAAGGCACAGAAATGGAGCGACATTGAGCAGAAGCTAAAGGATTACAACGCAATTCCTGAACATGAAGGGCATGGTTTCGAGCCTAAAAATCCATCAACTAGCACGAAGATTCAGATGTTGCAGAGTATTTTGCAGAGCTGGGATACGACACGTCCTGATCTAAAGGACATTAATTTATCTGATCCAAATAAACCAAACTTCATGGGATATCTAGCCTCGAAGGGCGAAGAAAATCGCATGCAATATCTCTGTGATAAGGATGGCAAGCCGTTGAGTCAGACCTTGTATGCCGGTACGATCTTGCCTACTGAGCTTGAGTGTAAAAAATAGGAGCAGCCATGAATAAATTACTCGTTTTGCTTGGTGTTTTAGGAGTAGTAAGCATGCATGGTATGGCGCAGGAATGTAAATCCATCTATCAATTAGAAAACCATGCTTCGCGTACAGGGTATGTCAGTACTACGGGAAAGCACTGCCTGACCTACGACATTGTTCAATCACGTGTCTTTGATATCCATGCGGGGGGGGATAAAACACTTTCCACTGCCCTTATGGAAATTAGCTATCCGGATGAATACTTGGATCGATCAAAACATAAATTTGTTCGTAATTCACCATGGGTAGAAGGCAGCAATTTTGATATAGACCTGCAAGGACATTTGCTAAAGAGCGATGAAGAAAATTCAATTGGTGTGCGAGCCTTGGGCGGGATTCGTCATGTCCTTGTGCGAAATGGTACGGTCGTTGTTCCTGGTGCACGCAGCTCATTGGGCGTGAGTCTTCAAAACGGAGACGGTGATCTGAGAATTGCAGGCCTCCCATCGTATGCCAATCGGAAGAGTGTTAGCTATGCAGATTACGAAGACCTGCCCGCCTCCGAAGCACTAGATAAAAAAGCCCCCAGCTACCAGCCAACCGGCAACCTGGTCGAACACGTGACGATCCATGCCGGCTGGCGCGGCGTCGTCATGGCTGGCGGCGGCAACGTGCTGCGCGACAGCACTATCGACGTCGATGGTCACACGGCCGTGTATATGTACGGCCCCGGCAGCATCATCGAGAACAACACCATCATCATTCACGGCAAGGGCGACGCCAAGCCGTTCGATGCGGCAATCAAGTTACGCGATGCGCACGGCGCGGTGGTGCGCAACAACCGGATCATTTATAAAGGCGGATGGTTTGGCAAAGCGCCGGCCGCGGTCAACCTGCTCGATTCCACCGATGTGCAAATCGAAGGCAATACTGTAGAAAATTTCGACAAGCTGGTGCGCGTCAATGGGGAGAGCAAATATGCGGAAAAAGGCAATTCGCTGAAATGAGACAAGCCGCGATATAGGCCTGTGTCATTAGCCGAGAAATCAAATGAATCGTCGGACCTTATTGCAACTAGGCTTGGGCGCAGCACTGGGCCAACTGGCGTCCAGGGCGTCAGCCCAGACCGATCTGCTGAACGGCTTGAATCCCAATATTTGGCCGGGCCAGAAGCGTGTGGATTACAACACAGCGCAGTCGCCGTTGATCGAATGGGAAGAAGTCAAGGACGAGTCTGTCAAGCGCAGTCAGCCGGAAAAAAGGAGGATGCTGGGATTTATCGAGGGCATGGCGACCGAGACGGTGCTGCCGGTACTGATGCCTATCGGCCTGGGCGTACAACCGCGGCCGTGGGAGGGGCGCGACGAGACGGAAAAGAGCGTGCCGACGTTTCCGCGTTCGGGCTTGTACATGGGCTTTCGGCAAGCCGTAGGGATGTTGCCTCTTCCACGCCGTGGTCAAAGACCGGACGGATCACCAATACCTCGTCACGCATATTTTGATCTTATGGACTTGGACAGTCACGACCGAATAGCGGCCCCGGCTTGCCTGCTTAAACTGGACCATCGAAAGATCCGTCTGATTACCGATAGCCGCACCTATCATCCGGATCCAGAACTGTGGCACGTCTATTCGTATCAGCGCGGGATCAGCTCCGTCGATGTCGAGCATCCGGAAAGTCGTGTGCCGAAATATTATTTGCGCCCGCCAGTTCCGGCCTGCAGCTACAGCTCGCCTGTTCAGTCAATTGTTTCGATTGATTTCATCATGCGCTTCAACACCGGCCCGGTGATCCCGACCCGCTTCCGGATGGCACTGCCGCCACTGGAATACGCCGGCAAGTCGCTGCCGATGCCGACCGTGTATTTCGAGCCATATAACATGCGCACCGACGATTGGGTCAAGTAACGTATCTCGGGCACCCGGATGGATCGTAGAAACCTGGTTTGGCTAAAGAATCAGGTTTTTTTTATAACAAAACACCTTACATCATCATGCGTACTCAACTACATCAATTCTTAAAAGTGGCCGTCATGGTCAGCGCGTTGTTATCGCTGACCGGGTGTGAGTCCATTGCACGATTCATCTTTAACGATGGGAGCGGCCTGCGCAATTTGCAGTCGGAAAATTCGAAGTTCTAAATCAGAACTTCATTCACATTAAAGGCAAATTGCAATGCGACACCTGCTATTGACATTGTTGTGCATGGCTGGCGCATCCCATATTTCAGCGTGGGCTTCCGATACGTACAAATGCCATGTCAATTCTTGCGCGTCTGGAGACGGGCCATGCGTAGTCGCACGGATGATTGACCCTGACACGACCACCGAAATAACGGAAGACGCGCAAGGCGTGAATATCACCTTATGTGAGCCTGTCAGGGGAAGGAACATTTCAGCAGAAGGTGCTTGCGAGGCATATCGTACCGACCAGGTTGAAGTTCGAAATATCTGTGGAAGGGGCGGCCGTCGTTTCAACAAGGGGGAAGAGGGCTATTGTGGAGCGCATCAAAAATACTACATCTTCGGCTCTCAGAAAGATTTTCAAATATTCACCCATGCAAACTCAGAACCGAACCAGTTTACTTTTTAATATGGGGAGCGGAGTGATACTTTTTGGCAGCTGCGACATCGCCAAATGAGTAGGCCTTTGCAAGGCTGCTTGATATTTAGCCTGTTAGCCACCGCCTTTCCAATGGAGGCTGAAGAAATCGCATTTACTCCAGCTTTCGTTTTTCGAGAGTTCATTCTCAAGAACCCTCAAGCTGATCAGCGCTCGCAGGCTGATGCTGCAAAGTCTGAGCCAACGCATTCGTCAGCCGACGCGCAGAACGACTCCGACAGCGGGTGTGCCGTATTGCGCTGGGATAAAGCGAGTTTTAACAAGCCCTACATCGCTATTAGAAAGCCGGGTCGCTATTGCCTGGACCAGGACTATGATTTTTCCTGTTCACCTTGGACTCATGGATGCGGCGGAAATTTTATTGATATTGAAGCGGATGATGTTGACGTGGACTTGCGCGGACATACGCTCAGCACGAGCGGTACGCGAGGGTATGCAGGCATAAAAGGACACGGAAAGAATATCCGTATTCACCATGGGACGATGAAAGGTGTAGGTACGGGAATCAAGCTGGCTCAGCGCAGTACAAATTGGCAAATGGCTCCTGTTTATTCCTATCCGGCTTATCCAACCCTGCCGATTGCTCAATTTACAGAAACCCGATTCGTCATTGAAAACGTTAATTTCATTGATGTTTATAGCCCGATTCTTCTGTCTGGCGCAGGTAATGTGATCCGCAACAATCAGATTGGAGCGATTCTCGACAATCGCTTCGATGAAGATGGTGCGCCGAAATTTGCAGGTGAGGACGAGCCCAAAGTTTCGGTCTTGAATTCCGGTCCCAAGGCACTCATTGAATACAACACAATTAGCCAGAAAACCGACAATCATGGCATCGCCGCCTACACGCTCTATCTTCGCAACGGCGATGGATCAATCGTTCGCAACAATCGCATCCGTGTTGACGGCAGCACGGACAAGACGATTGCGGTTGGATTGAGTAACAGCCGCAATGTCCTCGTGCAGGACAACATCTTTGCGAAAGCGGAAACGCCGATTGAAATCAAAGATGGCAGAACGGCCAAGGAAAGCGGGAACAAAGTTAATTCCTCGTTCTCGTTGTGGTAACTGATTCTTACGGAGCATCTAAAAATCACAGTGCGGTAAAGCATCGCCGTGCTTGAATACAAGGATAGGATCGTAGGTCGGAAAAGCGCAGCGCCTTCCGACATCCGGCGCACCACCAAGGAAAGCCAAGGGCTTGATCGATGACAAAAGCGCCGAGTTGATCTAACGCTGGTACAACGACAGCCATTTCACAAGCCTGCCAGGCACCGCCGGAACGCTAACCAACCTCGGACGTCATCACTTCTCGCTGCCGTATTGATTGGACCGACCTGGCAACCTTGTCAGGTCGCTTCGCCCTCCAGGCGCCGCAAGCCCGCCAATCGCTTGGTTATAGCGCTTATGCATAAACGCAATTGGTAATTACTATTTTATAGTTAACAACTATTGAGCGTAGATTTACCCTCGCGCAATATCGCGCATATCAACGAGGGGTAATCAAACATGCATCTACCAAGAGGTTTCGCGGTTTCGCAGTTGAGCGTACTCGGATTGGCCACATTGCTGGCAAGCGGCGTCAGCGCACAAACATTAACCCGCGATAACGGCTCGCCGGTCGGCGACAACCAGAATTCGCAAACCGCCGGGGCGCGCGGTCCGGTCTTGCTGCAAGACACGCAATTGATTGAAAAACTCCAGCGCTTCGACCGCGAGCGCATTCCGGAACGGGTGGTGCATGCGCGCGGCACCGGCGCCTTTGGCGAGTTTGTCGCAAGCGAAAACTTGTCGGGCCTGACGCGCGCCAGCCTGTTTGCGGCGGCCGGCAAAAAGACCCCGGTCTTTGTCCGTTTTTCTACCGTGGTGCACCCCTCAGGATCGCCGGAAACCTTGCGCGATCCGCACGGCTTTGCCACCAAGTTTTATACCGACCAAGGCAACTGGGACCTGGTCGGCAACAACTTGCCGATCTTCTTTATCCGCGACGCCATCAAGTTCCCGGACATGGTGCATGCGTTCAAACCGTCGCCGGTCGGCAATGTGCAGGACCCCAATCGTTATTTCGACTTCTTCAGCCACGTGCCGGAAGGCACTCATATGCTGACGCGGGTGTATTCCGACCAAGGGATTCCAGCGTCGTATCGGATGATGGACGGCAACGGCGTGCACGCCTACAAGATGGTCAACAGCCATGACGAAGTGCGTTACGTGAAATTTCATTGGAAAAGCCGGCAAGGCGAAAAAAACCTGACCCGCGCCGAAGCCGCCAAAGTGCAGGCCGAGGACTTCAACAATCTGACCAACGATCTGTACGCGGCGATCAGGCGCGGCGATTTTCCGAAATGGGATTTGTACCTGCAAATCATGAAGCCGGAAGACCTCGACAAGTTCCCATTCGATCCGCTGGACGCGACCAAGGTCTGGCCCGGCATCGCCGAAACCAAGGTCGGCACCATGACCTTGAACAAGGTCCCGGATAACTTCTTCGAGACCACCGAGATGGTGGCAATGGCGCCGTCGCACCTGGTGCCCGGGATCGAACCGTCGGAAGACCGGATGCTGCAGGGGCGCTTGTTCTCGTATGCCGATACCCAGTTGCACCGGCTCGGCGCCAATCACCAGCTGATGCCGATCAACCAGCCGCTGGTCAAGGTCGACAACTACAATTCGAACGGCGCCGGCAATCCCGGCAAGCGCACCGGCGATGTCAATTACCAGCCGTCGCGGCAAGCCGGCAGCGCGGTGGACGACAGCCAGCACAAGTATGTAGCAACGCCGTTGGCCGGCAACACGCAACAGGCGGCGATCGCCAAAACCGACAATTTCACGCAAGCGGGCAGTTTCTATCGTTCGCTGTCCAAACAGCATCGTGAAAACCTGATCGGCAATCTGGCCGCCGATCTGGGCCAGGTGAAGAATGCAGAAATCCGGCAAATCATGCTCAGCCATTTCTACAAAGCCGATACCGAATACGGCACCCGCCTGACGGCTGCGGTCAAAGGCGATTTGACGGATGTCCAGCAGCGCGCCAAAGCGCTGGTGGATTAAGCCCGACGGTAGCGCCGCTGCTGGCGACCTGCGTGAAAAAAGGGGCAAGCCGCAGCAACTGCGGCTTGCCCCTCTGAATAGCGAATCAGTTGTTAGCGCTGCGCTTTTTCGAGAGCCACGGCAACGGGCTTCTTGCCCGCCAGGGAAACGTCCTGCCGGGCAGCTTCCTCATCCAACGCGCCTTCCCATTTGGCGATCACAGAAGTCGCGATGCCGTTGCCGACCACGTTGGTGGCGGTGCGTCCCATGTCGAGGAATTGGTCGATGCCGATGATCAACAGGATGCCGGCTTCCGGCAGGTGGAACATCGGCAGGATGGCCGCCACCACCACCAGCGAACCGCGCGGCACCCCGGCCATGCCTTTGCTGCTGATCATCAACACCAGCAACATCGTCAGTTGCTGCGCAAACGACATTTCAATGTTGTAGGCCTGAGCCACGAACAATGCGGCGAACGCCTGGTACATCATCGAACCGTCCAGATTGAACGAATAGCCGAGCGGCAGCACGAAGCCGGTAATCTTGTTGTTGATGCCGAATTTTTCCAGCTGCTCCATCGTCTTCGGATAGGCGGCTTCGCTGCTGGCGGTTGAAAATGCCAGCATGATCGGCTCTTTCAGCAGCTTCAACAAGGTGAAGATCGAGCCGCGCAGGAACATATAACCGATGCCGATCAGCACCGCCCACAGCGTCGCCAGCCCGGCGTAAAAGCCGCCGAGAAACTTGGCGTAAGTGGTCAGCACGCCGAAGCCCTGCACCGTGATCACCGCGGCGATCGAGGCAAACACGCCGAGCGGCGCAAACTTCATCACGTAATCGGTGACCTTCAACATCACGTGCACCAAGCCGTCCAGCGCGGTGGTCAAGGTTTTGGCGGTTTCGCCTTTGATCGAAGCCAGGCCAAAACCAAAGAACAGCGAGAACACCAGGATCTGCAGGATTTCGTTTTTCGCCATGGCGTCGACGAAGCTGCTAGGGAACACGTGCGTGATGAAGTCTTTCAGATGAAAACCGCTGGTATTCAACTGGACTTCAGCGCCGACTGCCGGCAGCGGCAGGTTGAGCGAGTGGCCGACCTGCAGCACGTTGACGAACAACATGCCCAGCGTCAGCGAAACCAGGGAAGCAATCACAAACCAGCCCAAGGCGCGAATGCCGATGCGGCCGACCGAGCTGCTGTCTTTCATGCCGGCGATGCCGGTCACCAAGGTGCCGAACACCAGCGGCGCGATGATCATCTTGATCAAGCGCAAAAACACATCGGTGATGATGGAGAAATACGCCGCGATATCCTTCGCCGCCTGCGCATCCGCCGCGTTCTCGTGGCAAATATAGCCGACCACTATCCCGAGCAACATTCCGACCAGAATCCAGGTCGTTCCCTTGATTTTTTTCATTCGTTTCTCCCCGCCTTCATATAAAAATATTTCCGATGCGCAACCATAAATATTGCCGAGTTGCAATAGGGTTAGTGCATAGGTTCTAATCACTGGCGCGCATTTTATCCGAGTGCGTGCCGCCTGTACTTTTCGGTTGGATTTCAAATGACATTTAGTAACTATGGAGGGCTGGGCGTCGCAGTTTTACAACTAAAAATTGCTGTCTTTGCGGGTTGTTGTTGCGGCGGGTTTGTTGCCGCATTGCTAAAGAAGGTCTATAGTCGCTTTCGTCCCCGAAAAAGAAGGGACCTTGCTTCGCAGCTTGACTACTGTTACTACGCGGACCGCGTCATGCGGCTATGCGTACGCATCTATCTCCGTCCTCTATGGGCGGTGATAGTGGGGAGCCTTCGGGCTGCCGGTGGTGCGTAAAGTAACAGGCCGGTCTGCGAACCTTACTACTCGCCGCCCTCCCGTTTTGGCACAGCGCGGCTCAATCCCCCTCAATCACAAAGGAGCCCGTATGACCTTCGCTATCACGCCTGACAACAAACTGATTTTTCCCCCAACCGACCACCTCCATGAAGCCGCCGAATGCGCCCGTCTCGGCATGTTCTGCCTGGAAGAGGTGCTGCGTCTGCTGCGACCGCTGCGCGAGATCAACAAAGACAACGCGATGACGCATGACTTGGTGCAGGCCATCATCGACCTGGCCGATGACAGGCACAACCTGTTCGATGTGATGCGTGCGCGATTTGAGGAGGAAGAGAAAGCGCCCAAGAAGTAGGGCGGATGAGCGCAGCGTTATCCGCCGCCGCATGTGGTCGACGCATCCAAAACGGCGGAAGACGCTGCGCTTATCTCGCAATCACAGTACAGGTCATGCCGGCCGCCAGCGTGACGCCAGCCGGCACGTGGTCGATATGAATCCGCACCGGCACCCGCTGCGCCAGCCGCACCCAGTTGAAGCTGGGATTGACGTTGGCCAGCAAGCCGCTGCCGGTCGGGTTGTCGCGGTCGGTGATGCCGCGCGAAATGCTGTCGATATGGCCGCTCAATAGTTGCTCGCCGCCGAGCAGGCGGATCTCCACCGCGCCGCCGGTTTTCAACAACGGCAGCTTGGTTTCCTCGAAATAGCCGTAGACCCAGAACGATTTGGCGTCGATCAGCGCCAGCTTGGCGACGCCGGCCTGGGCGAAGTCGCCGGCGTGGATGTTCAGGTTGGAGACCCAGCCGTCGACTTGGGCGCGCACTTCGGTGCGCTGCAAATTGAGCTGGGCGGCATCGCGCGCGGCCAGCGCTTCCTGGTACACGGCTTGCGCGGCGGTGGCGTCGGCGCTGGCGTTCTCGCGGTTTTCGCTGGAGATGACATCGCTGTCGAGCTTGGCGCGGCGGGCGGCATCGCTGCGCTTCATGTTGAGCGCGGCCTTGCGTTGCGCGACCAGCGCATCGGCCTGGGCCAGCGCAATCCGATAGCGGGCCGGATCGATTTTCATCAGCAGTTGGCCCTTGTGCACGTAGGCATTGTCGTGCACCGGCACCTCGACCACCAGGCCGGAAACATCGGCCGCGACGTCGATCACATCGGCGCGCACCCGGCCGTCGCGGGTCCAGGGCGAGTTCATGTAGCGATTCCAGAGCGTGTCGCCAAGCAGCAAGGCGGCCGCCACGACCAGCGAGGTGAGAGCGATGCCTGACAGGGTTTTGGGCGAAACCAAACTTTTCATAGTGACCTCAAACGACATTCAACAGCAGCGCGAGGCTGCCAAAAAGACACGCGAACACGGCAATCCGGAACAAGCCCGGATGCCAGACATGGCGATACAGTCCGAGCCGGCCGAATAGCCAGTCGAGCAATATCTGCAAAAAGACGCAGCCGATGAAGACCAGCAGCAAGCTGGGCACCAGCGCATCGAATAAGGGAATTTCACGCGGCACGGTATTGATCCTTGGTTTGGGAATTGACGGCGAGCGCGGCCAGCACCGAGGTCTCATCCAGCAGCGAACTGCGGATCAGGTGCAGGTTGGCGCTCAGCGCCGGCATCGCCTGGCATTCGGCGATCGCTTGCAGCGCGGCGTCGATCGCGGCCTGTCGCCGCGCCGGGTGCGGTTTGGTAAACAGGCTGGCGATGCTGCGCACGCAACGTTCGACGGCTGCGGCGGCCGCGGGCTGGACATCCTGCCGCAAATGGATCACGGCACGGCCGATTTCCAGCACCGATAGCAACCAGGCCAGCACTTCGCGGTCGTCCTCGTTGTCGAGTTCGTGGCTGACCGCGAAGCGTTGCAGCAGGTCGCGGGTGGCGCTTTCGAAGGCCGGCATCAAGCCCGCTAGCGGCTGGCGGCAAGCCAGCACCACCTGGCGTCGCAGCGCGCCGGCCAGACGCCGTTTGACCCAGCGGCTGTCGGCCGGGTCGATCGCGACATACATCACGCTGGCGATGCCGACCCCGATCAAGCCGGCGATCAGACCATTGAAAAAGCTCAGTGCATCGAAGCTGTAGGCGCTGTCGAGTGCGCCGTAATTCAAGGTAAAGAACAGCATGCCGGTGCCGATGCCGGCGTATTTCGGCTGCATCGCCAGCCATGCGGCCAGCAGTAAAAACGGCGCGAGGGCCAGGCACAGCATCACAAAATTTTCGGCGTGCGGCTGCAGGCCGTAGGCGAAGATGAACGCCGCCAGGCCGCCGCCCGCGGCGCCGATGATGAAGTGGCGCACCGTGCGCGACGGGAACGGCGCGGCCGCAAACAAGCTGCTGACGACCGTCGCCAGCACCACCGCCTCGACCCCCGACGGCCAGCCGGACAGAATCCAGAACAGCATGCTCAGGCCGAATGCGGTCGCGGTGCGCAGCCCGGCAAACAGCACCATCAGCGGATCGGTGCGCGGCACGTAATGCGCCGGCAGCGTCGTATCGTCGGCCAGGCTGGTGTCGCCATCGCCAAGCAGCGCGGCATGGGTCAGCGTGTACGCCAGCAGTTCATCGGCAAAGCGCAGCAGCAATTCGCTGGCCGAGTCGAAGTCGAGCAAGGCTTGCGAATCGACCTTATCGCCGGCTGCAGCCAGCACGGCGCTGCGCGTGTTTGCCAGTTGCGCCGGCAGACGCAGGCGCAGCGCGCGCAGTTGTTGCGCGGCCGCAGCGGCGTCGACCTGCAGCGCGTCGGTGATTGCGCGGTATTGGCGCAACAGCGCAGCCAGCGCGGCTTGCTTGCCGGCGTTCTGCAATCGCATCAGCAATTGATCGAGCGAATGGAAGGTGGTCGAGGCGGTCATGAACGCCGTGTTGAGTCGCCGCAGTTGGGTGCTCTGCAAGCGGTGGCCGGGATTTTCGAAGACCGAGGACGAGCGCAGCGCTTCCAGCGAAATCACTTCGCCGATAAAGCGCAGCATGGTGCGCTCGCCGCTCGCCGCATGGGCGGCGTCGCGCCGGATGTACTGGGCGAAATCGGCATAGCGCCGACGCACCGCGGCCAGCAAGCTGTCGCTCAGCCGCTGCGGGAAGACGACGTCGCTGACGACGCCGGCGCACAGCAGGCCCAGCATCACTTCGGACAAGCGGGTGACGGCAATGTCGAACGCCTGATCCGGCTGCAGCGCGGCCGGCAGGCCGACGATCACCAGCGTGTAGCCGGCCAGCACAAATCCATACGACTGAAAATTGCGGAATACGGTCGAGCCGGCCGTGCATAAGGCCAGCCAGCAAGCGCCGGCCAGCAGGAACAACGTCGGCTCTTGCGAAAAACAGGCGACCAGCAGCAGCGACAGCATGACCCCGGCCACCGTACCGAGAAAGCGGTAAAAACTTTTCGCCAGCACCAGCGCGCTGCGCGGCTGCATCACGATGATCACGGTCAGCATCGCGGTGCTCGGTTTGCTGAGGTCGAAGCGCAGCGACAAGCCCAGCGCCAGCAACACGGCCACCGTCAGCTTGAGCATGTAAATGATGACCGGCGCTTGCGCCATCACCCAGGCGGCGCTGGCTTTTTTAAGCTCTTCCGGCCATGCGTGTGCTGCGCGCATTACAGCGCTGCCTGCGCCGGCGGCGTCGGCAAATCGTCGCCCAGACCGCCGCCGAGCGCCTGCATCAGCTGCACCCACGCATCCAGATATGCATTGCGCGCTTGCGCCACTCTTTGTTGTTGCCGCAGCAGCGAGGTTTGCGCATTCAGCACGCTGAGATATTCGGTCAGCCCGGCGTGAAAGCCGTTCTGCGCAATGTCGTAAGACTTTTGCGCCAGCGCCAGGGCTTGCTGCGAGTGGCGCTGCTGCTGCGCGCTGGACTTG
This sequence comes from Paraherbaspirillum soli, assembly GCF_042654985.1. Lineage (NCBI taxonomy): Bacteria > Pseudomonadati > Pseudomonadota > Betaproteobacteria > Burkholderiales > Oxalobacteraceae > Paraherbaspirillum > Paraherbaspirillum soli. The sequence goes on along the minus strand of NZ_JBHSMT010000027.1, from coordinate 39,894 downwards.
AGTTTGACGATCTGGTCGGCCGCGCTTTGCAGCGCCAGCACCAGCGTGTTGTTATAACTTTCGACGGCGGCGTCGTAGGCGGCGGTTTCCGCGCCCAGCTTGCCGCGCAGCCGGCCGCCTTCGAAGATCGGCAACGAGATGGCCGGGGCGATGCCGCGCATGCCCGAGGCGCTCGTCAACAAACCGGCAAAGCCGAGCGACTGGAAGCCGAGGAAGGCGCTGATATTGATGTCCGGGTAGAACGCCGCCTTGGCGACGTCGATGTTCTTGCCGGCCGCTTCCACCCGCCAGCGTTGCGCCACCACGTCCGGGCGGCGGCCGATCAGGTTGGCGGGGACGTTGTCGGGCAGGCTGATCGGCGGCTGGGCTGTGTCGCGCTGCTGCGCCAGCGACGGCCGCCGGATCGCGTCGCCTGCGCCCGGACCCTGACCGCTCAGCGCCGCAATCTGGTTGCGCAACAGGGCGATGGCTTCGTCGACTTGCTCAATCTCGGCGCGCGAATTGGGCAGTGCGGTTTCGGCCTGGCTCAAATCCAGTTGCGTTCCCAGCCCGGCCGTCAGCCGGCGCCGGGCAATGCTGACGATAGACTCTTGCTGGCGCAGCGTGGCCTCGGCAATATCGCGCAGCGCGTATTGCAGCGACAGTTGCAGATAGCTGCGGACGACCGCGGTTTCGAGATTGAGCTGGACGCTGCGCGCTTCGGCGGCGCTGACCTGGGCTGCGCTGAGCGCGGCATCGAGCGCGCTGCTTTCCTTGCCCCACAGGTCGAGGTCGTAGCTGGCCTTCATGGCGATTTCGTTATCCCAATCCCAATTGCCGGCCAGCGGCGACGGCACCAGGCCTTGTTCGGTGAAGCGTTCGCGCGTGAATTCAGCCTTGGCGCCGACTTGCGGCAGGGTCCCGGCACGGGCTATGCCGGCCAGCGCGCGCGCCTGTTCGATCCGTGCGCGTGCGATTTTCAGGTTAGAGCTGCCGCTGACGGCTTGCTGCACCAAGGCGTCGAGCTGCGGGTCGCTGAAGGTTTGCCACCAGGCGTTGCCGGGCCAGTGACCGTCGACCGCGGTGCCACCCATCGCCGAGCCGAGCGCCAGGCTGTTGCTGTCGGTCGGTTTGGCATGCGGCGCAATGCCGGCCATATTGGCGCAACCGCTGACCAGCACAACGGCCAGCGTCAGTATCACGGTGGTGTGGGCGGACTGGTGCAGCAGGGGGGGCAGGATAGAGAAATGCATGGTTGCCGGAAGGGCTGTTGTTCTTTGAGGAAGTTGCTGATGCTGAGGGTGGCGCATGGTGTCGCCAATGCAAAGAGAGAGCGCGGAACTGCGCTCCCATCTTCACACTACCGCTTTCAAACTAAGCCGGGAATCAGGCGCCGGAATAAGTCGCATCGACCTCGCGGCCAGGTTTCGATTGCGTCGCCAGCTTGCGGGCTTGTTCGCTGCTTTTTACTTGTGCTTCAAGCGGGTATACAGCGTCGCTTTGGTTCATCAGGCCTTGGGCACGGGCTTGTTCCATCTCGGCGATGACTTCGGCGCGGGTCTTGCTCGATGTGACCTTGGTTTCGGGCGGGTAGCTCGCGTCGGCGAAAGCAGAACCGGCGGCGGCAAACACGGCAACAGCAGCGATCAATTGTTTGGCATTCATTTTTATTCTCCAAAAAGGTTAAGTTGCTAACAGCGGCTTCGGCCGATCGGGCATTGGTGTCAGCCGCCTCGGTGAGTCGCGCACTTCGCTAGTTAGGTGTGGGGCCCATCGATGGAGCTCAGTTTATGCGTTGTATAATTCGGAAAAAATAGGACTTATTGCAATGATCCATTCCATTTTATGAAACGATTGGGGTCTTGATTTATGGATAGACTGCGCTCAATGCGGGTTTTTCTGAAGATAGTGGAGCAGGGCAGCTTTGCCCGCGCAGCGCAGATGCTGGACCTCTCCAACGCGGCGGTGACGCGCCATGTGGCCGAATTGGAAAAGCATCTCGGCACCCGCCTGTTAAACCGCAGCACGCGCCAGCTGTCGCTGACCGAGACCGGCCAGGCCTATCTGGAGCGGGTGCGGCAGATCCTGACCGATATCGACGACGCCGACGCCATTGCCTCGTCGCTGTCGACCAAGGCCAACGGCACGCTCAGGCTGTATGCGCATTTGAGCTTCGGTCAATTCCAGTTGCCGCAACTGTTGCCGCTGTATGCGCAGCGCTATCCCGAGGTGTCGCTGGATGTGACCTTGTCGGATCGGACCGTGGATTTGGTCGAGGAAGGTTTCGATGTCGGCATGTTCAACAACCTGCAAAAATTCGACGCCACCATGATCGTGCGGCAATTGGGGGTGGCCAAAGTATCGCTGTACGCGTCGCCGGACTACATCAAACGGCATGGCGCGCCCGAGACGCCGGCGGATTTGTCCAACCATGCCTGCTTGAATTTCGCCTACGAACATTTGCGCCATCACTGGTCGATCGAGGGCCCGGAGGGCGAGGTGCGGGTCCCGATCACCAGCAAGATGGTGTCCAACAACGGCGACCTGCTGAGCAATTGCGCGCTGGCCGGAATGGGCGTGGTGCTGCGGCCGTCGTTCGCACTCGGCGATGCGTTGAAGAGCGGCCGCCTGGTGCCTGTGCTGCCCGATCATCGGGCCAGCCTGCTGACGGTCATGATGGTCTACCCGAGCCGGCGTCTGCTGTCGGCTACCGTGCGCAGCTTTGTCGATTTCATGATCGAGCAGTTTCCGCAGCCGGAGATTGATCCGTGGCTGGGCAAGTAAAAGGCGGTTGGGCGGCAAACCCCAACGTTTGGTAGCGATGAAAGGCTAGACCGAGGCGGTATTGGACAAATCCGAGACCAGCGTTGATTACTGCCACCGTCGGTAGGGCGGATGAGCGCAGCGTTATCCGCCGTTTCACCGTGTTAGATACATCGAATGCAGGTGACGCATCCAGCGGCGGATAACGCTACGCTCATCCGCCCTACAGTAGTCCGGCGGGTCGTCAACGGTGTTAAAAGAATTGACGTCGACCTTCGGAAGCTTGCCAATTTGGTCAAATGAAAGGCGGGCGCAGGAATTCGGCCAATGCCTGCAGCGCCGGGGACAATTGGCGCTGACTCGGATAGTAGAGAAAGAAGCCGGGACGGGCCCAGCACCAGGCGTCGAGCAAAGGCAGCAGCCGGCCATCGTCCAGATACGGCTGCAAATGGTCTTCGGCCAGCAGCACGATGCCGGCGCCGTTCAGGGCGGCTCCCAACGCAACGTGCGCATCGCTCAATATCAGCGGGCCGCCGACTTTTACGTCCAGGAACTGGCCGTTTTCCATGAAGCGCCAGGGGGCTATCGCGCCGCTCGATGGACGCCTGATGCAGATGCAATCGTGGCTTTGCAAATCGCGCGGCATCAGCGGATAGCCGCGGCTGGCGAGATAGCCCGGAGCCGCAGCCGCGACGAAGCGGCGATCGGGGCTGATGCGGCGCGCGACCATGTCTTGATCGAGCATTTCGCCGCGCCGGATGCCGGCGTCGAAGCGGTGCTTGACGATATCGGTCACCTTATCCTCGACCGCAAGATCCAGCGTGATCGCCGGATACCTTGCCCGGAATTCCGCCAGCCGCGGAACCAGCAGCAAGTCGGCGGCGACCCGCGGCACCGTGAGGCGCACCACGCCGGTTGGCGTCTCCCGGAAATCATTGATGGCGTCGGTCGCGCGCGCCAGTCCTTCCAGGGCCGGGCGCAGCTGGTCGAGCAGCCGCTCTCCGGCCGCGGTGGTGGAGACGCTGCGCGTGGTGCGATTGAGCAAGCGCACTCCCAATCGTTCCTCCAGCAACCGGATCGATTGACTCAAAGCCGAAGCCGAAACGCCCAGATGCGCCGCCGCCTTGGCGAAACTCGCCCGCTCCGCGATTGCGGCGAAGGCGCTCAGTTCGGCGAATTCGGTGCCACGCATTTGATTAGTCCAGCTAATGAGATTGTGAAGATTTTATAGTATTCAAAGCAATAATCAATCGCCTTATACTTTGCGACTTATTACCGGCAAGACATGAAAGGGAGAGGGAGATATGAGCTACGAGTCAAAAATCTACAAGGTCGGCGACGCCACGGTCACGCGCGTCAGCGAATTGGCGCTGACGACTTTTACGCCGGAAATGCTGTTCCAGGGATGGCATCCCGATGTGCTGCAAGACCATGCGACGTGGTTGTCGCCGGGCTCCATGGATGACGCGCGTCAACGGGCCTTGATGAGCGTCCACACCTGGGTGATCCAGACCGGACGCCATACGATCCTGATCGATACCGGCGTCGGCAACGACAAGAATCGCCCGTTCACTCCGATGTTCGACCATCTTCAGCTGCCCTATCTGGCCCGGCTCAAGGCCGCCGGCGTCGAGCCCGAAGCGGTCGATTTCGTGTTGCTGACACACTTGCATGTGGACCATGTTGGATGGAACACGCGGCTGGTCGATGGCAATTGGGTGCCGACCTTCCCCAACGCGAAATACCTGTTTTCCCGTGACGAGTATCAGTACTTCGCCGACCAGCGCAATCACAGCGAGCGCAACAAGACCAGTTTCATTGTTCAACAAGACAGCGTGCTGCCGATTGTCAGAGCCGGGTTGGCGCAGATGATCGATTTTGACGGCAAAGAGGTGATTGACGGTCTGACTTTTCATCCGACAGTCGGGCACAGCTTCGGCCATGCCTCCATCAGCCTGAACTCGGCCGGGGAGCGGGCGCTGTTCTCCGGCGACGTGCTGCATCACCCGATCCAGATTCACCGTCCCGAGTGGAACTCGAGGTTCGATGCGTTTCCCGAGCAGGCGCGCGCCTCGCGGCGATGGGCGCTCGACTATGCGGCCGACAACAATGCCATGTTCTTCAGTTCGCATTTTCCAGAGACATCGGTGGGGCAGGTTACGCGTAAGGACGGCGGATTCGAGTGGCGCTACGTCTAAGTTTGAAGGCGACGGCAAAAAGTAGTTAAACGGGGTCAGTCTGCGGTTGGGCTTTGCAGCCCAACCAACAACACAGCGTTATCGAGGCCGCCGTGGCATGGAATCCGCTATCTCTTGCGGCCTTGATTCTTATCGAAACAAGCCATCCTTTCGACGGCCGGCGTTCCTTCTTCCTTGACCTCGCATCGCTTGAAAGTCTTGGGCAATTGCTTGATCAGCGTGGCGGCATTTTTTTTGTCCTGGCAAAGGATCCAGAACGGCGGTTCATTTTTGTCTCTCGTCCAAATTTGCTTCTTGCCTTGGTTGAGGAAATCCGGTTTCAACTGATAGTTCTTGGACGGATGGTCGGAGAAAAACTGCACATGATGATCAAGATACGCATAGTCCTTATTGCCGTCGTACGCGATCCAGTCCTTGGCAACCGCGCTGGCAGTGATTGCAGCCGGGCAGGCGGGTACGGCCGGTGCTGCATGGGAAACGATGGCTGCGCCAAGCAGGGCGGTGAAACAGAGTAAGCGGCAATGTAATTTCATGTCGGTTAATCCTTATGTAAATATAAACACTCCGGCCATAGTTAACCAAAGAATCCGATCGGTCAACTAGTGGACTGGGCTGCCAAGCCCATCATTCCTTTCATCGCTACCAAACGTCGGGTTTTTCGGCCTAAGCGCAGTACGCCCGCCGATGTATTCAAACAGTCATCTAGACGTCACGATGACGTAATAAATGGCCGCTACGATGCCTCCCAGTCGATCACCAACGCCCACCTAACCAGGAGCATCCACATGCAGATTCGTCATTTGCTGAAGCCAGCCGCCTTGCTATGCGCATTGAGCTGCAATCTCGTTCACGCGGACACCAGTCTGACCGTGTATACGGCGCTTGAAGCCGACCAATTGAAGGCTTACCAGCATCAGTTCGAAACCGAATATCCCGATATCAAAATCCGCTGGGTGCGCGATTCGACCGGCATCATCACGGCCAAACTGCTGGCCGAAAAAGCCGCGCCGCAGGCCGACGTGGTGATGGGCGTTGCCGCCACCTCGCTGCTGGTGCTGGCCAAGGACGACATGTTGCAGCCTTACGCGCCTAAAGGCATGGACAAGCTGTCGAAGCGCTATATCGACAACAGCACGCCGCCTAACTGGGTCGGCATGGATGTGTGGGGCGCGGCGATTTGCTTCAACACCGTGGAAGCGAAGAAGCTGGGCCTGAAAAAGCCCGAGTCCTGGAAAGACCTGCTGAAGCCGGAATACAAAGGCAAGATCGTCATGCCTAACCCGGCCTCCAGCGGCACCGGCTATTTCGATGTCAGCGCATGGCTGGCCCAGTTCGGCGAAAAGGACGGCTGGGGCTATATGGACAAACTGCACGACAACATCGCGCAATACACGCATTCCGGCTCCAAGCCCTGCAAGCAAGCGGCCAGCGGCGAGTTCCCGATCGGCATCGCGTTTGAATATCGCGGCGCCAAGCTGAAAGAGGGCGGCGCGCCGATCGACCTGATCTTCCCGAAAGAAGGCCTGGGCTGGGACGTCGAAGCGACCGCCATCATGAAGGGCACCAAAAACCTGGATGCGGCCCGCAAATTCGCCGACTGGTCGGCCTCGAAATCGGCCAACGAACTGTATGCGAGAAATTTTGCGATCGTCGCCTATCCCGGCGTCGCCCAGCAAAGCCCGCTGATCCCGGCCAATTACGAGCAGCTGCTGATCAAGCAGGATTTGAAGTGGGCAGCGGTCAACCGCGATCGCATCCTTGCTGAATGGAGCAAGCGGTACGACGGCAAATCGGAACCTAAATAATAAGGTCACCCCTAAAACCTACTGCGCGACCCAATCTCGGGGCTGCGATGCTCGCTGTACCTCCGTACAGCTGCGCTTCTTGCCCCGACCTTGGGCCGCTCGCTACGGTTTTAGAGGCGACCATAAATAGCATTGCAGGATGGCCCGGATCGCTATCCGGGCCGATTTACTTTTGAGGATAACAACGCGCATGACGCTTTCGGTGAACGACATCAGTCAGCTGTTTAATCGGGCCGGCGGCGAGCTTTACGGCGGCGAGGCAATCACGCAGCGCGAGCACGCGCTGCAAGCCGGCTGGTTGGCCGAACAGTCCGGCGCCGACGAGCAGTTGATCATCGCCTGTCTGCTGCACGATCTTGGACATATGTTGTTCGGCCAGGGCGACGACGATCTGGCCCAAGGCCGGGACGATCTGCATCAGGTAAAAATAATTCCGTTCCTGCGCGGCCTGCTGCCGCCGGAAATCATCGAACCGATCGCCTTGCACGTGGATGCCAAGCGCTATCTGTGCCACGTAGAGCCGGCGTATTTCGCGGCGCTGTCGGATGCCTCGCGCACCAGCCTGGCGTTACAGGGCGGCGCGATGGACGCGGCGGCCGCGCAGCAATTCGCCGCCAGGCCGCATGCCGCGTGCGCCATCGCCTTGCGCCGTTGCGACGATGCCGCGAAGGTGGTCGGCATGACGGTTCCACCTTATGAATACTTTTTGCCGCGCTTGCTCGCCATCGCGGAAACAGCGGGGGCGCAATGAAATTGCATGAACCTGGCGTCGCCTCGGAGCAGGCCGCAAGCGAACAGCGCGACTGGCTCCGCATTCACGGCGTCAGCAAACATTTCGGCGCATTCAACGCGTTGCAAGAAATCGACCTCAGCGTCAACAAAGGCGAGTTCATCTGTCTGCTGGGACCATCCGGCTGCGGCAAAACGACTTTGCTGCGCATCATCGCCGGACTGGAAGCGCAAGACCGCGGCGGGGTCAGCATGGCCGGGCGCGAAATCGGCCAGCTGCCGCCGGCCCAGCGCAACTACGGCATCGTGTTCCAGTCGTACGCGCTGTTTCCCAATCTCGACGTCGCCGCCAATGTCGGCTACGCCCTCAAAACCAGCCGCGCCGAAAAAGCTCGCCGGGTCGATGAGTTGCTGGATCTGGTGGGGCTGGCCGGCACCGAGCAGCGCTACCCGTCCCAGCTGTCCGGCGGCCAGCAACAGCGGGTGGCGTTGGCGCGCGCCTTGGCCACCTCGCCCAGCTTGCTGCTGCTGGACGAACCGCTGTCGGCGCTGGATGCCAAAGTGCGCGAACGCTTGCGCCAGGAGCTGCGCCAGCTGCAACGCAAATTGGGCGTGACCACCATCATGGTGACTCACGATCAAGAGGAGGCATTGGAAGTGGCCGACACGATCGTGGTCATGAGCAATGGCCGCATCGAACAAATCGGCACGCCCGAACAGGTGTACCGCGAACCCGCATCGCGCTTCGTGGCCGAGTTCATCGGCCGCGCCAACTGGTTGCCGCTGCTGCTGGATCAGCACGGCCAGGCGACGCTTGCCGGCCAGCCGCTGAAGGTGCGGATTCCGACTTCGATGATAGGCGTCAATTTCAGCGCCAGCGCCTTTTGCCGGCCGGAAGACGTGCGCATCGAAAACCGCTGGGAAGTCGGTTCGGATTCGATGATGGCAGTGGTCGAGCGGGTCGATTTTCATGGCGGACTGCGGCGCGCCGCGCTGACGCTGTGCGCCGATCGCACCATCCGCATCATCGCCGATGTCGGCCCCAACGATGCCGGCTACGCGATGCTGGAACCCGGCCGCCGGGTGCCGGTCACGCTGCCCGGACATAAAGTCCGCGTGTTTCCCGGTACCTCGCCATGCTGAGCCTCAAGCTTCGTTTCGCCGGAGCGCGGCCTGCGATTTCATTACGCAGCAGCGACGAAACCTTGGCGGTAGCGCTGGCGTGGTTGGCTGCGCTGGTGCTGCTGGCCTTCATCGCCTGGCCCTTGATGAGCATGTTCGGCATGACCACCCAGGCCCGCGACGGCAGTTATGTCGGCTTGTCCAACTGGACCGGCCTGCTGCTGGAATCCCGGCTGCGCGACGCCACCTGGAACAGCGTCGCGCTGGCGCTGGCGACGCTGCTCGTGGTGCTGCCGTCGGCGATGGCTTTCGCGTTTGCGCTGACCCGTTCCTACATTCCCGGCCGCCGCCTGTTCCGCCTGATCGCGCTGTCGCCGATGCTGGCGCCGTCGCTGATGCCGGCCATTTCGCTGGTCTATTTGTTCGGCAACCAGGGGCTGCTGAAAGGCTGGCTAGTCGCGCACAGCATTTACGGCCCGATCGGGATTGTGCTGGGCGAGGCCTTCTATACCTTTCCGCATGCCTTGCTGATCCTGACTGCGGCGCTGGGCATGGCCGACGCCCGTTTGTATGAGGCGGCTGAGACGCTGGGCGCTGGCAAATTGCGCCGCTTCCTGACGATTACCGTGCCCAATGCGCGCTACGGCATCGTGTCTGCCGCGATGGTGGTGTTCACGCTGGTGGTGACCGATTTCGGCGTGCCCAAGGTGATCGGCGGCCACACCAATGTGCTGGCGCTGGAAGCCTACAAACAGGTGATCGGTCAGCAAAATTTCAGCAAAGGCGCGGTGATCGGCGTCTTGCTGCTGCTGCCGGCGGTGCTCAGCTTTGCGGTCGAGCAGTGGCTGTCGCGCCGCCAATCGGTGCAAATGAGCGGCCGCTCGGTGCTCTACCGGCCGCGCAAGAGTGTCGCGCGCGATACCGCGCTGTGGTCGTGGTGCGCGCTGGTGTCGATTTTCTTGCTGGCGTTTCTAGGTGTCGCCGCTGCTGCCGCGTTTATCAAGTCGTGGCCGTATGACTTCAGCCTGACCTTGGCGCATTTCGATTTCGATCAACTGGACGGCGGCGGCTGGCAATCGTTCCGCAACAGTGCAAAGTTGGCGCTGCTGGTCACCATGTTCGGCACCGGCTTTATCTTTGTGTGCGCCTACCTGGTGAGCAAGATGCCGGTGCCGCGCTTGGCCGCGACCACCATCCGCAGCCTGGCGCTGCTGCCGATGGCGGTGCCCGGCATGGTGCTGGGGCTGGGCTATATCCTCTGCTTCAACAATCCGGCCAATCCCTTGCACCGTTTGTACGGCAGCATGGCGCTGCTGGTGATCGCGACGATTGCCCATTTTTATACGACCGCGCACCTGACCATCACAACCGCGCTGCGCCAGATGGATGGCGAGATCGAAGCCGTCGCGCGCAGCCTGCGCAGTCCGTGGTGGGTCACGTTGCGGCGGGTCACCTTGCCGGTCAGTCTGCCTGCGATTCTGGACGTTGCCAGATACCTGTTCGTGTCCAGCATGACCACCGTCAGCTGCGTGATCTTTTTGTATACGCCCGATACCGTGCTGGCCGCGCTCGCCGTGCTCAACATGGACGACGCCGGCGACACCGCATCCGCTGCTGCGATGTCGACCTTGATCGTCGGCAGCTCGCTGCTTGCCACGCTGTTGATGAACGGCGTCGGCTGGTGGGTCAATCGGCGCGCACAAGACTGGCGTCGAACTTGCCACTGAAGATTTCTCCGTTGCTTCCTTACTCCACTTTTTTTAATAAGGTCAAATAACTGCAATGCGCGATCCAATTTTGCTGACACCCGGTCCGCTGACCACCACGCTCGCAACCAAAAGCGCCATGCTGCATGACTGGGGCTCGTGGGACGAAGACTTCAACCGCCTGACCGCCAAAGTCCGCGCCAAATTGCTGGCTATCGTCGATGCCGACGAACGCTATGTCTGCGTGCCGCTGCAAGGCTCCGGCACCTTTGCGGTGGAAGCCGCGATCGGCACTTTGCTGCCGAAACAGGGCAAATTGCTATGTCTGGCCAACGGCGCTTACGGCAAACGAATCGCGCAGCTGACCGAAGTGATGGGCCGGCGCGTGACCGTCATCGACTTCGGCGAATCGGCGCCGGTCGATCCGGCAGCCGTCGCGCAAGCCTTGGCGCGCGATCCGGAAATCACCCACGTCGCGCTGGTGTATTGCGAAACCGGCACCGGGATTCTCAATCCGCTGGATGCCATCGCCGCGGTGGTCGCGGCGGCGGGCAAGAAGCTGATACTCGACGCCATGAGCGCATTCGGCGGCTTGCCGCTGGCGCTAGCCACACTCCCGGTCGAGGCCGTGATCGCCTCCAGCAACAAATGTCTGGAAGGCGTGCCGGGCATGGCGTTCATCCTGGTGCAAAAAGACGCGCTGGAAAACGCCGAAGGCCGCGCCCATTCGCTGTCGCTCGATTTGCATGCGCAATGGAAGTACATGGAACGCACCGGCCAGTGGCGCTTTACGCCGCCTACCCATATCGTCGCCGCGCTCGACAGCGCCTTGGATCAATATGAACAAGAGGGCGGCCAGCCGGCGCGGCTGGCGCGCTATCGCGACAACTGCCAGGCGCTGATTGCCGGCTTGGAGCAATTGGGTTTGCGCCCGTATCTGCCGGCCGAACTGCAAGCGCCGATCATCGTGACCGTGCACGCGCCGCAGCACCCTAACTGGAATTTCCAGGAATTTTATAGATTGACCAAGGCGCACGGAGTGATCATTTATCCCGGCAAGCTGACCGTGGTCGAGACCTTCCGCGTCGGCTGCATCGGCGCGATCGGCCAAGCCGAGATGGCGATGGCGATCGACACAATTGCCCGCGCCTTGCGTGCGATGGATATTCCCTGCTAAACGATTCTGCCGGAGCCTAAACATGACCCAATTTCAATCTGACTACCAATACAGCCGGACCTATCAGGGACCGGTGCAAGCCGTTATTTTCGACTGGGCCGGCACCCTGGTCGACTTCGGCTCGTTCGCGCCGACCCAGGTGCTGATCGACGCCTTCGCCGGTTTCGGCGTTGAAGTGTCGCTGGCCGAAGCGCGGGTGCCGATGGGCCTGGCCAAGTGGGACCACATCCAGGCGCTGGGGCGGCAAAGCGGCGTGGCGCAGCGCTGGCAAGCCAAATATGGGCGACCGATGAGCGATGCCGATGTCGATGCGCTGTATGCCGCCTTCCTGCCGTTGCAGATCGAGCGGGTTGCGCACTATTCGGCGGTGATTCCCGGTGCGCTGGAGGTGCTTTCCCAGCTCGCCGGCCAAGGCATCCGGATCGGCTCCTGTTCCGGCTACCCGCGGGTGGTGATGGATCGCTTGCTGGCGCATGCCGCCAGCCAGGGCTTGACGGTCGAGCATGCGGTCGCCACCGACGACCTGAAAGCCGGCGGCCGGCCGGGGCCGTGGATGGCGCTGGCCAATGTGATCGAACTGGGCGTGACCGAGGTGTGCGCCTGCGTCAAGGTCGACGATACCGCGCCGGGGATAGAAGAAGGATTGGCGGCCGGCATGTGGACCGTCGGGCTGGCCTTGTCCGGCAATGAGGCGGGCTTGACGCTGGCGGAACTGGAGCAGTTATCGCCGGCGCAGCGCGCCCAGCGCCGTGCGCTGGCCAGCCGCAAGCTGGTGCAGTCCGGCGCCCATTACATCATCGACACCATCGCCGATCTGCCGGCCGTGATCGAAGCCATCGCCGCCCGCATCGCCAACGGGGAACGGCCGTGAGCAGTGTGCACAATGGCCGCCGGATCGCCATCGTCGGCGCCGGCATCGTCGGCCTGGCGCATGCCTGGGCCGCGGTGCGGCGCGGCGATCATGTCACCGTGTACGAACGCGATAGCGAAGCGGTCGGCGCCTCGGTGCGCAACTTCGGTCTGGGCCTGGTGCTGGGGCAGCCGCTGGGCGATTTGCATGATCTGGCGCAGCGCAGCCGCAGCCTGTGGCTGCAGTTTTTGGCGGCGACCGATTGCTGGCACAAACAGCAAGGCAGCCTGATCGTCGCCCGCAGCCAGGCCGAACTGGATGTGCTGGAAGCCTTCCAGTCGGCGCAAGGTTCTGCGTATCAGACGCAGATGATCGGCAGCGCGGAAGTCGCCGGCCATCACGCCACAGGGCTGGCCGGCCTGTATAGCGGCAGCGAGATCACGCTCGTGCCGCGGATCGCGATCCCGACGCTGGCGCGCTGGCTGGCGCAACAGCACGGCGTGGTTTTTCATTACGACACCCAGGTCAATGCGATCGAGCTGCCGAGTATTCACACCAGCCGGGGCCTGCATCAAGCCGATCAAGCCGTGATCTGTTCCGGCCACGATTTCCAGACCTTGTTCCCGCAGCAGTACGCCGCGCTCGACATGCGTCGCTGCGCGCTGCAAATGCTGCGCGTCGCCAATCCCGGCATCAAGCTGGGGCCGGCCTTGATGACCGGCCTGTCGACCTTGCACTACGGCGCGTTCACCCAATGCGCCGCGCTCGTCGCGCCGCTGGCTGCTTTGCGCCAGGAGGTGGAGCAGCGCGAGCCCTTCCTGCTGGAGCACGGCATCCACCTGATCGTCCAGCAATCGGGCGCGGACGGCAACCTGATCATCGGCGACTCGCACGCATACGGCGCGACCGTGTCGCCGTTCAACCGGGCGGAAATCGACGCGCAGATCGCGGCGCTGGCCGAGACGCTGCTGCAACGCCGGCTGCAAGTGCTGGAGCATTGGCAAGGGATCTATGCCAGCGGCCCGCGTCCGTATGAAGTGTTTCAACCGGCCGAGGGCGTGCAGGCGGTGACCATCTCCAGCGGCATCGGCATGAGCATTGCGTTTGGTTTGGCAGAGCGGAATCTTGCAGCGTGACGGACAAAACCATCGTCCGCAGCGCCGGCACCACCGTCTGGCGCCAAATCGAACAAGCGCTCAGCGCCGACATCCTGGCCGGCAACCTGACCGAGCGCCTGCCGAACGAGACCGCGCTGGCCGAACGCTTCAGCGTCAACCGCCACACCGTGCGGCAGGCGGTCAAGGCGCTGGCCGAGCGCGGCATGGTCGAAGTGGTGCACGGCAAAGGCACGTTTGTGCGCAACGACGCGATCGCCTATCAGATGGGGCGCAAGACCCGTTTCGCGCATAGCGTGGCCAAGGCCCGCCGCGCCGGCAAGAGCCAGCTGCTGCATTGGTCCGAGCAAGCGGTCGATGGCGAAATCGCGCAACTGCTAGACCTGCGGCCCGATGCGCAAGTGCTGAAGGTGGAATCGCTCGACCTGGTCGACGACAAGGTGATCGGCGTCGGCAGCCAATGCTTCCCATTGCCCAGGTTCGCCGGCTTCGGCGAAATCTACGCGCAAACCGGCAAGACACATTTGGCGCTGGCGCATTTCGGCGTGCACGAATTCCAGCGCCGCATCAGCCGCGTCACCGCCAGATTGCCCGACAAGGAAGTGGCGCAACTGCTGGGCCAGCCGGCCGCGCTGCCCATCCTGTATGTCGAAACGGTGTATGTCGATGAGCGCCAGCAAGCGATCGAGTATGGGGTGACGCAGTTTGGTAGCGCTTCGGTGCAGGTGTTGATTGAGCCTGATTAGGTGTGGTGTGACGCCGATAAGTAACGTAGGGCGGAAAAGCGCAGCCCTTGCAGGGCGCGTATCCGCTTGCAAGCGGATACCGTTCCGCAGGCAGATGGCATGCCATCTGAAACCCCTGCTACACCCTTCCGCCGTCTTGGATGCGTCAAACACATGCGGCACATCCAACGGCGGATAACGCTACGCTCATCCGCCCTACTCTCTGGTAATGAACAAGCAGCCTCGCCTCACCTGCACCCGGATCGGGGTCTGGGGCGTGAAGCCTGCGTCCAACAGCCACTTGCCGCGTAGTCGAATCCAGGGAGTTCTGAGCTTACCTTCCGGGCAGACGCCGACGGTTAAATGCCGGTCTGGCAAGTTGTTGTTGGTGGAACTGTCTTGAGTGGATGAAGTGGATTTGCCTGGTTGGTCTGGCTTGTTTGCGTAGCTCATGCGGTCTCCTCTTACGGTGATTTTTCCGCCCTTCGTCGGCTGACGAAGGAGGCGGGCACAAAGCAAGGTTGAGAGACCGGGTGATTCACCAAAAACCGGCAGGGCCGTAGCCCTCCCTACCAAGTGTCCGCCATAGAAGACGCAACAATTGATAGGGGCAGGCAAAAAAAAACCGCTCGGGAGCGGCTGCCTGCCCGGTGAATCATTACTGGCTCTCAAACCAGATCGCTCTTTCTCACGACGTAAGGACGATAGCGCAGATTTTATTGAAGTTCAAACACTATTTTTGTCGTCTCTGCGCTGTTCAATTCTTTAACCGCCACGCAGCAGGATCGTAGGCTGTGGTTGAGCCGAAGGCGAAGCCCAACATTTCTTTTATCGCGACCAAACGTTGGGCTTTCCAGCCCAACCTACCGACTGGGCTTGAGATCAGCAGGGCGCCGATATTTGTGCACTCGGTAACGTAGGGCGGAAAAGCGCAGCGTCTTCCGCCGTTCTGGATGCATCACACACCTGCGGCACATCCAACGGCGGATAACGCTACGCTCATCCGCCCTACTTGCTTTAACGGCCGCGCAGCAGGATCGGTTGTGGTTGAACCGAAGGCGAAGCCCAACATTTCTTTCATTGCTATCAAACGTTGGGCTTTGCAGCCCAACCTACGCTCCGCTCCTGCCCCGCATGAATCACCGCCAACAATTGCGCCACCGCGTCCTCTAAAGAATGCCGCGCCGTATCGAGCGTCAGGTCCGGCCGCTCGGGCGCTTCGTAAGGCGACGAGATGCCGGTGAACTGCGCGACCCGGCCGGCCCGCGCCTGCCGATACAGTCCCTTCGGGTCGCGTGCCTCGCACACGGCCAGCGGGGTGTTCAGATAGACCTCGCGCACATTGGCTTGGCCGATGATCTCGCGTGCCATCGCCCGGTCGTTGCGATACGGTGAAATAAACGCGGTGATGACGATCAGCCCGGCGTCGTTCATCAGCCGCGCCACTTCGGCGATGCGGCGGATGTTCTCGGCGCGGTCGGCCGCCGAGAACCCAAGATCGCGGTTCAAGCCGTGCCGCACATTGTCGCCGTCCAGCACATAGCAGGCGCGGCCTTGCGCGATCAGTTCCCGCTCCAGCGCAAAGGCCAGCGTCGATTTGCCGGAGGCGCTGAGGCCGGTCAGCCACAGCGTCAGCGGGATTTGATCCAGCAAGGCGCGGCGCTGGGCGGCGGATACCTGGCCGCCGTGCCAGGCGATCAATGGCGCGGTTTTTTCTGTCATCGGATCGGAGGTATGAAGGCGCCGTCGTACTTGGCTGCGACCTGTTCCAGCAGCGCATGCAGTTCGGATTCGGCGTACCAATTGCCGTTGGCCATGACGCCTAGCGGGGCGCGCAGCGCGGACAGATCTTGCAGTGGATTTTTGGCGGAAAGAATCAAATCGGCCCGGTTGCCGACCTTGATCGTGCCAAACGATTCGGCGTCGGGCGCCGAACGGTGAATCAGTTCGCCGGGCACGCGGGTGGCGGTCGACAGCGCCTGGAATCGGCTCAGGCCTGCGTCCTCAAGGGTGCGCAGTGCATCGTGCAGCGAAAAGCCGGGAACCAGGCCGGGAATGGTCGGGGCATCGGTGCCGGCCACCAGCGAGACGTCGGCCTGCGCCATTTGCTTGGTGAAATACTTCAGAAATTCAACCCTGGCGCTGAGGTCGCCCTGGCGTTTGGGGTAGCTTTCCGCTTTCCAGCGCAGGCGTCCGCTCGGCGACAGGTAGCGCATCTCCGGAATGTGCAAATAACGTTCAGCGACCGCAGGCTTGCCCCATTGGCTTGCAATCGTTGCGTAGGTGATCAGGTCTGCGGTAACGAAAGCATGATTGCGCTTGATGAAAGCGATCGCGGCTGGAATTTCGGCGCGATCCGGCGCCTTGTCGGTCTGTCCCGATCCGCCCTCGTTGTCTTTATCCGGATGAGAGAAGGTCGTGTAAAAAAATTCTTCGGAATGCGCCACCAGCAGTTGGCCGGCGTCGAGCTGGCGTTCCAGTCCGACCTGGGTCACGCCGTGGCCGATGACGGGCAGGTGTTGGATACGGCCTTCCTCGATCAGCGCCTGGAATGCGACCGGCGACAGGTCGTTGTAGACCTTGATGAAATCGTAGCCGTTGGTTTTTAGCAGACGCACCAGGGAACGCGCCTCGTCCGCCGTTGTCACGATGAAATTGCCGTAGCGGGCCGAGCCGTCAACCACAAAACCGGCGTACACATGCGGCG
This sequence comes from Paraherbaspirillum soli, assembly GCF_042654985.1. Classification (NCBI taxonomy): domain Bacteria; kingdom Pseudomonadati; phylum Pseudomonadota; class Betaproteobacteria; order Burkholderiales; family Oxalobacteraceae; genus Paraherbaspirillum; species Paraherbaspirillum soli. The sequence goes on along the minus strand of NZ_JBHSMT010000027.1, from coordinate 23,018 downwards.
CTGCAATTGTCCCGCGGTTGGCCTTGGGCCGGACTTGGTCCATGAAGCCGGCTGATGCGCCGCCCATGTTCAGCACCGTGGTGACGCCGTTGGCCAGGTAGACCTTCAACTCGTCAGCCGTGTCGGAATGGACATGCATGTCGGCCAGCCCCGGCGACAGGAAGGCGCTGCCGTGACCGTCGATGATGCGGGCATTCTTGGGGATAGTCAGCGACGCTCCGATCGCGGTGATTTTGCCGTTCTCGACCAGCACGGTCTGGTTGGGCAGGATGCGATCCGTGTCCATCGGCAGCAGGTTGACCGCGACGAACGCGGTCATCACCGAGGGCTGCGGTGTTTGCGCGAAGGCGGGGGAGCAGAAGAACAACACGGATGTTGCGAGCGAGACGAAGACTTTCAATTGCTATTTCCTTTGACGTTGAAGTTGTTGTCTAAAACTTGAAGATTCCGGCTACCTCTACAACCCTGCATTAAAAACTCAACTCACGCTGCACCAGCGTGATGGCACGCCGCAGATAAGTCCCGGCGATGCTACTCCAGGCTCCATGCAAATGCATCACCCCGCGCAACTCGCGCGCAGGCGCGCCGCCGCCGCACTGGTCCAGCCGCACCCGATACCAGGCCGCGGTCGGCACCAGTGCGCCGTGCCGGTCTTTTTGCACCGGGATCGGACCGCCGTAGGTCGAGGCCAGATACAGCGAGTCGATGGCCGCCAGGTTGACGCGGTCGATGCTGTCGACCCGGCACTCGGCGCGGTGCAGCTCGGCGGCGTCGGCGATAAAGGTGGCGCGGCCGCCGGCCTGCAATTGCGGCAGCGCCGTTTCGCCGACAAGGGCTTCGGCCTTGGCGCCGTGCGGTGCGATCACTTCAAACAGTTTTTCCTTGGCCGCGATCCAGGCGCCCGGCGCCAGGCTGTCGTTGGCTTCCGCCACTCGGCCGGCGAACGGTGCGCGCACGATCAGTTGCTCGACTTGCTGCTGCAAGCCGCCGACGCTGGCCGCGGCTTCGGTCCAGCGCTCGCGCAGGGCGCTGCCTTCCTGCTGCAATTTGGGGTCGAACGGTTGCTGTTCCAGTTCCCAGTGCAGCAGGCGTTCGCGATTCTGCTCTTGCGCCAGACGATAGCGCAGGTCCAGCGATTCCAGCTGCACCAGCACTTGCCCGGCCTGCACTTCGGTGCCGACCGCGACCGGCGGGCTGACTACCCTGGCCGCGCTGACCGCGTACAAGCCTTGCGCCTCGGCTGCGCCCAGCACGGCCGGCGCCCGCACCTCGCTCGACCAGGGCAGCAGGATGACGGCCAGCAGGGCCGCAGCGATCAGTGCGCTGCGGCGGCTGGCGCGATTCCAGTGCATGGCGTCCTTGTTGCGCCACCAGGTTTTCAGTTCGGCGACGATAGGCAGCGCGATAAACCAGCCCAGCTCGATCAGCAGCAAAACGATGCCGAGCAGTTTGAAGGCGATGTGATACACCAGGAAAGCGATGCCGAGAAACACCACCAGCCGGTAGATCCAGGTGGCCAGCGCAAACGCGATCAGGAAGCGCTGCCGCCCCGGGGCAAATATCTCCGGCGGCGGATCGTCCCAGCCGAACAGTTGCCGCCGTAGCCACCAGCGGCCGAGCGCGAACGCGCGGCTGTGCAGGTTGGGCAGATCCAGCCAGTCCGACAGCAGGAAGTAGCCGTCGAAACGCATGAAGGGGCTGGCGTTGACCCCCAGCGTCAACAGCCAGCTGGTGGTCGCAAGCAGGAACGCCCCTGCTTTCAATGGGCCAAAAACGGGACCATCCGGCAGAAAATTCCAGGCCAACGTAGCGACTGCCGCCAATGCCAGTTCCGCCAGCATGCCGGCGGCGGCGATCGCCAGCCGCTGGCGTTTGTCGGGCAGCTTCCAGGCTTCGTTGGTATCGGTGTACAGCACCGGCAACAGCACCAGGAAAGCCACGCCCATGGTCGGCACCCGGCAGCCGTAGCGCTGCGCGGTGAACGCGTGTCCCAGCTCATGCAGCAGCTTGGCGAACGACAGCGCGGCGCCTATCGCCAGCCAGCCGGTCAAGCTGTTATAGGCTGAAAACGTGTGCAGGAACTGATCCCACTGGCGCGCGGCCAGCACCAGTCCGAACAGCGCCGCGACCGCGATCGCCAGCCAGAAGCGCGGATCGAACGCCCACTGCACATACGGCGCGCAGCGATTCAGGAACGCCGCCGGGCGCACCAGCGGCAGGCGGAAGAACAAATAATTTTTCAGCAGCCATTGCATCCTGGACAGCTTGGCGGCGCGGGCCGCCGTCGCCAGCCGCTGGGTATCGGTCGGACCCAGCGCCTCCAGCAAATCGTAGCCGGACAAAAATTGCAGCAGCGACAGCAGGTCTTGCCCATCGACTTGCAAGGTGGTGTCGCGGTTGACCGCATCCAGGATCGCTTGCGGATCGTTGAGCGGCCAGCGCGACAACATTTCGAAGGCGGCCCAGCCGAGCCGGTAAAAGCGGTTGGCGGCCGGGTCGTGCAGGGTCCAGGTCGGCGCGCCGTCGGCGGCCGCCGGTCCGGGATGCAGGCTCAAGTCTTGCCGCAGTGCGGGTAGCATGCGCCGCCGCCTTTACCAGCCGAGCCACTGGCGGGCCGCCGCCAACGGCCGCCGCAGCACGATGTAGATCAACGGCGCCCAGCCGCCGCGCACTTTGGCGGTGCCCATCAGGCCCAGCCGCGGCAGTGCCTGGCCGCGGTCGAAGCGGACTTTGAGGCGGTAGGCCAGCACCCCGTCCGGGGTCGGTTCGGCGCGGTAAGCGGCGCTGCTGAGAGTGCCGTCGTAGGAGGCGAACAGCGCGCCGTTCGGATACAGCGTGACCGCGGCGTCCGGTTGGAAGTCGAACGCTTCCGCCACCGGCAACGAGACCGCCAGTTCCACCTTGGCCGGATCGGCCAAGGTCAAGACCCGTTCGCCGACCGACAGCGCGCGGCCCTGCCAGTCGTTGACGTCGGCAAACACCGCGACGCCGTCGCGCGGCGCTTTGATCTGGACCCGGGCCAGCAATTCTTTCGAATAGTCCAGCTCGACCGCTTTCTGCTCCAGGCTGCCTTTCTTCAAGGTCATGTCGAGCTTGCTTTTTTCATCGTTCAAGGCCAGCTGCGCGGCTTGCCGGTATTCTTCGCTGGCGACGTCGTAAGCCTTGCGCGCCACCCCCAGCCGCGAGCGCAGCACGGTGGTGTCGAGATCGAACAAGGGATCGCCGGCCTTGACTTGCTGGCTGGGGCGCACGTGGAAGTTGTCGACCACGCCGTCGAGCGGGGCCCGCACCGGGAACGGCTCCAGCGGCACCACTTCAGCCGGCGCCAGCACGCTCAGGCGCACCGGCAACAGGCATACGGCCAGCGCTGCCAGCGCGATTTTCCAGCGGCTCTTGGCCGGCAGCGCCCATAGCCGCAGCTTGTGTTGCCAGCTGTCGCTGCCGGCAAAGCGCGCCAATGCGTGACCGTAGGCGTGCGCCAGTTCGGCCGCGAGCAGCATTTCATGCGCATCCCACGGTTGTTCGCGGGCCAGCAGCAAATTGCCCAGGCAATGCCGGTCTGGGCCGTGCAGCGGCAGCAGCAATGCATATTCGGGCAGCCAGGCGGCCCAGTCGCGCGCCAGCAGTTCCGGCAGTTCGCGCGCATTCAAGGCGCGCACGGCGGCCCCCGGTTCCGGGATGTCTTGTTTTGCGAGGTAGGCAAACACCTGTGCCAGCCATTGCACGTAAGGCGCTTGCGGGTCGGGCTGGGGCAAGCCGGAGACCGCCATCACCGCGCCCGGCAGCCACTGGCCGACGGCGCTGACCCGGCCCAGCGCCGCTTGCCGGTATTGGAACAGCTGGCGGCTTTCGTTGACCGCGACGAAGCCGAGCACCTCAATGTTGTCCGCTTCGCGTGCGCGCCGGCCCAGTTGCAGCAAGGTCGCCAGTTCGCGCAGGGCGGGGTCTTGCGCTGCTGCGGCGCGGCTGGAATTGGCTGCCTGGTTCACTTCGGCGTCACTTTTCAACCTTGAACATGGCCGCGCCGCTCATGCCCGGCAGCAGTTCCGGATGCGCGCCTTCGACTTCGCCGGCCAGCGATATCGACTGGCTGACCGGGTCGATGCGCGCGCCCAGGCGCACGATGCGGCCGCTGTATTCGCGATCCAGTTCATCCACCTTGACGTTGAAGCGGCCGCCGACCTTGAGCCACGCTAGCCATTTGGACGGCACGATCATTTGCAGCTCCAGGCGGCGGGTGTCGAGAATTTCCAGCAAGGGTTTGCCGGGCGCGACATACTCGAACGCTTGCGCCCCCAGCTTGGCGACCCGTCCGGCGAACGGCGCCGCCAGCGTGCATTTGCCGACCGTGGCGCGCATGGCGCCGGCTTCGGCGGCGGTTTCCCTGACCTTGGCCGCGGCCAGATCCACATCCAGCTGACCGATCGAATTCAGTTGCGCCAGCCGCTGATCGACTTTCAGCGTCTGGCGCGCCGCCTCGGCCGCCGCTTCGGCCTTGTTGAGCTGGGCCCGGAACAAGCCGCAATCGAAACTGACCAGAACCTGCCCGGCGCGGAAGGTGTCGCCCTCGCGGAACGGTATGCTGGCGATCCGTGCCGACAATTCGCTCGACAATACGCTTTGCTGGAAGGCGACGAACTGGACCCGGATGCGGCCGTCCTTGCCGGCCTCGACCGCTGATTCGGCGGCGCTGCTCTGCTGCGCGATAACGCTGGCGGCGATCAGCAAGGCCGCACTGAGGTGGCTTAAAGTCATTGGCTGATTTTCTCGCTAGCGGGGGCGGCGTCGGGGATGTTCAGGCGGCGGCTGTCGGCTTGCTCGACCGCTTTGGCCAGGGTCTCGATGTCGTGCCCGGCCACTTCGTCGGGCAGAGGATCGACGCCCAGCGTGGCCAGGATCGCGCCGTACGCATTTTGCAATGCGCCGTAGTTTTGCTGCAGCCGCAAATCCGAATACAAGGCGCTCAACTCGGCGCGAATCTGCACCAGCTTGCCTTGGGCATCGCTCCTGGTTTCGTTTTTGGTTTGGTCCAGGATGCGGTGATCGACTTCATCCAGGTTGAGCGCCAGCTCGTATTGACGGTTGTGGCCGTGGTAGTCGCGATAGGCGATATACACCTGCGACAGCACCGCCATGTTGAGCGCCATGCGCTGCATCTTGGCGACTTCGACCTGGGCTTGTGCGGTTTGCGTGATTTTCTTGGCCGACAGCAGGTTGAAGATATTCCAGGACACGCGCAAACCGGCGTCGGCCCAGCGCTTGTCGACCAGGAAGCTATTGCTGTCGTAGTGCTCGCCGAGGCTGAACTCCAGGCCCGGCATCAGCTTGGCCATGGCTTTCTTGGTTTCGGTGACGCTGATGCGTTCGTTGTAGCGCGCCTCGACCAGTTCCGGCCGGTTCAGCAAGGCGGTCTCGACCATTGCCGGCAACGCCGCGTGCAACTCCGGCACCGGCATCTTGCCGTTGTTGGCCAGTTCGAACGGCTGGCCTGGATCGAGATTCATCAGCGCCGCCAGATGCGGCTTGGCTTGCGCCAGTTCGTCGCGGATCGCTTCCAGCTGGCGCAAGGTGTCCAGCAGTTGCCGCTGGTCGTACAAAGTCTCTTTCGGCGGCCGCAATTTTTCCTGTTCGATGCGGCGGATATCGGCCAGCGCCGATTCCACCTGGTGCAGCATGGGCGCCACTTTGCCGTCCAGCTCCTGCGCCCCCAGCGCCAGCCAATACGCCTGGCGCACTTGCTGCATCAGGCTGTGCAGCACTTTGCGGCGGCGCTCCTTCAGGATCAGGGTGCGGTCGGCCTGCTCCTGTGCCTGGTAGTAGCTGACGCCGAAATCCAGGATGTTCCAGGTAAAGGTCAGATCGGCGGTGCGCAGGTGGCGGTCGGACGAGGTCGACGGCGCCAGCGATTGGGTGTGGGTGAACACGTCTTCCGACGACGCCGCCTGGAAATTGCTGCGCGCGGTATAGCCGGCGGCCAGCGTCAGGCGCGGCAGCAGATCGTAGCTGGACAAATCCAGCTGGCGCTGCGCGACCGCCTCTTCCATCAATTTGAGCCTATGGTCGAGGTTGTATTTGATCGCCCGCGCCATCGCTTCCGACAAGGTGATCGGCTTGCTCACCGGCTCCTGGTCGCGGAACATCGCGGCGCGGTCGGTCCTGACCTGCGCTGCTTGTTCGGCGGGGGTGAGCGGGGTGGTGGTGATCGCGCAGCCGCCGATTGCCAGCGCCAGCGAGCCGGCCAGCATGGCGTTGCGCAGAGGCGGCAAAAGAGAGGCCGGTTGCATCAAGTGGGTGGTCGATGGATGTTTTCTCATAAGTTATTTATCGAGTCCAAAGGTTGCAGGATGCGTAGGGCGGATGAGCGAAGCGTTATCCGCCGATGAATGTACCGCTGACGTGTTTAAAACGGCGGATAAGTTGGCAAATAAGGCTGCGCTCATCCGCCCTACCCATGCCGCCGCGCATGGTTCAACAATGCCGATTTCTCGCGCTCCCGCGCAGCTTGCCCATAGCGCGCGAATTGCTCGTTCAGAGAAGCCTTGCCGGCAAGCGGCGGCGGCAATTCGGCAAGCGGCCGTTCCGCCGGCTGCTCGCGCAGCATCAGCAGCGGCTCGGGCGTTTGCTCCGCTGCCGGCGGCGCTTGCCAGCTCAGGTTGTCGCTGCGGTCGATGCCGGCGCTGCCCAGCGCCACCAGCTCGGTCGGCGGCGGACTGACCAGCTGGTGGATAAACGATGGGCTGGCGCTGCTGAAGCCGGTGCTGCCGACCGCACTTTCGCTGCCGCGGCTGACGCCGGCGTCGACATGGCCGTAGCCTTGCTGGCCGGCCGACAACAAGGGCACCGACGACCAGGTGGCTTGGGCGGTGGCCGGCATCGTTTCCGGCAACTGCGCGGGGGCGCTGGCGGTCGGCAGCACCCAGATGAACGGATCGACCGCAGACATCAATTGCAAGCCGTTGCCGCGCTCCAGCAAACCGCGGCCCGGTCCGCCGGCGATGGGCGGCGTCGACGTCGGCCCCGGCAGCGGCCCGACGTCGATGTTGGCGGTCGGGCCGACGCCGTGCAGGGTCGGGTCGGCATTGTTGCCGAGCGCATCCTGCAAGCTGCTGCCGTTCAGGTTAAGGGCGCTGGCGAGCCCGATGCCGTCGCTATGCCGGTTGCCGGCAGCGACCACGTAGCGGAAGGTCAACGTATTGCTGCCGCTGCCCGCCACATAATCGGCGTAGACCGTGCCGCCGTCGGCTAGCGTGAGCGCAATGCGCGGACCGGTGCCGCCCGCGCCAACGATCACCGCCTGGTCGAAATTGACCGTGAAATCGAGCGTCTGACCCGCCAGGTAAGTACCGGCGGCAGGCACCCCGACCGAGACCACGGTCGGCGCGGCATGGTCGAAGGTGTACGCGGCGCCGCCGGTAAATCCGGTGGCGATCGGATTGCTCGCCAGGTCGGCAATGCCGGTGCCGCTGCCGTTCAAATCCAGCCGCAGGGCGCCGTCGCCGCTGATGCCGTCGACCGTCACCGTATAGGTATGGCCGTTGAGTGCCGCGACCGAGGCGATGTGGCCGACGACGCTGCCGCCGGCGCTCAGCGTGAAGTCGCTGGCATCGACGCCGGTGACGTTTTCGGAGAAGGTCACGGTGTAAGTCACGCTGGCGGCATTGGTCAGGCTGGGGCCGTTGATGGCGATCGCACTCACCACCGGCGACACCGCATCCACCAGCACGCCGGCGGTCGACGCCACGCCGGCCAAGGCCGGTAGCGCGGCATTGCCATGCGCGTCCACCATCGTCGCGCCGTTCAGCACCATCGTGCTGCCGAGCGCGATGCCGTCGGTGTCCAGATTGCCTGCGGCCACGGTGTAACGGAAGGTCAGCGCGCTGCTGCCGGAGCCGGCGATGTAGAAGGCATCGACGGTGCCGCCGTTATCCAGCGTCAGCGTGATATACGGCGTGCCGCCGCTGGTATCGAGCGTGACGTTCTTGCTCAGGTTGACGGTGAAGTCGAGGGTTTGGCCGGCGCCGTAGGTGCCGTTGGCCGGTACTTCGACGCTGGCGACGATAGGCGCAATGGCGTCGACCTGGATACCGGTAGTGGATGGCTCATCGCCCAGGTTCAGCAGCGCGTTGTTGGCGGCAGCATCCCTGATCGCGCCGCCGTTGGCGTCGATGCTGGCGGCGGTGACGATCCCGGTCAGGTCCTGCTCGCCGGCGGCGACGGTCAAGCGGAAAGCCAGCGTGGTGCTGCCGCTGCCCGCCAGATAATCGGCATACACGGTGCCGCCGGTATCGAGCGTGATGGCGATGCGCGGCGTGCCGCTGATCGTGACCGCTTCGCTGAAAGTGACCGTGAAGTCGAGATTCTGGCCGGCGACATAAGTGCCGTTGGCCGGCACCGTCATCCCGGTTACGGTCGGTGACGTGTGGTCCAGCGTGTAGCTCTGGCCGGCGGTAAACCCAGTGGCGATGGCATTGCCGAAAGCGTCGGTGATGCCGGTGCCGCTGTTGTTCAGGTCCAGCCGCATCGTGCCGTCGCCGCTCACACCATTGACCGTCACCGTGTAGGTGCTGCCGCTGCCGCTGACCGAGGCAATGGTGCCGGCGGCGGTGCCGCTGTCGTGCAAGGTGAAGTCGCTGATATCGACGCCGGTCACCGCACTTGAAAAAGTCACCGTGAACGTCTCGCTGCCCAGGTTGTTGGGGCTGCCTGCCACCGTGTGGATAGCAGACACCGTCGGCGGGATCGCATCCACCAGCACGCCGGCGGTCGATGCCACGCTATTCAAGGTCAGCGTCGCGTCGTTGCCGGTGGCATCGCGTATTGTGCCGCCGTTGACCGTCAGACTGGCGCCCAGCGCAATGCCGTCGCTGTCGTCATTGCCGCTGACGACTTGGTAACGGAAAGTCAGCGTGCTGGTGCCGGAGCCGCTCACATAGCTGGCATGCACGGTGCCGCCGGTGTCCAGCGTCACGCTCAGGTAAGGCACGCCGCCGCCGGTGTTGACGGTGACCACCTTGTTGAAGTCGACCGTAAAGTCCAGGTCTTGCCCGGTGCCGTAAGTGCCGTTGGCGGGCACTCCGACCGACTGCACCACCGGCGGCACTGCGTCGATGTCGATGCCGGCGGTCGACGGCTCGTCGCCCAGATTCAACAGCGCGTTGTTGGCGGCGGCATCCCTGATCGCGCCGCCGTTGGCGTCGATGGCGGCAGCGGTGGCGATCCCGGTCAGGTCTTGCTCGCCGCCGACCACGGTCAGGCGGAAAGTCAGCGTGGTGCTGCCGCTGCCCGCCAGGTAGTTGGCATACACGGTGCCGCCGGTATCGAGCGTGATGGCGATGCGCGGCGTGCCGCTGACCGTGACCGCTTCGCTGAATGTGACCGTGAAGTCGAGATTCTGGCCGACGCCGTAAGTGCCGTTGGCCGGCACCGTCATCCCGGTCACCGCCGGCTGCGTGTGGTCCAGCGTGTAGCTCTGGCCGCCGGTAAACCCGGTGGCGATGGCATTGCCGAAAGCGTCGGTGATGCCGGTGCCGCTGCTGTTCAAATCCAGCCGCATCGTGCCGTCGCCGGTCACGCCGTTGATCGTCACCGTATAGGTGCTGCCGCTGCCGCTGACCGAGGCAATGGTGCCGGTGGCGGTGCCGCTGTCATGCAGGGTGAAATCGCTGATATCGACGCCGGTCACCGCGCTGGAGAAAGTCACCGTGAACGTCTCGCTGCCCAGGTTGTTGGGGCTGCCCGCCACCGTATGGATCGACGACACCGTCGGCGGGATCGCATCCACCAGCACGCCGGTGGTCGATGCCACGCTATTCAAGGTCAATACCGCCGCATTGGTGGCGGCGTCCTTGATGGTGCCGCCGTTGGCGCTGATCGCCGCGCCGAGCACGATGCCGTCGCTGTCGTTGTTGCCGCTGGCCACTGTGTAGCGGAAGCTCAGCGCGCTGGTGCCGGAACCGCCGATGTAAGTCGCATGCACGGTGCCGCCGGTGTCCAGCACTACCGACAGATAAGGGGTGCCGTCGCCGGTATCGACCACCACGTTTTCACTGAAATTGACCGTGAACACCAAATCCTGTCCGGCGCCGTAGGTGCCGTTGGCCGGCACGCCTACCGAGCTGACGGTAGGCGCAATCGAATCGACCAGCACGCCGGCGGTCGAGGCCACGCTGTTCAAGGTCAGCAGCGCGTCGTTGCCGGCAGCATCGCGCACGGTGCCGCCGTTGGCGATCAGGCTGCCGCCGACCGCGACGCCGGTCGCGTCCATTTCACCGCTGACTATCGTGTAACGGAAGGTCAGGGCCGAGGTGCCGCTGCCGCTCAGGTAATCGGCATGGACCGTGCCGCCGGTATCCAGCGTCAAGGTCATCTCGGGCGTGCCGATGACGGTCACTGCCTCGCTGAAGTTGACGGTGAAGTCGAGATTCTGGCCGGCGATATAGGTGGCGTTGGCGGGAACGCCGACCGAGGTGACGGTGGGCGGCGTGTGTTCCAGCGTATATGCCTGGCCGGCGGTAAAGCCGGCGGCAATCGCATTGCCCGCAGCATCGGCGATGCCGGTGCCGGAGCTGTTCAGGTCCAGCCGCATGGTGCCGTCGCCGGTGACGCCGTTGACGGTCACCGTGTAGGTGTTGCCGCTGCCGCTGACCGAGGCTATCGTGCCGGCCGCGGTGCCGGTATTGGTCAATGTGAAATCGCTGATATCGACGCCGGTCACGCTTTCCGAGAAGGTAACGGTGAACTGTTCGCTGTTGGCGTTATTGACGCTGCTGCCGACCCGGGTAATCGACGACACGGTCGGTGCGGTATGGTCCAGCGTATAAACCTGACCACTGGTAAAGCCGGCGGCAATTGCGTTGCTCGCCGCATCGGCGATGCCGGTGCCGGAACTGTTCAGATCCAGCCGCATCGTGCCGTCGCCGGTCACGCCGTTGACGGTCACGGTGTAAGTGCTGCCGCTACCGCTGACCGAGGCGATGGTGCCGGTCACGCCGCCGGTGTTGGTCAGCGTGAAATCGCTGATATCGACCCCGGTCACGCTTTCAGAGAAGGTGACGGTGAACTGTTCGCTGTTGGCGTTATTGGTGCTGCTGCCGACCCGGTTGATCGACGATACGGTCGGCGCGGTATGGTCCAGCGTATAGATCTGACCGCTGGTAAAGCCGGCGGCGATCGCATTGGTCGCCGCATCGGCGATGCCGGTGCCGGAGCTGTTCAGATCCAGTCGCATGGTGCCGTCGCCGGTCACGCCGTTGACGGTTACCGTGTACGTGCTGCCGCTACCGCTGACCGAGGCGATGGTGCCGGCCGCGGTGCCGGTATTGGTCAGCGTGAAATCGCTGATATCGACCCCGGTCACGCTTTCGGAGAAGGTGACGGTGAACTGTTCGCTGCCGGCGTTGTTGACGCTGCTGCCGACCCGGGTAATCGACGACACGGTCGGTGCGGTATGGTCCAGCGTATAAACCTGACCGCTGGTAAAGCCGGCGGCAATCGCATTGGACGCCGCATCGGCGATGCCGGTGCCGGAACTGTTCAAATCCAGCCGCATCGTGCCGTCGCCGCTCACGCCGTTGACGGTCACCGTGTAAGTGCTGCCGCTACCACTGACCGAGGCGATGGTGCCGGTCACGCCGCCGGTGTTGGTCAGCGTGAAATCGCTGATATCGACCCCGGTCACGCTTTCCGAGAAGGTGACGGTGAACTGCTCGCTGCCGGCGTTGTTGGTGCTGCTGCCGACCCGGTTGATCGACGTCACGCTGGGCGGCGTGTGTTCCAGCGTGTATGCCTGGCCGGCGGTAAAGCCGGCGGCAATCGCGTTGCTCGCGCTGTCGGCGATGCCGGTGCCGGAGCTGTTCAGGTCCAGCCGCATCGTGCCGTCGCCGGTCACGCCGTTGACGGTCACGGTGTAAGTGTTGCCGCTGCCGCTGACCGAGGCGATGGTGCCGGCCGCGGTGCCGGTATTGGTCAGCGTGAAATCGCTGATATCGACCCCGGTCACGCTTTCCGAGAAGGTGACGGTGAACTGTTCGCTGTTGGCGTTGTTGGTGCTGCTGCCGACCCGCGTGATCGACGACACGCTCGGCGCGGTATGGTCCAGCGTATAGCTTTGACCACTGGTGAAGCCGGCGGCAATCGCATTGGTCGCCGCATCGGCGATACCGGTGCCGGAGCTGTTCAGATCCAGCCGCATGGTGCCGTCGCCGGTCACGCCGTTGACGGTCACCGTGTAGGTGCTGCCGCTGCCGCTGACCGAGGCGATGGTGCCGGTCGCGGTGCCGCCATCGGTCAGCGTGAAATCGCTGATGTCGACGCCGGTCACGCTTTCCGAGAAGGTGACGGTGAACTGCTCGCTGCCGGCGTTGTTGGTGCTGCTGCCGACCCGGTTGATCGACGATACGGTCGGCGCGGTATGGTCCAGCGTATACACCTGGCCGCTGGTATAGCCGCTCGCGATCGGGGTCGAACTGCCGTCGGTAATGCCGGTGCCGGAACTGTTCAAATCCAGCCGCATGGTGCCGTCGCCGCTGACGCCGTTGACGGTCACGGTGTAGGTGCTGCCGCTGCCGCTGACCGAGGCGATGGTGCCGGCCGCGGTGCCGGTATCGGTCAGCGTGAAGTCGCTGATGTCGACTCCGGTCACGCTTTCGGAGAAGGTGACGGTGAACTGTTCGCTGCCGGCATTGTTGGGACTGCCGCCGACGATGGCGATGGACGAGACCACCGGCGCCGGCGGCACATAGTTGGTATTGATGATGCCGGAGCCGGTGTTGATCCTGGCGGCCGCGGTCGGCGATGTGACGCCGGTGTTGTTGCCGCCGTTGACGACGCCGCCGATGCTGCCGCTGGAGCCGACATTGCCGCTCATCGCGGCATAGGCGCTGGCAGTCATCTCGAGCGTGCCGCCGCCCGAGTTCCAGATGCCGCCTACGCCTTGGCCGCCGACCCCGCCATGGTTGCCGGAACCGCCGCCGCCGCCGGCGCCGCCGGCCGCGCCCAGGTTATTGGTAATGGCCGAGCTGCCGATCACGTACAGCGTGCCGGAATTGAAGATGCCGCCGGCCGCATTGCCGCCGGTGCCGCCGGTCGCATCCCAGCCGCCGCCGCCGCCGCCGCCGCCGATGGTCAGGCCGCCGCCGCTCGCGGTGGCGCCGTTGCCGCCGGCCGAATAACCGGTGCTGCCGCTATTGCCGCCGGCGCCGCCGCCGCTGCTGGTGCCGCCCGAGCCGTCCAGATGAATGCCGTCGTAGGAGCCGCCGCGGCCGCCGCTGCTGCCGCTGCCGGCCGCCCCGGCGTAGTTGCCGGTACCGGGACCGGCGATGCCGCCGGCCGCGCCGCCTCTGCCGCTGGCACCGCCGCCACCGCCGCCGCCGCCGCCGACATACGAGATCGAAACGCCGCCGCCGCCACCGCCGCCGGTAGCGACGTTTTGCGTGACGATGACATTGTTCAGGGTCAGGATGCCGGCGTTCGAGATCCCGGCGCCCAGTTCGTTGCTGCCCGCATGTCCGGCCGCGCCGCCGGCGCCCGCCAGCAGGCCGTGCTCGATCGTGACGTTTTCTATGATGACGTGGCCGGCGCTGATCGAGATGATGCGGTTGAGATAATTGCCGTTGATGGTGTGGCCGCCGCCGTCGATGGTCAGGGTGCCGCTGCCGGTGTGGTTGATCACCAGGGTGTCGGCGGCCGACGCAAACGTGATGTCGGAGGTCAGCGTGATGGTGTCGTTGCTGTTGCTGGCATTGTCGGCCGCAATCGCCGCCTGCAACTGGGCGTCGGTGCTGACGTTGGTGTTGCCCAGGCTGTAGTCGTAATGCGCCAGCGCCTGCGCCGACAGCACCGGCACGGCGGAGATGTTGCCGGTGGTGACTTCCAGGTTCCAGTCGCCGCCGACGCCGGTGGCGTTGGAGGAGGCGGCGATATTGTGGCCGGTCAGTTGCGCCAGCGTATCGACGAAAGCGACGCCGCGCGCATCGGCCGCGGTGTTGCAGGCGTACAGCAGGATATCGGCGCCTTGCCGCAAATTGCCGCCGATCGCGGCCAGGGTTTGCGCATGGGCGTTGATGTTGTCGGCGTTCAGGTCGGTGCTGCCCAAAAACAGCTCGCCGTCATTGCCGTGCGCCACAATCTCGACCGAGCCCGCTTCATGATGCTGCGCCAGGTAGCTGGCAATCTGCAGCAGGCCATCCTGGTTCGCTTGCAGATAGACCACTTCGGTGCCGGCCGCCACGCCTTTCACCAGGCTGGCGGGATCGCTCACCCGGGCATCGATGAACAGCACCGCCGGGCGCGGTGTGGTTGGGGCGGCAGAGGCTGCCGCCACGGCCTTGACCGCCGCCTCGATCGGGTGCAACTGGTCCGGCGCGGCGTGTCCATGCTCGGCTGCCGGGTGCGGGCCATCCGCATGGGCGGCGGCGACCGCCACCGCGCCGTCGAACATGAAGCGCGGTTCGAGCGGCATGATCAGCGGCGCCCGGCGCTTGGGCGCGGGGGCGGCTGATTGCATGCGAGCTTGCTGGTTGTTGCGCGACGACTGTTTAGACCACCACATAGCGATCACCTTTTGGGCTTGTCGGTTTACTCGGCCTTGCTCCTGGCCCGTATCACCTGCGCGGCGCTGCCTGCGCCGTCCTGCCAGAACGACAGCTTCGAATACTGCTCAAACAAATCCGGCGGCAAGATCGTGCGGCGCGCTTCCAGCGCCACCTTGGGCCGGACCCGGTGCAGACCGGACAAGCCGAGCGCCTGGTCGAACTCCGGCGCGTCGTATTCGACATGCTCGAAGTCGTGCGCAAACCACGGCTCGCCGATAAAGTCGTAGACCAGCCGCAGCACTTTTTCCGGGGCCTGGGTCAGCAAGTCGTAATCCACCACCAGCAGCGCTTTGGCATGCTCGCCGAAATACGCTTCTTTCAGCGCCGCCCACGGAAAGCCGACCAGGCGATTGCGCTGCGCCAGCGTGTCGACCCGGCTGTAGACGGTATTGCGTTCGACCTCGTCGATAAACAGCTTGGTGTGCTCGTAAGGATTGGCGCGGTACAGCCGCTCTATGCTGTCCATCACCCAGGCCACATTGCGCACGCAGGCGATGATTTTGGTATCGGGGAACAGATCGACCAGCGCCGGCAGCTTGGCGCACCACATGCGGTTGGTGTCGAGAATCACATCCTGCTCGGCCTGCTCGGCATAAAAGCTGTCGAACAAGCCGCGCAACAAGCGCCGCCGCTGCTCGCGCGAAATGACCGGGCCGAATTCGCTGCCGGCGCTGAACTGGCCCAGCATGCCGGAAAACAGCGCCCCCACCGGGCTGGTCATGCCGGTATGGAAACGCGGGTTTTGCAGCAGCAGCGCAGCCAGCAAGGTGGAGCCGGAGCGCGGCAAACCCGAGATGAAATGGAATTTCCTGTCCGACAAAACAGTGCCTCCCAACGCCGATTGACATCGCACATGTTATTTCTCATGGGAAATGTTACACGAAGTCCGGAGCAAGCAAACTAGCTGTGCCAAGTAAATTTTTGCCGCAATGCAAAATCCGGATTGAGAGCAAGGAGTGCATATTTCAACCATTAATCCAGCTGTCAAAGTTGATAGGTTTCTGCTCATAAATTGTGCAACCTGACCTTGTAAAAGCGCCGCATTCCTGCTCAACTGTTTCTGCAAGTAAATAGAAAATGGTCCCCCCGGCGATGTACAAACTCACGCATGACTCTTTATTAAGGAGACTCCCATGGAAGTGTTTGTGGGCAGCATCATGACCTTCGGCTTCGACTTTGCCCCTCTGGGCTGGCAAACCTGTTCCGGGCAAACGCTCGGCATTGCTCAATACTCGGCGCTGTTTTCGCTGCTGGGCACGCACTACGGCGGCGACGGGGTAAGGGTGTTCCAGTTGCCCAATCTGCAAGGGCGGCTGCCGATTTCGCAAGGAGCCGGCCTGGGCCTGACGCCGCGCGTGATCGGCGAAGCTTCCGGCACGGAAGATGTGACGCTGTTGGTCGGCAATATGCCGGCCCACACGCACGTGGCAACGTTCACGCCGTCGGGAGGCAGCGCCTACAACGTGTCCAGCAACACGGCGGGCAATACGATCGTGCCGACCGCCACCAATAACGTCCTGGCCGGCTCGCCCGGGGGACCATCGAGCGCCGCCATCTGGGCCACCTCGACCCCGGCTCCTTCCATCCCGCTGGGCGGCGTCAATGGCGGCGGCGGTGGCGCGGTAATCAACGGCATCACCGGCAGCAGCTTGCCGACTGCCATCATGAACCCGTTTTTGGTGCTGAATTTCAGCATCGCGCTAGTCGGCGTCTTCCCCCCTCGTAATTGACGCCTCTATAAACCTACTGCGCGGCCCAATCTCGGGGGTTGCGATGCTCGCTGTACTTCAGTACAGCTGCGCTTCTCGTCCCCGACCTTGGGCCTGCTCGCTACGGTTTCTAGAGGCGCCTTGAGTGCTGTGCGTGTCACGGCAAACCCCATTACCTATCTCATAAAACCCATGCTAGAACTTGTTGAAGCCTCGCATTTCAGTTCTTTGAGCGGCACCGTGTGCGACCTGTATCTGACCGACGGCAGCACGCTGCCGGTCCTGGTCGATTGCGTGACCAGCAAGCCGCAGTCGCGCAACCCGTATGCCGGGGATGCGCAGCGGATGCCGTTTTCGGTCAGCTTGACCGCGCAGCAAGCCACCGCATTTGTCGAAGGGCCGTGCGCGATGGACCTGGGGACATTGGGGCGGGTGGATGGGATCTACGTTTCCCGGGTGGCCGCGTTGGGGCGCGATCCGGCTGTCGCGTATTTTCAGATGGTCTTCAACTAGCTCGCCCGCTGCTGCGCGCCCGGATACCACACCAGCCGCTCGGCCAGCAATTGCGATTCTTCGACCTGGAAGCCCAGCTCCAGGTAAATCCGCTTGGCGCCGGGGTTGTTGTGCCAGACCACGGCCGCCACCGGGCAATGGCTGCTGGCGGCGGCTTGCTGCACCCCTTGCAGGATCGCCTTGCCGTAGCCGAAGCCGCGCGCCGTGGGAATGAAGGCGACGTAGATCACGCGCACTTCGTTGTGGCCGAAATCGACTACCAGGCCACCGATGCTGTGCTGGGTTTTTTCAATGACGAAGTGCATCGCGTTCGGATAGCTCTCGCCCGCGCCTTGCAGCTGGGCCGCGTACTGCTGCGTGACCACCGTTTCGATCAGATCCTGTTCGCCGTCGATCAACTGCAAATCGGGGCGGGCGGAGCGGTACAGGGTTTGCAGGAAGGGCTGATCGGCGGCGGTGGCGGGCCGCAGCGAAATCCCGCTCGGCATCGAAGAAGAAGTGGATAGCATGCTGGAAATTCCTCGCAATATTGGGAAGAAAAATCAAGGTCAGGCAGCTTGCAGTGCAGCAACAAGATTACAACAATTTAGGACAATTCTCATCCCCGGCCGCCATCACTTCACGGTACCCACCGTAAATCCCGCCACGAAACGATCGACGAAGAAGTTGTACAGCACCGCAATCGGCACGCTGACGATCAGGCAAGCTCCCATCAGCGAGCCCCAGAAATAGACGTCGCCGCGCACCAGGAAAGTCGGCACGCCGACGCTGACCGTGTATTGCGACGAACTGGTGATGAAGGTCAGGGCGTAGATGAACTCCTGCATCACCAAGGTCAGCGTGAAAATCACCACCGTCAGTATCCCGGCCGACGACACCGGCACCGCCACTTTCAGGAACGCGCCGAAGCGGCTCAAGCCATCCATCATCGCCGCCTCCTCGATGTCGCGCGGCACCGCCTTGAAGAAGCCCATCATCAGCCAGGTGCAGAAGGGCACCGTGAAGCTGGGGTAGACCAGCACCAGCGACCACAGTGAATCCTGCAGCCCGAGTGCGCCGATGATGCGCGAGAACGGGATGAACAGGATGGTCGGCGGAATCAGGTAAGTCAGGAAGATCCCGATCGCCAGTTGCCGCCCCCAGCGCCCCGACAGCCGCGCCAGGCTGTAGCCCGCCGGCACCGCCAGCAGCAGCGTGACGAGCACGACGGCGACGCCGACCCCCAGCGTATTGAGCATCCAGCGCACGAATTGCGTATCGAACAGCAGTACCCGCAGGTTGTCCAAGGTCGGCGCAATGTTGAACAGGAAAGGATTGTTGGCCGTGTTGATCAAGTCGTGGATGTCCTTGAAGGTGGTGATCAGCATCCAGTAAAACGGAAAAGTGCAGAACGCCGTGAACGCGGCGACGATGCCGAAATGGCCGCCGCGCGCGGCCAGGCGCTTCCAGCTGGTTGGTGTCATATGCATTTCATATTGCCCCTTATGTAAGCGCCTCTAAAAACCGTAGCGAGCGGCTCAAGGTCGGGGCGAGAAGCACAGCTGTACGGAGGTACAGCGAGCATCGCAGCCCCGAGATTGGGCCGCGCAGTAGGTTTTTAGAGGTGCTTCAGGTCACCTCTATCCGGCGCGCCACACTCAGCAGCAGCACCACGACCGCCACCAGCAGCGGGAACAGGAACAGCGAAATCGCCGCCCCCGCGGCCAAGTCGCCGCCCTGGATGCCGGTGAAGAACGCCAGGCTGGCCAGCACTTGCGTCGTGTCGTACGGCCCGCCGCGGGTCAGCACAAAGACGATGATCATGTCGGTGAACGTGAACACGATGCCGAACAGCAGCGCCACCAGCATCACCGGCATCACCAGCGGAATATTGATGCGGAACAGGTGCCGCCAGAAGCCGGCGCCATCCATCGCCGCGGCGTCGTGGATATCCTGCGGGATGCCGCTCAAGCCGGCCAGGATGATCACCGTCGCCAGCGGCAGCAAGCGCCAGACGTCGACCAGGATGATCGACGCCATCGCCAGGTTCGGCTGGCCGAGCCAGATCGGCCAGCTGTTCGGGCCGAGCAAACCGAGCGCGCGCAAGCTCCAGTTGATGATGCTGTATACCGGATCGAAGATCCACAGCCAGCCGATGGTCCCCAGCGAGATCGGCGCCACCCACGGCAGCAGGATCAACAGCCGCACCAGCCACTTGCCGCGAAAATCGCCGACCAGCGCCATCGCCAGGATCTTCGCCAACACCACCACCAGCAGCTGCGACAGCAAGGTGAACACCAGCGCATTGCGCAGCGAACGCCAGAAGGCGGCGCTGTCGAGGATGCGGCGGAAGTTTTCCAGGCCGACGAAATGCAGAACCCGGCTGCCGACCGTGGCGTCCGACAAGCTGTAATAAATCGACAGCAGAAACGGAAAGCCGACCAGCAGCACGATGTAAATCACCGCCGGCGCCAGCATCATGCGGCCCAGCCAGCGCTCGTCCTCAAGCCTATGCTGCAGCTCAGCATCCGGCTTCATGGCAATGCCGCTCCCAGGCGCAATCCCGATACCGGGTCGAAGCGCCGCAGCTCGCGCCGCGGCACCACAAAACCATAATCGCGGCCGGTCTCGAGCGGGACGGTGACCGTGCACGGAATGCGCGAGATGGCTTTGACCGGCGGCAGCGGCGGCTGCAGCATGCCGTACACCAGGCGGTCCGAACCCAGGTTCTCGATTCGCGTGACATGCAAGGGCAAGGGGCTCAATGCGGCGTCGGCCGGGTACGCGGCGCGCGGCAAGAAATGCTCGGGCCGGAAGCCGATCAACGCGCCGTCGGTCTCGACCAGGTTCATCGGCGGCGAGCCGATGAAGGTGGCGACGAAGATATCGGCCGGATGCTCGTACACCTGCTGCGGCGTGCCGAGCTGATGGATGCGGCCGTGGTCGAGGATGGCGACGCGGTCGCCCAGGCCGAGCGCCTCGATCTGATCGTGGGTGACGTAAATCGTGGTGGTCGCCAGGCGCCGCTGGAACTGCTGCAACTCGTCGCGGGCCGAGGTCCTGAGTTTGGCGTCCAGGTTGGACAGCGGTTCGTCCAGCAAAAACGCTACCGGCTCGCGCACCACCGCGCGCGCCAGCGCCACCCGTTGCCGTTCGCCGCCGGACAGTTGGCGCGGCTTGCGGGCCAGCAGGTGGGCGATGCCGAACAGGGTGGCGGCCCAGTCCACTTTTTGGGCGATGGCGTCGCGCTGCATGCGTTGCGCGGCCAGCGGAAACGCGATGTTGTCGAACACGCTCAGATGCGGGTACAGCGCGTAGCTCTGGAACACCATCGCCATCTTGCGCGCCCGCGGCGGCAGCTCGGTGACGATGCGGCCGTCGACCAGGATCTCGCCCGAGGTCGGCGTTTCCAGTCCGGCGATCATGCGCAGCAGGGTGGTTTTGCCGGAGCCGGATGGGCCCAGCAGCACCAGGAACTCGGCCTCGCGCACGGCCAGGTCGATGCCGTCGACGGCGTTGCTGCCGTCGAAGCGCTTGGTGATTGCGCGGGTTTCTACGGTGGACATGGTGGTGTCTTCGCGCGTTCTTGTTCAAAAAAGCAGTCAAATGGGGTCAGAGTTTTTTTTCGTCGGCTGTTTGACGAAAATTACTCTGACCCCTTTTGACGGGCTACGGAGCGCCGAGGGTTGTTTTGGTTTGCAGTTGTCTTGGCGCGCTCAGCTTTTCGCCCTGACGGCGACTTCCTTTCTTTTGCTTCGCCAAAAGAAAGGAAGCAAAGAAAAGGCGACCGCAAGCCACTGCCTTCCCTTCGGTCTCCTAGTCAGTTGAGGACAGAGTACCGCTACGCTTAACTCTGTCCCGCAATAGATAAAACTGCGCCGCCTATCAGCCGGGTGTGAAGACAAACTCGCCTGCGGCTCAAACATGTCTTCCCACAATTCCCGGCTAACAGTCGGCTCATTTGGCAGCGTCCCAATGCGGAATTCAACGTCAAAAACAACCCCTCGGCGCTCCGTGGTCCGTTCATTGGGTCGTAGGGCGGAAAAGCGCAGCGCCTTCCGCCGTTTCAAATGCGTCAAACGCATGCGGCACATCAATCACACCAAGCCCCGTTCCCGCCATTTCGCAAAAATCTGCTTGCACGCGACTTCCGCCTGCCGCATCGCGTTCTCCGGTGTCTCATCGCCGGTGGCGGCCTTGGCGAACATGGTGTTGAGCACCCAGGTGTTGAAGATCTCGTCGGTGGCGGCGTTGGCGTAGCCGGGGTAGCCGACGTTGGTGGCCTGGTTCATCAGCGTGCCTAGCACTTTGTACTTGTCGTGCGGCTGGGCCTTGGGATCGTCGGCGATCAACTTTTGCAGGTCGGGCACGGTGCCGGGGAAGCACGGGAAATTGTAGAACTCGCTACCCAGGAAGCCCTGCCGGAAATTGTCGATATAGTCGACCAGGAACTTCTTCGCGCCGCCGATGTTTTCGGCAAATTTCCAGATCACGTAGCAATCCATCACGTGCTCCATCGCGATCCGCCGCACCGGGCCTTGCAGCGCCTGGGTCAGCCAGATGTCGGGGGTGCCCGGGATGTTCTTGTTCTCGCCCTCGCGGGTGATCGAAATGGCGTTCAGGCAGAGCGAGATCTTACCGGCCAGCATGGCGCGATTGTTGGACGACGGGTCCCACGCCAGCACCTCCGGCGTCATGGTTTCCTGGTACAGCGCCTTGACGTACTTCAGCGCTTCCAGCGTGTTCTTGGAGTTCAATACCACCATGCTGTGCTCGTCCTGGATCGAGCCGCCGTAGGCGAACAAAATCGTGCGCATCGCCATCGCCGTGTCGAGCTCGGCCGACAAGCCGATGCCGACCGGAATGTTGCGCTTCTGCTTGATCTTGCGGCCCGCGTTCAACACGTCATCCCAGCTGTCGGGTGCCGGCATGCCGACCTCGTCCCACAGATCCTTGCGGTAATTGATCGGATCGGGCACGAAGCTGTCGGAGAACGCGAAATATTTTTTGGTCTTCGGATTGAGGGTGCTCTTGACCGCCAGCGGCACCGGCTTGCCGTGCTTGCGCTGGCACTCTTCGTAAATCTCGCGGTGGTCGATCACCTGTTCCTCATACACCGGCGGCGGCGACAGGAACATGAACAGATCGTGGCCTTTCTGCGCCGACACCTCGGCCGCGGCGCGCGTGCTCAAGGCCGGGATGCCGACGTGATCGACGATGACCTCGGTATCGTTTTTCTGCCCCCATTCCTTCACATAAGTATTGTCGAACCACTTGTCGTAACCCGGTACGAAGTGGTTCCACTGCAATATCTTCAAGGTCTTTTTCGCCGCATGCGCGTTGCGCGGCAGCACCAGACTGCCGAAACCGGCGGCCAGGCCGACCGCCGCGGCGGCTTGAATCAGGCGGCGGCGGTCGGCATCGGTATCGGCGGCAATTGCGGTGGAATGGACTTGACCCGGATAAACCTGCTTGATCTGGTCCGTCATGGCGGCCTCCTCGATCGAAAGAAAAGTCGGCACTCGTCCTGATGGCGCGGCGAGGTCTTTCACTTTTTTTAATATTAGGAGTTGGACTAGATAAAGCAAATGGCGCGTAGAGCCGTTGGCGGCGCTTCCAAAAATAGCAGGACGCTGATAGCAAGTAGGGCGGAAAAGCGCAGCGTCTTCCGCCGTTCTGGATGCATCACACACCTGTGGGACATCTAACGGCGGATAACGCTGCGCTCATCCGCCCTACCGGCGACTACTCCAAAAATAGCAGAACGCTAATAATTGCCATAGCGATTGATAGCAAGTAGGGCGGAAAAGCGCAGCGCCTTCCGCCGTTCTGGATGCGTCGCACACCTGTGGCACATCCAACGGCGGATAACGCTGCGCTCATCCGCCCTACCAGCGACAACTCCAAAAATAGCAGAACGCCAATAATTGCCTTAACGATTGATAGCGTCTATAGTCGCTCCCGTCCCTGCAGCATTGGGGGACCAGGTTTGACAGCCTGAGCTACGAACAGCGTAAAGATCGCACGATGCGGTCTTTGCGATCACCTTTGCACGTCCCTACGGACGGCAGTGGTGAGGAGCCTCCGGGCTGCCGGTTTTTCCTGTTCGTACCGGTCTGTCAACCTTGCCATCTGCCGTCGTGTGTCAAGAACGCAAAAGCCGAAGTATCGGCCGCTGCGATGCTTTATTGAAGATGAGGGTCGGCCCCTCGTGATCGGCGTGCAG
>NZ_JBHSMT010000026.1:405082-427767 GCF_042654985.1 Paraherbaspirillum soli | reverse complement strand
CCTGCGCCTGCACGCCGATCACGAGGGGCCGACCCTCATCTTCAATAAAGCATCGCAGCGGCCGATACTTCGGCTTTTGCGTTCTTGACACACGGCGGCAAAGGCAGGGTCGAAAGACCGGACAAAAGATTTAAACGACCCCGGCAGCCCACTAAGGGGCTCCCTACCTCACCGCCCGTGGAGGGCGATAAAGGTCGTTCACGTAGAAATCCGCTAGCCGCGGTCCGTGCTCTTTTGTTAGTGGCTTTCGAACCACGTCCAGGATTTTTCTCTCAGGGACGGGAGCGACTATAAACGCTATCGGATGCGATGGCAATTATTAGCATCATGCTATTTTTAGATAGGTGGTAGGTTGGCGTTGAGCCGAAGGCGAAGCCCAACATTTTCATCTCCGTCTCCACCAAACGTTGGGC
The DNA here is from genome assembly GCF_042654985.1 of Paraherbaspirillum soli. Classification (NCBI taxonomy): domain Bacteria; kingdom Pseudomonadati; phylum Pseudomonadota; class Betaproteobacteria; order Burkholderiales; family Oxalobacteraceae; genus Paraherbaspirillum; species Paraherbaspirillum soli. The sequence continues at coordinate 427,354 of NZ_JBHSMT010000026.1, read as the reverse complement.
TTTCCAGCCCAAACTACGACCCTTCTTTAACGTTGCGGCAACAAGCCGACTGCTCAAGCCCCCAGCGTCGCCCCGCCATCCACGCATAGCTCATGCATCGTGATGTGGCGTGCCTGCTCCGACGCCAGAAAAACCACCGCGGCGGCGATGTCCTCGGCGTCGGCGATCCGGCCCAGCGGGATGCCGAGCCGGAAGCTCTCCAGCGCGCCGTTGATGACCGCCTGCTTGTGCTCCGGGCTGGTCCACAATTGGCGCTGCATCGCGGTGTCGGTCGAACCGGGCGACACCACGTTGCAGCGGATCCCGTGCTCGGCCAGCTCCAATCCCAGGCAGCGTGTGAAATGGGCCGAGGCCGCCTTCGACGCCGCGTAAGCCGCCATCTGCTGGCGCGGCACCGAGGACGCGTTGGAAGCCACCGTCACGATCACGCCGCGCCGCCGCGGCACCATGCACGACGCCACCGCTCGCGACACGCGGAACACGCCGCCGACATTGACCGCGAAGGTCTGCTCCCAATCGGCATCGCTGCAATCGAGCGCCGAACCGAGGCGCAGGATGCCGGCGGCGTTGACCAGGATCGCTATCGGTCCCAACTCTTGCTCGACCCGCTCCACCGCAGCGTTCACCGCTGCGCTGTCGGACACATCCACCGCCAGCCCCAGCGCCGTGCTGCCGGCAAGCTGCAACTCGGTAACCAGCGCCGCCACCGGCTCGGCCTGCACGTCGAGCACGGCCAGTGTTGCTCCGCGTTGCGCCAATGCACGCGCGACGGCGGCACCGATGCCTTGTGCCGCGCCGGTGATCAGTACTATCTTGTCTTTAAATTCCATCTCGTTTTCCTTTCATCAAACTTGTGTCGGTGTGTGTCGTAGGGTGGAACAGCGCAGCGTCTTCCACCGTTTTAGGAGCCTCAAATAGGCGAGGTGACGCATCAGGCGGCGGATAACGCTTCGCTCATCCGCCCTACCGCGAACTTAGAAGCCTCACACAATGGTAAGGCGGCGATTGGCGCGTCGTGCGCTAGCCGGCACCACCACCGGCGCGCCGTCGCCCGGTGCAGCCAGCACGTCGACTTCCAGGTCGTACAGCTGCCGCACCAGCGCCGGGGTGACGATCTGGCGCGGCGTGCCGGTCGCCAGCACGCGGCCGTCGCGCATCGCCACCAGCGTGTCGGCATAACGCGCCGCCGCCACCAGGTCGTGCAGCACGATCACCACGCCGCGCCCTGCGGCGGCCAGCGCTTGCACCCGGTTCAGCACATCGACTTGATGGCCCAGGTCGAGCATGCTGGTCGGTTCATCCAGCAACAGCAGCGGCGTCTCTTGCGCCAGCACCATCGCCAGCCAGCAGCGCTGGCGCTGGCCGCCGGACAGTTGATCGAGGCGGCGGTCGGCCAGTTGCAATACGTCGGTCGCCTGCAACGCGGCACGCACCGCCTGTTCATCGGCGGCCGACCATTGTTGCAGCAACCCCTGATGCGGATGACGGCCGTAACGCACCAGGCCGCCGACGGTGATCCCCTCCGGCGCTTGCGGCGTCTGCGGCAGCATGGCCAGACGACGTGCGGCCTGTTGCGGACGCAGCCGCCACAGATCCTCGCCGCCCAGATGGACGCTGCCCAGCACCGGTTTATGCAGCCGCGCCATGCAGCGCAGCAGCGTCGATTTGCCGCAGCCGTTCGGCCCGACGATCACCGTAACCCGGCCCGGTTCAATCGTCAGATCGACGCCATGCAGTACCGGAATTTTTTGATGGCTGGCATGCAGCCCTTTCACTATTAAACTCTGCTTCATCCCATCGCTCCCTTACGCTCGCTTAATAGCAGCCACAGCAAAAACGGGCCGCCTAGCAAATTACAGATCACGCCGACCGGCAGCTCGGCCGCGCTCAGCAACACCCGCCCCATCGTGTCGGCGCCGACCACCAGCGTCGCTCCGGCCAGCGCCGCACCGAGCAAGGCGATGCGGCCGCCGCCGACCAGACGCTCGGCAATGAAAGGCGCGGCCAGCGCGACAAACGCGATCGGGCCGCAGACGCCGACCGCCAGCCCGGCCAGCAGCACCGCGCTCAACAGCGCCTGCCACTGCGTCGCGCGCACCGGCAAGCCCAGTCCGGCGGCGATCTCGGTGTCGAAGCGCAGCAGCGCCAGCCGCCGTGTGGTCAGCAAAGTCGGCGGCAACAGCAGCAGCAAGCCGATGGCCAGCGGCAATGCGGCGCTGTAGGAGCGGCCGTTCAGACTGCCTATACTCCACGCGTACAGCGCACTGGCATGCATCAGTTCCTGCCGTGACAGCGCCAACTCGGTCACCGCCCGCAGCAGGCTGGACAAGGCCAGCCCGACGATCAGCAAGCGCTGCCCTCTGCTGCCCAGATCGCCGGAAGCGACCAGCAGCAAAACCACCGCGCCAAGAGCGCCGAGCGGCCCCACCCACCACGGGCCGAACATGCCCGATGCGCTGCCGATCAGCGCCACGAACACGCCTAGAGTCGCGCCGTCGGCCACCCCCAACAGATCAGGAGTCGCCAGCCGGTTACGGGTCAGCGCCTGGATCAGGCAACCGGCCAGCCCCAACGCGGCGCCGGCCAGCAGCCCGACCAGCACCCGCGGCAGGCGGAATTCCAGCACCAGCAATTGCAGTCCCGGCGTTGCGTGGCCCAGCAATATCGAGACCAGTTGCGGCGGCGACAGCCAGGTCGCACCGGCCATCAGCGCGATGCCGACCGCGCAAGCCAGCGCAGTGCTCAATCCCGCGATCGCCGCCAAAGAACGCCAGGCGAACAGCAGCGAAAAGCGGCCGCAGCGCAGCAGTATTACGCCCGGCTCAAGCGTGTTGTCTGGTGAAAAATAAGGCTGATTCATAAAGCGCTACCGTTCTGCCAAGCGTTCGAGCGCGCCAGCCAGATCAGCAGCGGCGCGCCGACCAACGCGGTCATCACGCTGATCGGCGTCTCGAACGGCTGCACCGCCAGCCGCGCCCCGAGATCGGCGGCCAGCAGCAGCGCCGCTCCTAGCCAAGCCGCCAGCGCCAGTTGCGCAAGCAGTCCCGAGCGCACCAGCGCCCGTGCCAAGAACGGCGCCAGCAAGCCGAGAAAACCAATCGGCCCGGCCAGCGCCACCGCACTCCCGGTCAGCAAAGTCACCGTCAGCGCCACGGCAATCCGCAGTCGTAACGGCCGATGCCCGAGCGAACGGGCGATATCGTCGCCCAGCAGCAGCGCCGACAACGGCCGCGCCAGCAACAGTGCCGCCAGCAAGCCCACCACCACAGCAGGCGCGGTCCACAGCGTCATGCCCGGCGTAATCCCCGCCAGCGAGCCGAGCACCCAGAACCGATATTGGTCGTAACCGGACGGCTGCGACAGCAGGATGGCCGAGCTGATGCCGACGAAAGTCGCTCCCAGCGCGACCCCGGCCAGCACCAGTCGCAATGGCGCAGCGGCATGCTGACCGGCATGCGCCACCGCCAGCACGCAGCCATTGCCGACCAGCGCGCCGAGCCCGGCCCACAACAGATAACCAGGACCGTTCTCGACCCCGGCGCAGACGATGCCCACCACCACCCCCAGCGCGGCACCGGCATTGACCCCGAGCAGCCCCGGCTCGGCCAGCGGATTGCGGGTCACGGTTTGCATCAGCATCCCGGCCACGCCGAGCGCGCTACCGACCAGCAGCGCCGCCGCCATCCGCGGCAAGCGCAAACTCAGCAGCACGGTCTGCAGTTGCGGATCGCTGCGCGCAGCGGCGTCGCCGAACAGAAACGCCAGCGCATCCGCCGCCCCGACCTGGCCGGCACCGATCAACAAGCCAGCCAGCGCCAAGGCCGGCACCGACAGCACCAGCAAAAACACAAGCGCCCGACGCGCTGCCGGGCGATAAGGATGAGAGGACAAAAGGACTCCAAAAATCAGGGTGAAAAGACGGTAAAAAATTTACCGAAAGTTCGTTGTACCAAGGCTGTTGCCGTTGCCGTTGCCGTTGCTTTTGACGTGCATTCCGCATTGGGACGCTGCCAAATGGGACGGCTGTCAGGCGGGAATTGTGGGAAGACATGTTTGAGCGTAGCGAGTTTGTCTTCACACCCGACTGATAGGCGACACATTTGGGGACCTGACCGAAGGGAAGGCAGTGGCTTTGCGGTCGCCTTCTTTTGGTTACTTTTCTTGGCGAAGCAAGAAAAGTGACTGGCTGCCGGGCCACTCCCGGCTAGCTTCCACGGAGTTGCGACCGTGTTAGATACCAGAAGACCCACCGCCTGCACTCCGTAGCCCGCTCAGCGGGGTCAGAGTAATTTACGGCGATAAGGCTGCCGTAAAAAAACTCTGACCCCGGTGAGCTACTTTTTGCGGTCGCCATCAGGGCAAAAAGCTGAGATCACCAAAACAGACAAACGTAAAAACAACCCCTCAACACTCCGTAGTCCGTTAATAGGGGTCAGAGTAATTTTCGTCAAACAGCCGACGAAAAAAAACTCTGACCCCAATTAACTAGATCCGGTTTAGCTACCCCCTACCGCCCCACCATCGCTCTCTCCACATCCGCCAATATCGCCAACGCCGCCAACGGCCCGCCAGGGCTGGTCCACAACGACCCATCCACCGCCACCATATGCCCGTTGCGCACCGCCCCCAACTGCCGGAAAGCCGGACTCTGCCGCGCCGCAGCCAACGCATCGCTAGCCTGCCCACCCGCGCTCAAAGTCCCGACAAACAACCAGTCGCCATCAATCTTCGACAACGCCTCCAGACTCAACGGCGGCGAGTGCGCCGCCCCCGGCTGCATTTGCGCCGCCGGCCGCCGCAACTTGAGATCGGCCAGCACCAGACTGGCGAACGCATCCTTCAACATATAAGACGGCCCTTGCGGATTCCAGCGCACCACGCTCACGGTCGCATCGGCCTGCGACCCCAACCTGCCCCGCAACGCCTCGGCACGACTACGGTACTCGCTCAAGAAAGCATCCGCCTGCGCCGGACGCCCGACCACCGCGGCGATGCGGCGCAATGCCGCCTGCCAGTCGTCGCCCGGCTTGTAGCTGACCACCGTAGGCGCGATCTTGCCCAACTGCGCCAACAACTCCGGATCGGGCAAACCGCCGACCAGGATCAAATCCGGCTGCAAGCCGATCACCAGATCCAACACCGGACTGCCGAAATTGCCGACGCTGGCCAGCCCGGCGGCGGCGCTGCCGAGATAGCGCGGCATGCCACTCTGACCGCGGCCGGCGGTGGCGCCAACCGGTTTGATTTTGAGCGCCAGCAACGCATCCAGATCCAGTTCCGACAAGGCCAGCAAGCGTTGCGGCTGGGCCGGCACGACTACCGTTCTGCCGGCGGCATCGACGATGCTGCGTTCGGCGCCGAAGGCTGAAGCCGCGGTCAGCAGCGCAAACATCAGTGACAGCAGGATTTTCATGAGACGGTTTCCTCGGCGGTGGATACGCTGTCTTGGTCCAGCTCGAACGCATCCATGATGCGATGCCGTTCGGCGTGGTAAGCCTCTTCGGTGTGTTCGTCTTTCCAGTACGGCACCGCGTACATCGCCCGGCGCGGCACGGCGCGCTCGGTCAGCAGGTATTCGCGCAGCGCCACCACTTGCGTGCTTTCGCCGGCCAGCGTGACCGATAGCGCAGCGGCCGGCCAGGTCAGGCGGCGCACCGCATCCAGCAACAAGGTGCTGTCGCCGGCGCGTGCGCCGTCGCGCGACAGCCAGCGCAAGTTGATCCCGGGTGGGTGGCGCAAGGACTGGATTTCACTGCGGTCCGGCACCTCGATCAAGGCGTCGCCGCGGGCATCGTCCGGCAGCGCCGCCAGCACGGCGGCCAGCACTGCAAAGGCGCTCGGATCGCCGAGCAGCAGGTAGTAATCGGCATCCTGCACAAAGCGCGGCGGTCCGCCCGGACCGGCGATGCCGACGGCGGCGCCCGGTTCGGCATGCAGCGCCCAGCTGGAAGCCGGGCCGTTATCGCCGTGCAGCACGAAGTCGATATCCAGTTCGCCCGCCACCGGGTCGTAGCGGCCGACGGTATAAGTGCGGGCAATCGGCCGGATGTCGTCGGGCGGCCAGATCGGGCCGTCCGGTCCCAGGGTCGGCAGCACCGGCTCGACTTGACCGGGCCGCGGCAACAGCAGCTTGATATGGCCGCCGTCGCTGTCCGTCGGAAAGCCGGCCAGCGCTTCGCCGGCCAGCGTGATGCGGCGCATGTGCGGCGTCATCTGGCGGGTGCGCCGCACGCGCAACAGGCGCGGCGGCGTGCGGGGGGTGGGTGCTTTACTCATGATGTTGCCTCGTAAAAGTTGGTGAGAGCCGGCTGGCCAGTTCGCGGCCGATGCGGGCCAATGGCGCAGGCTTGCTCATGCCGATATGGGTGCTGTCGATATCGACCCGTTCCATCCGGCCCCGCACATAAGGCGTCCAGCCCAGCCAGTCGGGGGCATTGGGCGTGCGGCGCTGCGCATGGAAAAACAACACATCGCCGTCGAAAGGCTGATGCCGCAAATCGCGGTATTGCAGCATGCCGTGCAACGCGTTCTTGAGCAGGCGCGCCAGATGGGCGTCGTCGGCTGCGGCCAGCGTACTGCCCGGCTGTTTGAAGCGAGCCAGCATGGCGTCATGCGACAGCGGCTGGCCGTCGGCGTCCAGCGGCGACGCGCCGATCACGTCCAGCAAGGTCAGTAGCGCGTCGCGCTCGGTCGGCTCGGGCTGACCCTGCCAGATATCGCTCGGATACGCATCCATCATCGCCAGCAGCGATACGGTTTCGCCTGCCGCTTGCAGTTTGACCGCCATCGCATGCGCGATGCCGCCGCCGGACGACCAGCCCAGCAGACGGTACGGGCCTTGTGCTTGCGCGCCGCGCAGCAGCGCCAGATAGGCATCGACCTGGGCTTCGACGCTGGCCGGCGCGTCGCCGCTGTTGCCGATCGCTTGCAAACCGTAGATCGGGATCTCCGGCAATTGCATCGCCAGGCCCAGATAGCACCAGGACAATCCTTCGGCCGGATGTACGCAAAACAGCGCCGGCCCGGTGCCGCGCTGGATGGTCAGCAGCGGCGCGAATTCGGACCCGGCAGCGGCCGGTGGCGGCGGATGGCCGGCCAGCGTGTTCAGCGATTGCGCCAGCGCCGCCACCGTGCGATGGCGGAACAAGGCCGATACGGCGATCTCGCGCTGCAAAGCGATGCCGAGCCGGTTGGCGACCTGGATCACTTGCAAGGATTTGCCGCCGAGCGCGAAAAAATCATCTTCCCGGCTGAGGTCGGCGACGCCCAATACCTCGCTCCAGACCGCCATTACCGTCTGTTCCAGTTTGCTGGCGACAGCGCGATCGGTGACGGCGGCTTCAATTGGCATCGCACTCAACGCTTTGCGGTCTATCTTGCCGTTGAGATTGCGCGGCAGTTTCGGCAGCGCCGAGTAGCTGGCCGGTATCGCCACCGCCGGCAAGCGTTCGCTCAGGAAGGCGCGCAATGCGGCGGGCGACGGCAGTTCGCTATCGGCGACGATAAATGCCGCCAATCGCTTGCCGCCGCCGGCCAGCGGCTGGCCGACCACCGCCACTTCGCGCAGGCCAGGATAGGACAGCAGCGCTGCTTCGATTTCCAACGGGTCGATGCGGTGGCCGCTGAGTTTGAACTCGTCGTCCAGCCGGCCGAGATAACGCAGTTCGCCATCGTCGCCGAGCAGCACACGGTCGCCGGTGCGGTAGGCGCGCGGCCGGCCCGGCAATGCGGCCAGCGGCACGAAACGCTCTGCGGTCAGCGCTGCGCGTCCCAGATATCCGTGCGCCAGGCCGCCGCCGATCAGGCATAGCTCCCCGGGTTCGCCGCGTGGCACCGGGCGCAGCTCGCTATCGACCACGGCAATATCGACCCCGGCCAAGGGGCGGCCGATGGGCACCGTGTCGCCATCGAAATTGATCGCATCGGGTCCGGCCAGTTCGGCCGTGGTGCAAATCACGGTGGCCTCGGTCGGGCCATAGGTATTGAGCAGCACCACCTGCCGCGCGACCGACGCCCGCCAGCGCGCCACGCGCTCAGCCAGTGCGGCCTCGCCGCCGATGATCAGCAGCCGCACGGCGTCCGGCAGCGCGCCTTCCTGCTGGCTGATGCAAAAGCTCAGCTCGTGCCAGAAAGCGGTCGGCAAATCCAGCACGCTGATGCGCAGCCGTTCGCAGGCTAGCAAGAAGCGCGGCAGCGATTCCAGCATGGCTTCATTGCGCAGGATCAAGGTCGCACCGGCGCACAAGCTGAGGAAAATTTCTTCGACGCTGGCATCGAAATGCAAGGGTGCGAATTGCAGCACGCGGTCGGCGGCGGTGATGCGGTAGCGCGCCGTCGCGCCGGCCACAAAATGCGCCAATGCGTCGCGGCCTACCATCACGCCGTTGGGCCGGCCGGTGGAGCCGGAGGTGTAGATCACGTAGGCCAGCGCGTCGGCGGCGACTGCGACCGGCGCGGCCAGCGGCGTGCTATTTACTTCGGCATCGTCCAGGCACAGCACCGCACCGCTCGCCTTGTCGGCGTGTGCGCGCACGGTCAGCACCAGCGTCGGTTCGGCATCGGCCAGCACCGCCGCGATGCGCAGCGCCGGGCCGTCGGGATCGAGCGGCACGTAGCCGCCGCCGGCCCACAAGATCGCCAATAGCGCCACCACGGTGCGCGGCGCGCGCGGCAGCAAGACCACTACGCGGCTGTTCTGCGTCACGCCGTGCGCGACCAATTGCGCTGCCAGTGTCTGTACCTGCGCCAGCAGTTCGGCATAGCTCAGGGAGACGCCGTCTTGTTCGAGTCCGATGCGTTCGGGGGTGGCGTTGGCATGACGCAGCAAGGCGGCCAATACCGGCTCGGTCGCGGTTGGCAGCGGTCCGCCGGACAATAGCGACGGTGCCGCAGCTTCAGCGGCGCGCCCCAGCACCGCGGCCAGCGGCGAGTCCGGTTGGCCGGTCAACGCTTCCAGCGCCGCCAGCAGATTTGCATGATGCGCGTTCAGCGCGGCGCTGTCGTAGGCATCGGGATTGGCTTCGAAATCCAGCCGGATGCCGTCGGCACGGGGCGCGACGACAATCGCCAGATCTTCGACCGGACCGGCCGATACCGGGTGCGAAGTCGCCGCCAATCCGCCGAACACCAGCGGCCGGTCGAACGGCATCAGGTTGATCACCGGCCCGAACAGACGGCGGGTGCCATCCGTCAAACCCAAATCGTGCTTCAGTTGTTCATAGCGGTAACGCTGGTGCGGCCGCAGTGCGCGCAGTTCGGCCGCCACCAGGCGCGCCAAATCGTTCAGGCTGGCGTCGGGGTCGACCCGCAGCCGCAACGGTACGATATTCATCGCCATGCAAGGCACGCTCAAGGCCACCGAACCGAGCCGGCCCATGACCGGCAAGCCGAGCGTGATATCCGTCGCGCCGCTGCTTTTATGCAGCCAGGCGGCAACCGCCGCAATCAGCCAGGCCGACCAATCGACGCCGGCGGCCGCAGCCGCTGCCTGCCAGCGCGCCAAGGTGTCGGCCGCCAAGCTGCCGCGCTGACGGCGCACGCCGTGCGCAACCGGCATCGGCGCCGCTAGCAGCATCGGCGGTGGCGCATCCTTGAGCCGTGCGCACCAAAAATCGCGGTCGCGGCTGTAAGCGCTGGAAGCTTGATAGACGCGGTCTTCTTCGACCACCGGCGCCAGTGCGGCGGAGCGTGCCGCCGGCAACGGCGCACCTGCTGTGCGCGCCGAATACAGATCGGCCACTCGTTGTGCCAGCAACGCATAGCCGAAACCGTCCAGCGCGACGTGGTGCACCCGCAAATACCACAGCGTCCGCTCGGGGCCGAGTTGCAGCAGCGCGCTGCCGAACAAGGGGCCGTGCGCCAGATCGGCGGTTTGCAGCAGGTCGATTTGCATCCAGCTTTGTGCTGCGTCCCACGGCAATGCCGCAGCGCTGAAATCGCGCCGTTGCAGGCGCCAGCCGGTGTCTGCTGCCGCCGTCTGCCAGACGCTTTGGCCGTCGCTGGCATAGCGCTGGTGCAAGGCGTCGCACTCGGCCACGGCTTGATACAGCGCCGCCTCGAAAGCGGCTTGATCCAGCGCGCCGCACAGCTCAACCGCTTCGGCGGTCCAGTAAGCCGGGCTGCCCGGATCGAGTTGCTGGCCGAGCCAGATACCGTACTGCGCGGCCGATAGCGGCAAGCGCATCGGCAACTGTTGGCTCAGCTCCTGCATTTGGGCGACTCCCATTCAATTGCCCCGCTGCGCGGCCAGCAAGGCCCACCAGTCGGCGAGAGTCGGCCGCTCGGCCAACTCGACGAAGGTGGTGGTCGCACCGGCACGACGCCAGCGTTCGACCAGAGTCATCAAGCGAATCGAATCGAGTCCGGCATACAGCAGGTTGTCGTCGGCTTGCAGGTCGGAGGCAGGCAGCTGCAGCAGGCTGGCGACTTCCGCCCGTAATTCCTCCAGGCTGGCTGGCAAGCCGGTCGACGGCAGCAACGCCGCCGTGACGTCCAGGGTGCTGGTCACTACGCCGCAGCGCTGCGACACGTAATCGAGCGCCATCGCATGCTGTTCAGCCGAGAAATCGGCCAGCGCATCGCCCACCAGGAACGGCTGCACATCGTGCATGAAAGCGTCGGCGCTGGTCATCAGGCAGCCGATATGGGCGTAGACGCCGCACACGATCAATTGGTCGCGGCCCTGCTGTTGCATGCGTTCCAACAAGTCACTGCGGACGAAAGCGCTGTAGCGCCACTTGGTCAGCACGGTATCCTGCGCGCGCGGCGTCAGCGCTGCCACTACCGGCGCCCGCTCCGGGTGCGCGGTCAGGCCCGGCCCCCACCATGCTTGCAACAGGCCGCGTTGTTCCGGCGTCTGCTGCGGCGGCTGCGCGGTATACACCACCGGCACGCCGGCGGCGTCGCAAGCCGCGCGCAGGCGGCCGATATGATCGAGCAAGGCTGGGATAGGCGCGGCATTGACATCGTAAAAATCGAGGAAATACTCTTGCATGTCGTGGATCAGCAGCACCGCGCGGGCCGGATCGGGCTTCCAGTCGACGCGGTTGTTCGGCATGGCGGTTGCGGCTGGCATTGGGTAGGAGGCGATTCTTGGGATGCTCATGGGAAGGTCGTTTGGCTAATTGGTGAATGTGGGCTTGGACTCGTAGGGTGGATGAGCGTAGCGTTATCCACCGCTTGATGCGCCGATTGACTCATCTAAAACGGCGGAAGGCGCTACGCTTTTCCGCCCTACTTCTTTATGTTGCTGCGTTCTTCAGCTGCTGTGCGATGCGCTCGCGCAGCACTCTTTTGTTGACCTTGCCGACCCCGGTTTTGGGGAAGTGATCGACGAACTCGATCCGGTCCGGGATCTTGTAGTGGGCGATGCCGCGTTCGCGCAGGAAGTAGGTCAACTCCAGCGTTCGCGGCACCGCGCCGCGCGGTATCACGAAGGCGCAGCTGCGCTCGCCCAGATACGCATCCGGCATCGCGACCAGCGCCACGTCATGCACGTTCGGGTGCGCCAGCAAATGGTTTTCCACTTCGTCGGCGGCCACTTTGTCGCCGCCGCGATTGATCTGGTCCTTGGCGCGTCCTTCGACCACCAGATGACCGGACGGCAGTTGCGACACCAGGTCGCCGGTGCGATAGAAACCGTCGGCGGTGAAGGCGCGGGCGTTGTGTTCTTCGGCCCGGTAGTAGCCGCGTATCGTGTACGGGCCGCGAGTCAGCAAGTGACCGACTTCGCCCGGCGCGACATCGCAGTCCTCGTCGTCGACCACCCGCACTTCATCGTCGGCTGAAATCGGCCGCCCCTGGGTGGAGACGATCAGTTGTTCCGGGTCGTCATGACGGGTGTAGTTGACCAGCCCTTCGGCCATGCCGAACACCTGCTGCAACGCGCAGCCGAGAACAGGGCGCACCCGTTGCGCGACTTCGGTGGTGAATTTGGCGCCGCCGACCTGTAACAGCTGCAAGCTGCTCAGATCGTGCTTGCCGCTACCGTGGCCACTTGCAGCAGCGTCCAGCCAGACCATCGCCAGCGGCGGCACCAGGGCGGTCAGCGTCACCCTTTCGGCTTCGATCAGCGGGAAAGCTTCGTCCGGGCTGGCGCGCCGCGCCATCACCACGCAGCCGCCGGCGTACAGCACGCCGAGCGTGCCGGGCGAGCTGAGCGTGAAGTTATGCGCGACCGGCAACGCGCACAGATAGACGCTGTCCGGCGTCAGGCCGCAAATGTCGGCGCTGGCGCGGATGCTGTACAGGTAGTCGTCCGGCGTGCGCGGAATCAGCTTGGGCAAGCCGGTGCTGCCGCCGGATAGCTGGAGGAAGGCGACATCGTCCGGGCGCGGCTCAGGGAAGGTTTGCGGCGAATCGTACAGGCTGTCGAGCGCGCAGAATTCCTGCGCTTCACCGGCTACGATCACGTGCTTCAACGTCGGCACTTCGGCGCTGACCTGGCGCGCCAGTTGGCGATAATCGAAGCCGCCGTCGCTGTCGGCGATCACATAGGCGGTGGCTTCGGCGAACTCGCAGAAATAGCTGATTTCTGCACGCCGATGGGCGGGCAGCGCGAACACCGGCACCGCGCCCAGGCGGAACAGCGCGAAGCAGACCGCGAAGAATTCGGCGACGTTGGGCAGTTGCACCACCACCCGGTCGCGAGCGGAGATGCCTAGCCGGGCAAAGCCTGCGGCCAGTTGGTCGCTGCGCTGATCCAGTTCGCGGTAGGTCCAGCGGCGCGTGCCGCATACCAGCGCCGGCCGCTCGGGATGTTCTTGCGCCCGCGCCCGCAGCATGGCGCCGAAGGTTTCCCCGGTCCAGTAGCCGGCGGCGCGGTAGCGCTCGGCGACCTTTTCCGGCCAAGGGGTGAAGCCAGGCAAATACGACTTGCTCATGCGGCCTCCTCGATGGCTTCCTCAGTTGCAGCATCCAGCGCCGATTCCAGGTTCATCGCGCCCAGCATGGTGCGCAGCTTGCCGGAGGTTTCCAGCAGTTCCAGCTCCGGTTCGGAGCCGGCGACAATGCCGGCCCCGGCATACAAGGTTGCACTGTTCGCGCCGACTTCGGCACAGCGCAAGGTCACGGCCCATTCGCCATCGCCGCGGCTATCGCACCAGCCGACCAGGCCGGCAAAATAGCGGCGGTCGAAGCCTTCCACTTCGGCGATCAATTCGCGCGCGCGTGCCGTTGGATGGCCGCATACCGCCGGCGTCGGGTGCAGTGCCAGCGCCACCTCCAGTGAAGTCGTGGCCGGGTCCGCCAGCTCGCCGCAGATTTCAGTGCCCAGGTGCCACATGGTCGGCGTCGCCAGCAGGCTCGGCGCTGCCGGCACGTTCAGATTGCGGCAGTACGGCCGCATGGCGGCGGCCACCGCATCGACCACCAGCGCGTGCTCGTGCAGGTCCTTGATCGAGCGCAGCAAACCATCGGCGCGACGCTGGTCTTCGGCCGGGTCCGCACTGCGCGGGATAGACCCCGCCAGTGGATGCGAGATCAGCTCGCGGCCGTACCGCGCCAGCAGCAGCTCGGGACTGGCGCCGATCAAGGTTCTGTGCTGATCGGCAAGGTCGATGGCAAAGGTGTAACCGCGTAAGTTGCGCGCAGCCAGGCGTCTGAGCAAGGCCGGAACGTCGATCCGGGCATCCAGCGTCAGCGAGCGCGACAGCACGACCTTTTCGAGTTCTGCATTGCGAATCCGGGCCAACGCATGACGCACATTGTTGCGGTAGCCGTCGGGCGTCGGTTGCGCCTGCGGTGCGCTCGACAAGCGAGCGGCGGCGGACTGCGCCGCAGCGACATGATCCTCCATAGCGCCAGCCACGCCGGTGCCGCTGGCCAGCCGTTCCGGTATGAACAAGCGCGCTGGTGCGGACCCGGCGTCCAATCGAAATGGTACGGCCCCCATCAGTACCGGGGCCGGCTCTCCTTCCCGCTCAGCGTCCTTGAGCGCCGCAGCCGCGGTGGCGGCCAGCCGGCTGCCGTCGCAGGCTGGAACCACGGCCTTGATCCCGTGCGCCAATAGCGTGCGCCTGGGCGAGGCAAAAAACGTCGCGCCAAGCTGGTATTGCTGCAGCAAATCGGCGGCCCTGACCTGGCTCAGGAATGCATTGTGGATTCTGTCGTTCACGGTGAAAGTCCTCGCAATCGCAATAAAAAAGGTGGACCTGGCATTTCGCTGAGCGGACAACGGCTTGCGGCATGCGTCTGAGAGGCGACGTGGCGCAGACAGAAGGCATCCTCAAACGAGCATCAGGGATGGGCCAAGAATACTCAACTATAAATCTAAATGAGAATGATTTGCAATAAATAATTGATGCAATGAAATTTATTTGCGCTTCTTGGGATCGCGCGGCTCTATGAAACGTGCTCCCGGTCCAATCGAAACAAGCACTCAAAAGCAATATATTTAATATTATTAATATTGAGATTGATTCTCATTTGCGTTTGATGATACATTGCAACACTGAATTCCATCACCGCCGTCGCCACATCCGGCGCTGCCCTGCAACGGATAACCTACTGAGCATTCCCATGAAAAGAGATCTGCTAGTCGTTGATGAAGATAACCATTTGAACCTTGCCGCGATCGATCCGATGCCGTCGCCGGCCGAACTACGGACCCGGCTGCCGCTAGCCGCGCCGGCCGCGCAAACGGTGGCGACCGGACGCAGTGTGGTGCGCAATATCCTGGATCGGCGCGACCCGCGTTTGCTGGCGGTGGTCGGCCCCTGCTCGATTCACGATCCAGCCGCCGGCCTGGAGTACGCCCGCCGCCTAAAACAGCTGGCCGACGAGCTGGCCGATACGCTTTACATCGTGATGCGGGTCTATTTCGAAAAGCCGCGCACCAGCGTCGGCTGGAAAGGTTTGATCAACGATCCCCGGATGGATCAATCGTTTTGCATCGCCGAAGGCATGGAGCGGGCTCGCCGTTTCCTGCTGGAAGTCAATCAGCTGGGACTGCCGGCCGCGGCCGAGGCGCTGGACCCGATCTCGCCGCACTATTTGGGCGAGTTGATCAGCTGGGTCGCGATCGGAGCGCGCACCACGGAATCGCAGACGCACCGCGAGATGTCGTCCGGTTTGCCGATGCCGGTCGGCTTCAAGAACGGCACCGACGGCAGCGTCGACACCGCGGTCAACGCCATCCTGTCGACCTCGCACCCGCATGCTTTTTTGGGGATAGCCGCCGACGGCCGCACGGCGATCGTGCGCACCCGCGGCAACCGCTATAGCCACCTGGTGCTGCGCGGCGGCAGTGCCCGGCCCAACTACGACAGCGTCAGCGTGGCCTTGGCCGAACGGGCGCTGGCAAAAGCGCAACTGCCGCCCAACATCGTGATCGACTGCGCGCACGGCAACTCCTACAAGAATCCGGCGTTGCAACCCACGGTGTTGAGCGACGTCGTACACCAGATAAAGCAAGGCAATCGCAGCATCGTCGGCACCATGATCGAAAGTTTCCTGGAAGCCGGCAACCAGACTATCCCAGCCGACCTGTCGCAGCTCCGTTACGGCTGTTCGGTGACCGATCCGTGCGTGGATTGGGCGACGACGGAGAGCATGCTGCGGGATGCGGCGGATGCGTTGCGGGGGGTGCTGCCGGGGCGGTGTAGTTGACGTTGACGTTGACGTTGACGTTGTAGTTGCGGTTGCGGTTGCGGTTGCGGTTGCGGTTGCGGTTGACGTTGTCGTTGAATTTGAATTCCGCATTGGGACGCTGCCAAATGTGACGGCTGACATTCGGATAAAGAGGGAAGACATGTTTGAGCGCAGCGAGTTGGTCTTTCCTCCCGAATGGCAGTTGGCACATTTGGGGACCCGACCAACGGGAGGGCAGTGGCTTGCGGTCGCCTTTTGTTTGCTTACTTTATTTTGGCGAAGCAAAATAAAGTAAGTCGCCGTCAGGGCGAAAAGGTGAATCCGCCAAGACATCAACACTTAAAACAACCCCTCGGCGCTCCGTGGTCCGTCACTCAGGGACACAGTAATTCGGCACGCTACGGTGCCTCATAAACTATGTCCCCGGGTGACTACTTTTGTTGGCGAAGCAAGAAAAGTGAGTGGCTGCCGGGCCACCCCCGGCGAGCATCCACGGAGTAGCGACCATGTTAAGTAACGACGAACGGCAAACGAATGCAACCGTCCGCGCTCCGTAGCCCGTTAAAAGGGGGCAGAGTAATTTACGCGATAACCCGCGTAAAAAAACTCTGACCCCGGTGAGCTGATTTTTGCGGTCGCCGACAAATCTAACGGCTGAAATCGTCAAGAGCAACAACATAAAAACAACCCCTCGGCGCTCCGTGGTCCGTTAATTGGGGACAGAGTAATTCGACGCGCTGCGGCGTCTCTCAAACTCTGTCCCCAATTAACTCCAGTCGGTCGCCACCAGAACGAAAAGCTGAGAAACAAGCTGTACATAAACTAGAATACGCCGAGTTTGTCTGGACAAAGATCGTCCAACGAACCCATCCCCCACCCCAAGGAACCGATGAAACAGCTGTCCCCGACCCAAGCAATCGTACTGGTTGCCGCCATCCAATTCGTATATTTCCTCGACTTCGTCATGATGCTGCCGCTCGGGCCCGACCTGGCCCAGCAGCTCAATTTCGCCAGCGACAAACTCGGCTGGCTGTCGGCCGCCTACACCCTGGCCGCGGTACTGTCCGGCCTGTTCTCGGTGCGCTTGCTGGATCGCTTCGATCGCCGGCTGGTGCTGTTGCTGACTTTCGGCGCAGTCGCCCTGTGCACGCTAGCCGCGACCTGCGCCAGCGGCCTCTGGACGCTGATGCTGGCACGCGGATTGACCGGCCTGTGCGGCGGTCCGGCCATCGCGGTAAGCATGGCGATCATCGCCGACAGCACAGCGCCGGAACAACGCGGACAAGCCATCGGCAAAGTCATGATCGGCTTCGCGCTGGCCGTGATCATCGGCGTGCCGCTGGCGCTCGAACTGGCGCGCTGGGGCGGCTGGCAAAGCCCGTTTTATGCGGTCGCAGCGCTGGCTGCCCTGGTCTGGCTGGCGGCCGCCTGGCGCCTGCCGAATCTACGTCAGCACCTCGCACAGCCGCTTACGCATTCGGTCTCAATCCGCAGTCTGCTGGCGCAGCCGGCGGTGCGTATGGCTTGCATGGTGCAGGCGCTCAGCCAGTTCTCGGCGTTCCTGGTGATCCCCCAGTTTTCGGCCTACCTGCTGCACAATCTTGGCTTCCCGCGCGAACGGCTGAGCATGCTGTATTTTGCCGGCGGCCTGACCGCGATGGTGACCGTGCAACTGCTAGGACGGCTGACCGACCGCGTCGGCCCTTTTCCATCGGCGGCGATCGCAACGCTCAGCTTCTGTGCCGGCCTCGCCCCTTTTTTCGACTTGGGCGCGATACCGCTGATACTGCCGTTCGTGCTGTTCATGGGCGGCAATGCCGGCCGCAGCGTCACCTTGATGACGATCACCAGCCAGGTGCCGGCAGCGCACGAACGAGCCGGCTTCATGGCCTTGCAAAACATCGTACTGGACCTGGCAATCGCGCTGGCGGCGCTGACCTCCAGCCAGATGTTGGGCGAAACGGCGGACGGCCGGCTGACCGGGATGAGCACGGTTGCGGTATTGTCGGCAGTCCTGGTGACGGTCGTGTTATGCGTACTGCCGCGTTTGCATAAGCCGGTGGCTGCGCTGGCGTCAAAATAAAATCGGTCTCAGCGGCCGTACCAATAACGCTTATGTTCGGTCCGGTATTCGCTGGCTTCAACCGTGTCGCCAAAGCGCAGGAAAATCGCGCCGGCCTCGTCGCTGCGCCGGGTGGCTATGCCCAGTTGTTGATAGCGTTCGAATACTTCCTGCTTCGGATGACGGTAGCGATTGCGGTAGCCGACCTGGAATAGCGCGATCTGAGGCTCCACTTCACGCAGGAACGCCGGGGTCGACGAAGTGCCGCTGCCGTGGTGCGGCGCCAGCAGCACGCTGGCTTTCAATTGTCCGCGATGACTGGCAATCAGTTGCCGTTCTTGCGCGGCTTCGATATCGCCGGCCAGCAGAATCGATTGCCGCCGATTGCTGATCTTGAGCACGCAGCTGCGCGTGTTCGGTTTCATTTTGGGCAGCGCCGCCGCGTCATCGTAGCTCTCGGGACTCGGATGCAGCATCTCAAATTGCACGCCGTCCCATTGCCACGCTTGCCCGGCATGGCAGGGACGATGCTCGGTTGCGCTGCGCACAATCGGATGCTCGGGAGACAGCGACGAATACAGCGCGGCGACCGGCACGCTGTCCAGGACCGATAGGCCGCCGCCGGCATGATCGCTGTCGGCATGAGAAATCACCAGCGCATCCAGATAGTTGATTCCGCGCGCCTTCAGCCAGGGCAGGATAACCATGCTGCCGGCATCCGATTGCGGCGAATAATACGGCCCGGTGTCGTACAGCAAACGATGGCCGGGAGTCTCTACCAGTAGCGCCATGCCCTGCCCGACATCCAGCGCCGTCACCCAGATTTCGCCGTCGGCCGGACGGCTCGCGCCATGCAACAGCAACGGAATCCAGCCCGCCAGCGCCAGCCAGCGCAACGGCCAGCCGCGCGGAGCCAGCCACCACAGTGTGGCAAGCAGCGCCGTCAAGAAAATCCAAGGCGGCGGCAGCGCGGCTTGCCACACCGCATGCGGCAATTTGCTCAACCAGCCCAAGGCCATCGCCAGCAGCTCCACCAGCGCATGCGCCAACATCAGCAGCCAGCCGCACAGCGGCGCCGGCAACACGCTGCCGACCAATGCCAGCGGCGTCACCACCAAACCGACCAATGGAATCGCCAGCGCATTGGCCAGCGGGCTGACCAGCGATACCCGGGCAAACAACAACATCGTCAGCGGCACCAAGCCGATGGTCACCACATATTGCGTGTAGGCTCCGGCTTTTAACGATGCCAGCCACTTGCGCCGCGCCGATTGCGCGCCGTCGGACATGACTGTGGTGCGGCCGACGCTTCCATACAGGATCATGCCGACCGCAAAAAACGACAGCCAGAAGCCCGGCCACAGCACCGCCCACGGATCGAGCAGCAATACCACGCCAAGCGCTACGCACAGCACATGCGAAACGCTGGCGATGCGCCCGCTCCACATTGCCAGCGCGACCACCGACAACATATACAAGGTACGCTGGGCCGGCACGCCGAAACCGGCCAGCAGCACATACAGCAGCGCGGCCAGCGCGCCGCTCAAGGCCGCCACCTTCTGCGCCGGCAAGTACAGCGGCAACCCGGCATCGGTAAAAAACGAGCGTCGCCACAAAGCCGACATCAACGCCGCAAACAGACCGGCAATCATCGTGATATGCAAGCCGGAGATGGAGACCAGATGGCTGATGCCGGTGCGGTTGAAAATCTCCCAGTCGGATTGATCGATGGCTTGCTGATCGCCGATCACCAGCGCCACCAGCACCCCGGCATACGGGCGCCCGGGCAAGGCCGTCAGAATCCGCCGGCGCAACCAACCGCGCCCGGCGTCGATCGCATTTTGGACGCTGAAGACGAACGGATCCAGTTGCCGGTTCTGGACGCCTGTCGCTTGATCCGCGCGAACATAGCCGGTGGCCCGCAGATTTTTCTCCAGCAGCCAGACCTCGTAGTCGAAGCCGTAGGGATTGGCGTTGCCGTGCGGGCGTTTGAGGCGCACCGTCAATTGCCAGCGCGCGCCGGGTTCGATTCCGGCGGGGACCATCGCCGCTGCAGACGACGGCCGCCCTGCTTGCGCAAATCCGCGATACCAGGCCAGCGACAAGCGGGAAGGAATGGTCGGCAGCACACCATCTTGCGGCAGCACTTTTTCAACCGCAAAAGTGAAACGCACGCCCTGCTCGACGTGGGACGGCAAACTGTCGACGGTGCCGATCACGGTGACATCGCGCCCTTCCCATGCCGGCGGCAATTCCTGCTGTAGATAATGCTGTGCAAACAGCGCCGCCCAGCTAAAGCCAAACAACGCGCCGCACAGCAGCAGCGCCGGCATGGCGACGGCGTGTCTGGCCATCTTGCGTGCGGCCAGCGCGCACAGCACCGCCAGCGCCAGCAAAGCGACCAGCGCCAAGCTCGATGGCAATGCCGCCTGGATTTGCAGATAGCCGACGCCGATCGCGAAACCGATGATGGCGCAGCGCATCCGCTGAATTAACTACCTGAATTGAGCAAGGCCAGCCGCGGCAGCGCGTCGCGGGCATTGGCTGAGGTTGCCTGCGCCAGTTGGTCGATGGGAATACCGCGCAAGTCGGCCAGCACGGCGCCGATGCGCGGGATTTGTTGCGGGTTGTTTTTTTCCGGATGCAGCCAGGCTGGCGACAAGTCCGGGGCATCGGTTTCCAGCACCAGTGCAGCGAGCGGTAAATCGGTCGCCAGACGGCGAATCTGCAAGGCCCGGGTAAACGTCATGGCGCCACCGAAACCGAGCTTGAAGCCGAGTCCGATAAACGCCTCGGCTTGCTGGAAGCTACCGTTGAACGCATGCGCGATGCCGCCCGCCACCTTGATCCGGCGCAAGTGCTTCAGCAGGGTATCTTGCGAGCGGCGCACATGCAGCAATACCGGCAACTGGAATTCGCGCGCCAGCTTCAATTGTTCGACGTAGAAGTGTTCCTGCTTTTCGCGCAGCGGCCCGGACTCCATGCCCGGCACGAAGAAATCGAGGCCGATTTCGCCGATTGCGACAAAGCGCGGATCGGCCATTGCCAGCGCGACCGCTGTACGCAAGGCCTGCAAATCGGACTCCTCGGCCTGCGGCACATAGAGCGGATGAATCCCCAGCGCGTAGCAGCAATTGGCCTGCTGTGCGGCGAGGCTGGCGACGCTGTGAAAATTGGCGGGCGCCACCGCCGGGATCACAATCCAGCTCACCTGCTGCTGCGCAGCGGCTTGCGCGATGGCGGCCTGGGTTCCGGCAAACTCGCCGGCATCAAGATGGCAATGGGTGTCGATCCACATCCGAAAATCCTTAGAAAATCCCGCAAGGTTGATAGATTGGCATCCTATATCCCCTCAGCTCCCGCGTAAAGCAGCAATCGACCTAACATCGGAATGGCGCATGACAGCAGCTACACCGCCGGCGCAGAGCCTGATACCATGCTGCCGACAAGAACTTAACGCAATAACGGCCCACAATGTATCAGCGCCTGAGCGCCTATCAGCAGAAAGCAATTTAGATGGCCAAAGCAAACCAATCGCCGGTCGGAAAAATGTTCGATCAGCGTGAATTTCGAAACGCGCTGGGGAGTTTCACGACCGGCGTTACCATCATCACCGCGTGCCAGGCGGACGGCACGCCGGTTGGGATTACCGCCAACAGTTTCAACTCGGTATCGCTCGATCCGCCGCTCGTGTTATGGAGTCTGGCCAAGTCATCCAATAGCTTGCCGGCGTTCCAGGCGGCGGAACATTGGGCGGTGCATATCCTGTCGCACGATCAAGATGCGCTGGCGACCCATTTCAGCAAGCGCAGCCAGGACAAGTTTGCCGGTCTGGAGCTGGAGCGCGGGCTGGGCAACGCTCCGCTGCTGGCCGGATGCACCACGCGCATGCAGTGCAAGACCGCCTATCGCTATGACGGCGGCGACCACATCATCATGGTCGGCGAGGTGATGCACTTTGAGCATTCCGACACTGCGCCGCTGGTTTATCAGCGCGGCAATTACGCTATCGCGACCCGCAAGGATCTGGCCGACGAGGCTGAAGCATTGATCAAGGCCACCGCCGGCTCCACCAGCTTCGATGAAAATTCGATCAGCCATTTGCTGGGCACCGCTTATTTCCAGCTGCACGGCATGCTACGCGAATACGGCGCGCAACACGGCCTCAACGATGCCGAGTTTTTTGTGCTGAACACGCTAGCCGCGCGCGAAGGCCGCAAGCTGGAAGAGTTGAACCGGCTGTTCGTCTATGCCGGCCATGCGCCGCTGATCAACGTGCTTGACGACATGACCGCGCGC
Source organism: Paraherbaspirillum soli (assembly GCF_042654985.1). NCBI lineage: Bacteria > Pseudomonadati > Pseudomonadota > Betaproteobacteria > Burkholderiales > Oxalobacteraceae > Paraherbaspirillum > Paraherbaspirillum soli. Next base: position 405,405 of record NZ_JBHSMT010000026.1, on the reverse strand, counting down.
GGCTTGTTGCAGGTGGTCGTGGATCACGGAGAAAACCACGAGCACGGCCTGTTTTACCTGACCCCGCTGGGGCAGGAACTGGCGCAGCAGATCGCTGCCGCCGGCCGGCAATGCGAGGCCGACATGATGCAACGCCTGGGAACCGTCGACTCGCTCGCGTTACGGATGCTGCTCAGGCGTTTCATCAGCACCAGCGATGACACTCTGCTGCCGGGCGAGTCGTGATACGTGTCCGCTGCGGCGACATTGGCGACTAGATATGTAGGGCGGATGAGCGCAGCGTTATCCGCCGTTGGATGTGCCGCAGGTGTTGACGCATCCGG
>NZ_JBHSMT010000026.1:997-405072 GCF_042654985.1 Paraherbaspirillum soli | reverse complement strand
GGTGAAGCAGGGGTTTCGGATGGCATGCCATCCGCCTGCTGAACGGTATCCGCCTGCCAGCGGATACGCGCCCTGCAAGGGCTGCGCTTTTCCGCCCTACGCGACTGCTGGCCGGCGAGCGAGATATTGAGTCATTCCTGACAGCTCGGGAGGCTGACCACCCCTGCTTCTTTGGCTGAACGTAGGGCGGATGAGCGCAGCGTTATCCGCCATTGGATGTACCGCCTGCATTCGATGCATCCAACATGGCGGAAGGCGCTGCGCTTTTCCGCCCTACGCGACTGCTGGTCGGCGAGCGAGATATTGAGTCATTCCTGACAGCTCAGGAGGCTGACCACTCCTGCTTCTTTGGGTGAACGTAGGGCGGATGAGCGCAGCGTTATCCGCCGTTGGATGTACCGCCTGCATTCGACGCATCCAAAACGGCGGAAGACGCTGCGCTTTTCCGCCCTACGTATTTACCATTGATGGGGCTAGTGATCCATCGCCAATGCGGTCGCCTGCAACACTTCTCCGCTGGCCGTGTTCTGCACCAAAGCGACGATCCCGAACCTATCTGCGCGCACATCCTGGCCTATGCTGTCGAGCGCAATTTTCTCGTGTATCTGTGCCGCACCGCCCTGCAATGCGAACGGTCCCAGCCAGCGTCGCACAACGTAGTCGTGATGCAAGGTGACGCCGCCGTTTTCACCGGCCGCCACCTTCGACACCAGCTTGTTTTCATAAACGGCGACGTAGGCCTCGTGCTCCTGTTTTGAGTCCTGCCGCAGCTTGATGCTGGCGGACAAATCAAACAGGCGCGGCGCGCTGGATGACAGCTTGATCAAAATATCGGCAGGCGATGGCTGAGCGACAATATTCTTTATTGCGCTGTCGAATGCGCCGGCTGAATTCCAGTGTCTGAGCTCGCGCCCGCCAACGAAAATCTCCGGGGTATAAATGACGTGGCCTTTGCCAGCATCGGACAGCGCTTGTTGCCGCACGGTGAACTGGTGGCTGGCAAAACGATCTTTCCAGCCCAGTTGATCCCAGTAATCGACATGCAAGGCCAGCGGCACAATCATGTCGGCCTTGGCCTGCGCGCCCATTTTGGAGAGCCACGCGTCGGCCGGCGGGCAACTGCTGCAGCCTTCGCTAGAGTACAGCTCGACCAGCGCCACCCGGTTGGCCGGGCTGTGCGCGCTGTAGTCGGCGGCTTCGGCGAGCGGTACAAGGCCGGCTGCGAATGTTGCCAGCGTGCCGTATTTTGAAATGGTGGAAAGAATGTGCATACGAATCTCCTGGCTGATGGGGTTACAGCTTGGTCGTTCGGACAGCGGCATCCTTACGATTAGTTTGTTGACTCCGGAGCGCCAGAAGCCCCAGGTGCACGATACAGATTGATCACATCGCGATCGACCCGAATCAGGTTTTGTCCGGCATCGACGACAAACTCGGCGCCATTGAAAGATGGCCGCGTCAACAACAGGATCGCATCGGCGATTTCGGCTAGCGGAGCGATATAGCCGAGCGGGGTTGAGCGTGCCGACGAGTATTCGAAATCGGCCTGAGTCTGATCGCCGCTAGGGGTCATCAAGCCGGGATACAACGCATTCACCCGCAGCACTGCGCCGCCCGACATGGCCAGCATGGCGGTCAGGTTGCCCAGCGCCGCTTTTGCTACCGTGTAACTGAAATCCTCGGAATGGAAATTGGCACGCACCTTTTGGTCCACCACATTCACCACCACGCCAGTTTGCGCACGTTGTTTGGCCTGTTGATAAAAGGCTTGGGTCAGCAGCAACGGCGCCCGGCAATTGACTTGCCATGAACGCTCCAGGTCTTCCAGCGTAAAGTCGGCCAGCGTATCGGGGAAAAATATCGCGGCGCAATTGACCAGCACATCCAGCCGCCCGAAGCGGGCGTAGACGGCTTCAACCATCGCCGCCAATTCGGCCGGCGCAGCCAGATCGGCGCGGTAAGCCATCGCGTCCCGGCCGCCAGCCTTGAGCGCCGCCACGGTATCGAACGCCTCTTGCTCCGAGCTGCCGTAGTGCACCACCACGGCATAGTCGGCTTGCGCAAAACGCTCGGCAATCACCCGCCCTACCCGCTTGGCGGCGCCGGTAATCAGTGCTATAGCTTGGGTCATATTGAGCTTGAACTTGGCTAGGGATTAGTGCTTGCCGTGGGCAAGTGCGGCCTGTTCCATGAATTGCGCCATGCGCATATCCAGGTCGGTGATGCCGTTGGCATCATGGGTAGTCAGCGTCACGGTCACGCGGTTGTAGACATTCGACCATTCGGGGTGATGATCCATTTTTTCGGCCAGCAGCGCGACCTGGGTCATGAAACCGAAAGCGGCATTGAAGTCGGCGAACAGGAAGGTCTTGTGAATCGCATCCCGGCCATCGACCGCATTCCAGCCGGGCAGGTTTGGCAGCGCGGCGGCAGCGCCGATAAAGGTAGTTGTTCTTGTCATTACAGTCTCCGGTCTAAAAACCATGATTTTATAACCGGAAGCGTCTGGACGAGCAAAAGATGCGAGTTGACCGCCGGGAACTGGTTGACTGTGGCGCTGGCAAATCCGTTAACGACAACGGATTTGCCAGTAATGCTTACCAGCGGCCGTTCATATCGTAGCCACCATACGAGGCAACTTGCAAGCCGTTAGTCCAGAACGGATCAATCTGGTATCCATACGGGTTTCCATACCGGTATCCATATGGGTATCCATATGGGTATCCAATCGGGTATCCAAACGGATCGCCTGGATTCGACAGGTTCACGATCCTGCTGCCATTGCTCACGACCGAGCCGGGCGAGCGGGCAAACCCATACCTGGTCGTGATCATGCCGTTGAAGTTAAGCGTCCGGCCATCGACAAGCAATCTCCCGGCCTCAATGCCTTGCCCCCAGCGCATGGTCTCGTTGTTGATGAGAAAACCGCGGACCCGTAGGTCGCCACCCGCCTTGATAAAACCGCTCTGATTGATGAGTCTGTCATTTGCGACAATCGAGCCCTGGGTATGCAACTTGCCACCCAAATTGTCGATGCCACCAACGGCGTTGATGTCGCCGCCCGCCTTGATAAAGCCGCCCTGATTGATGATTGTGCGATTTGCGACAATCGAACCCTCGGCAGTCAACTCGCCACCCGTGTTGTGAATGCCACCAGAGGTGTTGATGTCGCCGCCCGCCTGGAGAAAGCCGCTCTGATTGGTGATTCCGATAAATCCGAAAATCGAACCCTTGGCATTCAACTCCCCGCCCAGGTTGACAATATCCATGGCTCTGACCTCGCCGAAGCTGGTCAAGACGCCTTTGGTATTGTCGAGCTGGGCGCCCCTGACAAGACCGGCCTTAACCGTGCCCTCGCGGTTGTCGAAGCCACGAACCGACCTAATCAGGCCATTGACCTCCATCCCGCCCCGGCGGTTAACGATTTCTTCGGCATAGACGTAGCCGGCTGCCAGCAGGCCGCTAGTATTATCCAGTCTGTCAACAACTATCAGGTTGCCGCCGGCTGCCAGCAGGCCGCTCGTGTTATCCAGCCTGCCAGCAACTCTCAGGTTGCCGCCGACCGCCAACCTGCCTTCCGTGTTGTCGGTATTGCGACCGACGTACAGGGCGCCGCTCAAATCGACATAGCCCATCTTGTTATTGAGATTGCCGTCAACATACAAATCACGCGCGAACACAATGCCGCCCGTGTTGTTAAGACTGTCGTCGATACGCACGCTGGCATCCGATGCCAGCGTGCCGCGGTTGTCTACCTGCGCGCCGGTGAAACTGATGCCGCGCTGCGCATCCACCCGTCCGGCATTCGTCAGCAACCAGGTCCGGGCATTGATCGTGCCAGCCGACATCACCGAACTGCCCTTCTCAAGCACCACGTCGCCGCCCGACGAAAGCGTGATATCGCCGGTCAATGACTGCAACTTGCCGGCGACGTTGACGCCGACACCGGCTTCCTTACCCACCAGGTTGATCGAGTTGGCATACATGCCGCCCAGCTGTGCAACGTCAATCGCAACCGCCGGCGCATCGTCTTGCGCGGTGACCACATCTGGTCTGCTGTTCGAGTCCGTCGTCGCATCGTAGTGGCCGGCTCCTGCCACCACGTTCAATTGCTTCGCATGCAGCGCAGCGTTCAGCTTCAAGCTGCGGGTGACCAGATCGAGCCGGTCGCTCCCTCTGGCATCGAGGCCTTCGCCCTCAACCAGGATGCGGCCCTGCTTCACATCGAGCGCGGCAACGTTGCCATCGCTGTCAAACACCGGTTTGCCGGTCGATAGCGTGACGCGCGACGCATTGATGAAACCGGCGCCGTTGGCTGTGATGCCGTTCGGATTGGCGACGATCAGATGCGCGGCTTGGCCGGCAATCTCGGTGCTGCCGTTCAGCAGCGATGGCGCACTGCCCGTCACCTCGTTCAGGATCACCTGCGCCGGCGTGGCGCCGAGTTGGCTGTTGCCGTCAATCCGACCGCCAAGCTGCGTATCCACCGCAGCATTGCTGTTGTTGACGATCAGGCCGGCTTTGCCGACGTTGTAATCGGTAAAAACATTATGCGAAACGCCCGCTGCATTCGGCCCTGTGATGTTCAGCACCGGCACCCCGTTCGCCGCGGCGGCGATGCCCGGCTGCTGCGCGGCATTGGCGTCCGGCGTCAGTTGCGCGTGCGCCGGCGGTCCGTACAGCATGACGATCATCGGCTGCAGCGCCAGCAGCGCCGTCACAATTTTCTTGCGCGTGAAAGGCTTTGATGCAGCCGTTATCGTAGTTGCTTTGGTCATTTGGTTTCGCTTCATGATGTTGTCCTGGTAAAGAATTAACTTGCCGCTCAAGCAAATTGCCTGGGCAGTGACGATTCGTGCATGACGGGTGAATTGCATGGACCTCCTTCCATAGAGTGACGATACGGATTGCCTGCTTTGCTTGCGGCAAGCAGGTTCAGAACCGATTGGTGACAAAAAACTGAGTGATGGGGCGCTGCTTTTGAAAACGGCACATCGAGTGCAGCACTGGCAGATCCGTTGACGGCAACGACCTGCCAGCAATGCTTAATCGTTAGCCGCCCGAGGCGATTTGCAAGCCGCTGCCCCTGACCATATCCAACGGATCTAACGGATCTAACGGGTATCCCAATGGATCGCCCGGATTCGACTGGTTCACGATTTTCCTGCCGTTGCTCAGGACCGAGCCAGGCTGACGGAAAAATCCATACTTGGTCGTAATCGTGCCGTTGACGTTATTCGTCAGGCTATCGGCAAACAATTTCCCGGCCTCAATGCCTTGCCTCTTGCCCGAGGTCTCGCTGTTGTCAAGAAAGCCGTGGATCCGTATGTCGCCACCCGCCTTGACAAAACCGCGCTGATTGGCTAGTCCACCATTGGCGACAATCGAGCCCTTGGCATTTACCTTGCCCCCAAGGTTGACAATGTCGACGGCACTGACATCGCCGCGGCTAATCACGATGCCTTTTGTATTGTCGAGCTGACCCTGGACCATGACGCCACCGGACTCAACTGTGCCGCTACGGTTGTCGAAGCCGCGATCCGTCGCAATCTGGCCATTGACCATGATCTCCCCCAGGCGGTTGACGATTTCGTTGACATAGGCATAGCCGTCGACTGCCACGTTACCGCTCGTGTTATCGAGTCTGCCAGCGATACTCAGGTTGCCGCCGACCGACAACATGCCTTCCTTGTTGTCGGTGTTGCGACCGACGTACAGGGCGCCGTTCAAATCGACATAGCCCATCTTGTTATTGAGATTGCCGTCAACGTACAAATCACGCGCGAACACAATGCCGCCCGTGTTGTTAAGACTGTCGTCGATACGCACGCTGGCATTCGATGCCAGCGTGCCGCGGTTGTCTACCTGCGCGCCGGTGAAACTGATGTCGCGCTGCGCATCCACGCGTCCGGCATTCGTCAATAACTTGGACTGGGCATCGATCGCGCCAGCCGACAACACCGAACTGCCCTTCCCAAGCACCACGTCGCCGCCCGACGAAAGCGTGATATCGCCGGTCAATGACTGCAACTTGCCAGCGACGTTGACGCCGACGCCGGCTTCCTTACCCACCAGGTTGATCGAGTTGGCATACATGCCGCCCAGCTGTGCAACGTCAATCGCAACCGCCGGCGCATCGTCTTGCGCGATGACCACGTCTGGCCTGCTGTTCGAGTCCGTCGTCGCATCGTAGTGGCCGGCTCCTGCCACCACGTTCAATTGCTTCGCATGCAGCGCAGCGTTCAGCTTCAGGCTGCGTGTGACCAGATCGAGCCGGTCGCTCTCTCTGGCATCGAGACCTTCGCCCTCGACCAGAATGCGGCCCTGCGTCACATCGAGCGCGGCAACGTTGCCATCGCTGTCAAACACCGGCTTGCCGGTCGATAGCGTGACACGCGACGCATTGATGAAACCGGCGCCGTTGGCCGTGATGCCGTTCGGATTGGCGACGATCAGATGCGCGGCTTGACCGGCAATTTCGGTGCTGCCGTTCAGCAGCGATGGCGCACTGCCCGTCACTTCGTTCAGGATCACCTGCGCCGGCGTGGCGCGGAGTTGGCTGTTGCCGGCTATGCGGCCGCCAAGCTGCGTATCCACCGCAGCATTGCTGTTGTTGACGATCAGGCCGGCTTTGCCGACGTTGTAATCGGTAAAAACGTTATGCGAAACGCCCGCCGCATTCGGCCCTGTGATGTTCAGCACCGGCACCCCGTTCGCCGCAGCAGCGATGCCCGGCTGCTGCGCGGCATTCACATCCGGCGTCAGTTGCGCGTGCGCCGGCGGTCCGTACAGCATGACGATCATCGGCTGCAGCGCCAGCAGCGCGGTCACAATTTTCTTGCGCGTGAAAGGCGTTGGCACCGCAGTTGACGCACTTGCTTTGGTCATTTGGTTTCGCTTCATGATGTTGTCCCAATAAAAATTAACTGGTCGCTCAAGCGCATTGCTTGAGCAATATCGATCCGTGCGTGACGAATGGATTACATAGCCTCCTTCCCGAAAGTAGTGATACGGATTGCAGGTCGACAAAAAGCCTTTCAAACTGTCGACCTGACCGCCGATCGTTACAGCACCGGCCTCAGCCGCGCCATCACAGAGCCCAATCCAGGTACGACCCGACCTGGCCATTGACCTCCATATGCCCTCCCTGATTGACTATTTCGTCGACATAGGCATGCTCGGTAACCATCACGCCATTCGTGTTATCCAGTTTTTTCGTCTGCAGAATTCCGCTGCCCTCGTACGCCCAATCATTGACGTCGCCGACACGAATATGAATAGAGCCATTTTTGTTATCGACTTCGTCAGCGCCTATGTAGCGCGCGTCGATATTTCCATTTTTGTTATCGAGCTTTCCAAACACGGTTATATAGCGTGCGTCGATATTGCCATTCGTGTTGTCGAGAGTCCCGCCAATGCGCATATCGGCATCAGATGAAATCGAGCCGCCGTCGTTGGATACAAGCCCGTAGGAAGTGTGAACACCGTACTGCGCCACTATCTTGCCGGCATTACTTAGCAACTTGGATTGGGTAGAAAGCATGCCGCCGATCGATGCCACCGAACTGCCTGCAGCAAAGACCACGTCGCCGGCGGACGATATGACGATATCGCCCGCCAACGACTGCAGCTTGCCGGCAACGTTAACGCCAACGCCTGCTTTCCGAGCGACCAAGTAGATCGAGTCTGCATACATGCCGCCCAGCTGCGCAACGTCAATCGCGACCGCAGGAGTATCGCCTTGCGCGGTGGCCGCACCTGCCGGCGCTTGCAGTTTGCCGTACGAGTTATGCTCCACGTCGTAACGACCGACACCCGTCATCACAGTCAATTGCTTCGCATGCAGCGCCGCGTTCAGCTTCAGGCTGCGTGAGACCAGATCGAGCCGGTCGCTCCCTCTGGCATCGAGGCCATCGCCCTCAATCAGGATGTGCCCCTGCGTCACATCGAGCGCAGTAACGTAGCCATCGCTGTCAAACACCGGTTTGCCGGTCGATAGCGTGACACGCGACGCATTGATGAAACCGGCGCCGTTGGCTGTGATGCCGTTCGGATTGGCGACGATCAGATGCGCGGCTTGGCCGGCAATTTCGGTGCTGCCGTTCAGCAGCGATGGCGAACTGCCCGTCACCTCGTTCAGGATCACCTGCGCCGGCGTGGCGCCGAGTTGGCTGTTACCGGCTATCCGGCCGCCAAGTTGCGTATCCACCGCAGCATTGCTGTTGTTGACGATCAGGCCGGTTTTGCCGACGTTGTAATCGGTAAAAACGTTATGCGAAACGCCCGCTGCATTCGGCCCTGTGATGTTCAGCACCGGCACCCCGTTCGCCGCGGCGGCGATGCCCGGTTGCTGCGCGGCATTGGCGTCCGGCGTCAGTTGCGCGTGCGCCGGCGGTCCGTACAGCATGACGATCATCGGCTGCAGCGCCAGCAGCGCCGTCACAATTTTCTTGCGCGTGAAAGGCGTTGACGCCGCAGTTGTCTTGGTCATTTGGTTTCGCTTCATGATGTTGTCCTGGTAAAGAATTAACTTGCCGCTCAAGCAAATTGCCTGAGCAGTGACGATTCGTGCATGGCGGGTGAATTGCATGGACCTCCTTCCATAGAGTGACGATACGGATTGCCTGCTTTGCTTGCGGCAAGCAGGTTCAGAACCGATTGGTGACAAAAAAACTGAGTGATGGAGCACTGCTTTTGAAGGATGTCGGCTTCACTAGCGGCATGCCGATCATGACGTCATAGCCGAACGTTTTCAGGCCGCCGCGCACGCCAAGCGCGGCACCGGCCAGCATGCGTCCCGTGAATTTCTGGATGGTCTTGCCCGCGATATAACCGGCGTCGACGGCGGTATAGATCTCCTGCCCGCTGACGCCGAGCCCGGCCGCCAGCTCATTGCGCGCCACCGCGCCGCCTGATCCGGCAAGCGTCGCGTTGCCGTCGAAGCCGCGCACCGAATAACGGTCGCCGATGGACAGGTATTCGGTAGACGGAATCGGCACCGGTGCGTGCTGCGCCTGCAGCGCTCCGCGATAAGCGGCGCGCAGTCCGCCGATGGCAAACGGCACTTCGAGGGCGGCATTGGCGGAGACAATGTGATAGCTGCCGCTCCAGTTGGGCTGGTCCGCAACCAGCCCGGGTGTGCGGCTGAGACCGGGCAGGCTGCCGCGCAGGTCGGCGCCGGCGCTCCACGACGCTCGCCCCGTACTTTGACGGTGTGTAAAGCCGATGCCGTACGCCGTTATGTCGCGCGCTTGCGTGACAAGATTGATGCCGCCGAACGAGGTGTTATCGGTACGCCGGTTCAGTTTGAACTGCAGCGAACCTTTGCTGTAACCGGTCCGGTAGAGCACGTAGCCGATGCCGGCTTCGACCCGCCGCGTGCGGCTGACATACGCATAGTCGCGCCCGCCTATGTTCACCGGCTGCCGCGACGACCACTCGCTGGCGCTGAGCGAAAACGTGGCGTAACCATACGGCACGCTCCAGCTGACGCTCTTTGAGCGTGAGCCGCGCGCGTCGTTCTTGAAATGCGCATCGCTGTTGTAAGTGGCGATCAGTTGATCGTACAGATGCAATGGCGAGTCCAGCGCGATGATTGCGCCGAGCTGGTTGCGGCCGGTTGCATCGATCCCGGTGTTCCCCGCAGTCAGCAAAGCGCGCCAACGTTTCTCGGCCGGATGTTTGATCACGATGTCGGTTTCGGCAAACCTGGCGCCAGGCAGCAGATCGAACGCAACACGCGCCTGCCCCGGCAGGCGGCGCATGTTTTCGAGCGCCTGATCGAGGTCGTGCACGTTCAGCACGTCGCCCGCCGCAATCGGCAGCGCGGCGCGTTGCCAGCCTACGCTGCCGCCTTCATCGCTGACGCGGCCGACACGGCCGGCAACGATCTCCACGATGAGGTTTCCGCTCGCGAGGTTCTGTGGCGGAATCTGCGCATGGCTGGTGATATAGCCGCGCGCGATCAGCGCGCGCGTGAGCCAGTCCTGAAAATTGCGCAGGCCCTGCGCGCCGACGCAGGCGCCGATGATGGGTGGATTGGCGGTCAGCCAGCGAAATGGTTCGGCACCGCGCCATTCGAGTTCGCGAATCGCGAAGCACGGCGTTTCCGTCGGCAATTCGAGCCGTTCAGTCCTGTTTGCCCGTTCCGGCGTGAACACATCGGGCCGTGCGGCGGCGCTTTCCTGCGCCTCTTCTATTTGCTGCGCCTGACGACGCGCGGTGGCGGTATCGGCGGCGGGAACTGGAGAGGTTTGCGCCTGCACTCCGTGCGCAACGAATAACACAAGGAACAACACTGCGATCACCGCACTTGGCGCAACGCCAAGTTTGAATGGGACTGACAAGAGATTTCTCCAACCAGAAAACCGATGAATTCGAACCGACGGCTTGATCCGATCCAGTCTCTAAGAGTTTCAAGAGAAATGTGATTGTGACAATCTTTTTGAAAAAGAAGAAGCCTGTTCGCTCCTATATCAATTCAAGAAAAGTCCTATTTCGTTGAATGCGCAGAAGGCCAGCTGACGACGCGCGCCGGCGCTGCTTATGGCTGGCAATCAGTGAAGTTTTAACCATTGAAAAGTAACCGCGGTAAGTAAGTGCTTCATTGCTTGCACTCCCGGCTCTTGCAGCTATAGTTGCGATATCACAATCAACTGTGAGTTTTATATGAAGCACATCTTCTGTGCCGCGGCACTCGTCGCCATCAGCGCCATCGCATGGATTCCGGCGCAGGCTCATGCCAACGTTGATGTCAATATCATCGTCAATTCGGAGCCACCGCCGCCGCGTTATGAACTTGTCCCGCCGCCGCGACATGGATACGTCTGGGCTCCGGGCTACTGGAGTTGGGATGGCCGTCACCATGTGTGGCGGCAAGGACATTGGGAACGTTTCCGATCAGGTCAGTACTATCAGCGTCCTGGCTGGGTACGGCGTCCGAATGGATGGCAATTCGAACACGGCGGCTGGTATCGTTCCCGAGACCGGTACGATCATCACGGGCATCATGGTCACAGAGATGGCTACCATTGCCCGCCGGGCCAGGCAAAAAAGGGAAATTGCTGATGACTCTCATCACGTAGAACCCGACTATCCGGCTCGCAAAAAAAAAGCCGCAACATCGCTGTTGCGGCATTTTTTTTTGCGAGCGTCTTTAGGGCACCTCGAACAACCTACTGCGCAGCCCCGACCTTGAGCCGCTCGCTACGGTTTTTCGAGGTGCCCTTTATTTCAAACTACTGCTCAGCGGCTGCTCTTAACGCATTGCGCATATCCGCTTTTAGATCCGCAATATTCTCAATCCCCACCGATAGCCTGACCAGCGAATCGCTGATGCCAAGCGCCGCCCGATGCGCTGCGGGAATCGTGGCGTGGGTCATGATGGCTGGGTGTTCGATCAGGCTTTCTACGCCGCCCAGGCTTTCGGCCAATGCAAAAATCTCACAGCGTTCCAGAAAACGCCGGGCGCCGGCCAGGTCAGCTTTCAACTCGATCGAGATGATGCCGCCGTAGCCATCCATTTGACGCTGCGCCAGCGCGTGCTGCGAATGCGATGGCAAACCCGGATAGTAGACCCGCGCCACTTGCGGCTGGCTTTCCAGCCAGCCGGCCAGTTCCAGCGCGTTTTCGCAATGCCGTTCGACCCGCAGGTTCAGGGTTTTGACGCCGCGCAAGGCCAGGAAGCTGTCGAACGGGCCGGCGATCGCGCCCACCGCGTTTTGCAGGAAAGCCAGGCGCTCGCGCCATTCCGCCTGCCGCGGTTCGCCGCCGACGACGGCAATGCCGCCGATGATGTCGGAGTGGCCGTTCAGATATTTGGTGGTCGAATGGACCACGATATCGAAGCCGAAGGTCAGCGGACGCTGGACCCGCGGGCTGGCGAAGGTATTGTCGGCGACCGCGATGATGCCGCGCTCGCGGCAGATCTTGGCAATCGCTGCCAGGTCGGCCAGTTTCAGCATCGGGTTGGTCGGCGTTTCCACCAGCACCATCTTGGTTTCCGGCCGGATCGCCGCCAGCAGGTTTTCCGGGTTGGTCATATCGACGAAGCTGAACGACAAGCCGGCGCTGCGCCTGCGGACCCGCTCGAAGAGGCGGTAGCTGCCGCCATACAGATCGTCGCCGGCAATGACGTGGGCGCCGCTGTCCAGCAGTTCCAATACAGTCGCGATGGCGGCCATGCCGGAGGCGAACGCGAATCCTTGCGCGCCCTGTTCCAGATCGGCGACGCAGCGCTCCAGCGCCCAGCGGGTCGGATTGTGCGAGCGGCCGTAATCGAGGCCCTGATGCACGCCAGGACTTTGCTGGACGTAGGTCGAGGTGGCGTAAATCGGCGGCATGATGGCCCCGGTCGACGGATCGGGGCTCTGCCCGGCGTGAATCACGCGGGTGCCGAAATGCAGGCCGGAGGTGTCCTCGGAATGCGATGCGTTTTCAGAATTTTTTGCGGTGGTCATAGCTGGCTCCTGCGTAGATGATTGAGAAGGTCGAAACGGGTAATCAGTCCATAAAATTGCTCGCCGTCGTCAATGATGGCGACCAGGCCGCGGTCAAGCGTGCCGCGCAACGCATCCATGCCTGCATTCGGCCTCAGTTTTTCAATTGCGCGCGTCATGGTGCTGCTGACCGGGGTGGAGAAATGCGCGGCATCGGTCTGGACCTTGAACAGCAAATCGGATTCGTCGATGATCCCGACCACGTGTTGGCCGTCGATCACCGGCAGTTGTGAAATCTCGGCGTTGCGCATGCGGTTGAACGCGATCATCAAAGTGTCGGTCGGCGCCACGCTGATGACGCTGCCTTCCGCATAGCGGCGGCCGATGATGTCGCGCAGGTCGCCGAAGGTTTCGCGTTTGAGCAGACCCTGGTCGATCATCCAGTTGTCGTTGTAGATCTTGGACAGGTAGCGTGTGCCGGTGTCGCAAACGATGGTGACGACGCGCTTGGGCTGGGTCTGCTCGCGGCAGTAGCGGAGCGCCGCCGCCAGCAGGGTGCCGGTCGACGAGCCGCCGAGGATGCCTTCGGCACGTGCCAATTCGCGCGCGCTCAGGAAACTCTCTTCATCGCCGATGGTGTACGCATGCTTGACGCCAGACAGATCGGCAATCGACGGAATAAAGTCCTCGCCTATCCCTTCCACCGCCCAGGAACCGGAGACATCGCTGATTTTGCCGCTTTCGACGTATTCGGTCAGGATCGAGCCTTTCGGATCGGCCAGTACAAATTCCAGCGCCGGGTGAGCCTTGCGGAAAAATCGCGAGAGGCCGGTCAGGGTGCCGCCCGAGCCGACGCCGCACACGATGGCGTCGAGGCGGTGCCCGCATTGTTCCCAGATCTCGGGAGCGGTGGTGCGTTCGTGCGCCAGCGGATTGCTCGGATTGTTGAATTGGTCGATATAGAAAGCGCCGGGCAATTCACGCGCCAGGCGCGCCGCATAATCCTGGTAGTACTCGGGGTGGCCTTTACCGACATCCGAGCGGGTCAGATGCACTTCCGCGCCCAATGCTTTCAGATGCTGAATTTTTTCGACAGACATTTTGTCCGGGACCACCAGCACCACACGGTAGCCCTTGGTACATGCGACCAGCGCCAGGCCAAGACCGGTGTTGCCGGCTGTAGCTTCAATCACGGTGCCGCCCGGTTTTAGCCGGCCATCTTGTTCGGCCGCTTCGATCATGGCCAGACCGATCCGGTCTTTGATCGAACCGCCCGGGTTTTGCGATTCGAGTTTAAGAAAAAGCTGACAGCAACCGGTATCGATGCGCGTGACTTCGATTAACGGGGTATTGCCGATCAGGTCCAGAACTGCAGGACGGGTTGAAAAGTTCATGAGCAAGTCTTCCTGTTGGAAAGTCAATGTTTCATAAGATGAATGGCCGTGGTGCACAAAATTATCAATAGGCAATAATTTTTATCGAATCATAATTCCTAATCCGAAAGCGTGCTGATGCACATGATTTCGGTGGTCGTTATCCTGTCAACCTTGACAGTTACGTCGTGCCCTGCGAGCGAGCAGGCTTTCTTGAACGAAACTGAATTCCAGGTCGCTCCTCATCATGAAACGGCATGATTTGGACAGTAACTCCCTTCTGATCATCACCGGTACGCGGAACAAGCGGCCCTCCCCGTACCTTAGGCATTCGTTAGGCTGTGCTGGAATAGCCGCAACGGCATGGTCTGACTACCAGATATCGCGGCTAATCACGATAGGAGAAACACCATGGCTCTTAGAAAAGATCTTGATGGGCTCCGCGTTCAATTGCCCGGCAATCCGGCGGTTTATCTGGTGGATGCAGGTAGAAAGCGTCATATACCGGACCCAGCCACGTACAACAACCTGTTCCGCGATTGGAACGGCATCCTGCAGGACATCGCTATCAATGAAATCGACACTGGCACGCCAATCAGCGTAGGCGCGGTACTCGCACAAGGGTTCGGCGATCCCGCGGTATACCTGATCGACAATGGCATCAAGCGCCATATCGGATCGCCAGCCACCATGGATCGCTATAACTTTGCATGGGACAAAATCCAGCATGTGGCGCCTATCCTGATTTCCTCGATCGAAACCGGTCCGGCGATTGTGTGGCCGGAGTGAGAGATGCTGTCCACATAGGGTTCAAGAATCACTTCAGCTTATTGCATCGCATGCGTGTCTGCTTTGCCTGATGGTTGACGCAACCCGGACTGGCGCGACTTTATCGCGCCAGTCTCGCGTCGGGACAATGCAATTCAAGTGCGCATCGCTACCGGTACACCGCTTTAAAGGGAGTTTCAAATGCCTCGCAACCATACTGCGCATGCAGAAAAATTGATCCAGGAAAGCAAATTGACGTCGTCAACGGTAAGTCTGTTGAATCAGCAATTCCAAAAGGCGATCCATGAAAAGGTGACTGGCAACGCCGGTTGGCATGGCGCAACCGATATCAAGACGCTGGACGGCTTGGCCGGCACGTTTCTGTGGACGGAAGACCCGCTCAAGGCCAGCAACATTACTTTCAAATTCAACCCCGGCCAGGTCGGCAGTGACGGCACGTATGCAATCACCTACCTACAAAACACGATAGAGCAAGGCAGTTTCCATTGCACGCCGAACAACCCGGCGATTGGATGGGCCTTTATCCTTCTGGATCCGGAGCAGAATCCCAGCGCATTGCGGAGTTTTATCGTGTCGGGAATGTTCACTGACAATGAATGGAAAATCATTATCGCGCTGCTGAACAAGGTGGGCGACAAAGGGCCGCTGTTGCCGCCGTTCTCTGCTGTCCGCATCAGCTAAGGGCACCTCGAAAAACCTACTGCGCGTCCCAATCTCATGGCTGCGATGCTCGCCGTACCTCCGTACGGTTGCGCTTCTCGCCCCGACCTTGGGCCGCTCGCTACGGTTTTTCAAGGTGGCCCTAATTTTGTGAAAGGCGAATATGACTCCATGGATGTGGTTTTGGGCTCCACAGCTTCACCTCCCGTTCAGTGGCAATTTGGCGCAACAGATCGAGCCTAATACCGACTGGTTCTTTAACGGCATCCAGCCAAAAGCGGGAAACGCCGATGTCGAAAAACAGGCTTTTAATATTGCGTCATATGGAAAGCAGCTCGGCCTGCTGACGGAGGTGCTGCTGTCCATCGCCGACGCCGAATCGGTTGATCCGAAAAAGGCGGCCGAGTCGCTTGCCAGGTTAAAAGAAATCCGTCAGAAAATTGAGGATCTGAAATCCGAAAATGCGGCAAAACCGGCCGAGGCAGCGGTCGCGCTGCTTGATAAATTGCGAGCCGACGACCGCCAGCAATTCGATATTGTGCTGCAGCGTTACACGGCGCGACCCGAGACTTGATGGACACCTTTAATTGACTTCAAGATTGCCATCGGACACGAGCCCCCTTGCCCCCAAATACAGTTCCCCAATAGCAAAAAACCGTTGACAGCGAAGGCTATCAACGGTTTTTACTTATTTGGTTGCGGGGGCAGGATTTGAACCTACGACCTTCGGGTTATGAGCCCGACGAGCTGCCAGACTGCTCCACCCCGCGTCTGAAGAATGAAAGTATATACCTTATCAGACATCTTTGCAAACTTAATCGAACTAATCGCATTCACATTGCGCGGTGATACACTTCCAAGCTGCTTTGGTATCCTGTTTAGCCAGTGATTCTCACCCCCATTTCAACGCAACGCGGGGCGTCGCTCAAGCGCCGTCCCGCGTTGCCCAAACACTTATCGGCCTCTATGAAATTTTGCTCCGAATGCGCGCATCCCGTTAGCCTGCAAATCCCGCCGGACGATAACCGCATGCGTTATGTCTGCAGCAACTGCGGCACCATTCATTACCAGAATCCGAAAATGGTGGTCGGTTCGATACCGGCATGGGAGCAGGACGGCGAGTTGCGTGTGCTGTTGTGCAAGCGTGCGATCGAGCCGCGCTATGGATATTGGACGCTGCCTGCCGGTTTCATGGAAAACGATGAAACCACCAGCGAGGCAGCGCGCCGCGAAACCCAGGAAGAAGCCGGCGCACGGATCGAGCTGCATGAATTGTTTTCGCTGCTGAACGTGACGCAGGCGCACCAGGTGCATTTGTTTTATCGGGCCACCCTGCTCGACCGCGATTACGCCGCCGGGGTCGAAAGCCTGGAGGTCGAGCTGTTCACCGAGGCTGAAATTCCGTGGGGCGAGATCGCCTTTCCTACGGTCGAATATACCTTGCGCGCGTTCTTCGCCGATCACAAGAAAGCCAAGCAAGAGGGAACCGGCTTCACTTTGCATACGCACGATATTTTCAAGCCTATGCGCACGGCATAAGAACGGCGCCGATTGTTTTCCATCGGCGATATTCATTACGAGAAACATCAATCGAGCATGTGCACCTCATCCTGCATGTCAGCAATTGAGCCGGGGAAACGGCAATGATCCCCTGGCTTGAACTGGATACGCCTTTCCCCGACGTCAGCGAAGCATTGACCGACGACGACGGCGCCGCCGGATTGCTGGCGGCCGGTGCAGACCTGTCGCCGCGGCGTTTGCTGGATGCGTATCGGCATGGCATTTTCCCGTGGTTTTCGGAAGGCCAACCGATTCTTTGGTGGAGCACCGATCCGCGCATGGTGCTGCACACCCAGCAGTTCGAAATCTCGACCAGCTTGAGAAAAACCCTGCGCAAAGTACATCGCAGCACCCGGACCGACCACCGCTGGCAGATTCGCTTCGATTTTGCGTTCGATCAAGTCATGCGCGAGTGCGCGGCGCCGCGCCGGGATGGCCCGGGGACCTGGATTTCCGATGAGATCGTGACCGGCTACCGCGCCTTGCACCGCTTGGGATACGCGCACTCGTCCGAGGTTTGGCTGGATGACAAGCTGGTCGGCGGCGCCTATGGGGTCAGCATCGGCCACATGTTTTACGGCGAGTCGATGTTTGCGCGGGTCAGCGACGGTTCCAAAATCGCATTGGCTTACCTGGTGCATTTCTTGCGCTTGCATGGCGTCAAGATGATCGACTGCCAGCAGGAAACCCAGCATCTGGCCTCGCTCGGCGCGGCGCCGATTGCGCGCACCGAATTTATCGCGCACTTGCGGCAGGCCATAGCCCAGCCGCAAATTCACGACTGGCGGCCGCCGGTTTTATTTACGGATTAAGGTCGGTCCGGTTCTTATGCAAATTGAATTTACGGTGTAAATTATCACCACCGTCGGTAGCCTGGAATGCACATGACGCACTTAAAAGATCTGCCTTTTTCAGCCTTGCAGTTTTATGCGACCGCCCCCTATCCGTGCAGTTACCTGGATAACCGCCAGGCCCGCTCGCAAGTGGCGACGCCGTCGCACCTGATCAACGCCGATGTGTATTCGGAGCTGGTCAAAAGCGGGTTTCGGCGCAGCGGCATTTTTACCTATCGCCCGTATTGCGACGGCTGCCAGGCTTGCACGCCGGTGCGGATCATAGTGGCGCCATTCACCGCCAATCGCAGTCAGCGCCGCGCCTGGGACAAACACCGGGAGCTGACCGCCTTGGTCACCAATCTGGCCTACGTGCACGAACATTACGATCTGTATTTGCGCTATCAGACCGCACGCCACTGCGGCGGCGGCATGGACCAGGACAGCCGCGACCAGTACGCCCAGTTCCTGTTGCAAAGCAAGGTCAATACGCGGCTGGTCGAATTCCGCGACGCCGACGGCACCTTGCGCATGGTCAGCATCATCGACATCCTCAATGACGGCTTGTCGTCGGTATATACCTTCTACGATCCGGACGTGCCGGGCGCCTCTTACGGCACCTACAACATCCTGTGGCAAATCAGCCAGGCCAGGCAACTCGGCATGCCCTATGTCTATCTCGGCTACTGGATCAAGGAAAGCCAGAAGATGGCTTATAAAGTCAACTTCCAGCCGCTGGAAGCGTTGCGGCAGGGTCAATGGAGTGCGTTAGAATAGCCGGTTTTGCGCCGCCCTCCGCCGCCGACCACACCACTTTATCCATTAGCCTCAAACCTATCGTGCCCGCCAAACTCCTGTACGCCCTCGCCCGCCCCGCCCTGTTCTCTCTTGACCCGGAAGCCGCCCACAACCTGACTTTACCGGCCTTGCGCCGGGCTGCCGCACTGGGACTGACCTCCCTGCTCGGTCAACCGGCGGCCGATCCGCGCACCGTGATGGGAATCCGCTTTCCCAATCCGGTCGGACTGGCAGCCGGCCTGGACAAGGACGGCGCCTACATCGACGGCTTGGCCGCGCTCGGCTTCGGTTCGATCGAAATCGGCACCGTGACGCCGCGGCCCCAAGCCGGCAATCCGAAGCCGCGCATGTTCCGGCTGCCTGCCGCCAATGCCATCATCAACCGCATGGGCTTCAACAACGGCGGCGTCGATGCGTTTGTCGCCAATGTCCAGGCTTCCAGGTTTTATCAGGAGCGGCAAGGCGTGCTTGGCCTCAACATCGGCAAAAACGCCGATACGCCGATTGAACGCGCGGCCGAAGATTATCTGCACTGCCTGGAAAAAGTGTATCCGTACGCCAGTTACGTCACCGTCAATATCTCGTCGCCGAACACCAAAAACCTGCGCCAGCTGCAAGGCGCGTCCGAGCTGGACGCCTTGCTGTCGCAACTCAAGCAAGCCCAGCAAAGGCTGGCCGACCAGCACCGGCGCTATGTCCCGATCGCACTGAAGATTGCGCCGGATATCGACGCCGAACAAATCAAGACCATCGCCGACGCCCTGCTGCGTCACAAGATCGACGGCGTCATCGCCACCAACACCACCATTACCCGCGACGCTGTCAAAGGTTTGCCGCATGAGAACGAGGCCGGCGGTTTGTCGGGCGCGCCGGTATTTGCGTTATCGAACAGCGTGGTCCGTCAGCTGCATGGCGAATTGGGCGATGCGCTGCCTATCATCGGCGTCGGCGGCATTTTCAGCGGCGCCGATGCTCAAGCCAAGATCGCCGCCGGGGCCGCACTGGTGCAGTTATACAGCGGCTTGATTTATCGCGGCCCGGCGCTGGTGCGGGAATGTGCGGCGGCACTAAAAGCTTAATACTTACCCACAGAATCTGTTGGTAGCCCTGTGGATAACTACATTAGATTCTCCCTATCCCATTGATCCATATGGATTTTTTTGCGGTGACACAGGGCGGGCAAAAAAAGCCCGCTGACCTTTCGGCAGCGGGCTAAAACCGAACCCTGACGGCATTCGGAGGAGACAGCGGAGACTGTGCGCGTCGCCCTGCGGCAAAACGCCTTCGGCACATTTCTTTCAAGCCAGTTTTAAAACACGCGGTTCAGAGGCGCTCTTGTGAACCGTGTTGATCCCAGCCGCATGCGGTTCCGCGTGCAGCGCTGCGACGATATCGGCCCGCTTCAACTGCGGCGCAAACTGCAAAATAAAATCATACGTGTACGAACGCAAATACGCGCCGCGCCGCACTGCCAGCCGCGTCACATTGGACGCGAACAGATGCGACACCGCAATCGAACGCAAGCCGTTCTGGCGTATATGTTCGGTCGCCATCGAGGCCACCAGGCCGACCCCAAGGCCGAGCGACACATACTGTTGGATCACGTCGGAATCCATCGCCGTCAGCACGATGTCCGGGTTGATGCCGGCCGCCTGGAATGCAGCGTCGATATGGCCGCGGCCGGTAAATCCGACGTCGTAGGTGATCAACGGATAAGCCGCCAGATCGGCGAGGCTGAGCGGCTCGGCAATCGCCAGCAGCGGATGCTCCTCCGGCACCACCAGCACGTGGCTCCATTCGTAGCAAGGAAACGAAATCAATTCCTTGAATTGGCTCAAGCCTTCAGTCGCGATGCCGACGTCGGCTTTGCCGGATATCACCCACTCCGCGATATGTTCCGGCGAGCTTTGCTGCAGCGCGATGCGGACATCCGGAAAACCGGCGCGGAAACCTTGCACGACACGCGGCAGCGCATAGCGGGCCTGGGTATGGGTGGCGGCGACGGTCAGCGTGCCGCTGGTTTCGCCGGAATATTCGTGGCTGGCCTGACGCAGGTTTTCAGCTTCCTGCAACAACCTTTCGACGATCCGCAAAATCCCTTTGCCGGGATCGGTCAGACCGATCAGGCGCTTGCCGTTGCGGACAAAAATATCGACCCCGAGCTCCTCTTCCAGTTCGCGAATCTGACGGCTGACGCCGGGCTGCGACGTGAACAAGACGTTCGCCACTTCGGTCAGGTTGAATCCGCAGCGGGCAGCTTCGCGGATCGAGCGTAATTGTTGAAAATTCATATTTTTTCCTTTTTCTTCTTACTCTACAAACACCTGCAAACGACGCGGCCGCACCACCAGCGTTTCGCCATCCTTCAAATTGAGTTGACCGAAACGCTCGCTGGAAATCACCGCTTCAATCAAGCCGGCATCGTCGTTGCGCTCCAGTTCCAATTGCGCCAGCGGCCCGATGGCGTGGGCGCGCTTCAGTTGCACCACGATACCGTCGGCGCCTGCGGCGTAGCGTTCAACCTCCAAGTCATGCGGCCGCACATAGCCGATCCCGGCCGCATCCTGTGCCGCGGCGTGATTGGGCGCATCGAAAGCGACGCCGCCGGCTTCCAGCACGCCGCGATGCACTCTCCCGTGAAACAGGTTCACATTGCCCAGGAAGCCGTATACAAACGGCGACGCCGGATGTTCGTAGACCTGTTGCGGGGCGCCGACCTGTTCGACCTTGCCCTGGTTCATCAGCACGATGCGGTCCGCCACTTCCAGCGCTTCTTCCTGGTCATGCGTGACGAAAATACTGGTGACCTGCAACTCATCGTGCAGCCGCCGCAACCAGCGCCGCAGCTCCTTGCGCACCTTGGCGTCGAGCGCGCCGAACGGCTCGTCCAGCAGCAGCACGCGCGGCTCCACCGCCAAGGCCCTGGCCAATGCAATGCGCTGGCGTTGACCGCCGGACAGTTGCGGCGGATAGTGATCGGCCAGCCAATCCAGCTGCACCAGGTCCAGCAGGCTGCGGACTTTTTCACGGATAGCGCTCTCGCTCGGACGCTGGCTGCGCGGCTTGACTCGCAGGCCGAAGGCGATGTTTTCAAACACCGTCATGTGCTTGAACAAGGCGTAATGCTGGAACACGAAACCGACCTGCCGCTCGCGCACGTGGCGCGCCGAAGCGTCCTCGCCCGCCAGCAGGACCTGGCCGCTGTCCTGCGCTTCGAGGCCGGCGATGATGCGCAACAAGGTGGTCTTGCCGCAACCGGATGGCCCCAGCAGCGCAGTCAGCTCGCCGCTGGCAAATGCCAGCGAAACCTGATCCAGCGCGACAAACTGGCCGAAGCGCTTACTGATGTTTTTTACTTCGATGCTCATGCCCTGCTCCTGTTAAGCGCCACTCAAGCAACGATTTCAGCGCCAGGCTCACCAGCGCCAGCAACGCCAGCAAGGAAGCCACCGCAAACGCCGCCTGGAAGTTGTATTCGTTGTACAGAATCTCGACCTGCAGCGGAATGGTGTTGGTTTCGCCGCGAATATGGCCGGACACCACCGACACCGCGCCAAACTCGCCCATCGCCCGCGCATTGCACAGAATCACGCCATACAGCAGGCCCCATTTGATATTGGGCAGGGTCACGCGCCAGAACGTGTTCCAGCCGGAAGCGCCCAGCACCAGCGCCGCCTCTTCCTCGTCGTTGCCCTGCGCCTGCATCAAAGGAATCAATTCGCGCGCAATGAACGGAAAAGTCACGAACACGGTCGCCAGCACGATGCCGGGCACCGCGAACAGAATCTTGATGTCGTGCTCGCGCAGCCACGGACCGAACCAGCCTTGCGCGCCGAACAGCAGCACATAGATCAGGCCGGAAATCACCGGCGACACCGAAAAAGGCAAATCGATCAGCGTCAGCAAGACGTTTTTGCCGCGAAACTCAAACTTGGCAATGGCCCAAGAAGCCGCCACCCCGAACACCAGGTTGAGCGGCACCGCCAGCGCCGCGCTCAACAAAGTCAGCTTGATAGCGCTGAGCGCGTCCGGCTCGGTGATCGCGCTCAGGTAGGCGTCCCAGCCCTTTTTGAACGCTTCGGCAAATACCGCCAGCAGCGGCATCAGCAGGAACAGGGTAAGGAACAGCAGTGCCACGGCGATCAATACTGCGCGCAGCCAGCAAGGCTCCAATGTCGCGCCCGGCGCTTGGCGCGGCGCGATTGCTACCTCTTGGCTGGCCTCGGCCGCCTCCATAAAATGTGTCGCAACGGCGCTCACGTCGGCTCCCTATACGCTTTCCGCCTGGCCGCGCTTGCGGGTCCAGGCTTGCAATGCATTGATGGTCAGCAGCAGCAGGAACGAGGCGACCAGCATCACCACCGCGATCGCAGTAGCGCCGGCATAGTCGTATTGCTCCAGTTTGGTAATGATGAACAAGGGCGTGATTTCCGACACCATCGGCATATTGCCGGCGATGAAAATCACCGAGCCATATTCACCGGTGGCGCGTGCAAACGACAGCGCAAAACCGGTCAACAAGGCGGGGAAGATGCTCGGGAAAATCACCCGCGCAAAAGTCTGCCAGCGGCTGGCGCCCAGGCTGGCGGCGGCTTCTTCCAGCTCGCGCTCGGCATCTTGCAGCACCGGCTGCACGGTACGCACCACAAACGGCAAACCGATAAAGGTCAACGCCACCAGGATCCCGAGCGGGGTAAAAGCGACTTTGATGCCGAGCGGTTCCAGATAACGGCCAAGCCAGCCGTTGCCCGAATACAGCGCCGTCAACGCAATCCCGGCCACCGCAGTCGGCAACGCAAACGGCAAATCGACCAGGGCGTCGATCAGCTTCTTGCCGGGAAACCGGTAGCGCACCAGCACCCAGGCGACGATGCCGCCGAACACCACGTTGAGCAAAGCCGCCAGCAGCGACGCGCCGAACGTCAGGCGATACGAGGCCAGCACTCTGGGCGATGTCACGGCAGCAACAAACCCGTCCCAACTCATCGTGAAGGTTTTGAGAAACACCGCCGACAGCGGGATCAGCACGATCAGCGCCAGATAGAACAATGTGAACCCAAGCGCCAGCCGAAAGCCCGGCATCACCCGGAACGGGCTGGAAGGCGGGAAAAATTGGGTATCGGGTAAAACGGCGGCAGCAGCCATGCTTCATCCTCTTATTACAAATACGGCTAACGAATTCAAATATTCGCATCGGATTGTTATAAAGAGAACGAACTTTTTAGCATGTGCATAGAATGATTTTGCATAAGGGAAATATTCCTGACGAGCGCCCTGGCTAGTGGACTGCAACAGCCGATGCGAGAGTGAAGGGCACGTGCCCGGCGCGCAGAGCAAGGCGCAAAGCGCAGCAATAGCGAGACTATTGCGAGCATTTGCAACGTCGCCATGCGTGTCGGGTACGTGACAGGCGCTCTTGAATCGGTTGTTACAGTCCACTAGCGTTTTCCGCCTGAATTGAAAAAGCGCGGCGGCCCTGCTAACTGGGGCCGCCGCGCCGGGCGTCGAGAGATTAAATAGGACTTGAGGAGAAAGAAGGGCCGGATCAATCCGCCTTGAGCATCCCGCAGGACAGAATTTCACGGTCTGATAATAAAGAGTCCTTCCAATCCGGCAAATCCCTTTTCTGGTAAGCCTCTAGCGACGGATAACCGTTCGCGTCCCAGACCTGTTTGTTGTAATGCCGTAGTTCGATGACTGCATGCTGACAATGCTTGCTGCGCTGTTTTAGAAGGTAAGCAATCCTGGGTTCCTTTCCAGTCATGTCCTGTTCGATAATCTGGTAGCGGCTCTGTTTGCAAGCGCTGTAAGTCGAATGCCATTCAATCGTTTTAGTACGAACATAAAGAGCGCCGGAACAAGCGCGTCCATTGCCAAGAAATCTCCCGGTAAACGGCTTGTCAGCAGCAATCGCACCTTTTGCTGCTACAACTTGCATCGGAAGCTTCGATTCGGCTGCGCTAGTCGCGACAATTGCAAAGCATAAAAACAATAATAGATAGCGACTCATTGGATTACCTTACTTGCTTGAAAAGGCGCGGCAGCCTTGTCAACTGGAGTCGCCGCGCCAGGCCTTAGAAAGCTAAACGAGGCATACGCAGGAGGGGCTGGCCGGATCAATCCGTCTTGTGCATCCCGCATAACAACACCCCACGCTCCGGCAGAGCCGAGTTTTTCCAGTCCGGCAAATCCTTTTTCTGGAAAGCCTCAAGTGAGCGATAGCCCTTCGCACTCCAGACTTCATCGTTGTATTGATAAAGCTCGATGACCTCATACCGACAATGCTTGCTACGTTGTTTTAGAAGGTAGGCAATCCTGGGCTCCGTTCCATTCATATCTTGCTCAAGAACCTGGTAGCGACCTCGTTCGCAAGCGCTGTAAGTCGAATGCCATTCAATCGTCCTTGAGCGGACATAAAGTCCTCCATAGCAAGCGCGTCCATTGCCAAAAAATTTCCCGGTAAATGGCTTATCAGCCGCTGCCGCATTGCTTGTCAATGCAACCGCCAGACATAGTCCAGCGATTTTTATTGTGTGCATAACGCCGCCTTTCCATTGCGGACTAACGTAAATGCATAGTCCAGCTTCTTGCCATACAGCGCATCACCGCCGCCGTTGTAATAGAACGCAATGCTTGACGGAGCGATGAACTTCCAGCCGACGATCACTTTCCGCATCGCGGCTTTCCGGTACCTCAACACTTGACCGGGACGCAGCATATGCGCGCCTGGATTGAGTTGCTTGAGCGATTCGATGGTCGTGCCCTGCGTCCTGGCGATCTTGTCGAAGTTATCGCCCGCCTTGACCGTCAGCTCATAAGTACGGGTATCGGCATCCGGCACGTTCTTGATCGCGAAGTTCGCCATGCGCATTAACAGGTAGCCTATGCCCGCACGAATGTTATGCGGGACAAAGTTGGTCGCAGTGCCGTACGTTAGCTTGCCCCGCCACGCAGGCGGAAGGATCAAGTTTCCTCCCTCATTGCCTATCAATAGCGACCTCAATCCCGGGTCGCCGTCATTGCCAATCTGCATCGGGTTTGTCTGCCATTCCTCGTCCTTCGCTCCAGTCTCCACCCAAGTCATGGCCTTGATGAGTTGCCAGTCCAGCGGCCTATATCCGGCCACGTCGCGCAAGTGGCGATTGAACTCGTCCACTGCCCTTTGAATTTCGCAGTCGTAGACATTCCATTTGGCATTGTTCACCCCTTGATTGACGTAGTTTTGCCAATCCTCGAATTTGGGTTTCGACCTGTTCATAGTTGTCATGTCCTTCTCCCTCTAGTTGCTATCGATAAGCCCCGCTGGCGCGAGGCTGCGCGGTTCGGCAAACCGGCTCTGACAGACGGTTGCGCCGTAAATCGAGAGCCATGTTATCAAACAACTATTATCACTAAGGAAATATTTTCGATTGCAAACAGAGTGATTGGGAAAGGCAGAACGGCAACAGGACAGCCACGCCGACCTCAGCAACCGCACCGGACCTAAGGCAGTTACACGCTAGGCCGGTATCGAGCACGATAACAACCCGCAACCGCGTGCATTTCAGTACGGCAAATTTGAATTCTGTCCCGGCATTTCTGCAGACTGTCGCATTCGGATGGCGGCTCCCGATGCGCTTATCTAAAGTGACGACATGCAACAACGTCACCCACTCAAAAGGAGCTTTCAAATGAACACAGCACGCCAACTTCAAATCGCCATCCTGTTAATCGTTTCCCTGGCCACCGGCATCGCCATGATTGCAGGCACAAACCGCAGCATGCCGGCAAGCGCCGAGGCCAGCCAATTGCCAACCGTAACGGTGATAGCAAAACGCATGAGCCCGCAGGAAAAAGCCGCATTGGCACAAGCCGAGCAACTGCCGACGGTAACGGTTATCGGCAAACGCATGAACAAGAACCTGACGCCGGCAGTCACTGCATAAGCGTCCATCATTGATATCCAGCCTGCTGGGAGAACCATCATGAAATCATCACGCCAACTGCAAGCCGCCACGATGTTGATCGCGGCCCTCATCAGCGCCGCCGTCCTGTCCATCGCCGTCAGCCCGGCGCTGACCGCCACCAGCCCGGTGCTTGCCAGCGAACTGCCAACCGTCACGATTATCGGAAAGCGCATGAGCCGCGCGGAAAAGGCGGCTTTTGCGCAGCCGGAAAACACCCGCAACGACAAGCAAACCACGCTCGCCAAGACCGAAGCGACTACGCTGACAGCGCCAAGCGTCGATTAGCGGCCATTATTGGCCCTACCGTTAGTCATAGCGATCAGCTATTTCGCGCACCTTGCGTTTAAAATGGCGGCAATTTAGATACGTTGCCGCACAACAAGAGCCCACACATGAAATCTGAAACGGTCACCGCACTCAAGGAAACCTCGGCCATCGTCCTCAGCCACCTGGCACGCGCCTTTGACAAGATTGCGACCTGGGTCGCGCAATTATCGTGGTGGAAATTTTTCCTGTTTGCGGTGCTGGCGATGACCGCAAGCGGGATTTTGCAAAGCATCCTGTTTTCGTCGGATCAGGACATCATTTTCATCGAAAATAAAAAGTCAAAAAAACACAGCCCGGCAGCGATCAAAGCCACCGTCAACGGCGATACCAACGTCCAGCTCGACGGCAACGGTCTGCGCATCAACAAAATCTATACCTACACCGACGACGGCCAGGACGCGGCAAGCATGCCAACTCCGCCGGCGCCGCCCGCCCCGGCAACAGCACCGACAGCACCGACACCGCCAGCAGCCCCCGCGCCCTTGCCGCTGCCGCCCGACGCCGCACGCGATGTCAATAACGCCATCGACGAAGCGGTTAGCGCGATCGACGAAGAGGCCGACGACAAGGCGGAAAAAAGGGTTGCCCACTATCAGAAAAAATCGTCTCAATGGTTTGAGAACTTCGTACTGTTGCTGGTGCTCGGCTTGTTCGGCACCAAGGCTTTAATGGGCGGCAAGAAGCGCGCCGAAGCGCTGGCGCGCACCGCCAACGCGGCAGCCGAACACGCCAACCTGCAACGCCAGGTGTCCGAGGCCAAAATACAAATGATCCAGGCGCAGGTCGAACCGCACTTCCTGTTCAACACCCTGGCTTCGGTCGAGTACTTGATCGAAACCGATCCGCCTCGCGCATCGGCCATGCAGAAACGCCTGATCCAGTATTTGCGCGCCGTGTTGCCGCAAATGCGGGAAACCGCCACCGTCACCAACCTGGGACGAGAAACCGACATCGTGCGGGCCTACCTGGATCTGTTGAAGATGCGCATGGAGGAACGCTTGAATGTCGACGTCCAGGTTTCGGATGGACTGCGCAGCGCGGCGTTCCCGCCGATGATGCTGCAATCGCTGGTAGAAAACGCCATCAAACACGGCCTGGAATGCAAGACCGAAGGCGGCACCTTGCGCATCCTGGCGGAAGTCGCCGACAACAAGCTGCGCGTCAGAGTGACCGACGACGGCCTGGGCTTTGGCGCGGTCCCCAGCAACGGCACCGGACTGGGATTGCAAAGCATCCGCGATCGACTCAAACTGTTGCACGGCGATCAGGCCCAATTGGTCATCGTGCCCAACAGCCCCAGCGGCGTCTGCGCGACGATCGAAGTGCCTTATCAATTGGCCAGCCAGAGCAAGGCTGCTTGAAGCGATTCAAAAAAAACCGACATTTCCAACTTTCCACAGGAGCCATCGCACATGAAATCCAGACCCCGTTTTGCGCTGATCTTTGCACTGACGACAGCCGCAATCATTCCTTTTTTAAGCACAGGTGATGCCATGGCCGAAGGCAATGTGACCAAAGCTGAACGCACGGTAGGCGAATTCCAGCAACTGGAACTGCAAGACAGCATCGACGTGTATCTGACCCAGGGACCGGTCAAGCCGGCGGTGATTGAGGCCGAAGAAAGCCTCATTTCGCAGGTGGAACTGGTGAAGACAAACAAAGTGCTGCAGGTAAGAATGAAGCACGATTCATTTTTCGGCAGCCATCATTTCAGTAGTCATCACCCGATTAATGTCTACCTCACCGCACCTGATGTGAACAGCTTGAGCGTGGCCGGCTCAGGCGACATCAAGCTGACTGGCAAATTGAGCGAAAAAGACAGGATCAATGTCTCCTTGTCCGGCTCCGGTGGCGTCAGCGGCGAACTGAACGCCCCCACGGTAAAGGCATCCATCGCGGGTTCCGGCGATATCAAGGTCAACGGCAAGACGCGCGACCTGAATGTGGCGATCGCCGGCAGCGGCAGTTTCGACGGCCCCGCGCTGCTGTCTGAAAACACCAGCGTTTCGGTGGTCGGCAGCGGTGATGCGCATGTCTATGCCAGCAAGGAACTGACGGTCAGGATTGCAGGTTCCGGCGACGTCACTTATAGCGGCGAGCCGCAGGTGTCGTCCAAGGTGATCGGTTCCGGGTCAGTACAAAAGAAAAAATAAAATTCAGGCGCCCCTAAAAACCTACTGCAGGATTTAGCAAGCCCGCCAATCTCGGGGCTGTGATGCTCGCTGTACCTCCGTACAGCTGCGCTTCTCGCCCCGACCTTGGGCCGCTCGCTACGGTTTTTTGAGGCGCCTGTAAAAAATCTTCCACACCAAAATTCAACTATGCCAACCGCCATTATTGCCGACGATGAACGCCTGATGCGCGACCAAATCCGGCTGCGCCTGAGTCAAGCCTGGCCGGAACTCGAGATCCTCGGTGAAGCCAAGAACGGTGAAGAAGCGATCGAACTGGTCAATCTGCACCAACCCGATTTCACTTTTCTCGACATCCGCATGCCGGGCAAAACCGGCCTGGAAGCCGCGCAAGCGATCGGCACCCGCAGCCATATCGTGTTCATTACCGCCTACGACGAATATGCGATCCAAGCCTTCGAGCAAGGCGCAGTCGATTACGTCCTCAAACCGGCCGAAGCCGACCGTCTGAGCCTGACCGTGGCCCGCCTCAAAGCGCGCTTGAGCGCGGCGCCGGCCGACATGAGCACGATGCTGGCGCAGTTGGCCAAGCAGATGGGAATCGCCACCAAGCCGAACTACCTGCAGTGGATTCAAGCCAGCATCGGCCAGCAGTTGCGGCTGATCCCGGTGCAAGAGATCCTGTTTTTCCGTTCGGATGAAAAATACACCAGCGTTCAGACCGGCAGCTATGAAGCGCTGATCCGCAAGCCGGTGCGCGATCTGGCGGAAGAACTGGACCCGGATTTATTTTGGCAAATCCACCGCGCCACGCTGGTCAACGTCAACGCCATCGAAGGCATTACCCGCGATTTGCGGGGCCGTCACCTGGTGCTGGTCAAAGGTCATAGCGAGAAACTGGAAGTGAGCCGCAGTTTTATCCATCTATTCAAGCAGATGTAAAAAACCGGAAACTGCAGCCGTCCGTTGGGGTCCGTAGGGCGGATGAGCGCAGCGTTATCCGCCGATGGATGTGCCACATGTGTTTGGGGCATTAAAAACGGCGGAAGACGCTACGCTTTTCCGCCCTACTTGTTGTTCAAGCAGATGTAGCCAACTCAGGCGCAGCCAATGCCCGCAGCGCAGCCTGCGGCAAATCCCACAAGAAGCCCTGGGCATGCAGCGGCATCGCGGCACGTTGCGCCAGCCGCTGCAAAACATCCAGGTCGCGCTCTTTTTCAAGCCGCTTGAAAACCACCTGAATCGCGCGCGCTTCACAGTCTTCCAGCAAACGCCTGGTCGGATCGTCATCATTGACGCCGCGGGCGTCGATCTTCAACACGTCCGGCCGCACCCGCTGCAGTAAGCTCGCGGCCTGCGTCACATCGTCGGCATTGATCGCCAGCCGAAATTGATTGCGCCGATAGTTGTCCAGCACATAGTTCAACAACCAGCCCTGGTTTTCCGTGACGGTCGGCAGTTGCAGCACGATCCGCTGATGCGGCAGTCCCAGCAATGCCAGGATGCGCCGGAACGCCATGCCGTGATTGCTGTCGACCGCTGCCAGCAAGCGCGGATGCACGCTCAAAAACAGATCGCCGGCCGCGGCTTGCGGCTGCCGATAAAAATTAATCGCATGCAGCATGCGGCACAGCCGATCTAGTTCCACCGACTCATCGTCGCTGGCCGCATGATCCAGCAGCTTCCATAGATACAAACCGTTGTCGCTGGCCGAATAGCTATGGGCAAAGCCCTCGTAGCCGACTATCTGTGCCGGCTCCGCAATCTCGCGCAGCGGCTGGAACACGCTAGTCAGCGCGGTATTGAAGTAACGGCCTTGCGCCCGCCCCTCGTTATCCAGCCAGACCCGGCTATCGCCGCGGGCGCCGCGCCGGCTGCTGCTGTGCAATTGGGCCAGATATTGTTCCAGCGCGGGAAAGGACATGGGCGACCTCGATGCGTTAGGTGAACAGGACTGGATTGAACAAGATTCAAATCTTGGCGATCGACACCTCGGTCGCCTTCACCAGTGCGACCACTTCGGTCCCCACCTCCAACCCCAGGTCCTTGACCGAGCGAGTGGTGATGACCGAGGTGACGATCCCGGCCGGGGTGTCGACGTCGACTTCCGAGACCACCGTGCCTTCGATGATCTCCTTGATTTTTCCCTTGAATTGATTGCGTACGTTGATGGCTTGGATGGTCATGATTTTTCCTTGAGCGAATTGATAGGAGCTTGAAAATTCACAGCTTGGCGATCGCCACTTCGGTCGCCTTGACCAAGGCGATCACTTCCGATCCCACCACCAAACCCAGATTCCGGACCGAGCGCGTGGTAATCACCGACGACACGATGCCGGCGGGTGTTTCGATCTCGATTGCGGACAACACCTCGTCCTCGGTGATGTGCTGGATTCTGCCTCGAAATTGATTGCGGACATTGATTGCCTGGATACTCATCTTTTCTCCTGTGGGTAATGGTCGGCTCTACAAACCTACTGCCCGGCTCAAGCACCTTGCGTAGGGCGGATGAGCGCAGCGTTATCCGCCGTTGATGCGCCACCTGCGGTGGATTCGAGGCGGGTAACGGCGGAAGGCGCTGCGCTTTTCCGCCCTACGCGACTGCCCGGCTCAATCACCTTGCGTAGGGCGGATGAGCGTAGCGTTATCCGCCGCTTTTTAATGCGTCAAACACATGTGGCACATCCATCGGTGGATAACGCTGCGCTCATCCACCCTACATTGAGAACCAATCGCATTATTTCGCGCCGGGTTGATAAATCTTGTCGAACACGCCGCCATCGCTGAAGTGCGTTTTCTGCGCATTTTTCCAGCTGCCGAAAATGTCGGCGACGCTGAACAAACTCAACTTTGGAAATGTGGACGCATACTTGGCCGCCACTGTCGGATCGGTCGGACGATAGAAATGCCGCGCCGCGATGTCCTGGCCTTCGGCGCTGTACAGATACTCCAGATAGGCTTGCGCAATCTTGCGCGTGCCGCGCTTGTCGACCACTTTGTCGACCACCGCGACCGGCGGCTCGGCCAGGATGCTGACCGATGGGAAGACGGTATCGAACTTGCCCTTGCCAAATTCCGCCTGCACCAGATAGGCTTCGTTTTCCCAAGCCAGCAGGACATCGCCGACACCGCGCTCGGCGAAAGTGACGGTCGCGCCGCGCGCGCCGGAATCCAGCACCGGCACGTTCTTGTACAAGCGCGAGATGAAGTCGCGCGCCTTGCTGTCGTCGTTATGATTCTTTTTCAGCGCGTAGCCATACGCCGCCAGATAGGACCAGCGGGCGCCGCCCGAAATCTTGGGATTGGCGACCACCACCGACACGCCCGGCTTGACCAGATCGTCCCAATCCTTGATGCCTTTCGGATTGCCTTTGCGCACCAGCAGCACGATGGTCGAGGTGTACGGCGTGCTGTTATGCGGCAGCCGCTGTTGCCAATCGGCCGGCAGCAGCTTGGCCTTTTCCGAAATTTCGTCGATGTCGTAAGCCAGCGCCAAAGTCACCACGTCGGCCTCCAGACCGTCGATCACCGAGCGCCCCTGCTTGCCCGAAGCGCCGTGCGATGCCTTGAACGTGACCTGGTCGCCGGTTTTGGCTTTCCAGTATTTGGCAAAGGCACGGTTGTAGTCCTGATACAGCTCGCGGGTCGGATCGTAGGAAACGTTGAGCAGCGAAAAATCAGCCGCCTGCACCAGTTGCGCACCCTGCGCGAGCAAGGCAACGGCGATCACGGAACGAACCAGTTGCTTCAACATGAGCTGCTTCCCTCTTCAATATTGCTTGTTTTGGAGAAGACAGATTAATCAGGCGGGATGCAAAACAAAACGAATACTTTCTTCTCTCCATATCCGGAAAACAGATATGCAATCGCAAGGAGGATGAATTTAGGTGTTTTCCTTATATTGGCAATTTGGTATTTTTCTTATGATAGCGATACTTCAAATGTGCTTCCGTTTAGCTATAACGAAAACACAGTTGCAAGTTCTCCATTCATTTCTGAAAGGTATTACATGAAACAATATTTCATGCCTGCATTACTTGCCGCTACTGCGGCTATCGCGCTGAACGCACATGCTGCACCGGTCGCTATAGACAATACGACCGGCATGGTGCGTTTTACCGGCGAGTTCAATGCATCAGCCTGCGATCTGGCATCGACCGACATCAATGGCGGAGCGACGGTCCCGCTGGGTTCCTATAAAACCACCAATTTGACAGTGGCTAACCCGACGACGCCAATACAAAACTACCCAATCACGCTGACCAATTGCGATACCAGCGTCGCCAAAAAAGCACGCCTGTCTTTCACCGGCTTTAGCGATCTGGTCGACCCAACTTTATTGCAACTTCAACTAGGCGGTGCGACTGGTGTAGCGGTTGAGCTGTTTGATTCCACAAACAACAAATTGAACCTGGGCAGTCAATCGGCGCTGATGCCTCTGGTCGCCGGTTCCAATACGTATCAACTCGGTGCACGCTATAGAAGAACGGCGCCAGCCACCGGTTCAGTCACGGCTGGTAAGGCCAACGCGCAAGCGACCATCGTGATCAGCTACGACGATGGCTTGTAAATCCCCCCTGTTGGAACAGCGCGGCCTGACACAGGCCGGATGCTAGCGGTGTGACATTCGATCGCCTCATTTCGGGACGGCTATGGGGCGATCGCATTTATCCAAATCCCTCAATCCGCAAGGTACGGAAAGCTCAACATGCATAAGTGTTTTATGGCGCTGGCGCGAGGTCCGCTGCCTGTTGCCGCAATACTGGCGCTGACATCGCTGCTGCCCAGCGCCCATGCCGGCATCGTGGTCGGCGGCACCCGCGTCGTATTCGAAGGCGGCAAGCGGGAAACCTCCATTTCAGTCAATAACAAAGGCGATCTGCCTTACATCGTGCAGGCCTGGGTCGAGGATGCCGACAACCAGCCGCCCTTCTTGGTCACGCCGCCGATGTCGCGCCTGGAAGGCGAGAAGGAAAGCCTGTTGCGCATCATTTGCGTCAAATGCGACCAGCTGCCGTCCGATAAAGAATCGGTGTTCTGGCTCAGCATCAAGGAAATACCGCCGATGGTCGATGGCGACAATGTGCTGCAGCTGGCGGTGCGTACCCGCATCAAGCTGTTTTATCGCCCGCGCGACCTGAAAGGCAATGTCGGCGATGCGCCGCTCCAATTAGCCTGGACCATAGGCCAAGCCGCGGATGGAGCAGCGACGCTGGAGGTCAACAATCCGACACCCTATTTCGTCAGTTTCAGCAAGCTGACCGCGACTGGCGCAAGCGGCGAGCAGAACATCAAGGCCCGCATGCTGGCGCCGTTCGGCAAGGATAGCTATCCGCTCGACCGTGGAATGGTCGCCACCGCAGTCAGTTTTTCGACGATCAACGATTACGGCGCCGACGTCGACAGTCCCGCGGTACCGATCAAATCGCACTAAGGCGCGACTCTGACCGCGCCGCATCTAGGGGTGTTTTCCGATATCCCCTGACACCCGCGATAAAGACTGTTGCGTTGTCCCCGGGCAGTGCTTGCCCGACGCGCTCGTCCCCACTTCAGCCGGATGGTTTTGCAACGGCCTGTTGAAATTGCATGCATTGCCATGGTCCGCATGGCAATGGCTTTTATTGCCTTCTCGATGAATCCAACTCCCCCGCTCCCCTGTTCATACTTGCTTTGCACCGCCAGCTTCGGGCTGGCGCTGCTATGCGCCGATGGCGCGCACGCGGCAGCGCAAACGTCCGGCAGCAGCGAGATCAAATTCAACAGCGGCTTCCTGGAAAAGGGATCGCCGGACCAGAATGTCGACCTCAGTATTTTTGCCCAAGGCAATCGGGTGCTGCCGGGCGACTATGTCGTCGACGTGAACCTTAACGGCAGCAGAAAAGAAAAACGCACAATCCGTTTCGACCAGAGCGGCGGCAACGATGCGCAACCGTGCGTCACGCTGGCCATGTGGCAGCAATGGGGCCTCAACCTGAAAGCCTTCCCAGACTTGGAAAAGCTGCCGGCCGAACAATGCATGGATGGGCCCTCGCTCGGCATTCCGGAAGCGAAGGTGGCTTACGACGCCAGCAAGCAACAGCTCGACGTCAGCCTGCCGCAAGCCGCGATGCAGCGCGATGCGCGCGGCTGGACCGACCCGGCGCAATGGGACCAGGGCATCAATGCGCTGATGCTCAACTACAACCTGGGCACGACCCAATATCGCAACAACGCCATCGACAGTTCGGACTCCACCTATCTGAATTTGCGCGGCGGCGTCAATCTCGGCGCCTGGCGCTTGCGCAGCTCGGGCAACTATAGCCGCGGCACGCGCTCAGGCGGTGCCTGGCAGCGCAACGACAGCTATCTGCAGCGCGACCTGATTCCGTGGAACAGCAGCATCGTCGTCGGCGACAGCAATACGCCGGGGAATATTTTCGACTCGTTCGCGTTCCGCGGCGTGCAACTCAGCTCCGACGACAGCATGCTGCCGGACAGCCTGCGCGGTTATGCGCCTACCATCCGCGGCATCGCGCAAAACAATGCCACCGTCACCGTGCACCAGAATGGCTTTTTGCTGTACACCACCTATGTCGGCACCGGCCCGTTCGAGATCGACGACCTGTACGCCACCGCCGGCAGCGGCGACCTGGAAGTCACCGTCACCGAAGCCGATGGCCGCAAGACGCGCTTCGTGCAGCCGTACGCCGCGGTGCCCACCCTGCAGCGCGAAGGCCAGTGGAGCTATAGCCTGACCGCGGGCAAATACCGCAGCGCCTATGCGCAAGGCAAGCGCCCCGCGTTCGCGCAAGCCAGCGCGGCACGCGGCATCGGTCGCGGCTATACACTGTACGGCGGTTTGATGGGAGGCGACACCTATCAATCCTTGGTGCTCGGCGCCGGCGCCAACTGGGGCGACTACGGCGCTGCCTCGGTCGATCTGTCGCATGCGCAAAGCAGACGCCAAGACGGACAAGGCAGCAATGCCGGGCAATCGCTGCGTTTCCTGTACGCCAAATCGCTGGTCGAAACGTCGACCGATTTGCATCTGCTCGGCTACCGCTATTCGACCCCGGGCTATCGCACTTTCTCCGAATCGGTGAGCGAGCAGAATACCGCCGCCGGCGGCTCCTTCTTCAATCGACGCAGCCGGATTGAAGGCAGCCTGCAGCAAAAACTGGGGGACTATGCTTCGCTGTTCGCTTCAGTGGCCCGCCAAAACTATTGGGGCACCTCGCGCAGCGAACACTCGTTGCAGATCGGCTTGAACAGCGCCTATAGAAACCTGCTCTACGGCCTGTTCTACAGCAGCACTTCCGGCGGCTGGATGGGCGGCAGCAACCGGCAATTGATGCTGACTTTATCCATCCCGCTGGACGATGGCAGCAACGGCGTGTCGTATTCCGCTGCGCGCAGCGACAGTAGCGCCACCTCGCACAACGCGACGCTGTACGGCTCTGCGCTGCAAGACAAGGCGCTCTCCTACAGCCTGAGCGCCAATCATTTCAGCCAAAGCAATGGCAATGCCTCGCTGTCTTATCTGGCGCCGAGCGGGCGCTACAACCTCGCGCGCAGCCAAGGCCGCGGCCACAGTTCGACCTCGGCCTCGATGAGCGGCGGCTTGCTAGCGCACGCCGACGGCCTCACCTTGGCCCAGGAACTGGGTGACACCATCGCGCTGGTACAAACCCCCGGCGTGGCTGGCGTCAGCGTCGCCTCCGCCAACGGCGTGCGCACCGACCGCGCCGGCAACGCCGTGGTCACCAGCCTGACGCCCTACCGCAGCAACCGGGTGGCGATGGATCCGACCACGCTGCCGGAAGGCGCGGACCTGAAGAACACGGTGGCCTTTGTCATCCCGACCAAAGGCGCGGTGGTGCGCACCACCTTTGCCGCCACCACCGGCGGCGTGCGCATGCTGCTGCGGCTGCTGGACAAAGACGGCAAAGCGCTGCCGTTCGGTTCGCGCATCGAAAATGCGCAGTCCGAAGAGCAATCCATCGTCGGCAGCGCCGGCGAGACTTTTTTGGCTAGCGCACGCCCCGGCGAAATTCTGAGCGCGCACTGGGGCAAGGAAGCGCATCAATCCTGCAGCTTTCGGGTCGATGTGCAGATTGAACTGCGAACACACAGCAGAGTGGGCGAAGCCGCCAACGCGCTAGACCGAAGAGAAGTGGTTTGCCTATAAGCCCGCGCAGACGACAGGGCACCTCTAAAAACCTACTGCAGGGTTTGGCAAGCCCGCCAATCTCGTGGCTGCAGGGTTGGCAAGATCGTCACCGTACAGTCGTACGACTGCGCTTCTTACCCCGACCTTGGGCCGCTCGCTACGGTTTTTAGAGGTGCCCGACAAAGACATGATCAATCGACAGGAACACACGATGAAATCCGCAGAACAAAATACCTGGAAAAAAATATCGCAGACGGCATTGACCGTATTGTTGGCGACGACAGCCATCGGTAGTGAGGCAGCCTCAGTCACGATATCGATCACCGGCTCGATTACGCCGACCACGTGCACGGTATCGACCTCCACGATCAGCTTCGCGTTGGGTGCGGTTTCGGTAGCGAAATTCAGCGGAATCGGCACCGGTTCGGACTGGGTCAATCGGGATCTAACACTGAACTGCCCCAGCATCACCGGCCTCAACATGGACCTGACGTTCACAGGAAACTCGACTGCCGGCTCCCTCCGTCAATATTTTGCGCTACCGAGCAACCAGGGCAGCGGCCTCACCGTTGCCTCCGGCGTCGCGGTCGAACTGTCCACCACCAATGCCAGCAACGGCCGCATCACCGCAACCACGACGCTGTCATGGAGACCGACCAGCAGCAACTCATCCAATAATTATTCCTACCCGCTATATGCGCGTTACGTACAAACCGGTGCGGCCGTGGGGGCCGGCTCCGCCAATGCCAGTTACACGATGAACATCACTTACAAGTAAGCCGGGATTGCGATGGCCATGGATTTATTGAAGCGCAATAAGATGCTGGCCGCTGCGGCCAGCCTGTCATGCATGATCGCCAGCTGCCCGGCCGATGCCGCCAGCGCCTCGATGCAGATCAGCGGCTCGGTCTACCAAAACACCTGTGCGGCAGCAGTGGTGACGCAACCGGCCAATGGCATCGTCCGCCTGGGCAGTTATTGGATGGATCAATTCGTGGCGCAGGGCGGCAAGACAGCTTGGCGCACTTTCACGATTTCGCTGAGCGGCTGCACCATCACGACCGCCAGCAATGCGCAATTTTCTTTCGATGGTCCGGATACATTGGCGCCGGCATTGTTTGCGCTGGCCGCCGGCAGCGTCCGCGGCGTGGCAATCGAACTACGGCGGAAAAATGCCGCCACCAGCATTACGCCCAAGGTCGCGCTGGCTATCCCGATCACCGCCGGCAGCAGCAGCTACGACTTCGAATTTGACGCGCGCTACCGCGCCAATGGCGCGCAACTGGGTGTGGGCAGGGCCAATGCCAATGTGCCGTTTAGCGTGTCGTATAACTGACTCAGGACGCCGTTGCGTCAATCCCGACCGCCAATCTTGAACTACCTCTGCATGAATAAACTAAAAATGACTACACCAACACCTCGCAAATATCGCACCGTGCGACAAGCCAGCTTGACCTCATGCCAGCGCCGCGTCTCTCGACTGCGTTGCCTGATGGCGACAATTATTGTTATTGCTACAGCGCCATCTTATGCGGCCTGCTCGCTCACACCTGCACAACAAAACCTGCACTTCGATCTCGGCAACTTGGCGATCAGCAACGACTCACCCAGTGGCGCGGTGATATACACGACATCAAGTCAAACCAGCGGAACCATAACCAGGCGCTGCCAGCGACCAACCGATCCGGTCCTTGATTCTCCGATGTACTCCATGCGGTTCGGTCGCGGAATTCGTTTCGCACCTCAGATGGGAAGTGCATGGGGTTCACTGCACGCTAGCAATAACGTCAATTGGAAATCCACACTACGGATGCAGGCCAATATGCAAATTCCGTCCACGACACACGCACTCCAAATATCCAAGTGGGGGCAAGCGGTAAATCCCGGAGTCGTAAATTATGCAGAGATAGGAGTTGTCTCCATACCTGATGGACGAGGTGGAGCATCGGCAATCCGATTCACCGCTAGCTACACCATCACACAACCTACTTGCGCCATCTCAACCGGGGATCAGTCAGTTTCGCTC
This sequence comes from Paraherbaspirillum soli, assembly GCF_042654985.1. Taxonomy (NCBI): domain Bacteria; kingdom Pseudomonadati; phylum Pseudomonadota; class Betaproteobacteria; order Burkholderiales; family Oxalobacteraceae; genus Paraherbaspirillum; species Paraherbaspirillum soli. The sequence continues at coordinate 366,042 of NZ_JBHSMT010000026.1, read as the reverse complement.
GGGAATATGTCGGCCGGCGGGTTTGCCGGCGATCAAGGAGGGCCATGGAAAAATTTCTCTGTCAGCTTCAGCAGCTGCAGCAATGTCGGCACGATTAACTTTGCCACCTCAACCGGCGAAGCCGATGCGAACAAAACAGGCTTCTACAGGATCTCCAGCACTTCAGGCGCGGCGCAAGGCGTCGCTATCGAATTGAGCCGCAATGAGGGATCGAATACCAATGCGATTGCGCCAGGCGCTTCTTTTAGCGTCGGCACCGGCGGAGCGGCCAACGTGACCGCCAGATTCAGGGCGCGCTACAGGCAAACTCTCAACACGGTCAAACCCGGCTCGGCCAATGGCGCGATCAGTTTTACTGTCACTTACAGTTAATTGCAGCCGTTAATTGCAGCAAACAATACGAGACGAAATAAGTGCTGCCGTCACTCGTGACCGGACTACATTTCTCGCGCTAGATGCCGTTATAGATGCTTGTGAATTACTTTTCTTCACAGGGGCACGACGTTTCGATTTCATCATGACTTTGAAGCACTTCATCCATATTCGGCAATTCCATTTTTGACAGAGACATGAAAAAGACTATCGCAGCTTTTGGTTTGATCGCAGCTTGGTTTGCGGCTGGCGCCGCGCACGCAAGCGATGTCGGCATCACGGCCGATCTCGGCACCACCGGCATGGGTTTCCACGTGACCGTTCCGGTGCAGTCGAGTTTGAACGCGCGTTTCGGCCTGAATTATTTGAGCTACTCGTACGACGGCAGCACCAGCGACCTGGATTACAAGTTCAAATTGAACTTGAATACGTTTGATGCCTTGCTGGACTGGTTCCCGATGGACAACGGCTTCCGCATCTCTAGCGGGCTGGTCTACAACAACAACAAAATTACCGCCAACGCCAAACCGAATCAGATCGGGACTTACACCATCAATGGCAACACCTACAGCGCCGCCAACGCCGGCCAGGTGGACGGCAAGATCGACTTCCGCAAGATCGCGCCGTATGTCGGTATCGGCTGGGGCAACGCGGTTGCCAAAGACAAGGGCTGGGGCTTTTCGTCGGATCTGGGAGTCTTGTTCCAAGGCGGTGCGCGCACTTCCCTGAACAATAGCGGTTGTACCGCGGATGCCGCCACCTGTGCGCGGCTCGCCAGCGACGTCAATGCAGAGAATGTGACTTTGCAAGACAAGGTGCACAACTACAAGGCTTACCCTGTGTTGCGAGTAGGCGTCAGCTATCGCTTCTAAGAGCCGGCTCAAAGCGCTCGCTTCCGCAAATTGCCGCAACGCACGATCCTGTCCAACAGATCGTGCGTTTTTTATTGGGCGCTGTCAGGATTTAAATAGAGGAAACAGGATCACGGCCCAGGTTGCCACTGCCAACATGAAAGTCAGCAGTACGGCGGCGCTGCCGAAGTCTTTGGCGTTCTTCGAAAGCGGGTTGCGTTCAAGCGACACCCGGTCCACCACAGCCTCGATTGCCGAGTTGATCAGCTCGATGATGATGATCCAGACCAGGACCGCAATCAGCATCAATTTTTGCAGCAAGGACACCGGCAAAAACAACGCAACAATGATGCCGGGAATCACGATCGCCAATTCCTGGCGGAACGCGTGCTCATTCTTCCAAGCCGATTTAAAACCTTCGATCGAGTAGAAAAAAGCGGAAAAAATCCGCTTGAAGCCGCTGGTGCTTTTGAATTCGCTGATGCGTTGGGGTGCTTGCTGCGACTGCGATGGGGGCTGTTGCGACTGCCTTGGTTGGTTTCTTTTGCTCATACTGTACTGATCTTCGATAAAAGCGCAAGGTTGCGCCGACGAATTTTAACAGCCCGGATCGGCAGCATGCGAAATGGATTTTCATTGTGATATTTAGCGCTTCAGGCGGTGGCGCCGGCTTGAATTACGGCTCTAATCGAGAGCGATACCAAAGCACAATTTTTCACATTATGATATAAACACCTCCACTGCAATGCACCATTACTTCGATGAAAACTGACCCAACCGACGACACAAGTAAAATTTCGATCCAGGTAATCGAGCGCATGGTTTCGCTGCTGGATACGTTGGCGCAATACCCTGATCCGGTCAGTCTGAAGGAGTTGTCGGCGGTCACCGGTCTGCATCCATCGACTGCCCATCGGATTCTCAACGACCTGGTGGTGAAGCGCTTTGTCGATCGTTCCGAGCCAGGCAGTTATCGCTTGGGCATGCGCTTGCTGGAATTGGGCAATGTGGTCAAAAGCCGTCTCAATGTGCGCGAAGCGGCGCTCGATTTCATGCGCGGGCTGCATCGCAAAACCAATCAGACGGTGAATCTGTCGGTACGTCAAAGCGATGAAATCGTCTATATCGATCGCGCATTTTCCGAACGATCCGGCATGCAGGTGGTGCGCGCCATCGGCGGCCGGGCGCCGCTGCACCTGACCTCCACCGGCAAACTATTCCTGTCCATCGACGATCCGAAAATGGTGCGCGCTTATGCGACGCGGACCGGCTTGGCGGGACATAACAAGAACTCGATCACCGACCTCAGCAAGCTCGAACGCGAGTTGAGCCTGGTGCGCGCCCTGGGCTACGCGCGCGACAATGAGGAGCTGGAGCTGGGCGTGCGCTGCATGGCCGCAGGCATCCGCGATGACTCGGGGAAAATGGTTGCAGGATTGTCGATTTCCGCCCCTGCCGATCGGCTGCAAGAAGAATGGGTGGAAGATTTGGTTAATACGGCGAATCAGATTTCTGCCGTGCTGGGATATACCCCGCAGCAATAAAATGCGGGGCGATGAAGCCCCCGTACCGCGGGCGACGCATCAATGGCGGATAACGCTGCGCTCATCCGCCCTACGGATAGTTGCAGTCGCGTAGGGCGGAAAGGCGCAACCCTTGCAGGGCGCGTATCCGCTTGCAAGCAGATACTGTTCCGCAGGCAGATGGCATGCCATCTGAAACCCCTGCTACACCCTTCCGCCGTTACCCGCCTCGAATCCACCGCAGGCGGCGCATCAATGGCGGATAACGCTATGCTCATCCGCCCTACGGACGACTGCAGTCGCGTAGGGCGGAAAAGCGCAGCGCCTTCCGCCGTTACCCGCCTCGAATCCACCGCAGACGGCGCATCAATGGCGGATAACGCTACGCTCATCCGCCCTACGGACGGCTGCAGTCGCGTAGGGCGGAAAAGCGCAGCGCCTTCCGCCGTTACCCGCCTCGAATCCATCGCGTCATTCGGAACAGCCGCACAAGCTAAAAGGGTTGGAATTTATCCATCAATAACTTGATGAACAAATTCCAACCCTTTTTTGATACCCGACGCAATCCGCGATCACGCTCAGGCGGCAAATCCCGGAAGCTAGTTAGCTCTGGCCGTCGGCCAACTTAACCTTGGTCAAAGTCGGCGCATGCGAATCGGCCAGCCATTTGCGGACGCGATCGGCGTCGGCTTGACGCGAATTCTTGCCGCGCGAATCAAGCAGCACCATCACGATCTGCCGCCCTTCAATCGTGGTTTGCATCACCAGGCAACGTCCTGCTTCGTTGATGTAACCGGTCTTTTGCAAGCCGATCTGCCATCCCGGGTTGTCGACCAGATGATTGGAGTTGGAATATTGCAGCGGACGCCCGCCCGGCTCGACCAGGTATTTCGGATCGGTCGAATACTGGCGGATGACCGGGTGTTGATATGCGGCCAACACCAATTTGGACAAATCGCGTGCACTGGCGACATTGAGATGCGACAGCCCGGTGCTGTCGACGTAATGGGTGTCCGTCATGCCGAGCGCTTTGGCCTTTGCATTCATGGCTTCGACAAATGCGGGCAAACCGCCGGGATAGTGACGGCCGAGTGTTGATGCTGCGCGATTCTCGGAACTCATCAGCGCGATATGCAGCATGTCGGCGCGAGTCAATTCCGAACCGACGCGCAAACGTGAACTGCTGTGTTTTTCGCGGTCGATGTCTTCGTCGGTGACGCTCAACACCTCACTCATATCCTGCTTCGCCTCGACCACTACCAGACTGGTCATCAGCTTGGTCAGCGACGCAATCGGCAATGCCACTTGGGAATTTTTGTCCAGCAACACCTCGGAACTGTTTTGATCCAGCACTAGCGCGACGCTAGAGCGCAAAGCTAGCGGATCGCGCGTCAGATTCAAACCTGCCAACTCGCCGGCGGACATGACAGGAGGCACCGCGGGCACGACTGGCGCAAGGGCAACGCGCTGATAAACCACCTTGCGGCGGCCATGCACCATCACAACTTTCCGGACCAGCTTCTCATTTTTATCGAGCGAAGCAACATTGCGTTGCTTGCGCGCATGCGAAGACGCCGCATGGCGTTTTTTACCAGCGGCGTTGGCGGCAGTTTTTTTATGGGGAGAGGTAGTGGCAGTTGCCTTCTTTGCGGACTTTTCAACAGGTTCTTGTTGTGTTTGAGCAAAACCAGAACTTACAGGCGCGATCGCAAGCGCAAGAAACAATGATAAAAATGCAGCAAGCGCGGATTTGCCCATATACAACTCCAATATCCCAAAATTCGGCTAACAATAACTTTGTCGAAGTGTAGGGAAATACCCGATAAATCGCAAGAAAATTAGGCAGTTAGCGTACTACGTTAAACAATTTTCGATGTCGGACCGTCGGTTCGAAGCCTAAATTATGTCACAACCAGCCGGTCCGGCATTCGCTCTAAAATAATATTTTTTTATTAACCTCAAGCAATACCGTGTCGATTGAGAAAGAATAATCTTGCCGCAAATCAAAATATGCCGACACTTCTGCCGGTGCGCTGTCCCACAGTGATTTGATCGCGATCACGCGCTCTGCCGGGGTGCGCATTCTGGCCACCCAGGTATCGAATTGCAATGGCAATTTCCATTGTTTGTCGCTGACGGGGGTAAATCCTGCCTGCGCCAGCAACTGATGCCATGCAGAAACGCTACGGTTGCGCACGTGCGAGCTATCTCGCAGCAATTCGATGGACTGCAAGTAAGTGTCGGCCAGCACATCTTCGGGCGACGCCGTGTCGATCACGATGCATTTGCCGCCCGGCTTCAGCACGCGCGCCATCTCGGCCAAGGCCTGCGGCAAATTTTTCCAGTGATGCGCACTAAAGCGACTGCATACCAGGTCGAACGAGGCATCGGCGAACGGCAACCGGTCAGCGCTGCCCTGCCGCACTTCCAGATTATTCAGACCGCGCTCGCGCGCAGCGCCTTGCACTACTTCCAGCATTTCGCTCGCCAGGTCATAGGCGATTACTTTGCCGGCGTGCGGCGCCATCGCAAAACTGACATGGCCGCCGCCGCAGCCGACGTCCAGCACCGTGGCTTGCGGGAATTGTTGCGCATAAGCGGCGAGCTGCTGCAAATCCTGTCCCTGCGCATGGACTGTACTGGTCAAGTAAGCCGCGGCGGTGCTGCCGAATTGCTCGGAAACCACCTTATCGTGATTGCGTGTGTTGTGCATCAGGTTCTCCTCAGAAATGGCGAAGCGCCAATGAAGCACCAGTCTAGTGATTATTTATCCTGTTACAAGACTAGTGTTTATACTATTACTATTGATAACAGAAAACTAAGGCGAACCATGGATCAAACCAGCAGACGCAAAGCATTGGGCGCATTCATCAAAACCCAGCGCCTCCAATTGTCGCCGGCAGAACTGGGGCTGGGCGCCGGCTCTCGCCGCCGCACGCCAGGCCTGCGGCGCGAGGAACTGGCCCAGTTATGCAACATCAGCGTCACCTGGTACACCTGGATCGAGCAAGGCCGCACCGTGTCGGTGTCGGCGCCGGCATTGGCGCGAATCGCCGAGGCCTTGCGCCTGTCGCCGGCCAAGCGCGCTTACCTGTTTGAGTTGTCAGGTAAAAAAGATCCCAGCCAGCAAGACATATTGCAGCAGGAAATTCCGGATGAGATTCTGGCTGTCGCGAGCAATATCAAGACGCCCGCCTATTTGCTGGATCGCTATTGGAATGCGGTGGCATGGAATCGTCCCGCGAGAAACCTGTTTGCCGGCTGGCTGGATCAAAAAAGCGGCCCGAAAAACCTGCTGGAATACACTTTTTGCACGCCGCAAGCGATGACGCTCATCAGCGACTGGGAACAACGCGCACGCCGTCTGGTCGCCGAATTCCGGGCCGATTGCGGCTTGCTTCTGGACGAGCCGCAAATCGCCGAACTGGTGACGCGCCTCTGCACAAATAGCGCCGCCTTCAAACGCGCGTGGAATTCACACGACGTCATAGAAAAAGAAGGCGGCGAGCGCCGCTTCAATCATCCAACGCTCGGCCAGTTGTCGTATCAGCAGGTCAATTTGCGCGTCGCCAATCGACCCGAATTGAAGCTGGTCGTGCTGCTGCCGGCCTAGCTATTTCTTCACGACAAAAGCCACGCCCAGTACCGCAACCAGCATGCCTATCATGCCCAGCAGGCTGAACGCCTCGCCGAATATCATCCAGGCCATCAACGCTGTGGTTGGCGGCGTCAGGTACAGCAAGCTGGTGACCCGGGTTGCGGCGCTTTTGCGGATCAAAGCGAACAGCAGGAAAATCGCGCCTATCGACAATGCCAGGATCGACCATAGCAAGGCGCCGACAAAACGCGGCGTCCATTGGACTGTGTCCAGCGTTGGCCCCAAGTGCTCATAAAAAATGGCGAACGGCAGCAGCACGACAATCGAAGCGGAAAACTGGATGATGGTGCCGGTACGCAGATCGAAATGGGCGCAATTACGCTTCTGATACAGGGTGCCAAGCGTAATCGACAGCAAGCCCAGGACGCACAGTGCGATGCTTTGCCAGGACAAGCCGATCAAGCTGATCTTGGCGGCCACCACAAGACCCACCCCGCAGATGCCGAACAATAGGCCGAGCCATTGGCGCGGCTTGACCGACTCGCCGATCAACGGTGCGGCAAACGCGGTCAGGATCGGCTGCATGCCGACGATCAGCGCCGACACCCCAGCCGGCATGCCGAGCTTGATCGCGCACCAGACGCCAGCCAGGTAACCGGCTTGCAACAGGACGCCGGCGACCGCGATATGCCGTATCTGGCCGAGCGGCCAGGGTGCCCGCATCAGCAACACGATAGGCACCAACACCAGCAATACGCCGACGAATCGCAGCAGCAGGAAGGTCAGCGGCGGCGCATAGGGCAAGCCGAACTTGGCAACGATAAAACCGGTACTCCAGATCACCACGAACAGCAGCGGCATCGCCGCCAGCAAACGATTGGGTGCGGTTGAAGCGCCGGCGAAAGCGCTTGGTGAATTACTTGCTGAACGCATGGCTTATCCGATTTGAGAGGTTGATGCAGGCCGGAACGTGCCGAACCGGCGCTTGCAGCTTGAGTGCGACTGGCCGCAACGGAGACCGTCGACCTTTTTCGCAGTACTTGACAGGGTGCCATTGGCGACAGCACCGATATACTGCGGATTATGCGCCAGCGCCTTTACATCATTGCCGGTCACGATAAGTAATCTCTCATTCGACATTAAGTAAATTCCTATATTTGAAGAATTTCTATTGCAACGCACAAAAAATTCTTGACAGGGGAATTGAACGATCTACAATGGATTTGTTGCGCCGCACAATTTCCTTGATTTAAGTATTTGCTGCCAGCAACCGAGGCTACCTATAGCCGCCTATCGACGCCGTTTTGTATAACCTACAATCTTCCAGGAGAAGCCATGTCTACCGTTGCAGAACAATTCTCAGCTGCTGCCAAAGCAAATTTTGAAGCCAATCTGGCGCTGTACACTGATTTCACGACCAAGGCATTTGCCGGCGTTGAAAAGCTGATCGACCTGAACCTCACTGCAGCCAAGGCTTCGCTGGAAGACTCTCAAGCAGCCACAAAGAAATTGCTGGCAGCTAAAGACTTGCAAGAATTTTTCTCGCTCAGCGTTGCGCAAGCGCAGCCGAACACTGAAAAAGCCATTGCTTATGGCCGCCATTTGGCCAGCATCGCCACCAGCACTCACGCCGACCTGACCAAGGCTGCGGAAGCGCAGGCTGCTGAAACAAAACGCAAAATCATCGACTTCGTCGAACAAGCCTCCAAAAATGCGCCTCCTGGCACTGAAGGCGCAGTCGCCTTCGTCAAGTCCGCGATCGGCAATGCCAACGCCGGTTACGAACAGATCGCCAAAAGCACCAAGCAAGCGGTCGAAGTAATCGAAAGCAACGTCAACAGCGCCGTCGATCAGTTCACGCTGGCTGCCAGCAAATCGGCTGAGCGTCCGGTCAAGAAGTAAAAGCCTTTACAGCAATAGTTCCGACGACGTTCACCTAGTTTGAAATCCCCCTCGATACCCAGGTCTCCTCTCCACAGTATGGGTATCGTTTCTTTGCCCCGGATAGTCCGGGGCATTTTTTATGTCCGCTTCAGCTGTTTTTTTGAGATGCCCAGCAGGTTTTTAGCGCTGACCGCTGTCAGCGCTTGCCGGCCTTGAGCACCGCAACCAATTGCAGCAAACGCTGCAGCGTTGCCTCATCCATCTGCGCCGGCAGTTCGCACAGCCGCACTAACTGCTGTTCCGCATTCGGCGTCGTCGGGCCGGCCTTCAACGAGGTTTGCAGCACTTCGACCTGCAATTGCAGGCGTTCGCGCGCCAGCGCCGGCGGACTATCGATGCCGGCCAGGATTTCAGCACGCAGCAGTTCCTGTAACAGGAATTCGCGATTATTTTCAAGCATGGCGAGATAGTTGCCATCCTGGTGCAGCGCGCGGCCGAAACGCGCCGTCATGATTTTCTCAAACGGCGGCGCCAGCGCGGACAAGGCCTGCCAGCGGTCGCGCCAGTCCTGCGAGGCTTCCCCAATAGTCTCGACGGCAGCCAGGGCCTCAACTTTTTGGCAAAGAATCAGCTTGTCGCGCAAGGCGTTGCTTTGAGCTTCTGCAGCAATACGCAGGCTCTGATCCAGCTTGGTTTGTAAAGCCGTTGCAGCCGAGCGATAGCGCGCTTCAATCTGCGCTTCGGCGGCACGCGGCACTTGCCCGTAACGATTCCAGTCCAATTGCGCCTGTTGCAAAAGCTTGGGCAATCCGGCTTCCGGCTGGCTCACTGCGACTTCCAGCAGCGCGCACAACTCTTCTTTCAAACGCAAATTGTCGCGGCGTCCGGCATCGGCACTGGAAGTGACTTCTTTGCGCTGTGCGAATTTCAGCTCGTAAGCGCTGCTAAAACGATCCCAAAGCGGTATTTCATCCTCACGCGGCAAAGGCAGCCGTTTGGCATTGTCGGTCCAACGTTGCAGCAATTCGCGCAAGCGCTCCTCGGTATCGCGCTGACTGACGGACAATGCTTCAACCGCCGCAATCAATTGCTCACGAAGATTCTTTTCGATCTGTTGCTGCACCTCCAGCGGCGCCAGCAACAGCTGCATCGCAGCCTTGTATGCCGCTTCGAGCGGTTTTCTTTGGCTGTGATTGACCGGCCCCAGCTTGGCCCATGACATTTGCTTTTTCCGGCAGAATTTCAGGATGGCTTTCCAGTCCGGGCTCGGCTCGGCTTGCAGCGCAACTTCGGCATACTGCCGGATCAGGTCGATCAGCTCTTGCGCGTGAACCTGATTGGCTTGACGTTGCTCAGCCATTTTCCGGCGATGCTCGATCACCGCTTCGTGGGCGGTGGTGCAAGCGGCATCAAACCCTTCCCACAATGCTCTCGGCGCCGATCCGGCGGAAGCATCCAGCGATTTCCAGCGCGCGCGCAAGCTGCCGATTTTCTTTGCCAGCTCGACCGGCGGCAAGGCCTGCGCCGGCAACTCCTGCGCCGCCTTCATCAACTCCTCGCGCGAAATGTTGCCGCCCCAACGCGCCCAATCCTGCAAACGCCCCAGTTCGCTGCGCGCCTGGGTCAAGCGCGCGGTTTGCGCCGCGGTCGGCTTTTGCGTTTTGAAATCCATCGCCCGCAATGTCTTGTCAAAGTCCACCGCAACCTGTAACGAACCATCCTCCAGCGCTTTTTCGAGGCCATCCAATGCCTCCGAAATGGGTTGCTGCGGTTCTGTCGCTGAGGTCGAGGCTGGCGGCGCCGGCTCCTTCTTGGGTTTGCTGACCACCGTATATTTTTGCAGCAAGGCCTGATAGCGCTGCTCCAGTGCAGCGTCCTGCAATTCGGGCGGCAGTGCGGGCAATTTGCGCCAGGCGGATTTCAAGCTATCGACAGATATTTCCAAATTCGCATCCGGGTTCGACGCTTCCCATTGCAGCAGCAAATCGTGGCGCGCCTGCAACGCATGCTGGTGCTGCTGCAGACTCAGCAGCAGCTTGCGCACGGCTTGGATTTCCTGTGCGAAGTCGGTCGCCAGATATTTCGGCAAGTTTGGCGCTTCCGCATGACTCGAACAGGCCGCCATCTGCGCTTCCAGCGCATCCAGTTGCAGCGCGAACTGCGCATTATCGGCGCCTGCTTGCGCATGCATTTGCTGGTGCAAATCGCGCACGCTGGCCAGCAATCCCATCGCAGTCCGCTGCAAACTTGCTTGCGCGGTCAAGCGTTCGGCCAATGCCGTGCGCAATTGCGTGAATTGCTGTTGCAACGCATGCGGCACATCTTTGGATTCCCAGGCCCGATCCAGGTCCGCCACATGATTCGACATCAATAGCTGTTCCTGCAGCAAGCACCGGGCTAGCGCCACGCATGCCTCGGCCTTTTGCGCGACCTGCTCCTGCTGCTGCACGGCATCCAGCCGCGCCTGCATCAGTTTGGCGACGCGCCGGTCGATGTTGCGGCTGGCCTGCAATACCTGCTCAAGCGCTGCCCGGCTTTGCACCCATTGCGCCGCCCGCAAGCGGGCATCGGCAAAACCGGATTGCAGGATGAAACTGACGGCGCCGGCTTCATCGGTCAATGCTTCAGCGTGCAGCAGCGCTTGCTGCCTGGCCTGATCCACCGCTTGCTTGGCCTCGGCCCGAAGCGCGGTTTGAGGGGCAACATCAGTAGCATTTGGCTGCACAGCAGGCTTAGCGGAACGCTTGAATAGAAAACCGAACATGGGATATCAATCAAATAGAAGTGCGCTGCAACGGACAACTGGCTGCAAACGCAAATGGTTGTTATTGGTAACTTCGTGATTAAACAGTCAATGAGCAGTGAATGAGCGGTGAATGAACAACGCATCAGGCCGGACGCAAACTACGCCGGCCGATACTCTGCTTGCAGCCTATCCAGGCCGGACAGCAATTTCTTGAATGCAGCCGCGCTCTGGATTGGCTCTCCCTTGACGCCGAGATCGATATGGCGGCGCGTGTTGGCATCGCCGACGTGCGGCAAGCTGAACACTTTGACCAATGGAAATTCGGCCTCGATCGCTTCCATCAACGGCGTCAAGGTCGATTCCATCGCCTCGAACACCAGCACCGATTGTTCCAGCTGCGGGTTGCGGTGGAACAGGTCGGCGTAATAGGTGTCCAGCACCCAGGCAAACATCGGCCATGCCATCACCGGGAAGCCAGGCGCAAAGTGATGCGCCCCCTGCCCTGGATGACGGATCGAGAAGCCCGGAATCTTGTTATACGGATTGGGGATGATGGCGGCGCCTTGCGGAAATTCGCCCATCTTCAGTCGATGCAGGTTATCGGGCGTATCGAAATCAACTTGCGCCCCCGCTTCGCGGGCGGTATCGGCAATCCGCTCGCGGATTTTTTCGCGGGCTTCCGGATGCAACACCAGCGGCACGCCCAGCGCCGCCGCCGCGCACTGGCGGGTATGGTCGTCCGGCGTGGCGCCGATGCCGCCGGTACAAAACACAATGTCGTCGCTGGCAAACGTGCGCTTGAGGGTGGCCGTGATGCGGGCCGGATCGTCGCCGACGTATTCTGCCCAGCTTAAGCTCAAGCCGCGTTCCGTCAGCATTTCCAGGATTTTCGGAAAATGCTTGTCGACCCGTCTGCCAGACAAGATTTCGTCGCCGATGATGATAAGTCCGATAGCCATGAGATTTATGGTTGCGCTAATAATGTAGTGAAATGAAATAGTCGATAACTACAAACATATAACCAAGAAAAACTATGCCGGATATTACAGCGAATCCATATTTTTACCATCAGGCAACTGAATTGCATGCGATCCGTCGCTCTCAGCCAGCATTGCCGCGGCCTGGTTCGCGGCCCGATATTTAGCCAGCGCTTGCAGGCAGTAATATTCAAACCACAATCCGGTAAACACGAACACCAATACATACAACCAGATTGATCCCGCCGCCAGTAGCGGAAAGACCACCAGCCACAGCGCGCCGCCCAGCCATATGATGGTCGGCGCCGCCCCCAAGGCGCCGGTGACAATGCCGATCACCAGCAAGGGCCAGCGATGAATCCGCAGCAGCGCCCGTAATTCATGCTTATCCGCATGTGCCGCCAGCGCTTCATAGGCAAACACGCGATAGGTTAGCCAGCCCCACAACACCAACGGGATCAGCAGTGCAAACGGCGGAATCAGCCATAAGGGCAGAGTCACCACCCACAGCAGGCAAAACAGCATGAATGCCGAAAACGAGGTCCACGCGCTGCCGATCAGCGAGCCGCCCTTGCGCTGTTCCAGAGCGGGAAAATGGCGGCGGCCGACATACCGCGCAATCGCCGGCAACGCAAACGCGCCGACGAACAGCAAGGCGGTCAGGATCATCAGCGGCAGCAGCGCCCACAACGCCAGCCACGGGATGATGACTGTTTTCAGCGCGCCCAAGCCGAGCCAGGCAGGGATATAGTTGGCCAGCCCGATGCCGTCGTTTGCCGCAAAATAATTCTTTTGCAGCCAGTCGATGATCGGTTGCAAGCCCCACCACAATGCCAGTCCCCAGACCAGGATAGCTAACAAAAATGGCAACAGGGTCAGCATCAGCACGCGGAAATGCAGCAGCGACAACAGAGCCCGGCCGAACGCCACCAGCACCGGGCGCATCAGCGGGAAGGCTTTCTGGCAAATTCGACCATTCGCTTCAGTCCCAGCCATTGCTGCGACCAGAAGCCGCGGCCATAGTCGCGCGCTTTGCCGTGCGGTGCCGGCAATTGATCGCGCACCCCGGTGTGCTCAAAGGTTTTACCGAAATGAGCAGTGCCAAACAGCACGTCCCAGAACGAAAACAGGACCCCGAAATTGTGGCCGCCAAGCGTGCCCTTGCCTTTGCTTTCGTGACCGATCCCGATCGCGTGATGCCAGCGGTGGTAGCGCGGCGACACGATCAATGCGTCGCCCAGCTTGCCGAAATGGATCCGCACATTGGCATGCTGCAGACTTTGCAACATGCGCGTGGCCGACACCAGCAACACGTATTGCGATGGCTCGACCCCGATGACCAACGCCACCAGCGCCATCACGACGTCATGAATCATGTCATCCAGCAAATGATTGCGATCGTCGCTCCACAGATTCATGTTTTGCTGGCTGTGATGCAGGCTGTGCAAGCCCCACATCCAATTAAAGCCGTGCTGCGCACGGTGATACCAGTATTCGCACAGATCCAGCACCACCAGATACACCAGGAAGGTGATCAGCGGCCGGTCGGTGATGCCGGGCAGCAGATTTTCCAGGTTGAACGGATTGACGCCTTGCAGATGCAGCAGTTCGGTCATCTTCGCGGTCAATGGGTCGATCAGGAAAAACACCAGTATCGAGAATGCCCCCAGGCGATGCAGCACGGTATAGGTGAAATCGTTCCAGCGCGCGCGCTTGTCGGTGATCGGATGGACTGGAATCCACGCCTCCAATGGCCGCAGGATGAGGAACAACACGATCAACTCACAAACCCCGATCAGGAACCATTCGGTGCCGTCGAACACGTCTTCCAGATAGTCGCTGAATCCGATATTGAACAGGAATGGCTGCACCACCGCCTGGAACAGCCAGGCTTGAACGGTCGAAAACAAATTTACCAAGGTGTCGATCATGATGTGCTGTCTTGTTTAAGCGGGCCTTTGAGACTGCCCCGATAAGCAGGATGTTCGCGCAAGGTGGCGAAGCAGAAGCCTTTTTGCTCCAGGCCGCTGATCAAGGGTTCCAATACCGCCGGCGCCCATGGATCTTTGCGCGACCAGATACCCAGATGCGCCATGACGATATCGCCATCCTTCAAATTCTTTAGCGTGCGTTCCAGCAGCAACTTGTTCGGCCATTTCTCACTGGGCAATTCATCGCCGGTAAACCCGGCTTCGGCCCAGGCCACGTGCCTGTAACCGCAGGCTTCTCCCGCGGCCAGCGTATGCGGCGTCAAATGACCGCCCGGCGCCCGCCAGAACGGGTCGAGATGAGCACCGGTCAGCATATGAAAGCGTTGCTCGACTCGCTTGATTTCGTCGCAGTATTGCTGCGGCGTCCACGCCAGCAACTGGCCGGCGTTAGCGCCGAACTGCGGCTTCATCTCGATTTTGCCGCCGGCCAGATCGCGTTTGGCGTATACATGATCGAAGGTATGGCTGCCGAACGCATGGCCGTCGGCCACCAGCGATTTCCAATAAGGCGCCCAGGATGGATCGAGCGTGTAATCGCCATTCACGGTCTTTTCGTTGGCCATGAAGAAAGTGGCCTTGATGTGATGACGTTTCAGGGTTTGGGCGATGTATTCGGCCTGCGACTGGCTGCCGGTATCGAAAGTCAGGTACAGCGTGCCTTTGCATGCCTTGGCAGTCTGCGCTACGGGTTGCGCCAGCGCCAGTGTGCTTGGCATGGCTGTCGCGGCAGCCACCATGGCGGCTGCCGCAAGCAGGCCGCGTTTGCTTGCGGAAAATGGCCGCATATTACAACTCGGGAGCGCGATTATTAAAATAAATGCCATGCGGCGAGCGGCCGACCGGGATCGTCGTAATCACTTTGCGGCTGGCAAGATCGACTACCGAAACCTTCTTCAGCCAGCGTTGCGTCACCCACATGGTTTTGCCATCGGCGGTGATTTCCATGCAATCCGGGCCGCCCGGGATGTTGAAGCTGCCGACGCTTTCCAGCGTATTCAGGTCAAGGATATTGATGCTGCCAGCCACGCGATTCGAGACGAACACGTGGCGCTTGTCGCCTTGCGGACGGAAATTGTGGGCGCCGTCGCCGGTCTTGATTTTCTTGACGATCTTCTGGGTGCGCCAGTCGACCACGGCGACATAGTCGCTGCCCATCACGCCAACCAGCAAATACTTGTTGTCCGGCGTCATATAGATGCCGGCCGGCTGCTTGCCGATAGGCATGATCCATTTGACTTTCTGGGTTGCCATATCGACCGCGGCGATTTCATCGCTGCCTTGCAGGGTGATGAAAGCCAGCGCGCTATCGGCGCTAAACGCCATATGGCTCGGCATGGCCGGTAGCGGCAGGCGTTTGGCCAGTTTCAGATTCTTGCCGTCGTAACCATAAATATCAATCCGATCGAGACGCAAGCCGGTCGTGATGAACCATTTCTGGTTCGGTGAAAAGCCGATTTGATAAGGGTCGACGATGTCCTTTACCTGGCTTTGAATCTGGCCTGTCTTGGGGTCGAGGAAATACAGCGAATCGCCGGTGGCGGCGGCCACGATCAAGGATTTGTTATCCGGGGTCGGCATCAGGTGGTGCGGTTCCTTACCAACAGGAAATGTACTGATTTCCTTGTAAGTTGCCTGATCCAGCAGACTGATGGTGGCATCGCGAGAATTCAGCACCACTACGACATTAGCGGCTGTCGTGGTTGCAGCGACAGGGGCTGCCGCATAGGCGGAGAAAGCGGTGAATAGACCGCAGGCAACTAGGAGGGAACGACGGACAAAAACGGACATGGCAATACTCTGAAGGTTGAAATGCGAGGAAGGCTATTTTACCGCGCATGAATCGCCCTCATAAATTTAAATGGGATTTCTCGAATCCATCGCAAGCATTGCTGACAATTGCTTTGCGGCACGGGCTAGCGCTCAATTTTTGGTTTACACTGCGACCGATATTAACCACCTAAAAAAGGAAAATGATGACCACCACCACTACTGTTTCGGGCCTGCAATACGAAGAGATCACCGTCGGCGACGGCGCTGAAGCAAAAGCAGGGAATCATGTGACCGTGCATTACACCGGCTGGTTGCAAAATCCTGACGGCAGCGCCGGCAAAAAATTCGATTCCAGCAAAGATCGCGGCGACCCGTTTGAATTTCCGCTGGGCGCCGGTCATGTCATCAAGGGTTGGGATGAAGGCGTGCAAGGCATGAAAATCGGCGGCGTACGCAAGCTGATTATCCCAGCGGCACTGGGCTATGGTCCGCGCGGCGCAGGCGGCGTGATTCCACCCAACGCAACGCTGATTTTTGAAGTAGAACTGCTGGGCGTGTAAGCACTCCTCGCCTCACATTTAAGCGCCCGATGATAAAACCCAGCTCTCTCGATTTTGCCGGCGTGCGACGCGTTGCCGCTGCACTCTTGGCGACGACGCTATTGCTCAGCGGCTGCACGGCGGTGAGCGTCGCCACCTCGGTGGTCGGCGCCGGCGTCAGCGTCGGCAGTGCCGCCGTTGGCGTTGCCAGCACCGTGGTTTCGGGCACCGTCAAAGCTGGCGGTGCTGTAGTCGACGCGGTCACCGATCAATAGCCCGCGCCCTGCCCCGCTTTTCCATTCACATTTTTTTACGAGACTCTTATGACCCTGCAAGCTCAATTCGAACAAGCCCAAATCGATTCCAAAACGCTATCCGAACGTCCCGACAACACGACCATGTTGAAAATGTATGCGCTGTTTAAACAAGGCAGCGGCGGCGACGCCCAGGGCGATCGCCCTGGCATGACCGATTTTATCAACCGTGCCAAATGGGATGCCTGGAACGAACTGAAAGGCACTTCGCAAGAACAAGCCCAGCAACAATACATTGATCTGGTTGAGGGCTTGAAGGGCTGAGAAATTTGACGCCAAGCGAGGCGCGGATCATGGAACGGATTCCGGTCCGCGCTCTCCTTGACAGCTGTAGATTATTTTCCGGGATGACCTCATCATCCCTTGCGCCGAACCTCGGGATTCAGCAGGTTCGGTGGTAATACACCCTCTTTTTCCGGCAACAAGGCTGCCAGCAGATTATCGGCTGCACAATCTGCCATCGCCCGCCGCGTCGGCTCGGATGCACTCGCGATGTGCGGCGTCAGCACCACATTCGACAGCGTTAAAAAATCCGGATGCAGCGCCGGTTCGTTCTCGAACACATCCAGCCCGGCCGCCGCAATTTTCTTGGCGCGCAAGGCTGCGATCAACGCCGCATCGTCGACAATGCCGCCGCGTGCCAGATTGACCAGCGTGGCGCCCGGCTTCATCCATCCCAACTCCGTCGCACCGATGGTGTGATGCGATTCAGTCGAGTACGGCAGCACCATGATCACGTGATCGGCCTCGCGCAACAACTGCTCCTTACCGACGTAACGGGCGTTATTGGCTCGCGCTTCCAGCTCCGGCGCCAGCCGCGAACGGTTGTGATACAGCACCTGCATGTCGAAGCCCAGCGAACGCCGGGCAATCGCCTGACCGATCCGTCCCATGCCGACGATCCCCAAGGTCGCGCCGTGCACATCGGCGCCCAGGAAGCTGTCGTAGCGCCACTGCTTCCAGTGGCCGGCACGCAGCCAGTGCTCCGCTTCAGTGACCCGGCGCGCAGTCGCCATCAACAGCGCCCAGCCGAAATCGGCGGTAGTTTCGTTCAGCACGTCCGGCGTATTGGTCACCATCACGCCTGCTAGCGTGGCGGCGGCGACGTCGATATTGTTATAGCCGACCGCCTGATTGCACACCGCTTTCAGGCGCGGACAGGCGCTCAGCAATTCAGCCGAAATGCGTTCGCTGGCAGTGGCAATCACGCCATCCTTATCACGCAATTTCTCAGCCAGTTCGGCCGCGCTGAAGATGCGATCATCCTGATTCGACTCCACCTCGAAGTGCTGCTGCAAACGCGCAATCACTTCCGGGAACACCGCCCGCGCCATCAATATCTTTGGTTTCATAACTAGTGTCCTGAGTTACTAATTCGTTGAACAAATATGCCGAGAATCGCCCCGATACGGCGTCACAAATGCGCGCAAGGCTCCAGCCTTGCTGTGCTTTGTTCCTTGTCTCGAGCCGATTTCGACATATTTAATTCTTCAACGAATTAACGACTCAGGACACTAGCTCCTCAACGGAAGAAAATCAAGCTCATCACTGCAAACAACGGCAATAGCACCACGCAAGCCCAGGCCATATAGCCGAAGAAGGACGGCATGCGGATGCCGCGCTCTTCAGCGATGGCCTTCACCATCAGGTTGGGGGCATTGCCGATGTAACTATTGGCGCCCATGAATACCGCACCGCAGGAAATCGCCGCCAATGTCGCTCCCAGCTTGGTCATCAGTTCCACCGCATCGCCGGAAGCGGTATTGAAGAACACCAGGTAAGTCGGTGCGTTGTCGAGGAAAGACGACAGGATGCCGGTGGCCCAGAAGTACATCATATTGTTGGGCTGGCCATCGGCGCCGGTCACGGCCCGCACCACCATCCCGAAAGCGCCGTTCTCGCCGGCGCGCAGCATCGCGATCACCGGTGCAATGGTGATGAAGATGCCGGCAAACAGTTTCGCCACTTCCAGGATCGCCTCCCAGCTAAAGTTATTGCCTTCGCGCGCGATTTTCGGCGTCAGCCAAAGCGAGGCCAGGATCACCACAATCAACAAACCGTCACGCAGCAAATTCTGCAATTCGACCACTGTGCCGTAGATGTTGTAACTAATGCCGGATTTCCACAGCCCGCTCATCAGCACCAGCACCACTACAATTGCCAGCAGGATGAAATTGAACTTGCCTTCGAAACGCAGCCTGGCGTCGTCCGGCGTCGGATCCATTGCGGGTGGAAATTCTTCTTCGCGATTATGGTAATAGTGGCGGTCGAGGAAATAAAAAATCACTAGCAGGGAAGCCCACATGAACATGGTTTCCCAGAAAATATTCTTGAGAGTCCAGGAAAATTCAACGCCTTGCAAAAAGCCAAGGAACAACGGCGGATCGCCGAGCGGGGTCAAAGCGCCGCCCGCATTCGCCACCAGGAAAATGAAGAAGACGACAATGTGTACCGAGTGTTTGCGATTATCGTTGGCGCGGATCAGCGGCCGGATCAGCAGCATCGACGCGCCGGTAGTTCCCATCAGGCTGGCCAGCACCGCACCCAGCGCCAACAAGCCGGTATTCAACGCCGGCGTGCCATGCAGGTTGCCGCGCAGGCAGATCCCGCCCGCCACCACGAACAGCGCCGCCAGCAAAATAATGAACGGAAAATACTCCGCCGCAAATGCGTGCACCACGCCGGCCGCCGCCGTCGGCACGCCATACCATATCGCACAGGGAATCAAGAAAGCCAGCGACCAGGCTACGGCGATCTTGCCGTAGTGGTGATGCCAGAAGGCCGGCATCAGCAACGGTCCGACCGCAATCGACAACAGCAAACCGATGAACGGCACGCCCCACCAAACCGACAGCTGGCTGCCGTCAAGTTCTGCGGCCTGCGCCGCGATGGGGAGGAAGGCTAGCAGGATAGGGAGTATTTTTTTATGCAATGGTGGCTTTCAAAAGTTGTCGAGAAGCGAAACAATGATCATGCAATCTAGTGTCCTGCTCCGCAAACAAGTTCAATAAACTATTAAAGATCCAGTGTATTAGCGTCTGTGCGAGGGCTATGAGCGAATGCGTTTTGAGGAGTGACGGCGGATCTGAAATAGCGTTAAATCTTACAGCCCCTCCCTCTTATAGCTCCACCGCATTATTGCCGACAGTCGCTGCGATAACGTTCTTCCAGCGTACTGCGTGAGGTGCGTAACGATAGGATATCAAGCAGGCTCGTGCCGCTGTTTTGATTACGCTCGCGAAAAACCGGCACCCCCTCGGGGGTCAGCACTACGGTGCTTCGAGATTCAGAACCCCCACGCTTGCTACCGTCCCAGGAAGCTCCAGCTCCATTCAACAACGCGCCCCCGGGATAACTTCCCGACATTCTCGGCATGGGGTCTGTGGCGCGGTTGATTTCCCGCTTGAGCTCACTGCAATGACTCGTTGTCAGCCGGCTTTGCCCCTTCCCAGCGTCATTCTGCGCAGACTCTCTGGCTTGTTGTATCAACAAATCCCTGCGCACCTCTGGCGGCAAAGCGTTAAAGGCATCAGCCGCAGACGAACCGGCTGTCATACTTCTTGCAGTGCGGGGGTTCGATTCGACGGCCGATACAGGCATGACGGTCAAGCCAGCGGCAACAACCAATGCTGCGTGAAGAAATTGGGACGAGCATTTGCTCATGAAAATGTTCCTTATTAAATGAAATGCCGGCAAGCGTGCAATTGAGCATGGTTCTGTGCCGAGGCGTAAAGATCTTTGGTTGGCGACCGGCCCGTCAAACTGATCAGGCCTTGGCGATCCCGGCCGGCTGCGGCTCGTCCCCCTCCGACAGCGCATGATCCGGCTCAAAGAAGCACCAGCGCACCTGCGGCCACTTGGCTTGTATGCCGGCCTCAATCAGGTTGATCGCATCCACCAGCGCCACATCCGAAGGCTGCGGCCGCATCACGGCTTGCACCGCGATCATCACCTGCTCGCCCCACTGCATCGAAATCATGTTCCTGATGCTGTCGACTGCCGGATGCGCTTCGATGTGTTGCTTGATCGCCGCATGGACCTCGGGCGCGGCCGACTCGCCGGTCACCATTGCTTTCACTTCCCGAATCACCATCACTGCGACGATCATCAACAACACGCCGACCGCAATCGTTCCGCACGCATCCCACAGCGGATTGCCGGTGACCACCGTCATCACCACCGCCAGAAATGCCAGCGCCAGACCAGCCAGTGCCGCGATATCCTCGCCCGCCACCACCATCAATTCCGATTGCCGGGTTTCACGGAACCATTGCATGAACGATTTGCCGTTTGCAATCTTGCGGATCTCGGTCATCGCCCCGTACAGGGAAAAAGCCTCCAACAGCACCGACACCCCCAGCACGCCAAGCGCCACCCACGGGTTGCTGATAGCTTGCGGGTGCTTGAGATGCTCAATACCTTCCATCACCGAAAAGGCGCCGCCGACGAAGAACAATAGCAAGGCCACCATCATTGCCCAGAAATAAACTACCCGCGCATAGCCCATAGGATGCGATTGGTCGGCCGGCTTTTTGGCTTCTTTCAAGCCGATCAGCAGAAAAATCTGGTTGGTGCAGTCGGCCAGCGAGTGGATCGCCTCCGCCAGCATGGCGCCGGAACCGGTCAATAGCGATGCGGCAAACTTTGCCAGCGCAATGCCGCCGTTAGCGCCGAGCGCATAAAAAATGGCCTTGGTGGAGCCGTCCGAATGAGATGACATAATTATTCCGTAGCAATAAAGAGGAACACATTAGCCAATTCGACAACGCTGCGCAAGGGGAGCTTGCGCCGGCAACACACGCAGATCGGCGTAAATTCGGGTAAAGGCCAACGCTTCCCGATAAATGCAATTTGCGCATTTACTTATATGGATTCTATATAACGGCTGTTTGTGGGAAACTTAGAATTACCTTAAAATACAAGGCTTTGCAGCGCATTGCTGCCGAATGCGGCTCACCATCAGCCGCCTCAAGACTCTTTACAGATAGGACTGTTGTTATGACCCACGTTGTCACCGAATCCTGCATCCGCTGCCGCTATACGGACTGCGTGGATGTTTGCCCGGTTGATTGCTTCCGCCAGGGCCCGAATTTCCTGTCGATCGACCCGGACGAATGCATCGATTGCGCAGTGTGCGTCGCCGAATGCCCGGTCAACGCGATCTACGCCGAAGAAGATGTGCCTGCGGATCAACAGCAATTCATCAAACTGAATGCGGATTTGTCGCGCCACTGGCCGTCGATCACCAAGACCGTGTCGCCGTTGCCGGAAGCCGAAGAATGGAAAGATGTGAAAGAAAAGCTGGAGTTTTTGCAGCGCTAATCGACACATCCATCAGGCCCGCTACCGGGATCGTCTTGCCTCGGTAGCGGCAGCAGCTAGTGCCAGCGCTTTGCCTGGATCGCCTCTAGCCTTTACACCCCCAGCCATGAGCGCAATTCGTTCGCAGCCAGGCCAGAAAATCGCCAAATACTCAATGCCAATCGCCGTCGCAGTCAGCACTGCCGCGGCGCTTTGGGGGACCAACTGAAACAGGAATCAGATAGTCGTATGGATACCAACGCCCAAATTGATGCAGTACCCAACTCGATCAACAACGCACTCCCGATTGAGGCGGATGCCGTCATCATCGGCGCCGGTCCGGTCGGCCTGTTTCAGGTGTTTGAACTCGGCCTGCTGGAAATCAAGGCGCACGTGATCGACTCGCTGCCGGTAGTCGGCGGCCAATGCGTCGAGCTCTACCCGGACAAGCCAATTTACGACATCCCGGCGGTACCGGTCTGCACCGGCCAGGAGCTGACCGACAATCTGCTGAAGCAGATCGAACCGTTCGAGCCTACTTTCCACCTGGGCCAGGAGGTCACGCTGGTCGCGCGCCGCGAAGATAACCGCTTCGACCTGGAAACCTCGGCCGGTACCCGCTTCATTACCAAGACCATCTTTATCGCCGCCGGCGTCGGTTCGTTCCAGCCGCGCACGCTGAAGGTTGACGGCATTGAGCGCTTCGACAATTCGCAATTGTTTTACCGGGTCAAGGATCCGGTCCAATTCCACGGCAAGAATCTGGTGATTTGCGGCGGCGGCGATTCGGCGCTGGACTGGGCGCTGAATCTGGTCGGCAAAGCGGAATCCGTGGTCCTGCTACATCGTCGCGAAGACTTCCGCGCTGCGCCGGCCTCGGTCGCCAAGATGAAGGAATTGTGCGACGCCTACGAAATGCAGCTGTTGATCGGCCAGGTGACCGGCCATGAAGTCAA
Organism: Paraherbaspirillum soli; assembly: GCF_042654985.1. Lineage (NCBI taxonomy): Bacteria > Pseudomonadati > Pseudomonadota > Betaproteobacteria > Burkholderiales > Oxalobacteraceae > Paraherbaspirillum > Paraherbaspirillum soli. The sequence continues at coordinate 343,220 of NZ_JBHSMT010000026.1, read as the reverse complement.
AGACGACAAGCTGAGCGAAATCAAGGTCACGGCCCCGGACGGCGTCACCCGCCGGCTGCCGCTGGATACCCTGCTGGTGTTCTTCGGTCTGTCGCCAAAACTCGGCCCGATCGCCGAGTGGGGCCTGGATATCGAGCGCAAGCAATTGAAAGTGGTCGATACCGAGAAATTCGAAACCAATGTTCCAGGCATCTTTGCGGTCGGCGATATCAACACCTATCCGGGCAAGAAAAAGCTGATCCTGTCGGGCTTCCATGAAGCTGCACTGGCGGCATTTGGCGCTGCGCCATACATCTTCCCCGAGAAGAAAATCCATATGCAGTACACCACCACGTCGCCGAAATTGCACAAGATTCTGGGTGTGGCATCGCCTGTGTTTGACTAAGATCGAAGTCAGTAGAACGGTGGAAGGGTGTAGCAGGGGTTTCAGATGGCATGCCATCTGCCTGCGGAACGATATCCGCTTGCAAGCGGATATGCGCCCTGCAAGGGCTGCGCTTTTCCACCCTACGATTTGCGTGATTTGAAAAAGCCGCCGTAGAAGATCATTCTCCGGCGGCCTTTTTTTCGGGTAAAAAAAAGCCCGGGATGCTTGCGCATCCCGGGCTTTTTCACATCCCCAACTAAGCTGGATCTGCTTAAGCAGCTGGCCCAGCCGATGCCGGTGCAGCTTCGCCGGCTTCATCAGCCTGCGCAGCCTTCATCGACAGTTTCAGGCGGCCACGGTCATCGGTTTCAAGTACCTTGACGCGCACTTGCTGACCTTCTTTCAGGTAGTCGGCGACCGCATTGACGCGCTCGTTGGCGATCTGGCTGATGTGCAGCAGACCGTCCTTGCCCGGCAATACCTGGACAATCGCGCCGAAGTCCAGCAACTTCAACACGGTGCCTTCGTAGACCTTGCCGACTTCAACCGACGCTGTCAGTTCTTCGATGCGACGCTTGGCTTCCTGGCCGGCGGCAGCATCCACCGAAGCGATGGTGACCACGCCTTCGTCGCTGATGTCGATCTGGGTGCCGGTTTCTTCGGTCAACGCGCGAATCACAGCGCCGCCCTTGCCGATCACGTCACGGATTTTTTCCGGATTGATCTTGATGGTGATCAGGCGCGGTGCGAAGTCGGACAGCTCGGTCTTGCCATGCGGTACCGCTTCCTGCATCTTGCCGAGGATATGGATGCGGCCTTCCTTGGCTTGCGCCAATGCGACCTGCATGATTTCCTTGGTGATGCCCTGGATCTTGATATCCATTTGCAGCGCGGTGATGCCGTTGGCAGTACCCGCCACCTTGAAGTCCATGTCGCCCAGGTGATCTTCATCGCCCAGGATGTCGGTCAGGACGGCGAACTTGCTGCCTTCCTTGATCAGGCCCATCGCGATACCGGCGACGTGCGCTTGCATCGGCACACCCGCATCCATCAACGCCAGGCAGCCGCCGCAGACCGAAGCCATCGACGACGAACCGTTGGATTCGGTGATTTCCGATACCAGACGTACCGAGTAGCTGAACTCTTCCGGTGCCGGCAATGCCGCTTGCAGGGCACGCTTGGCCAGACGGCCGTGACCGATTTCGCGGCGCTTAGGAGTGCCGACGCGGCCGGTTTCGCCAGTCGCGAACGGAGGCATGTTGTAGTGCAGCATGAAGCGATCCGAGTACTCGCCCATCAGCGCGTCGATCTTTTGTTCGTCGCGTGCGGTGCCCAGCGTGGCAACGACCAATGCCTGGGTTTCGCCGCGAGTAAACAGTGCCGAGCCGTGAGTACGCGGCAACACGCCGGTACGGATCGAGATCGGACGCACGGTGCGGGTGTCGCGGCCGTCGATGCGTGGCTCGCCGTCCAGGATCTGCGAACGCACGATTTTGGATTCCAGCTCGAACAGGATACCGCCGACTTCTGCCGCGTCCGGTGCTGCCGCGCCGATCGAAGCCGCTTCAGCAGCCAACGCCGCGTTGACTTCGGCGGTGGCATCTTTCAGCTTGGCGGTACGGGCTTGCTTGTCTTTGGTTTGGTAGGCTTCGCGCAGCTTGGCTTCGCCGAAATGGGCAACCCGAGCGATCAGCGCGTCGTTCTTCGGCGCAGGGCTCCACTCGACTTCCGGCTTGCCGCCGTCGCGCACCAGGTCATGGATGGCGTTGATCACGGTCTTCATTTGGTCGTGGCCGTACACCACCGCGCCCAGCATGATTTCTTCCGACAATTGCTGCGCTTCGGATTCCACCATCAGCACCGCGGTTTCGGTACCGGCAACTACCAGATCCATGGCTGACTTGGTCAGTTGCGAAGTGGTTGGATTCAAAACATATTGACCGTCGATATAGCCGACGCGCGCAGCGCCGACCGGGCCCGCGAACGGGATACCGGCGACCGACAAAGCAGCCGAAGCGCCGATCATCGCAGCGATATCCGGATCGATTTCAGGATTGACCGACAGCACGTGAAGAATCACTTGCACTTCGTTCATGTAGCCTTCCGGGAACAATGGACGAATCGGACGATCGATCAGGCGCGAAGTCAGCGTCTCTTTTTCCGAAGGACGACCTTCACGCTTGAAAAAGCCGCCGGGGATGCGGCCTGCGGCATAAGTCTTCTCAACATAATCAACGGTCAGCGGGAAAAAATCCTGACCTGGCTTGGCATCTTTACGTGCAACCACGGTAGCCAGCACAACGGTATCTTCGATCGACACCAATACGGCGCCGGAAGCTTGGCGAGCGATTTCGCCGGTTTCCAGCGTAACTTGATGCTGGCCATACTGGAAAGTCTTGGTAACTTTATTAAACACGGTGTTTCCTTTCTATTTTGCCGACAGATTTTCAGGCGCTGTCGTTCACCTCACCACAGACGGCTGCATCACCGGTTATTCCGGATGAATTGCCGCCTCATTACATAAAACAAACTTCTTACAACTTGCGAGCAGCCAATTCAAGCTGCCAAAAGCAAAAATGCCCGCATCAGAGACTGACGCAGGCATTTTACCTATCGGTCGACCAACGACGTCGTCACGAAAAATCGAAACAAGATGTCGATGAGGATATCGAGGATCGGTGATAAGTCGATTACTTACGCAAGCCGAGTTTTTCGATCAGCGAACGGTAACGGTTGAGATCTTTACCTTTGAGGTAGGACAGCAGGCTTTTACGACGGTTAACCATCATGATCAGGCCGCGGCGGGAATGATGATCCTTGGCGTGGGCTTTGAAGTGACCGTTCAGATCGTTGATACGGGCTGTCAGCAGCGCAACTTGCACTTCTGGGGAGCCGGTGTCGTTTTGACCGCGCGCATTATCAGTGATAATTGCGGCCTTGGCTGTTTTTTCGATAGTCATGCTTTACCTTTCACAAGCGGTGTACAGAGTACGGAACCCTATATACCGTGAACAAACAATTAAAAAAGCTGGTCGAACTTGACCAGACGCGCAGTATATAGCAAAACCCTTGCCGATTCAAACCATTAGCTCGGCCTTTACGGGCCAATTCGCGCCATCCGGCGCATCTTGACCATTTTTTGGAGCTTGCCATGAAACACTTCCCTGCCGCCATCGTCGCCAGCCTGATGCTGACCCTTGGCGGGTGCGCTTCGCTGATGGCGCCGCCGGTCAATCCCGGCGAACCGGAGCCGCAAGTCATCGCCCGCTTGGGGACGCCTACCGGCATTTATCAAGACAACAACGATAAATTATTGGAATATTCGCGCGGCCCGTTTGGCCAGTACACCTATATGGCGCGGATTGGCCCGGATGGCAAATTGATTTCCTACGAACAGGTATTGACCCTGCAAAAATTTGCCACGATCAAGGTAAATCAATTCAACAAGGCCGATGTCCTGCGCACCATCGGCAAACCGAACGATACGATCTATTACAGCCGCACCAAACTGGATGGATGGAATTACGGCTACAAGGAAAACGGCGTCTGGAACTCACAGATGACCGTCTATTTCGACGACGCCGGGATTGTCCGCAAGCTTGAAAACGGCCCCGATCCGCGTTATGACCATGATCGGTCTGGCTTCAGGCGATAAGTACCTATTACTCCAGGTAAGGCTGCAAGCCATTCTCCGACAGCCGCAGGATGCGGCCGCAGCGGCGCGCCAGTTCAACGTCATGGGTCACGATCACGAACGCAGTACCCAGCGTTTGCGATAGCTCCAGCATCAAATCGAAAGTCATCTGTGCGGTCGAGCGGTCCAGATTGCCGGTCGGCTCGTCGGCCATCACGCAGGCCGGCCGAGTGACCAGCGCGCGCGCCAGTGCGACCCGCTGTCGTTCACCGCCGGACAACTCGCCCGGCACATGGATCACGCGCTTGGCCAGCCCTACCCGCGACAGGATCTCGCGCGCCTGCTCTTGCGCATCGCTGCGCTTTACGCGGCGGATCATCAGCGGCATGGCAACGTTGTCCAACGCCGAGAACTCCGGCAGCAAATGATGGAATTGATAGACGAAACCCAGTGCGCTATTGCGTAAATCGCCACGCGCCTTTTCGCCCAGCGTCGTAAAGTCTTTACCCAGCAAAGTCACGTTGCCGGCAGTCGGCGTGTCCAGCCCGCCCAGCAAATGCAGCAAGGTCGACTTGCCGGAGCCGGAGGCGCCGACGATGGCGACTTGTTCGCCCTTGACCACATCGAGGTCGATTCCGCGCAATACCTCGACCGAATAATCGCCTTGTGTAAACGTCTTGCCCAAACCGCGGCCGGACAGCACCGCCTGATTCGCACCGCCATTGATGGCGCCGTGCGCCGCTGCGACATCCATGACAGCGCCATTTGTGATCGTTTTATTCATAGCGCAATGCCTCCGCAGGTTTTACTCGAGCCGCCCACCAGCTCGGATACAAGGTCGCCAGGAAAGCCAGCACCACGGCGACGCCGCCGATGGTCCCGACATCCGGCCAGCGCAGGTCTGACGGCAATTCGGTAATCACATAAATACTCTTGGGCAGGAACTGCACATGCAACAGGCGCTCCATGAACGGCACGATGACGTCGATATTCAACGCCACCAGCACCCCGAGCCCGACCCCGATCGCAGTGCCGATCAAGCCCACCAATGCCCCCTGGACCATGAAAATTTTCATGATGGAAGCAGGCGATGCGCCCAGCGTGCGCAGGATCGCGATATCGGCTTGCTTGTCGGTCACCGTCATCACCAAGGTCGACACCAGATTGAAAGCCGCCACCGCAATGATCAGCGTCAGGATGATGAACATCATCCGCTTTTCGGTCTTGACCGCCGCAAACCAGTTGCTGTTCTGCTGCGACCAGTCGCGCAAATACAAATTGGCCGGCAAGGTGGTCGACAGCTGCTGCACCACTTGCGGTGCTTGCAGCATGTCGGTAATTTTCAGCCGGACGCCGGATGGCGAACTCTGCCGGAACATCTTTTCCGCATCGTCGAGATGAATGAAGGCCAAGGTGGAATCGTATTCGTAATGGCCGGCTTCGAAGATGCCCGCCACCGTGAACTGCCGATTGCGCGGGATCACCCCGGCCGGCGTGACCTGCCCTTGCGCCGCCAGCAGCATCACCTTGTCGCCGATGCCGACGCCCAAGGCGCGCGCCAGCTCAACCCCCAGCACGATATTGAATTCCCCGGCTTTTAGGTCGTTGAAGCTGCCGTGCGTGACCTTGCTGGCGACCTCCGACACTTTCGGCTCTTCCGACGGCAACACGCCACGCACCGCCACCCCACGCAACACATCGTCGCGCACCAGCATCGCTTGCGCATCGACGTAGGGCGCGGCGCCGATCACTTCCTTGTTCTGGAATGCCTCCTTGGCAACCAATTCCCAGTTCGGCATCGCGCCGGAGGCGTCAAAGACCTCGATATGCGCCAACACCGACAGCATGCGGTCCCGCACATCCTTCTGGAAACCGTTCATGACCGACAACACAACGATCAGCGCCGCCACCCCCAGCGCAATGCCAGCCATCGAAATTAACGAGATGAAAGAAATAAAGCTGTTGCGGGCGCTGCGCTTGCCAGCGCGGGTGTAGCGCAAGCCGACCAGCCACTCAAACGGTAAATTTTTTAAAATGCTCAATGCCAGGCTCCCGAAATCAGCCCGCAGTTTGCCACACAATCCGGCTGAAGGCAGCGGAATCAGATGCTTATCGTGCCTCCCAAGAACCTCCCGGATTATCCACAGAAAATGTGGACAGGCTTGTGGACAACTATCAAGAAGAACACCTATGCAATTGATTTATATAGATTTTTTATCGATGCCCAAATTTGATATCATTCGAACTTTAGCCGGTCGCGCCTGCGTATTGAAGCAAAACCCTATGTTTTTCCTAAGTTTCATCCTTCATAGTGCTTCCTGCCAACGGCCTTCCTTCAAACCTCATTCGCCGGCCGCTTATTTCAGCCACCACTAAAAAGAATACAGATGAACAAACTTCCTCAAATCACGCTCATTTTCTGGATCATGAAGATCTGCGCCACCACCCTGGGCGAAACCGCAGGCGACCTTTTGGCGCAGACCATGAACGTCGGCTATGCCGTCAGCTCGCTGATTTTGATTGGCGTGTTTTTTACCGCGCTGGCATCGCAACTGGCGTCAAAAAAATTCCACCCGCTGCTGTACTGGACCGTCATCCTGGCCACCAGCACCGCCGGCACCACCATGTCCGATTACATGGATCGCACCCTGGGACTGGGCTATGCCAAGGGCTCGATGATCTTGACCGCCATTCTGTTGGCGATATTGGCGTTCTGGCGTTTTAGCGAAAAATCGCTGTCGGTCGACAACATCAAAAGCTTCAAGGGCGAATTACTGTACTGGGCAGCGATTCTGTTTTCGAACACCTTGGGTACCGCCTTGGGCGACTTCCTGGCAGATGATTCCGGGCTTGGATTTGCCGGCGGCGCATTCTTGATCGGCGGCCTGCTGGGGCTGGTGGTGTTGGCGGCGTTTTATACCAAGATTTCCAAAGTCTTGCTGTTCTGGCTGGCCTTCGTGTTGACCCGCCCGTTCGGCGCAACCCTGGGTGATTTCCTGACAAAGTCGGTCGACAAAGGCGGCCTGGATTTGGGCACCCTCAACTCGTCGCTGCTGCTGGCGGCTGTGCTTGGCGCGTTCATCGTTTACAGCACTTGGGATAAGAGCCGGGCGAGGCGCCAGGTTCAGCTTCAGTCATAACGACGAGCAAACGGGAGCCGTCCGTTGACCGCTCCCGCCAGGAGATGCGCCAAAAATACTAACGGGTGGTGGAATCGATATCCGCCAGACATTCGCGGCCCTTTTGGGTGATGTCGAAGCCGCCGCCCGCCTCACTCGGCTTTATGTGCCCTTTCTTGCCGAGGAAAGTCGCAACCTCGACCGCAAGCTTGGCCAGCGGATCATCCGCAACGGCGCGCAGTCCGTCGATGCAGCTTTTGACAAACAGCGTTTGCTTGCCCTTGTCGGTTATTACCAGGCTGCCATCTCTTTCGCGCGTGACGAATTTAAGACCGGCCAGACGCTTGGCGTTCCTGGCGACGCACGCGCTTACGCGTCCGTGCCGCGGCGCCTTACTGATTTGTCCAAGCGCGTCGTATTCATCTTTTGTCAAACTGTCGTCCATCACTGCTTCCTATAAAAACTTCTGATTCTGTTTGCGGCCCCTATGGTACGCCAGCGGCGTGGGCATAGGCTTTTGGGCACCTCTAGAAACCGTAGCGAGCGGCCCAAGGTCGGGGCGACGAAGTTGCAACACCTGCAACTGTACGGAAGTACAGCGAGCATCGCAGCCCCGAGATTGGGTCGCGTAGTAGGTTTATAGGGGTGCCCTTTTCGCGAAACCGGCCAGTTTGCCATACAATCGCGCCATGATTCATATTGATATCCTATTACCGTTCGGCCTGCCCCCGCCTGAACTGGCGCGCGATGTGTTGCGCGACTTGAAAGTACCTGCACTTGCCACCCTGCTGGCCCGCTCCAACTGCAAGCGGCAAACCTTTGACGAGTTTGCCCGTGCCTTGCCGCATGAAGCCTGGCTGGCGTCGCAAGCCGGCCTGCCGGCGTCCGCTCCCAGCGATAGCGAGCATCAAAGCAGTCCGCCGATCGCCGTCGCCGCCATGCGCGCGCTCGGCTTGAGCGTCGATCAAGGCATCTGGTTCATGCTGCACCCGGCCCACATCCATGTTGCCCGCGACCACCTGGTTCTGACCGACCTGCGTCAGGTGAATCTGACGGACGCCGATGCACGGCAATTGTTCGATGTCGCCATACCGCTATTCGAGGAAGCCGGCCGCTCCCTGGTCTATGGCAACGCCAATACCTGGTTCATGCGCGCCGACGATTGGCACGACTTGCGCACCTCCACCCCGGATGCCACCTGCGGCCACAACATCGACATCTGGATGCCGCAGGGCGAAGGCGAGCGCGCCTGGCGCAAATTGCAAAACGAAGTGCAAATGGCGTGGTTCACCCATCCCTTGAACCAACAGCGCGAGGCGCGCGGATTACAGAGCGTCAATTCCTTGTGGCTGTGGGGCGGCTCAGCCGCCGCGCCGTTGCCCAGCACGGGGCAAGCCACATATCGTGAAGTGTTCAGCCCGGCCGGCATGTCGTCCGGCTGGCTGGCCGCCTTCGGCCAATTCGCCGCAACCGCCGTCGCCGATTGCCGCGCCGGCGACATCGTCAGCGCCGCTCCCCAGCATGGCTTGCTGATACTGGATCAGTTGATCCAGCCAGCCCTGACGGCAGAATGGTCGAGCTGGCTGCAGCAACTGCGGACGCTGGAGAGCGACTGGTTCGCGCCGTTGCTGCAAGCACTCCAGAGCGGCAAACTGGATCGCCTTTCACTTGTTTTTACCGACAACACACGCATCACCGCATCGACCGCGAGCCGGCTCTCGCTCAAAAAATTCTGGGTAAAACCAGCTTTGACAGGCCTACTATCATGACCCGCATCGTCACCCGCCCCTATTCGTTTAGAGATTCCGAGCGCCTGCGTCAAAGCGGCGTGCATCCGGTCCTGGCGCGCGTCTATACCGCGCGCGGCCTGCTCGATGTGAAAGAACTGGAAAGCGAACTGGGCTCGCTGATCGCCCCTGCCGGTTTGCTGCACATCGACGCCGCCGCCAGCTTCCTGGCCGACGCCATCGCCGCGCAAAAGAAAATGGTGATCGTCGCCGACTACGATTGCGACGGCGCCACCGCCTGCGCGGTCGGGCTGCGCGGCTTGCGCATGCTGGGCGCAAACATCGACTTCATCGTGCCGAACCGGTTTGAATACGGTTACGGCCTGACTCCTGAAATCGTCGAACTGACCGCACGCGAAAAATCGCCCGACATCATCGTCACCGTCGACAACGGCATCGCCAGCATCGACGGCGTGGCCGCAGCCAACCGGCGCGGCATCGAAGTGGTGGTCACCGACCATCACTTGCCGGCCGATACGCTGCCGGCGGCGCGCGTGATCGTCAATCCGAACCAACCGGAATGCGGCTTCCCCAGCAAGAACCTGGCCGGCGTCGGCGTCATGTTCTATGTCTTGCTGGCCCTGCGCGCAGAACTGCGCAAGCGCGGCGTGTTCGATGCCAAAACCCAGCCGAAACTGGATGTGTTGCTGGATCTGGTGGCGCTCGGCACGGTCGCCGACGTCGTCAAACTGGACGCCAACAACCGCATCCTGGTGGCGCAAGGCTTGAAGCGCATGCGCGCCGGCCGCATGCATGCCGGCGTCGCCGCATTGTTTCGCGCGGCCGGCCGCGAAGCCCGGCGCGCCACGCCGTTCGATCTCGGCTTCGCGGTAGGACCGCGCCTGAACGCCGCCGGCCGCCTGGCCGACATGGCGCTCGGGATCGAATGCCTGACCACCGACGACGAAGGCCGCGCCTGGGCCATCGCCCAGCAGCTAGACAGCATCAACCGCGAACGACGCGATATCGAAGCCGACATGCAAGATACCGCGCTGGCGCTGCTGGACGATTTCAAACCGCAAGACAGCACCACCATCAGCGTGTTCGACGCCTCATGGCATCAGGGCGTGATCGGTATCGTCGCGTCCCGCCTGAAAGACAAGTTCTACCGCCCGACCATCACCTTCGCCCCCGGCGGTGAAGGATTGATCAAGGGCTCGGGCCGTTCGATCCCCGGCTTTCATCTGCGCGACGCCTTGGATCTAGTGTCCAAACACGCTCCCAGCCTGATCGAGAAATTCGGCGGCCACGCGATGGCGGCCGGCCTGACGATACGGGCCGACGCCTTCGACGCCTTTGCCGCGGCATTTGAAAAAGTCGGCCGTGACTGGCTCGGACAAAGCCAGCTGGAACGCGTGATCGAAACCGACGGCCCGCTGGAAGATGCCTACTACACCACCCAGTTCATCGAACTGATGGAGGGGCAAGTATGGGGACAAGGATTTGCGCCGCCGGTTTTTTGCGACGAATTCAAGGTGCTCAGCCAGCGCATCCTAAAAGAAAAGCACCTCAAATTGCTCTTGGAGAGAAACGGCACGCGCTACGATGCGATCTGGTTCGGCCATATCGACAACCTCGGCGCACACGCCAAGGTCGCGTTCCGGCTGGACGCCAACGAGTACAACGGCGTCACCAAAGTGCAGTTGATGGTGGAACACGCGGAAGCCATATAAGAGCCTATTCAAAATCTACAACCTGTAGGGCGGATGAGCGTAGCGTTATCCGCCGTTGGATGTACCACATGCGTTTGACGCATCCAGAACGGCGGAAGACGCTGCGCTTTTCCGCCCTACTTACTGTTCAAAATCCGCAACCCGTAGGGCGGATGAGCGCAGCGTTATCCGCCGTTGGATGTACCACATGCGTTTGACGCATCCAACACGGCGGAAGACGCTACGCTTTTCCGCCCTACTTACTGCGCCATCCTCTGCTGACTAGGCGACAACTCCTCGAATTTCTTCCACACGCGGCGCAATTGGCGGGTCGAATGAAACCCGGCCTGCTCGGCCACATGCTCCATATTCAATGTCGATTGCGTCAGCAATTCACGCGCCAGCGCCACCCGGATGCGCTGGATGTAATCGACCAGGCTAGTGCCGGTATGTTCGCGGAACAAGCGCGTCAAATGGCGCTCGCTGGTGAAGGCAATTTCCGCCAATTGCGCCAGATCCCAATCGTTGGCCGGATTGCCGATGATGGCGTCCTGCACCCGATGCACCGCCGGATGCATATGATTGCGACAAGCCAGCCACGGCGACAGTTGCGGATCGCTGCCGGAACGCCGCATATACACCACCAATGAACGCGCAATCGAAGCACTGCGTGCGTGGCCGGCAATTTGGGCCACCACATGCAGCGCCAGATCAATCCCGGTGGTCACCCCGGCGCTGGTGTAGATATTGCCGTCTTCGACAAAAATGCGATTTTCCAGCACCTGCGCGCGCGGCGCGATACGCCGCAAGTCGTCGCAATGGCTGTGATGTGTGGTGCAACGACGACCGTCCAGCAAACCGGCATATCCGGCCAGCAAGGCCCCGGTACAAATACACAACAACCGGTGCGAAGGCCGCCAATGCTTGCGCAGCCATTTCACCGCACGCTGATCGGCAGCGCTGCTGAAGTCATCATCCCTGCCGGTGCAACCGTTCAGCACCAGGATGGCGTCGCCCGGCAGGCTGTCCGGCAGATCGCCGAAGCCGGTCAGGCAAAGTCCGATCGACATATTGATGTTGGACTCGGCACTGATGTAGCGCACATCGAAAAAGTCGGCGCGGCCTTCCCGTTCGGCGATCCGGTTGGCGTAGCGCAGCACTTCCGCCGGACCGATCAGGTCAAGCGCCATGGTCGCTTCGCGCAACAGAAAATAGACCGGCACGGTGGTTTCGGCAGCGTGCATTTGTTCGCTTATTGCAACCATCGATACTCCATTTGTTTAGCGGTGGCAGTCGCCAGCGGCCGTCCCGCCAGCCGCGCAACCAGATGCAAGCTCATATCGACGCCAGCCGAAATGCCGCCCGAAGTCAGCACTTTACCGCAATCGACCCAGGCCACATCGCGCTGCAAAGTGAGCTTGGGAAAGCTGCTCTGCAACTCATCCAGGTCTTCCCAATGAGTAGTGACATCCAGTCCGTCCAGCACGCCGGCCTTGGCCAGCAGGAAGGCGCCGGTGCAGACCGAGGCAATGATTTCCGTACTGCGCGACTGCTCGGCAATCCAGGCGATCACCGCGTCGTTATTGCGGATGACCGACACATCGCCGCCCGGCACCAGCAGCACATCAATATCGGCCACCGGCGGCAGCACGCAATCCGGCAACACCAGCATCCCGCCCCGAGTGCGTATCGGCCGCATGCTGGCCGCCACCAGGAAGCAGCGAAACAGCTGGCCGGCGTCAGCATGGCCATTGGTCCGGCCATGCACCCGGGCCGCGGTCGAAAACACTTCATACGGCCCGGAAAAATCCAGAATTTCGACATCGTCAAAAACCAGTATCCCTACGCTCAACATGATCAGACCTCATCCGAAACACGGGCGATCCGGGAACGGACTGCCATCGTTTGACAGCATGTTAGAAGAGGATCGCCTGTAGCGAAATGCTTGCGCCAGACATAGTGCGGACAAAACCGGACATTCCAGGCCAGCAGCATTGAGCGCATTGCCGGCCTTTTGGATCATTTCAATTTGCTCACTTTCCTGCCTGGAAGAAATTGACGAATCAGCAATCGCGCTTCAATTTGTCGCTTGGACCTGCCTTTTACCCATAAAACCCAACCGTTACGCCGATATAGCGGCGTAACCGCCTATGCGCTGGCGTATAATTTAGGGTTTGATTGCACGAGAGCCCATCATGGAAGCCGAACGCTTAAATTCCCTACAAAACCTGCTCGCCGACTTGACCACGCGCGAAGCCGAACTACGGAGGTATCTTTGACTTCGATACCAAGTCAGAGAAACTAGACCAGGTAACTGCCGAACTTGAAGATCCGGACGTCTGGAATGACCAGAAGCGCGCCCAGGAACTCGGCAAGGAAAAGAAATCGCTGGAAGCGATCGTGTTGACGCTGACCAAGATCGAGGCCGATCTGCGCGACACCGCCGATCTGTTTCAGATGGCGCGCGACGAGCAGGACGAAGACACGGTGGCAGCGGTCGAGGCCGATACCGAGTCTCTGAAAAAGCTGGTGGAAGGCATGGAATTCCGCCGCATGTTCAGCAATCCGATGGACCCCAACAATTGCTTCATCGACATCCAAGCCGGCGCCGGCGGTACCGAAGCGCAGGACTGGGCCTCGATGCTGCTGCGTCAATACGTCCGCTATTGCGAACGCAAGGGCTTCAAGGTCGACATCCTGGAACAATCGGACGGTGAAGTCGCTGGCATCAAGACCGCCACCCTGAAGGTCGAGGGCGAGTACGCCTACGGCTTTTTGCGCACCGAAACCGGCGTCCACCGGCTCGTGCGCAAGTCGCCGTTCGATTCCGCCAATGGCCGCCACACCTCGTTTTCCAGCCTGTTCGTGTATCCGGAAGTGGACGACTCGATCGACATCGAAGTCAATCCGGCCGATGTCCGGGTCGATACCTATCGCGCCTCCGGCGCCGGCGGTCAGCACATCAACAAAACCGATTCCGCGGTACGCCTGACGCATGGTCCGTCCGGCATCGTCGTGCAATGCCAGAACGACCGCAGCCAGCACCGCAACCGCGCGGAAGCCTGGGATATGTTGAAGGCCAAGCTGTACGAACTGGAATTGCGCAAGCGCATGGGCGAGCAACAGAAACTGGAAGACTCCAAAACCGACGTCGGCTGGGGCCACCAAATCCGCTCCTACGTACTGGATCAGTCGCGGATCAAGGATCTGCGCACCAATTTCGAGAGCGGCAATACCAAGGCAATCCTCGATGGCGATCTCGATGATTTCATCGCCGCATCGCTCAAGCAAGGCGTTTAAGGCGAATTCAACTCGACCTTAAACCGCCCTGCTCCACCGCACCAATTAAAAAGAAACTGACATGACGACAGACAATCAGCAGCAACCTGTCCCGCAAGACGAAAATAAAATCATCGGCGAACGCCGCGCCAAACTGTCCGCACTGCGCACGCAAGGCGTGGCCTTCCCGAACGACTTCCGGCCGACCCACAAAGCGGCCGACCTGCACGCGCGCTATGCCGAACTCGACAACGAAGCGCTGGATGCGGCTGCGGTCAAAGTCGTGGTGGCGGGCCGCATGATGTTGAAACGGGTGATGGGCAAAGCCTCGTTCGCAACCTTGCAGGATGCCTCCGGCACCAAGGCCGACGGCCGGATTCAATTGTTCATCACCAAGGAACAAGCCGGCGAAGCCGAATACGAGGCCTTCAAGCATTACGACCTGGGCGACATCCTCGGCGCCGAAGGCACGCTGTTCAAAACCAAGACCGGCGAACTGTCGATCAAGGTCAGCGCCCTGCGCCTGCTGACCAAATCCTTGCGGCCGCTGCCGGACAAATTCCACGGCTTGGCCGATCAGGAAACCAAATACCGCCAGCGCTACGTCGACCTGATCATGAACGAAGACACGCGTCGCACCTTCAAGGCCCGTACCGCAGCGATGTCGTCGATCCGCCGCTTCATGGAAAAGAACGACTTCATGGAAGTCGAAACGCCGATGCTGCACGCGATCCCGGGCGGCGCCGCAGCCAAGCCCTTCATCACCCACCACAACGCGCTCGACATGCAAATGTTCATGCGCATCGCGCCCGAGCTGTACCTGAAGCGGCTGGTGGTGGGCGGTTTCGACCGCGTGTTCGAAGTCAATCGCAATTTCCGTAACGAAGGCGTGTCGCCGCGTCACAATCCGGAATTCACGATGATGGAATTCTATGCCGCCTACGTCGACTATCAGTGGCTGATGACCTTCACCGAACAAGTGATCCGGCAAGCCGCGATTGATGCGCATGGCACTGCCTGCCTGACCTATCAAGGCCGCGAGCTGGACCTGGGCAAGCCGTTCGAGCGCCTGACCATCGTCGGCGCGATCAACAAATATGCGCCGCACTACCAGGATGCGCAGCTGCAGGATGCCGAATTCATCAAGGCCGAACTGAAGAAATTCGGCGTCAAGCCGCATGCCCACGCCGGCCTCGGCGCACTGCAATTGGCGCTGTTCGAAGAAACCGCCGAAGCGCAGCTGTGGGACCCGACCTACATCATCGACTATCCGGTCGAAGTATCGCCGCTGGCGCGCGCCTCCGATACCGTGCCCGGCATTACCGAGCGTTTCGAATTGTTCATCAGCGGCCGCGAAATCGCCAACGGCTTCTCCGAGCTGAACGACGCCGAAGACCAGGCAGCACGCTTCCAGGCGCAGGTTGCGGCCAAGGATGCGGGCGATGAAGAAGCCATGTTTTACGACGCCGACTACATCCGGGCGCTGGAATACGGCATGCCGCCGACCGGCGGCTGCGGCATCGGCATCGACCGCTTGATGATGCTGATCACCGATTCGCCGAACATCCGCGACGTCATCCTGTTCCCGCATCTGCGCAAGGAAGACTGATTCAGCTTGAATCGCACGCGGCAGGTTGAACCACAGCCTGCCGCATCCCCCTCCCCCTTCTTGTCCGGACTACGTTTTTCGAGTCCTGCCCCTCCCCTCTGCAACGCCGCGCTCCTGCTCATTGAATATATTGACATTCGTCATATTGACTATTGGAAATAAATCAAATCTAATCAGATCCTGTATTTGTTTACAGGGTCTATTTGACATCTCCAAAAAACCGTAGCGAGCAGCCCCGAGATTAGCGGGCTTGCCAAACCCTGCAGTCGGTTTTTAGAGGTGCCCTATTGCTATTGATTAAAGGAGCGCTTGATGAAAAAAATGATTTGCACCCTGCTGGCCGCCCCGTTCGCCATCGCGATGTCCGGCTGCGGCGCAGTGCCTACCTCGCAGCAAACCAATGAGGACGGCGCCCAGCCGGCGCTCAAGCCGTTGGCGCAGATCGCCCCTTATCCGGCCGCTGCCGCCGGTCAAACCAGATGGGTGATTCGCTTGCCGCAGGAAGCCGACGAAAAGGCGCTCCAGCTTGAATTGGTGGCCGGCAAAACGATGGATGTCGATTGCAACCGGCAATGGTTTTCAGCAGACATGAAGGCGGAAACCCTGGCCGGCTGGGGCTATACCTATCACGTCCTGCAAGATGTCAAAGGGCCGGCATCGACCTTGATGGCGTGCCGGGGACAGCCGAAAAAACCCGGCTTTGTGCCGGTAAGCGGCGCCGGCTACCTGCTGCGCTACAACAGCAAACTGCCGGTAGTCGCCTACCTGCCTGAAGGTTTTACGCTGCAATACCGGATTTGGCGGGCCGGCGATAACGTCACGGCGAAGGAAGAGTAATTGCCGCGCTGCCGAGTATCGCTTGATGTTCCATAAACAAATATAAAGGAGGACGACATGGGTACAGCAGAATATGAACGCGGCAGCAAACGCCTGGCAGCCGTTACCGGCAGCGCAGGACAGAAAGTGGTCGACGGCTTGCGCAATATCAGCCCCGATTTCGGCCGCTACATCGTCGAATTCGCCTATGGCGAAATCCATTCCCGGCCAGGCCTGACGATGCAGCAGCGGCAATTGATCACGATTGCCGCATTGACCGCGTTGGGCAATGCTCAACCTCAACTAAAGATACATATCGCAGCGGCAATCCATACCGGCGTCAAACGCGACGAAATCATAGAAGCCATCATCCAGATGGCGGTATATGCCGGTTTTCCCGCCACCTTGAACGGCCTGTCTGCAGCCCAGGAAGTGTTCACCGCAAGCGGTTTGTAACGTTCGTGCTTCCAGAGGAACAGCCTGATGCCGAAATTCCCGAATAATCATTTCGCGCGTCCGAGCTGGGCCAGGCTCGGCATCAACAGCCTGTTCGTGGTGGCCATGCTGGGCCTGGCTGCGCTCGGCAGCCACCCGGCTTTCAACCTGATGTTCGGCTCCATCGACAAAGTCCAGTTCGATACCGTTGCCCAGCATTTCGCCCATCCCAATTCGCACAAGGTGGCGGTCATCAACATTGATGAAAAAACCTTGCGTGAACTGGGCCCAAAAAACCTCTACAAATATTACGACCCGCTGTTTGCGCAGCTGACCGATGCCGCCAGCGTCGCGATCGACATCCTGTTCGTGCCGTACACCCCGACCGGCGAACTGGCGCAGGCCATGAGCAAAAACGGCAAGGTCGTGCTGCCGCTGTCGACCGGCGGCACCGATGGCCGCGGCAATCCGCTGGTGCCGCCGCCGCCCGCATTGCAACAGGCGGCGGCAGCGCTCGGACAGCGCGCCGTGACCAGCGGCCACTTCGGCAGCGTCGACGGCATCATCCCTTACCAACAGGTCGGCAACAAGATTTACAGCCACATCACACTTGAGGCGATGCGGATCGCCGGCCTCGGCATGTCTGTCGATGCGCTGCAGACCAATCTGCAAGCGCACACCTTGTCGATAGCCACCGCCACCACCAACTCGATCCTACTGATGCTGCCGCGCAGTTCCGCCCTGTCCCAATATTCATACATCGATGTGGTCCAGGGACGGGTGCCGGCAACCGCCTTCGCCGGCAAAATCGTGTTCATCGGCCACTCGGTGTTCGGCGAGGCCGGCACCTTCCAGACCTCGTCGCTGAACGTCGACGAAGTCAACCGCGCCCAACTCGACGCCTTGCTGACCGAGGCCCTGGTGGACGGCAACATGGTGCGCGAGCTGTCGCGCGCGGAAACGATCCCGATCTACCTGGCGCTCGCGCTGGGCATGCTGCTCATCTGCGCATTAACGCCGGGGCTGCGGATGCACTTGCTGGCGCTGGCCTGGATAGTCTTGCTGTTTGCCGGCTCCATGCTGTTGCTGGCGAACGCCCATATCTGGTTGCGGGTCGGCGTGATGCCCATCATCTACGCCTTGATTTATGCGTTTTACGCCTGGGGCCGACTAGCCCGCACGCACCGTTTATTGCACCATGAAATTCGAGAACTGCGCGGCATCTCGGCGGCAGTCGGCAGCAGCCCCACCCTCGATTCGGCGGTCAGCTTCGATCAAAATAGCAGCGACCCGTTCGAAGAAATCAAGACCGCGATGCGCCAGATCCGGGCCTGGCAAGAAGCCTATGTGAACGTGATCAACCTGCTGCCGTCCCCAATCTTCCTTGAAAAAGACGGCCAGATCGCGCTCTGGAACGACAAGGCGGCAATGCTGCTGGGCGCCGAGGAAATCGCCCAGGGCAGCGCCGGCACCATGATCCCCGCGATCCAGGAATGCGTCAAAAGGAATCGGGGCCAGGAAGGCCCGGCCGACATGGAAATCGAACTGAACGGCCGCGTTCACATGCTGCTGTCGGTGCCGTTCGCCCCGTTCGACCCGCTGATCAGCGGCGACGGCATCGCCAACCTGATCTGCCTGGTCGACATCGCCGACGTCAAGCAAACCGTCAGTCACGACCGCCAGGCGCTGCGCCACATGGCGCACGACTTGCGCAACCCGTTGACCACCATCCTGGCCTTGATCGAAGAGCAAAGCAGCGCGGCCCAGCCGAGCGGCGCCGGCCAGGACGAAAAATTCATCGGCGAGCTGCGCCGGCAAGTCGATTACAGCCTGCGCGTGGCGCAGGATTTCATGCAACTGTCGCGCGCCGAACAAATCGATGCGCAAGACTTCCTGCCGGTATCGCTGCACGATCTGGCGGCCGAGGCAGTCGATCAAGTGGCGCCGGCCGCCGAGCAAAAATCCATCGCGCTGCTGGCCCCGGAAGACACTGGCCAGCCGCTGTTCTTGCTCGGCAATTGGAATATGCTGATGCGCTCGCTGGTCAACGTGCTAGACAACGCCATCAAGTATTCGCCGCCCGGCAGCGCGATCACGGTCCGGCTCGCCCGCGAAAACGGCGACCAGGGCGAGCTGGCGACGATCCACGTCATCGACCAGGGCATCGGCATCCCGGCGGACGCGCTGCCGCACCTGTTCGAACCCTTCTTCCAGGTCGACGGCCGGCACGACGGCAAGACCGGCATCGGCCTCGGACTGCCGTTCGTGCTGACGGTGGTGGAACGGCACGGCGGCACGATCAGCGTCGCCAGCCATGCCGGCCTAGGAACGGATTTCCGGATCGCGTTGCCGTTGGCGGTGGTGGCTGACACCGCGTAGGGCGGATGAGCGCAGCGTTATCCGCCGTTTCACCGCATTAGGCACATCAAGCGGCGGATAACGCTACGCTCATCCGCCCTACCGACCTTGACCGTACACGGCTACACTTTGCGCTGCCCACTAAGGGGCTCCCTACCTCGCCGCCCGTGGAGGACGACAAGGAGCGTGCACGTAGAAAACCGCTAGCTTTCATCGCGACCAGACGTTGGACTTTGCAACCCAACGACACCACCGGCACAGGCGCCATGCCTGCCGATCTGATCGCCAGACCATCAACAACAGCTGATAAAGCTGTCAGTCAACCGCAATGTCAACTGCTAAGCATGACAGTTTCCAATGTCGTCGCAGCCTATTATCTTTTGCAGCTTGACGTTGCTCCGCCGGCTTGCTTGACGGTCCGGCATCGGCCTGTAGTTCGCACCTGTAGTTGACACATCAAGCACCATTTCAAATAGCACATTGTCGATAATTTCAGAAGTTCCGAATCGGAATCCGGCCGCTCGATAGGCGGCTTGGATGATATGGCGAATGCTTGTTTCAAGCACACAAAATAGGATGGAGACCGTATGACTGTCGTTGAACAACTGCACCTGGAAAAAAATCTCAAGCAAGTCGAAGTACAACATTTTGGAGAGCATCTGACGATCGACGGCTATCTCGGCGATCACGACAAACTCAATGACAAGTCGCTGGTGCTGCATGCGCTCAATACGCTGCCGGAACTGCTGGGGATGAAGAAGCTGACCACGGCCGAGGTGCATTTTGCCAAGGGCAACGACATCAAGGATCCGGGCGGCTGGAGCGGATTTGTGGTGATCGAGGAAAGCCATATCAGCATCCACACTTTCCCCGGCACCCGATTTATCAGCGTCGATGTGTACACCTGCAGAAACGGACTGGACAAGCCTTACATCCTCGACTTCTTCAAAAATACTTTCGACATCGAAGAATTCGAAACCAACTTCATTCAGCGCGGCAAGCGCTATCCGGGATTGCAGGCAGCGGCGCGCTGATCGTTTGTTTGCCGGAGCGCCATATGATCGTTTATTCCGAATCCCAATATGTAGGGCCGCTCGGCCATCCCGCCACCCGCGCCGCAGTGACGCAATTGGTGGCGCAGCGCGCAATGCTGCCTAACCTGTGTGTGTTTGCCGCGATCAACCTGCTGTTCCTGGCCGGCGTCTGGGATTTGGCCGCCGGCTCGCTGCTGCAGTCGGCGATAGCGGTGCCCTTGCTCAGCGTGGCGATGATTCTGGCCTGGTATCTGGGCCACGACTGTGCGCATTCCATCGTTTTCGAAAACCGGAAATGGAATTATCGTCTCGGCAGTTACCTGGCCTGGATCAATGGTTTCGCGTATTTCAGGTTCCGCGATTATAGCCACGACCATATCCGCCATCATGCGCAAAAGGTCGATCTGCTGGGAACCGATGTCAATCAGCTGCTGGCAAGCTTCCCGGGATGGATCAGGCGTCTCGTGTTGCGGCTGGAGCACAGCTATTTTCCGGTGCTGCATTATCTGATCAAGATCGACGGCGCGATCGCCATCCTGCGCGCTGATGACAAATGGTATCGAATGCGGGTGTTGGCCATGGCGGCGCTGTCGGCCGGATTTCTGGCGCTGATCACGCTAAAACATTGGTTCGCATTGCCACTTTATTTTGCGGCACAAGGCATCCGGATTCACTGCACCCGCTTCGTCGATGCGTTCCAGCATAGCTACATCGAGGCGGACCCGGCCGACCATACGGCGCCGGGGGACAAGTTGTACGAGCACAAAAACACATTCTCGTTCCCGGTCGCGTACCGGCATCGCTGGCTGAATCTTCTGATCCTGAATTTCGGATTTCATAATGCGCACCACAGCATGCCGAGCTGCCCCTGGTATCACCTGCCCCGGCTCGACACCCTTCTCACCTCGCATGACTGCGGTGCGCCGCAGGACCTGGCTAACGTAACAATGCGGAATTTGCTGGCGGCCTATCACCGGCATCGCAAAGTACGGGTGACGGCGTCGGATGAGGGGCAGCCATACGATGCCGGGGGACGATTCTCGCTGGAGAAATTCACCGGCGCCTTTACGGACAAGCTGTTGGGTTGATGAGTGCGATCGGCATCGACCTGACTTTAAAACATATGTGGATAGGCCGAATATGAACAGAAATTATTTAACTCACAGCTTGATACTGCTGGTGGCAACTGCCATTTTCGCGCTCGAGTACATCTCGCTGGAATGGTCTTCCGCCGGGCCTTTGTGGACGATTGAGCTGAGCCTGATTGCATCGACAATCCTGATCGTGCCGTTCTTTCCGTGGAAGAGTTTCAAGGCCTGGGATATCTCTTTAAGCTGCGGGCTGTTGTTCGGCATCTTTCTGTTTCTGCAGGCGTTCTCACTGAAATACACGTCGATCAACAAATCCGCTTTTCTGATTTCCGCCTCCGTTTTGTTTATTCCCGTGATTGGGCGGATGTTCGGCAATCGCAGAACCACGTTGATCGAATACGCCACCTGCCTGGTGGGTTTGATCGGTATCGCGATCATGTGCAAACCCACGGTCGACGACATCAATTTTGGCGATGTCGCCGCATTTATGGCGGCGTTGTCGCTGGCGGGTTATACGATCGCGATCGACCGCGCGGTGGAAAAAGTGACCGACATGTGGACCTTCTCGCTGGCGCAACTGATCGTCGCCACCCTGGTCAGTCTGCCCCTGGTGGTGATGACGGAGCCGGCCCTGCCGATCGTCCGTCCGCTATTGCCGAACATCGCCAACATCCTTTTTATCGCGGTCGCCTGCAATTTTATTGCGAGCTATCTGCGCAACCGGTCGCAGGAAGTGTTGCGGCCGACCACGGTCGGTATCGTGGTCTTGTTTGAATCGCCGCTGGCGCTGTTGTTTTCATGGGTCATGATCAGCCAGAAACCGGAAGGCCATGAAATCTTGGGCGCGGTCATCATCATATTTTGCACGCTGTTCGCGGTCGGCATCGCGTCGAAGAACCAAGCCGAAATTTAAATACAGGAGGAATTGTCATGCCGCACCAAGCTGCCAGCTCGCCATCCATTCCAACCATCGACATCGCCCCGCTGTTCGGCGGCAATCAACGCGATGTCGATCACATTGCAGAATCGATAGCGGATGCCTGCAAGACGGTTGGTTTTTTTACCGTCGTCAACCACGGCATTGCGCCGGCGCTGATCGACAGCATGTTTCAGGAATCGAAAAATTTCTTCGCCCGTCCGCTGACCGAAAAAATGTCGATCAGCAATGACAAATCGCCGCACATGCGCGGCTATTTTCCAGTCGGCGCCGAAACCCCGGAGTACGAAGCCAAAGGCGATCTGAAGGAAGGTTTCGACATGTGCTCGGATCTGCCGCCGGACGATCCCGACGTGCTTGCCGGAGCGACGCTGCACGGCCCGAATGTGTGGCCGCCAGGCTTGCCCGGCTTCAAACGCACGATGACCGAATATCACGCGCAAATGCTGCATCTGTCGCGTCGCTTGCTGGCCGTGTTTGCACGCGGCCTGGGCAAGCCCGACGATTTTTTCGACGACAAGCTGACCAAGCCTTTGGCGCAACTGCGCCTGCTGCATTATCCGCCACAGCACGGTCCGGTCAGCCGCGAGCAAATGGGTTGCGGCGAGCATACCGACTACGGCACCATCGCCTTGCTGTCGCAGGATATCGAGGGACTGGAGATTCTGGCCAAGGATGGCAGCTGGATCACCGTGCAACAGAATCCGGCCGCCTTCATCGTCAATATCGGCGATCTGATGGCGCGCTGGACCAACGACCGCTACGTCGCCAATCTGCACCGCGTGATCAACGCCAGCGGCCGCGACCGCTATTCGGCGGCATTTTTCCTGGATCCGGATTACCACGCAAAGATCGAGTGCATCGACACCTGCGTGTCGGCCGACGCGCCTGGAAAATACGCGCCCATCATTTTTGGCGAATATGCGGAAGCCAAACTGGACGCGACATTTCAATTCCGGCAGGCTGAACCGGCTGCGGCGGTATCGGCCTGAATCGCCCAACAGACAAGAGTTTCCTGCGTCGCTCAGCAAAACCGCTCCACCAAAAAATCCACAAAGCTGCGCAGCTTGGGCGAGCGATACCGATCCGGCAGGTAGACCACGCTCATCGGGCGGCTGGCAAGTTCATACGTGGGGAAAAGTTGAACCAGACGGCCCGCCCGGACATCGGCCTCCAGCAGGATCGCGGGCTGCAACACGATACCCAGGCCATGCAATGCCGCCACGCGCAGCGCTTGGCCGTGATTGACCTGCAAGCGGCCCGAGACCGGAACGCGACATGCGCCGTCTTCGTCCGTCAGGCGCCAATGCGCCAGGGCTGCGGGAGAGAAAGACAGGCACTCATGCCGGCTTAGATCCTCCGGCTTGTCCGGCGTACCCTTGCGCGCCAGGTACTCGGGGGATGCGCAGATCATCAGCCGATACGGTGCCAGCGCCTTGGCGATCAACGCCGAATCCGGCAACTGGCCGATACGGATGGCCGCCTCGAACCCTTCCTCCACCAGATCCACCACGCGGTCGCACAAGGCCACCTCGACGCTGACCTCGGGATAGCGCTCCAGGTACACAGACAAAGCAGGCATCAGCGCTTCGGTGCCGAATGTGACGGGCGCGGTGACGCGCAGCTTGCCAGCAGGAGCCAGTTGCAGGTTCTGCGCTTGCGCATCGGTTTCGGCCACCAGCCTGAGGATTTCCTTGCAGCGCGTGTAGTAGTCCTGGCCGAAGGTGGTCAGATGCTGGCGCCTGGTGGTCCGGTTGAGCAACTGCATGCCCAGGCGTTTTTCCAGCGTCCGCAGGTGGTTGCCGGCCATCGTCGCCGAGATGCCGCAAGCGGTCGCGGCCGCGCTCAAGCTGCCTTTTTCCACGGCCAGAACGTACACCTCCATGCTGTCCAGCAAATCCATTCATAACTCCTGATTTCAAATCTATCAATCAAAACGCGGTTTATCTCGCATTGATTCTAAATGAAACTGACGCCTTTCCCGCAAGCGGGCTTGCGGTCAACTGCCAAACATAGATAGAGGAGTCACCATGGAATTAAATCTCAAAGGACGTACCGCGCTGGTTTCGGGCGCCAGCGCCGGCATCGGCGCCGGCGTTGCGCGGATACTGGCCCAGCAAGGCGTCCGAGTCGCCATCACGGCGCGGCGACGCGACCTGCTTGAACAGCTCGCCGCGCAAATCGCCGCCACTGGTGCTGAAGCGCCCATCGTCGTCACCGGCGACGTGACCGCTGCCGATGATGCCAAGCGCATCGTGGCCGAAGCTACGGCCGCCCTCGGTCCGATCGACATCCTGGTCAATTGCGCGGGCGGTTCGCGGCCGACGCAACAAGATGCCGCCGACGCCGACTGGGATGAAGCCTTTGCGTTGAACTTCACCGCAGCGCGCCGGCTGACACAAGCAGTGCTGCCGGCGATGCAGGCGCGGCAGTGGGGCCGCATCGTCAACATCAGCGGCTCGATGGAGCCGCGCTCGCTCAATGCCGCCAGCGCCGCCAAGGCGGCGCTGCACCTGTGGGCCAAGGGCCTGTCCTGCGACGTGGCGGCACACGGCATCACCGTCAACACCATCCCGCCCGGCCGGATCAACAGCGAACAGATTCGCGACAAACTGCACCCGAGCGAGGAAAGCCGGCGCGCCTTCATCGCCCGCAATATTCCCATCGGCTACTTCGGCGAGCCGGAGGACATCGGGCACCTTGTGGCCTTCCTGGCCTCGCCGCTGGCGCGCTACATCACCGGCGCCGTGATCCCGGTGGATGGCGGCATGCATTACTACGCACACTAAGTTTTGGCAGACAAGCCGAATCCCGATCGTTCATCAATGGGTGGGCTGTACCCACCCATCATTTGGAGAAATTGAAAATGACTACAAACACATCCCCGGAAAAACGATTTACCGGACGCACGGTTCTCATCACCGGCGGCGGAACCGGCATGGGCAAGGCGGCCGCGCTGCGCTTCGGGCGCGAAGGCGCCAATGTCGCGATTGCGGGCCGACGGCCGGCCGAGTTGAATCAAGTCGTCGCCGACATCACGGCTGCCGGCGGCATCGCCCTGGCCATCCCGACCGATGTGTCCGATGCCGAGCAGGTCGAGGCGCTGGTGAAGCAGACGGTGGCCACCTTCGGCGCCTTGCACATGGCCTGGAACAATGCCGGCGTGCTGGGTACATTCACGCCGCTCAAGGATATGAGTCTGGCCGACTTCGATGCGGTGACGGCGACCAATCTGCGCGGCGTGTTCGCCTGCCTGAAGTATGAGATTGCCGCCATGCTGGAGGCCGGCGCCGGCGGCGCAATCGTCAACACTTCATCGTGGACGGCGCATGGCGCAATGCCGGGGCTGGCGGCTTATGCAGCGGGGAAAGCGGCGCTGGATGCGCTGACCCGCACCGCCGCGCTGGAACTTGGTCCGCAACAGATCCGCATCAACAACGTCAGTCCCGGCATCATCGCCACGCCGATGGCCAGCGGCGTGCTTGCCACCGAAACGGCCGCGCTGCCGTTCCGCAAGCACACACCGTTGCAACGCATCGGCCAACCGGAGGAAGTCGCCGACGCGGTGGTCTGGCTGCTCTCCGACGAGGCCCGTTTCGTCACCGGCCAAAGCCTGCTGGTCGACGGCGGCTTTACGCTGGGTGGATTGCGTCCCTGGTTCAACAACTTTGTGGCCGAACATGTCTGAACCTCAAGGTCACGCGTAGGGCGGATGAGCGTAGCGTTATCCGCCGCTTGATGCACCATCTGCATTCGGTGTGTCTAATACGGTGAAACGGCGGATAACGCTGCGCTCATCCGCCCTACCGACGGTGGCGGTCAGCGGTTGGTCGGGCGCTGTCTGGCTATCAGGTCGTTCAGGTAATTAACGCTGGTCTCGGATTTCCCCAACACCGCCTCGGTCGAGCCCATCATCCAGCGCAGCAGCAGGTCGACATCGCAAGCATTCAATGGCGGCGGACAATCGAGGTCGCCGTGCTCTTGCGCCAGATGGTTGGCATGCAGCATAGCCAGCCCCTTATAAATGCCTTGGCACATGTCCAGCGTGAACGCGATGCATT
This sequence comes from Paraherbaspirillum soli, assembly GCF_042654985.1. Classification (NCBI taxonomy): domain Bacteria; kingdom Pseudomonadati; phylum Pseudomonadota; class Betaproteobacteria; order Burkholderiales; family Oxalobacteraceae; genus Paraherbaspirillum; species Paraherbaspirillum soli. Next base: position 317,041 of record NZ_JBHSMT010000026.1, on the reverse strand, counting down.
GCGCCGCTTGGTCGGTGCGCAGGTCTTTGTCCAGCCATGAGAACGGCTGGTGCTCTGGAATATCTGGGATGGGTGGGAATGGACGAGGCTTCTTCTTACTACTAGTCATGTCGGTCTCCTAGCGGTGGATGAATCCGCGCCCCGCCGTCTGGCGTGGGTGGGCGGCGAAGGCAGGATTAGACGACCGGTCAAAAGCTTTAACACCCTCCGGCAGCCCCCGAGGGGGCTCCCTACCTCGCCGCCCGTGGAGGACGACAGAGGGTGGCACGTAGAAAACCGCAAGCCGCGGTCCGTGCGCTTTTGATAGTGGCGTCTAAACCACGTCCAGGATTTTTCTCTCAGGGACGGGACCGACTATAAACGCTATCGGATGCGATGGCAATTATTAGCATCATGCTATTTTTAGATGCGTTGCGAAGAAGCGATTTGATCGCCGTCGGCGATAAAAAACCCAGCGCGTGGCTGGGTTGGGGATTGGGTGTTTCGGGCTACTGTGGTCTATTGTTCACGCCAACCCATCATGCTCGACCAGGATTTGCTCCGCCCCTTTTTCCGCCACCATCATCACCGCCGCATTGATATTGGCGGAGGTGATATTGGGGAAAATCGACGCATCGACCACCCGCAAACCGGCCATGCCATGCACCTTCAGCGTGCTGGAGACCACCGCGGTTCGCGGGTCCGGTCCCATCGCGCAGGAGCCGCACAGGTGATAGATGGAGCCGGCTTGCTCGCGGAAAAATTGCAGCAGGCCGGCGGCGTCGGTCACGCTCGCGGCCGGCCTGAGCTGTTGCGCGGTGATGCGTTGCAGTGCCGGTGTTGCGGCCAGCCGGCGTATCAAGCGGCAGCCCTGGATCGCTTCGTCGACATCTTTTTGCGTGCTGAGGTAGTTGGGCTGGATCCGGGGCGGGAGCATGACGTCGTTGGCGGCGATTTGCACGCTGCCGCGGCTGCTTGGACGGCAAGCATTAAAAAACAGCAGGAAGCCGGAGTAAGGGTCGGGCTTCAATTTCGCCTGCGGATTATTGGGGACGGCATACGACAGCGGATTGAAATAGAGCTGCAAATTGGGGTGCTGTTCCTGATCCGTGCCTTTGAAAAATCCGCCCGCCTGATTCACGCTGAGCGCCAGCGGGCCGCTGCGTTTGAACAGGTATTGCAAGCCTGCCTTGAGCTGTCCGCCTAGCGATCCCAGATCGTCATTCAACGTCTTTCGGTTGGCCTTGAAATAAAACGATGCGCACAAATGGTCTTGCAAATTGCGGCCGACCGCCGGCAAGTGATGCATCAGCGGAATCGCATGGCTGGCGAGCAGCGCGGCGTCTGCCACGCCGGACAATTGCAGCAGCTTGGGCGAATCGACCGCACCGGCGGCGACGATCACTTCGCGCCGGGCTTTGAACACGCGGCTGACGCCATGCTGCCGCACCGCGACGGCGGTGGCGCGTTTGCTTTCGTCGAACAGGATGCGTTCGGCCAAGGCGTGGTATTCGAGCTTGAGATTGGGCCGCGGCAAGGCCGGATGCAAATAGGCGGCGCTGCTGGAGTCGCGCCGGCCGTTGCGGATGTTGGCGTCGTAGATGCCGGCGCCTTCGAACTGTGCGCCGTTGAAATCATCGTTGAGCGGATAGCCCATTTGCCGGCAGGCTTCCAGGTAGTCGTCGCAAATCGGGTGCGCCTGCTGTCTCATCTGGCTGATGCCGATCGGCCCGCTGGCGCTGTGAAAGGCGGTGTCGCCGAGCGGATGTGATTCCAGTTTTTTGAAATACGGCAGCAGGTCCCGATAGCCCCAGCCCGGATTGCCGGCCGCTTGCCAGTCGTCGAAATCATGCGGCTGGCCGCGTACATAAATCATCGCGTTGATGGCGCCGGAGCCGCCCTGCACTTTGCCGCGCGGCGCGTACAGGCGGCGGCCCGCCAGCTGCGCTTGCGGCTCGCTGTGGTACATCCAGTTGTATTTCGGGTTGGCGTAGGTTTTGGCGAAACCCAGCGGCAGTTTGAACCAGTACGAGCTGTCTTTGCCGCCAGCTTCCAGCAGCAGGACACTGTAGCGGTCGGATTGGCTCAGTCGGTTGGCGAGGATGCAGCCGGCCGATCCGGCGCCGACGATGATGAAATCGAAAGTCATGCGACCTGCTCCGCGTGCCAGCGCTTGTTCCAGCTGTCGGACGCTGCTTGTTTGACGTCGAACGGTTGCGGGTCCATAGCCAGATGCAGCTGGTCGCCGCTGTACGGCGAGTGCGCCGCCACCACGTCCATATCGAGTTCGACTCCCAGGCCCGGCTCTTGCGGCGGAATAATGAATCCGTCTTGCCACTGGATCGGCTTTTTCAGGATATCGGCATGGAAGCCCTGCCAGCGCAGGATGCTTTCCTGGATCAGGAAATTGGGGGTGGCGGTCGCCAGCTGGATGCTGGCGGCGGCGCCAATCGGGCCGTTGTATAAATGCGGTGCGATCTGGGCGTAATAGGCTTCGGCCATGGCGGCGATTTTCTTGGCTTCCAGGATGCCGCCGACCCGGCCCAGATTCATTTGCAGGATAGACGCCGCGCCGCGCTTCAACAAATCGAAAAATTCGTACTTGGTGGTCAGCCGTTCGCCGGCGGCAATCGGGATACTGGTTTTGGCGGCGACGCTGGCCATGGCGTCGCTCTGCCCCGGCGGCACCGGTTCTTCAAACCATAGCGGGTCGTATTTCTCAAGCCGCTTGGCCAGGCGCACCGCCGATGCCGGCGTCATTTGTCCGTGCGTGCCGATCAGCAAATCACAGCGATCGCCGACCGCGGCGCGGATCTTGCGGCAGAACTGTTCCGATTTTTCCAGCAATTCCAGCGAAATATGATGACCGGAATAGCTGCTGTAAGGACCGGCCGGATCGAACTTCAACGCGGTGAAGCCTTGCTCCATCAATGCCACCGCGGATTCCACCGCCAGCTCGACATCGTCGTAGTCAGGCTCGCCGCGGCTGTTTTGCGGATATAGATAGGTGTAGGAGCGCAGGCGCTGGTGGACCTTGCCGCCTAGCAGTTGGTACACCGGCTGGTTGGCCGCTTTGCCGATGATGTCCCAGCAGGCCATTTCCAGGCCGCTGACGATCCCCATCATGGTCAGGTCCGGGCGCTGGGTGAAGCCGCTGGAATATGCCTGGCGGAAGAAGCGTTCGATATGGTGCGGGTCGTGCTCCAGCAGATAGCGTTCGAACACATCGGCGATCGCCGCCGCCATCACCTTCGGGTGAAAGGTCGAAGCGTAAACTTCACCGACGCCTTCAATCCCGCAGGCTGTTTTGAGGGTAACGAATATCCAGTATCTGCCGCCGAGATACGGCGGCGGTACGGCTACCACGTGGGATTGCATTGATATGATTTTCATGGCTGGGCTTTTTGTTTTGAACACGATCTGTGCAGCGCAGTATTTGGAAATGGGACTGTATTAATGTAGGGCGGAAAAGCGTAGCGCCTTCCGCCATGCATACCTCTGTCGCATGTTGTGCGGGCTATACGGCGGATAACGCTGCGCTCATCCGCCCTACTCCCACTTTTTCAGTCCGATTAATACTTCATGACCACTAGACGGGTCTGGGTAAACTCCAGCATCCCGTGTTTGCCATCGTCGCCGCCCAGGCCGGAGCGTTTCCATCCCGCGTGATAGCCCTGGTAGGGATCGGCGGGAACGCGGTTGATGTACAGTTCGCCGGCCTCGATATTGTTCGCGACCAGCATGGCCGAACGATAGTCCGCGGTGTAGAGGACAGAGGACAAACCGAACTGGTGATCGTTGGCCAGTTCCAGCGCTTGTTCGATGCTGTCGTATGGCAGCACGCATAGCACCGGGCCGAAAATTTCTTCTTGCACGATGTCCATCTCCTGACGGCAGTCGGTCAGCAATGTGAGCGGGTAAAAGAATCCTTTACCACTGGGTATCGCGCCGCCCATCTCCAGCGTGGCGCCGTCGGTCACAGCGCGCGCCACCATTTGATGCACCCGGCGCCGCGCCTGCAGGTTGATCAACGGCCCCATGTGATCCGGATTTTGCGCCCGGTCGCCGCATTGATAGCCGGTCAGTTTTTGCTTGAGCAGCGCCAGGAATTGTTGGTAGACGTCGCGCTGCACATAGACTCTTTCGACTGCGGTGCAAAGCTGGCCGCAGTGCGTCGCTTTTGAGTTGGCAATCGCGCCGGCAGCTTGTTCGAGGTCGGCGTCGGCCGCAATAATGGCCGGGGTTTTGCCGCCTAGCTCCAGTGACGTTTTGGCGATGTTGGCTTGCGCATATTGCAGCACCTTGCGGCCGGCGGCGACACTCCCGGTCAGCGTAATCATGCCGAGCCGGGCATCGGTGCACATGCTGCCGGCGGCCGGGTGGTGCATCGCCAGGATATTGATCACGCCGTCCGGCAGCCGCGCATCGCGCACGGCCGCGGCGATCTCGAAAGCCGAGCATGGCGTGTTGCTGCTGGGACGCACCACGACGGTATTGCCGGCGATCAGTGCCGGAGCGATTTTGCGCAGCAAGGTATACACCGGGTAGTTGAACGGGATCAGGCAGGCCACCACGCCGATCGGCTCGCGCTGCAGCAGCATGGTTTCCGACGGCGAGTCGCTGGGGATGATTTCGCCTTCGATGCGACGCGCCCACTCGGCGTGGTAACGGGTGATTGCCGCGGCGTGGACCACTTCGTTGGTGGCGTCATCCAGGCTCTTGCCCGATTCCAGCGTCAGTACCTGGGCTATGACGCCAGCACGCGCCAGCAAGGCATCGGCAAATCGCTGCAAATATCCGGCGCGTTCAATCGCGGGTAGTTTGTGCCACATTTTTTGCGCGGCCGCAGCGACATTCACCGCACGCAGCGCTTGGGCTGCCGTCGCCGCGGAAACCCGTCCGACCAGTTCTTCGGTAGCCGGGTTGTGCACGGCGATGACGTCGTCGCTGTACGGCGCGACGAAGGCATTGTTGATGAAGTTTTTATAGGTTCGCATCGTCATCTCCTCCGACAGAAAATTCGGCTGAATTCAGTTTTTCGGGGTGTAGAACGGATTGGAAATACTGCCCAGCGCTGCAGCCAGTTCCGCCCGGCTGGGCCAGCCTGTAGTCAGTGCGCGTTGCGCCGCCAGATAGATCGCATCGCAATTATTTTGATATACCTGATCGGCATCGTCGGCCAGCGGGTTGACCCACACCGCGGCCACGGCGATCCAGTGCTCCTCGGCTTCCGGCGGCAACACGCGATCCAGCAAAGCTTTGGTCATACCGTGGGCGACGCCGGCCTGGGCCGGGCCCCAGCTCATGTTTTCATGATGGGGAGTGGTCAATACCGCCTTGGCGATGAACAGCGTGGTCGGCTTGACCGGCAGATTCGGCTTCAATACCGTTTGGAACGGAATATGCCCCGGCCCCGGCGAACTGGCTGCGGTCACTACTGCGCCGCCCATCGGGCCGCTCTTCGGACCGATGAACAGATTGATATGCGCAGCGTTGGGTCCGCTTCCGCAAAACCCTTCTCCGATTTTGATCATGCCAATTCCTTAGCTAGTGACAGTTGTCCAGCGCACGCGGACGCCGCACCGGGTTGTAATCGTTGATCATGTCGCGCGGACGATACGGTTGTTCCAGATAGCCGCATTCATCGGCGCTCAGAACAATGTCGCCGGCCGCGACCGCCAGTTGCAATTGCTGAGGGCTGTCGGCGCCGATGATGGGCACATTTGAATTGCCGTTTTGCGCCACCCAAGCCATTGCAATCTGTGCCGGATGCACATCGCGATCGTTGGCGACTTCCAGCACGCGCTCGGCGATCTCGACGTCGATCTGGTCGCCGAAGAATTGCGACAGGAAGGGGTCGTGTTCGGTGCGAGCGCTTTTTTTCAACGCCGTCAGGTAGCCGCGCGCCAGCGGGCTGAAGGTGGAAACGGCGATGTCCCGGTGCCGGCAGTACGGCATCATTTCGCGTTCCTCTTCGCGATACAGCAGGCTGTACTGGCATTGCATGTTGACGAATTCGGTCCAGTTGTTTTGGCGGGCGATTGCATTCATTTCTGCAAATTGCCATGCATACATGGTGGAGGCGCCGATGTAGCGCGCCTTGCCGGCCTTGACGATGTCGTGCAGGGCTTCCATCGTCTCGCGCATCGGGGTGTGCGGATCGAACGCATGCACCATGTAGATATCGACGTAATCGGTGCCTATCCGTTGCAAGGAGCGATCAATCGACGACAGCAGATGTTTGCGCGACAAGCCCTGGTCATTCGGATCGTCGCTCATCGGATAAAAAACTTTGGTGGCCAGCACCAGGCTGTCGCGCGGCTTCAATTTCAACAAGGTGCGCCCCACCACTTGTTCGTTGGCGCCCTGCGAATACCAATCAGCCATGTCGAAGAAATTGATGCCCAGATCCAGTGCGCTTTTCAGAATCGGCACCGATTTTTCTGTATCCAGTACCCAGCCTTTCCAAGCCGGGTCCCCCATCGACATGGTGCCGAGACAGAAGCGCGAGACCTTGAGGCCGGTGCGGCCAAAACGAACAGTTTGCATGGCGTGTTTTTCTTAAATCGGTTTTGAGGTGCACTCATCGTAGGAGCAGGCGGCGGCGCGTGACAAACGCAAAATACAGATTGCTCCATCTAAAAAATGCATAGCCGGGGCAAGCGTTTACGCATCGTAATTTTCGATAGGGCTATCTAATTATTGTGTTGGGCGAGATCGGCCTTTGCGTTGAAGATAGGCGCAGGCTGTTATAAAAATTCCAAGGAGAAGAAATGAAATGGAAGCCAATGATCGCGGCTGCGGCGCTGGTGTCGGCCGCCTCTGCCGCGCAGGCAACGGCGGTGCCGCAGTGGTGCGCCGAAGGCAAGCCGGTCAGGTTCGCCGGCGTCACCTGGGAGAGCGCGCAATTCTTTACCGCCATCGCCAGCTTCATCGTCGCCAACGGTTACGGCTGCAAAATTGAAAGCGTCAGCGGCAGCACCGCCGTCACGGAAGCCGCGCTGGTTGCCAACGATCTGCAAGTCTGGATGGAACAGTGGGAGCGCACCAATGTGATCAAGCAAGGCCGCAACGACGGCAAAATCGCGCTGGTCGGCAGCATCCTGACGGGCGGCACGCGCGAGGGCTGGTTTGTCCCCGCTTACCTGGTCCACGGCGATCCGAAACGCGGCATCAAGGCCAGCGCGCCGGAGCTGAAATCGGTGGCCGATCTGCCGCGCTACAAGCATTTGTTCAAGGACGATGAAGAACCGACCAGAGGCCGCTTCCTGAACTGCCCGAGCGGCTGGGATTGCGAACGCATCAACAACCAGAAATTCAAGGCTTACAAACTGGCCGCCAGCTACACCAACTTCCGCCCCGGCACCGGCGGCGCGCTGGACGCCACGATTTCTTCCGCTTACGAGCGCGGCAAACCCATCCTGTTTTATTACTGGTCGCCCGCGGGCTTGATGGGCAAATATCAATTCATCCAATTGCAGGAGCCGGAGTTTAGCGAGAAATGCTGGAGGACCTTGCAAAACAATACGACCGATGCAGTCTGCGGCAGCGGCACGCCGTCTTCCAAATTGACCATTGGCGTTGCCACCCCGTTCATCAAGGGTGCGCCCGACATCATTGCTTTCTTCGATAAATTCTCGGTGGCTGGCGACATCGTCAATCATGCGATTACCGAGATGCGGGAACGCAAAGTCGACGCCGCGGTGCTGGCCAGGGATTTCCTGCAAAAGAATAAGGCGCTGTGGAAACAGTGGGTGCCGGCCGACGTGGCTGAAAAAGTCGACAGCAAGCTGTAGCGAGGGAACCGGCATGTCTTTCGAGTTCTTTATCCCTGTCAGCTTTTCCGAAGTGTTAAATCACGGCATCGCCGGCATCGTGCAGGACTATGGCGATGCGCTGCACGACGTTTCCAGCTTCATGCTGCGCTTTCTGCTGGTGCCGCTGGAAAGCTTGCTGCAGTCGATACCGCCGTGGCTGATCCTGACGGCGGTCGGTTTGATCAGCTATCACGCGCTGCGGCGGATCGGTTTGAGTTTGTTGTCTGTCGCTGCGCTGTACTTTATCGGCTGCCTCGGGTTGTGGGAAAAAACCATACAGACCCTGAATATCATGCTGGTATCCATCATCATTTGCCTGCTGATCGGCATCCCGGCCGGGATCCTGATGGCCAGGAGCAAATTGCTATCGCGCCTGTTGCTGCCGGTGCTCGATGTGATGCAAACCTTCCCGATGTTTGTCTATATGCTGCCGGCGGTCATGCTGTTCAGTATCGGCAAAGTACCCGCGGTGCTGGCGACCGTGATCTATGCGCTGCCGCCGCTGATTCGCCTGACCGAACTGGGCATCCGTCAGGTCGATGAAGAAACCCGCGATGCAGCCTGGTCGTTCGGCACCACTGGTTTGCAGTTGCTGCTGTGGGTGCAGCTGCCGCTGGCGCGTCCCAGCATCATGGCCGGCATCAATCAAACCACCATGCTGGCGTTGGCGATGGTAGTGGTGGCGTCGATGATAGGCGCGCGCGGCCTGGGTGAAGATATCTTGCAAGGGTTGACCAATCTCGACTTCGGCAAAGGCGCGCACGCCGGCATTGCGGTGGTGATCCTGGCGATCGTGATTGACCGCATTACGCAAGCCTATGGCATGAATCGCCGTCAACGCGCTCAACTGAAACAGCCGGAGTAGACCGCCATGCACACCACCGCCGACAGCGTTGCACAAACTGCGTGCAGCAAAATTTCAGTACGTAATATTTACAAGGTATTCGGCGCGCAAACCGCACCCGCACTGGCCTTGCTGAGACAGGACAAAAGCAAGGCGGAAGTGTTGCAACAGACCGGCTGCAATGTCGGGCTGCGCAATATTTCGCTCGACATCCCGGAGGGGAAAATCGCCGTCATCATGGGTTTGTCCGGATCGGGAAAATCGACGCTGGTGCGGCACTTCAATCGGCTGATCGATCCGACCATGGGAGAAATCCTGATCGATGGCGCAAATATCCTGGCGCTGGATGCCGACGGCCTGCGCCGGCTGCGCCGCAACAAAATCAGCATGGTGTTCCAGAGTTTTGGCCTGCTGCCGCATTGGTCGGTATTGGACAATGCCGCGTTTGCGTTGCTGACTCGCGGCGTCAAGAAAAAGGAAGCGCACGAGCGGGCGCAGGAATGGCTGGAGCGGGTTGGGCTGAAGGCGTATTCAAAAGCTTATCCGGATCAACTGTCAGGCGGCATGCGGCAACGGGTCGGCTTGGCGCGGGCGTTGGCGGCGGATACCGATATCATCCTGATGGACGAGGCGTTCAGCGCACTCGATCCCTTGATCCGCGCCGAGATGCAGGATCAGTTGCTGGCATTGCAGCAGCGCTTCCATAAAACCATCGTCTTCATTACCCACGATCTGGATGAGGCGATTCACATCGGCGCGCAAATTTCAATCTTGCGCGACGGCGTGCTGGTGCAGGTGGGAACTGCCGACGACATCCTGCATCGGCCGGCCGATGAGTATGTCAGGCGCTTCGTTGAACGACGCACCAGCGGCGGCAGTCGTCATTGATCGGTGAGGATTCCGTTACCGGCGCAGGGACGCTGAAGCGCTGGATCATCCACGAGCGAAACGACGCAATCGCCTGATCCAGCAAGTCATCGGAATGGGTCAACAAATAATAGCCATAGCCGTCGTCGACCCAGACATCGAACGGCTGCACCAAGGCGCCGGTACCCAGTTCTTGCTGGAACAGCAAAGGATCGAGCAGCGCAATGCCGCTGCCGCTCATCGCATATTGCGCCGCCAGATTGGCGGTTTCGAACACCAGCCCGCGATCCACTGCCAGGTTCGGCAACTCGGCTTGCCGTACAAAGCGATCCCACAAGCGGTGTCGAGGCTGGCCTTCCAGCAGCACGTGGACGATCTCGTTGCCGGCGATGAAGGCGCTCAGGCATTCCGCTTGCGTCCCCTTCAGCAAAGATGGATGACACAGCGGTGTCAGTCGCACATGCCACAACAGGTCGGCGATCAGGTGATTGGCTTCCGCTTTGGAATACACCACGGCGACGTCGCCGTTAACCTCCGGCATGCCGACCTTGTTGGGGATCATCAGGTCGAGCATCACTTCGGGAAAGGCGTTTCTGAATTCACGCAAAATCGGCACCGCCAGATTATGTGCAAAGGTCGATGGCATTTGTATATGCAGGATGCGATGCGGGGCCGCGCCGTCTTTCAAAATGTCTTTCAACACGTGTTCGATGCGGTCGAACGATTTATTCACGACCGGCAACAGGGCCCGACCCGCCGCGGTAAGCATCAGGTGCTGATGCTTGCGCTCGAAAAGCTTGACGCCCAACAATCCCTCCAGCGTCAGGATATGGCGGCTCACCGCACTTTGCGAAACGAACAAACTGTTCGCCGCCGCCGTCACGCTCAAATACCTGCCGGCTGCCTCGAAAGCGCGCAACGCATTTAATGGTAAGCAACGACGGTCCATATTGATCTCCCACGTTGTTTTGATCCTGACGACGTCTGACGATGACAATTGCGCATTCAAATTTAATTGCGTATTTGTCATGCATTCTACTGACTGTGGGCCGATCAGGTGAGACACGATGCTTTTTAATAACGTTTTTACGGCCGCAATTGTGATAGCCTGCAGCCGAATATTTCGCGTGTCGCAACGAACCGTTACATAAGATTACATTTGACACACTATCTGGATATTCTTCGCTTGCCGAAGCTTCGATAATGTAATGATCGTAATCAATAAAAAAACCCACAGGAGGTAATTATGGACAGCCCAAAACCAAGCAATCGCATTCATCCGCTAGTCGCTACTGCCGCGGTAGCGGTAACCATGGCTAGCCTGGTCGGCGTCGCCGCCATCACTGGCCTGATTCCAGGCGCAAACAGCTCGAACCCGGCCCCAGTCGCCGCCATGTCGGCTCCGGCACAGGGCTACAATTCCAATGCCTTGCCGCCCAACCAGCCGCTGCCAGGCCCAAATAGCAATTACGCGCAAGCGCCGGCAAATTATGCGCAGGCGCCAGCTCCGGCAAATTACGCACAAGCACCGGCCCCCGCACCGGCAACCCGTCCCAACTACACTGAAGAACCACGCCCGCAACACGCGGCACAGCCAGCCGTCTGCCACACTTGCGGTCATGTCGAGTCGGTCCAGGCGATTCAGCACGCGGCCAAACCTAGCGGCGTAGGGATCGCGGCGGGTGCGGTACTGGGCGGTATCCTCGGCCATCAAGTCGGCCACGGTCGCGGCAATACGCTGGCTACTGTTGCAGGTGCGGTCGGCGGCGGTTTTGCCGGTAATGAAGTAGAAAAACGCACGCACACCACGACCACTTATCAAGTCGAAGTGCGGATGGAAGACGGCAAGATGCGCAGCTTCCCATCGTCGCAATCGGAATGGCGAGTCGGCGATCCGGTCCGTGTAGTGAACGGTCATCTGGAATCGCGCGGTTAACACGTAGCGTCAAATCCGCAGTGTTCATTTTCTGCGGCGCATAAAAAAACCTCTGTCACTACAACAGCGACAGAGGTTTTTTTCTGCAATGTACGACGGTTTACTTTGCTTCTTCAATCCAGGCGGCCTGGATCGCTTCCAGGATTTTCTCGCCGGAACGATGCCGGTCGTCGTCAAACCCATCCAACTCGCCCACCCAATTATGCAAATCGGTAAAGCGAATCTTGGTCGGGTCGATGTCCGGAAACTTGTCGTATAAGGCTTCTGCGATCAGCAGTGAATCGGTCCATTTCATTTTTCCAGTCCCCCTTATCAATGGTTTTCGCTGGCGTGGTTGATCGTGTATTTCGGGATTTCCACCACCAGATCTTCTTGTCCCAGAATAGCCTGGCACGACAGGCGCGATGTCGCTTCCAGTCCCCAAGCCATATCCAGCAAGTCTTCTTCCTTTTCGTCCAGTTCGTTCAATGATGCGAAGCCTTCGCGCACGACCAGATGACAGGTAGTGCAGGCGCAGGATTTTTCGCAAGCGTGTTCGATTTCGATATCGTGGTTGAGCAATGCGTCGCAGATGGACTGCCCGCTTGGCGCATCAATCACGGTACCTTCAGGACAGAAGGTTGGATGGGGTAGTACGACGATTTGTGGCACTTGGTTTACCTCGGGAATATGTTTAAAACAATTTACGAAACTTGGTCCAGCGTCTTGCCGGTCAGGGCGTCGTGCACGCTGCGGTCCATCCGGCGCGCGGCGAAATCTTCGGTGCCATGCGCCAGCGCATCGACCGCGGCCTTGATCGCCAGATGATCGTCGCCCTGCGCCTTTGCGCGCACGTCGGCAATCAGCGCCGCAATCGAGACCCGCTCCTGCTCCGACAACAGCGCGGCATCAACCGTCAGCGCCGACTCGGTGGCAAGGATGATCCGCTCGGCCTCAACCTGCTCTTCTTTCAATGCGCGCATGCGCATGTCGATATCGGCCGACGCAAACGAGTCCTGCAACATGCGGGCGATTTCATCGTCGCCCAAGCCATAGGATGGCTTGACGCTGATCGACGCTTCTACGCCGGAACGCAATTCGCGCGCGGAGACCGACAGCAAACCATCCGCATCGACTTGATAAGTCACCCGAATCCGCGCCGCGCCTGCAGCCATCGGCGGAATCCCGCGCAGTTCGAATTTGGCCAGCGAACGGCAGTCGCTGACCAGCTCGCGTTCGCCTTGCAGCACCTGGATCGCCATCGCGGTCTGACCATCCTTGAAGGTGGTGAATTCTTGCGCGCGGGCGCATGGGATGGTCGAATTGCGTGGAATCACTTTGTCGACCAGGCCGCCCATGGTTTCGATACCGAGCGACAGCGGAATCACATCGAGCAGCAACCAGTCGTCGCCCGGCGCCCGGTTGCCGGCCAGCAGATTGGCCTGGATCGCGGCGCCCAGCGCCACTACTTTGTCCGGGTCGATATTGGCCAGCGGCGTGGTCTGGAAATAAGCACCGACCGCTTTGCGGATGCTCGGCATGCGGGTAGCGCCGCCGACCAGCACCACACCATCGACATCATCGACGCTCAGGTCGGCATCGCGCAGCGCCTTCCTGGTCGGGGTCAGGGTCTTGGCTACCAGGTGTTGGGTAATCTGGTCGAAGATCGCGGTGGTCAGCCGCAGATGCACCTGTTCGCCGGAACTCAGCGCGGCGTCGATGCTGACTTCGGCGTGCGTCGACAGCAGTTCCTTGGCTTCGCGTGCCTTGACCATTAGCACCCGCGTATCCTCGTCGGACAGCGGCGCCAGTTGCGCCTCTTCGCTGATCCAGCAAAATAATCTATGGTCGAAATCGTCGCCGCCCAGCGCTGAATCGCCGCCGGTAGCCAGCACTTCAAACACGCCCTTGGTCAACTTCAGTACCGAGATATCGAAGGTGCCGCCGCCCAGGTCGTAAACCGCATAGACGCCTTCGGAAGCGTTGTCCAGGCCGTAGGCGATCGCGGCCGCGGTCGGTTCATTCAGCAAACGCAAGACGTTGAGGCCGGCCAGTTTGGCGGCGTCCTTGGTGGCCTGACGCTGTGCATCGTCGAAATAAGCCGGCACTGTAATCACCGCGCCGACCAGGTCGTCGCCGAGCGCGTCTTCCGCCTGCTGACGCAGCGTTGCCAGGATTTCGGCAGAAATCTCGACCGGACTTTTGACGCCGGCGACGGTCTTCAATTGCACCATGCCCGGCACATCCAGAAAATCGTAGGGCAGGTTTTCGGCGTAAGCGATGTCTTTCAGGCCGCGTCCCATGAAGCGTTTGACCGACACGATGGTGTTCTTGGGGTCGGTGGTCTGGGCCGATTGCGCCTTGTAGCCGATGTGCGCGTTACCGTTCGGCAGGTAGCGCACGATGGACGGCAGCAATGAGCGCCCTGCCTCATCGTTCAATACCTCGGGAATGCTGTTGCGCACTGTGGCCACCAGCGAATTGGTGGTGCCGAGATCAATCCCTACCGCCAGCCGATGCTGATGCGGGGCGGTGGACATGCCAGGTTCGGAGATTTGGAGGAGAGCCATAATTTATTCCGGCAAAGCGATGCGAATACCGAGTCCGATAAACGCACAGCCAGCCAATCGATTCAAGTAGGTGGCGGCCGAAGCTTTGCGTTGGAAAAACGCTCCGACCATGCCAGAAAAACAGGCGATCGCGCTAAAAATTGCCAGCGCCTGCAAAATAAACACCGCCGCCAGCAATAGCATCTGCGCTGGAATATGGCCGGCGTGGGAGTTCACGAACTGCGGCAAAAATGCGATGAAAAACAAGGTCACTTTCGGATTCAGCATATTCGCAATCACGCTTTGCCAGTAAATCCGCGGCAGCTTCAGCGACGTTGGGTTGCCTGGCACATGAATCGCCGGATGTGAGCGCAAAGTGCGAATCCCGATGTACACCAAATAGCCGGCGCCGGCATAACGCAATAGCGAATACGCGGTCGGCGAAGCCTTGATCAGCGCGGCGAAACCCAGCACCGCCAGCATGGTATGAAAAATCAGACCGGAGCTGAAGCCGAGCGCGGCGACCAGACCGGCTTTTTTTCCCTGCGCAATGCCGCGCGTCAGCACATAAATATTGTCCGGACCGGGCGCTATCGTCAGCGTCATCGCGGCAACTAGAAACAACCCAATCTCAGGCATGCTCGATCTCGACTATCCGCTATGACTCGATAATGGCAAACGCATTACCGATCTCTTCGCCGAATTTTTCCAGGAACATCAACTGCCGCACATGTTGCGCCGCCGTCACGAAATCATGCGCATCCAGCAAGCCGGCAATCTTCAGCAGATCGGCCTTGCGCGCGGCACGCAATTCGCTGTCCAGTTGCTCCAGCGCCGGCAAGTCTTTGGCGGCACGCGCGTCTTCAAGCGTTTCGCGCCATTCCATCTGCTGCATCAGAAACGCGCCCGGCATCGCCGTGTTCGACTCGGCCTGTAATGCCACGCCGTTCAACTCGCATAAATAAGCGGCGCGTCTGAATGGGCTTTTTAGCGTCTGATAGGCTTCATTGGCGCGTGTCGTCCATTGCATCGCAACGCGCTTTTCGGCGCCGGTCGCATTGGCGAAACGATCGGGATGCGTTTGGTTTTGCACCTCGTGATAGGCCTTTTCCAGCGCCGAAGTATCAAGCGTGAAGCGTTGCGGCAGGTGGAATAACTCGAAGTGGTTTTGCATAGTTACTTAAAACAAAAGCCTGTTGTATTGCAACAGGCTTGCGAATTCATCTGCTCCATCATGTGGCGGTCTGTTTGCCGTCAAGCCCAGGCAATGCCAATCTCAAATCCGGAAACTCTCACCGCAACCGCATTCATCCTTGACGTTCGGATTGTAGAACTTGAAGCCTTCGTTCAAGCCCTCGCGCGCGAAATCGAGCTCGGTGCCGTCGATGTAGGGCAGGCTTTTCGGATCGACGAAAACGTGGATGCCATGCGATTCAAAGACGGCATCTTCATCCGTCTTTTCATCCACATATTCCAGCTTGTAGGCCAGACCGGAACAGCCGGTGGTGCGCACGCCAAAACGCAAGCCGATACCTTTGCCCCGCCGCTCGAGGTAGCGGTTGATATGTTTCGCTGCTTTTTCAGTAAGTGTGATTGCCATAACCCGTCGATCTCTTTTCCGGTCGTTTCAGCCTTCCGGCAACCGCGACGATGCGTCGCCGGTTACCGGGGGATGCCACGTATTTACGCTGCTTGCTTTTGCTCAGTCGTGCCGTGCTTGGTCTTGTAATCCTCGACCGCGGCCTTGATCGCATCTTCCGCCAGGATCGAGCAGTGAATCTTGACCGGCGGCAGCGCCAGCTCTTCGGCGATCTGGGTGTTCTTGATCGACAAAGCCTGGTCCAGCGTCTTGCCCTTGACCCACTCGGTCACCAGCGACGACGAAGCAATCGCCGAGCCGCAGCCGTAGGTCTTGAACTTCGCATCCTGGATCACGCCGTCTGCGCCAACCTTGATCTGCAATTTCATGACGTCGCCACATGCTGGCGCGCCGACCATTCCGGTACCGACGGTGTCGTCGCCTTTTTCGAAGGCGCCAACGTTGCGCGGGTTTTCATAGTGGTCGAGAACTTTTTCTGAATATGACATTTGCTACTCCTTGTTGACGCTGCGATTAGTGCGCTGCCCACTGGATCGTACTGATGTCGATCCCGTCCTTATACATATCCCACAACGGCGACAGCTCACGCAGTTTCGCCACTTTTTCCTTGATCAGGTTGATCGTGAAGTCGATGTCTTCTTCGGTCGTAAAGCGGCCGATGGTGAAACGGATCGAACTGTGCGCCAATTCATCGCTGCGCCCTAGCGCACGCAATATATAAGAAGGCTCCAGGCTGGCCGAAGTACAGGCCGAGCCGGACGACACCGCGATATCCTTGATCGCCATGATCAGCGACTCGCCTTCAACATAATTGAAACTGACGTTCAGATTGTGCGGCACGCGATGTTCCATGTCGCCGTTGACGTAGACCTCTTCCATCGTCAACAGACCGTTCGCGAGACGATCGCGCAAGGCCTTGATGCGGACGGTTTCGGTTTCCATTTCTTCTTTGGCGATACGGAAAGCTTCACCCATGCCGACAATCTGATGGGTCGGCAAAGTACCGGAACGCAGGCCGCGCTCGTGACCGCCGCCATGCATTTGCGCCTCGATACGGACGCGCGGTTTGCGCCGCACATACAAAGCGCCGATGCCTTTAGGTCCATAGGTTTTGTGGGCGGTAAAGGTCATCAGGTCGACCTTCCATTTTTCCAGGTCGATCTCGACCTTGCCGGTTGCCTGGGCCGCATCGCAATGGAAAATAATGCCTTTTTTACGGCACAGTTCGCCGATTTCCGGGATCGGCTGGATCACGCCGATTTCATTATTCACCAGCATCACCGACACCAGGATCGTGTCCGGGCGGATCGCCGCTTCCAGTTGCTCCAGCGTGATCAAGCCATTGTCCTGCGGTTGCAGATAGGTCGCTTCGAAACCCTGGCGCTCAAGTTCACGCACGGTATCCAGCACAGCCTTGTGCTCGGTCTTTACCGTGATGATGTGTTTGCCCTTGGTTTTGTAGAAATTGGCTGCGCCCTTCAATGCCAGGTTGTCGCTCTCGGTCGCGCCGGAGGTCCAGATGATCTCGCGCGGGTCGGCGTTGACCAGTGCAGCGACCTGCTCGCGTGCATCTTCAACGGCTTTTTCAGCGGTCCAGCCATACATGTGGCTGCGCGAAGCCGGATTGCCGAACTGCTCACGCAAATACGGGATCATCTTGTCGGCAACACGCGGATCGATCGGCGTGGTTGCCGAATAATCCATATAAATTGGGAAGTGCGGCGCCTTCAAGGTATCTATCAGGCTTTGTTCCAGAGGGGCATTCATACTTTTTCCAGGCTCCAATCAGGCAATCAGGTGGGAACGGTGCATCACCACCACATTTTGTTCAAGGGTCTTTTGCTGCGCATGCTGCTGTTCTACCAAGTCTTTCAGCGAAACCGAATCCAGGTATTCGACCATCTTGGCATTCAAGGTCGACCACAGATCGTGCGTCATGCAGCGGCTGCCGCCTTCATGATCCGGGCTGTGACAGTTTTCCTTGCCACCGCATTGGGTCGCATCGAGCGGCTCGTCGACGGCGATAATGATGTCGGCCACGGTGACGTCTTCGGCACGGCGCGCCAGGTTATAGCCGCCGCCCGGTCCGCGTACCGACTCCACTATCTGATGCCGGCGCAGCTTGCCAAACAGCTGCTCCAGATAAGACAAGGAAATTTCCTGCCGCTCGCTGATTGCGGATAAAGTCACCGGACCTTTACCCTGGCGCAATGCCAAGTCAATCATGGCGGTCACCGCAAACCGTCCTTTAGTAGTCAGACGCATGTAATCTCCGCTCGCAAACCAATCCGCTGTGTCCTTACCCTGATGAATCCCTGAACAATTCGAACAGTATATCAAACTTGAGTGATTTCATCAGGTATTGCCCATTTTTCAGATCTCCCTATGAAAACCCGTCCGAATACATTGCCGCCAAGGTAACTTTTCGAAAAATATCGGCACTTTTCCCCCATAACAAACATCGCCTTCAGGACCAGCCAAAAAGAATCCGGATTCAAAAAGCTGAAAAAGGAGCTGATGTTCAACCTATAATAGCGCCCCTCTTCCCGCAAAGAATCCTTTAGTTAGAACAGTATTCAGCATGGTCCTTCGCAAATCCAAAACACCGCAATCGCCCACTCAAAGAGCAGAGCAAAAGCGCGCCGATATCCTGAAATCCGCGGGAAAGTGTTTCCGCAAGACCGGATTTCACCAAACTTCGATGCAGGAAATCTGCACCGAAGTAGGACTCGGGCCCGGTGCGGTTTATCGCTACTTCACCGGCAAGGATGCGATTATTGCGGCGATGGCGGAGGACGAGCGGCGCCAGGCGCGCACCTTATTATCGGAATACCACGATACCGATGACCTGCCCCAGGCCTTGTCGGCAATTACCAAAGCCTTCGCCAGCCGCTATACGGTCGTCAGCGACGCCGGCCTGATGACCGAGATTTACGCTGAAGGCCTGCGCAACAAGCGCGTAGGCACCGTCATCAAGAAGGCTGAAGCGGAATGGATAGCCGGTCTCGCCGACATGCTGCGCACCGCTCAGCAACGCGGCCAAATCGACCCGGCACTCGACGCGCAGCAGGCCGCCCTGTTATTGACGGCGATGTGGGATGGAATAGTCATTCGACAAGCCTATACGCAAGATCAGCCGCAAGCGATGCTGGCGCTGTTCGACGACATGCTGAGACATTGGCTGGGACGCGAAGGCAAGATCGAAAAACGTGCAAAACCCGCACCAATATTGGCGAAAGCACCCGCACCTGAGCTTGCACCGGCTCCGGAAGTTGCACCAACTCCTGTGGTTGCACCCACACCGGTGATTGCATCTACCCCCGTGGTTGCACTTGAGGTTGCAACTGCACCCGTAGCTGCACCTGCACCTGTGAAAGCGCCAGCACCTGCGAAAGCACCGGCTTCAGTAAAAGCGCCGGCACCTGCAAAGATACCAACCCAGACAAAAACACCAGCTCCAACCAAAACGCCCACACCGGCACAAAAAACGCAAAAACAAAAAGTACCGGCCATCAAAATTCCCAGCGCGACCGTCGACAGCATGCAGGGCCAGGTCGAAATCGACTTGCGACAGCTCAGCCTGATTTGATTCGCGCCTAACTATTAGGCAGGCGTGTGTTGCGCGCTCTTTTTCAACAATTGCATCGGACCGAACAAAGCCTGCATCCCTGTATTGGCGATAAACGTCAGGTTATACGGATGCTCCGCCACGGCTTTTGGGAAGCGTGCAGTGAGCGGATAAGCATTCAGCTGCTCCGCAATCTTTCCCCACAGCACCAAGGTCGGCAACGCGACCGCATGACGCTCGGCATGATCGGCGATGCCTCGCAGCACAGCTTGCATGAACGGCTGCCAGGCCTTGGCCTCCTTCACCGGCGGCACATCCGGCCGGAACACCAGTGTTGCATTGAGCAGCAAAAATCCGTGCGCCGTCATATTTCCCTGCAAATCGGCCAGCGCCTGGATCATCGTTGAAGCCGTACCCTGCGCCCGCTGCGCCACCGCCACCATGGCGTCGCCGGTGGTACTGTCGACCGCCAATTGACCGTCGGCGACCAGCAACATTTTCATAAAATTACGCAAGGAAGTGGCGCGATTGACCTGCTTGGACAAACCCTTTTCCGACCACAGGGAACCGACCGCGCCATCCATGAAACACACCCCGGTCGCGCTTGCCGGACGAGGATACGGCCCCTCCCCCACCAGCACATAGCGGACCGCATTGAGCGGCTGGGCGAACGCCGCAAACAGTCTGCCTTCGGTCGGCAAATAGTCCGTCAACGCCAAGTCCGACAAATAAGCCGGATGCGCCTGCGCAACTGCGCGCAAACCCTCCAGCACGATCGGCTGCCAGGATGAATGGGCCACTTGCAACGCTTCACGAATTGAAACAGGGAGAAAATCAGTCATAACTCTTCAAAAACGGTTTTTACCAACACATGGAACCGAGCGCATCTTCAAACGCTCAAGCAATTACAAAGCAATGCTGTCCGCGCCAGGCGCGCCAAACAATTGCTGCTTCAGCACATGCAATTGGTCGCGCACCTGCGCCGCTTTTTCGAACTCCAGGTTCTTGGCGTGATCGAGCATCAGTTTTTCCAGCCGCTTGATTTCCTTGCTGACCTGCTTCTCGCTCATCGCCTCGTATTTGGCCTGGTCCTGCGCCGCATGCAATTCTTCACGCGCTTCTTGCTGGCTGTAGACGCCGTCGATCAACTCCCTGACTTCCTTGCGGATACCCTTTGGCGTAATGCCGTTGGCGGCATTGAACGCGATCTGCTTGGCGCGGCGACGTTCGGTTTCATCTATCGCACGCTTCATTGAATCGGTCATCCGGTCCGCATACAGGACCGCGGTACCGTTGAGGTTACGCGCGGCGCGGCCTATGGTTTGAATCAGGCTGCGCTCGGAGCGCAAGAAACCCTCCTTGTCGGCATCCAGAATCGCCACCAGCGACACCTCGGGAATATCCAGACCTTCGCGCAACAAGTTAATCCCGACCAGCACATCGAATGTCCCCAAACGCAGATCGCGAATAATCTCCACCCGCTCGACGGTTTCGATGTCGCTATGCAGATAGCGCACCTTGATGCCGTTATCGCTGAGGAACTCAGTCAATTGTTCTGCCATGCGCTTGGTCAGCGTGGTGACCAGCACCCGCTCATTCTTCTTGATGCGCGCGGTCGCCTCGGTCATCAGGTCATCGACCTGACTCAAGGCCGGACGCACCTCGACCGCCGGATCGATCAAGCCGGTCGGACGCACCACCTGCTCCACCACTTGATCGGCGTGCTGCTTCTCGTATTCGGATGGGGTCGCCGAAACAAAAATTGTCTGCCGCATCTTGCCCTCGAACTCGTCGAAACGCAGCGGCCGGTTATCCAGCGCCGACGGCAGCCGGAATCCATAGTCGACCAGGTTGGTTTTGCGGGCGCGGTCGCCGTTGAACATGCCGTTGAGTTGTCCGATCAGCACATGCGACTCATCCAGGAACATCAGCGCATCCGGCGGTAAATAATCCACCAGGGTCGGCGGCGGCTCGCCCGGCAATGCGCCGCTCAGATGACGCGAATAATTTTCGATGCCTTTGGTAAAACCGATTTCCTGCATCATCTCCAGATCGAAGCGCGTGCGCTGCTCGATCCGCTGTTCCTCGATCAACTTATTTTCCTTGCGGAAGAATTCCAGGCGTTCGCGCAGTTCGGCCTTGATGGTTTCAATCGCGCGCAGCACGGTGGCGCGCGGCGTGACGTAATGCGAGCCCGGATAAACCGTAAAGCGCGGGATTTTTTGCCGCACCCGGCCGGTCAGCGGATCGAATAATTGCAAGCTTTCAATTTCATCATCGAAAGTTTCAATTCGCAGCGCCAATTCGGCATGCTCGGCCGGAAACACATCCACCGTATCGCCGCGCACGCGGAAGGTGCCGCGCCCGAAATCGATTTCATTTCGGTTGTATTGCATCTGGATCAGCCGCGCGATCAGGTCGCGCTGGCTGACCTTGTCCTTGGCGCGCAAGGTCAGGATCATCTGGTGATATTCATTCGGGTTACCGATACCGTAAATCGCCGACACCGTTGCCACAATCACCACATCGCGCCGCTCCATCAGCGACTTGGTGCAGGACAGCCGCATCTGCTCGATATGCTCGTTGATCGACGAATCTTTCTCGATAAACAAGTCGCGCTGCGGCACATACGCTTCCGGCTGGTAATAGTCGTAGTAACTGACAAAATATTCCACCGCATTGCGCGGAAAGAATTCGCGGAACTCGCTATATAACTGCGCCGCCAGTGTCTTGTTCGGCGCAAACACGATTGCCGGCCGCCCCATGCGGGCGATCACGTTGGCCATCGTATAAGTCTTGCCGGAGCCGGTAACGCCGAGCAAGGTCTGATAAAACAGGCCGTCCTCCACCCCTTCGGTCAATTTGGCAATCGCGGCCGGCTGGTCTCCGGCCGGCAAGAAGGGCTGAAAAAGCTTGTAAGGCGAGTTGGGAAACGTGACGATTTTGGACTCGTCGATCGTGCTGGGAACCTGTGATATGTCAGTCATGGACCTCGACCTTTGGTAGAATAGGCAGCAGTAAATCCGCGCCGATTCGTGATTTATTCGCAACTCGGCACAGCATTCAACCCGACTGCAAAACCCGCTTTGCAGCCAACTTTTTATGTTATCACGATGAACGCTCCCCAATCATCCTCCCTCTTCGCCGCCATCGAAATGGCGCCGCGCGATCCGATCCTCGGCATCACGGAAAGCTTCAATGCCGACCAGAATCCGAACAAAACCAATCTCGGCGTCGGCGTCTACTACGACGACAACGGCAAAGTGCCCCTGCTGGAATGCGTGCGCAAGGCTGAAGCGCAATTGATTGAAAAACTGTCGCCCCGCACTTACCTGCCGATCGACGGCCTGGCGGCTTACGACAAGGCGGTGCAAGAGCTGGTATTTGGCGCCGACAGCTCGGTAGTTAAAGAGAAACGCGCGATCACCGTGCAAGCCATCGGCGGCACCGGCGCACTGAAGCTCGGCGCCGATTTCCTGAAGCGTTTCGCGGCCGACAACGCGCAAGTCTGGATCAGCGATCCAAGCTGGGAAAACCACCGCGCACTGTTTGAAACTGCCGGCTTCACCGTCAACAATTATCCGTACTACGATGCCGCCACTCGTGGCGTCAATTTCGCCGCCATGCTGGCAGCGTTGAACGCCATGCCAAGCGGCGCCATCGTGGTGCTGCATGCCTGCTGCCACAACCCGACCGGCGCCGACCTGAGCGACGACCAGTGGACCGAAGTGATCCAGGTCGTCGCGCAACGCGGCCTGATTCCATTCCTCGACATGGCTTATCAAGGCTTTGGCGACGGCATCGACGCCGACGGCCAGGTAGTCCGCCGCTTCGCTGATGCCGGCGGCCCGCTGTTCGTTTCGAACTCGTTCTCCAAATCGTTCTCGCTGTATGGCGAACGGGTTGGCGCGCTTAGCATCGTCGCCGCCAGCACGGAAGAAGCCG
Source organism: Paraherbaspirillum soli (assembly GCF_042654985.1). Classification (NCBI taxonomy): domain Bacteria; kingdom Pseudomonadati; phylum Pseudomonadota; class Betaproteobacteria; order Burkholderiales; family Oxalobacteraceae; genus Paraherbaspirillum; species Paraherbaspirillum soli. The sequence continues at coordinate 293,957 of NZ_JBHSMT010000026.1, read as the reverse complement.
GCCGCGTTTTGTCGCAACTGAAACGCGTGGTGCGCACCAACTACTCCAACCCGCCGATCCACGGCGGCCAAGTGGTTGCCACCACACTGGCATCGCCGGAACTGCGCAAGCTGTGGGAAGAAGAACTGGCCGGCATGCGCGTGCGGATTCGCGAAATGCGTCAACTGCTGGTACAGAAATTAAAAGAGCAAGCACCTGCCCACGACTTCGATTTCGTCATCAAGCAACGCGGCATGTTTTCGTACTCTGGCCTGACCAAAGCGCAAGTGGATCGCCTGCGCGACGAGTTCTCAATCTACGCGGTAGATACCGGCCGCATCTGCGTCGCCGCATTGAATTCAAAAAATATCGATAATATTGTCGCCGCAATCGCAAAAGTGCTGTAATATTCGGTCCCCGGGGAGTTGTTAAGGACTTCCCGGAAATGCAGAAAAGTTTAGAAAAAAGCTTTGACAAAAAAGAAGATTCAAGACTATAATTCTGCTTCTTTTCCCTGATAGCTCAGTCGGTAGAGCGACGGACTGTTAATCCGCAGGTCCCTGGTTCGAGTCCAGGTCGGGGAGCCAAGAATATCAAGGGGTTACGTGAAAACGTAACCCCTTTTCTTTTGGCCTTTTAGACAGTTTGTTAGACAGTGTCTAACAAACTTGAATTGGCACGCTTTCTTGCCTATCGGTTTTGCGCTTGATTCTTCACTCGCCGCCCTCGTTATTTCTTCGCCGATTGCCTTATCAATGATGGCTGTATCAAATGAAATAAATGAGTAGTGGATTGCAATCTGAGATTCTTCGGCGAACAACGGATTGCAAGCATGGGACCCAAAATCCCGCGTTGGAGACAGCGTGCCGGTTCAATTCCGGCTCTCGGCACCAATAGATATAAGGCTTCCAGATTTGGAGGCCTTTTTCTTTTGCTCCTCAATTCTAGCTTTGCCCCCGCCCTTGCCGCTTAGCCAGTCATGCGACACCAGCACATTGCGGGAGAAGGAATCGAATTCGGCCGGCGTCAACTCCTTGACCTCGGCAATACAGACCTTCTTTACTGCGGATCGACCCCTGCCCTATCCGCAAGATCAACGAGCGTCGCCCCCTCGGCCGCACCGATCCCAACCAAGAGGCTGAATTGCTCGGCCGTCAGCCTGAGCGGCTTGAAGCAGGCATTGTAGTATCGCGTGAGTGCACGCGCCGTTGCGCGAGCCTGGAAGCCCGGACACTCCCTGCGACGCCCTTCAAAGATTCTGGATCAGAACCGTTCACGTCTACCCCATTGACAAGCCCATCCTCGCATAATAGTGTATATACATTATTAATGGAGGACACAATGCCAGCATACGTACACGTCAATCTACGCGTCATCGATTCCGCCAAGCAGGCCGCGCTCGCTCCACGCTTTCAGGCGGCGCTAAAAGAGGCGGGCGGGCAGATTCTACATTTCGGTCCTGTTGCGCAGATTCTAGAGGGGGATGAGGTGCCGCTGCCGATGGCCGGCGTGTTTGAGTTTCCGACTCTCGCCCAAGCGCAAGCCTTCTACAATTCCGAGAGGTATGCGCCGATCAAGGCCGAACGTCGGGAAGCCCAGCAAGCGCGGATGTTCATAGTCGAAATCGCGTGAAGCGCCCGTCCTGAACATTTCGCGCTTTACGGCTATGACCGCTCGTGGCCGATTGCGGTCCTTCAAACAGCGACTTGGCACTTTAGCCTGATTTCAACCAGCAAAACCACGTCCATTTCCCGTCTAACCAAGGAACGCCCCTCCAATATACATGCGGGTCTTGGCGGGGCAGAAAATCGACTTTTGTTAGACAGCGATCGCCCACAAATGCTATACCCCGCGCGGGTTAGCGCCATGAAAGACCGTGAGCTTGTTAATCCGCAGGTCCCTGGTTCGAGTCCAGGTCGGGGAACCAAGACATATAAGGGCCTAGTTGAAAAACTAGGCCCTTTTCTCGTTTACGCGACAAAATTAAATCCGACCGCGCCCTGGTCATTTCCGTCATTTCGCTTTCGCATGAAATTACGGGCTTGTAATTCAAGAAGTTGTTTTTAAATTTACAGCGCGCCGATTTCTGCTCGCCACATTTTGAAAGCAGCCTCTTCACATCGCAGAATCAGTCACTGGCACCAGCACACGCTTCCAAACAAATTCTTCAACATCACGAGTCGCGGACTTTGCAAAATAAATAGCTTTGCACGAAGGCCAAGGTGTATGCCCATCACGACGTTCTTCGCGCATGCACAATAATTTTTCCAACACCCTGTTAACTCACGCATCAAAAAAGCCTGACCTCACTCTGCAAGCAATGCGAATAAAGGTTTCATGATTCAGGTGAAGCTTATTAAATGCATAAAGCTTGCTTGCATTATTGACGATACGGAATATATTCAAGTCAACTGATGTGAATGAATGTTGCCGAAAGGGAGAGTAACAATTCAGTCAGACTTCACCGCCAAGTGAGTTGGACTCCCTCGTTCTCGTATCAATGATCCGCATCAGGATTTTCTATTCATCTTAATGAAGGAATAATCATGAGCACATTTTTTACACACGCAAAACGCTTTGCACGCGATGAAGAAGGTGCATCAGCCGTTGAATATGGATTACTGGTAGCGCTGATCGCCGCTGTCATTGTCGCTACCGTTGCCACCCTGGGCACCAAGATCAAGACTGGATTCGTGGCCATCTGTACCGCACTCGCCGGCGCCGCTTGCTGAAATTTTAAAACACACAGATACCCCGCCTGCTTAAGGCCAAACCCTGAGGCGGCGCGGGGTACGCAACGATGACGTGATAAATAGCGTGACATTGGCAGCAAACATAGCAATGCCACGACCTCTATTGATTTTCCGGCTGGATGTCAGGCGTTTGAATAGAGAGAAAACATGGCGCATCTCACCCCAGCACTGCTTGCCGACATCGTCCTCCTGGTCCTGTGCGGGTTGCTGTCAGCGGCGGTCTGGAGCGATATACGCAGCCATCGCATCCCCAACCTACTCGTATTGTCCGGCGCGGCCCTGGGGCTGGCGCTCAATAGCGTACTGCCGGAAGGCTACGGCTTCATCAGCGCCCTGCCCGGCGCACTGGGATTCTGGACCGCGCTGGCCGGCATCGGACTGAGTGTGGCGATTTTGCTACCGCTCTACCTGCTGCGCGCGATGGGTGCCGGTGATGTGAAACTGATGGCAATGGTCGGTGCGTTTCTCGGACCGAATGCGATGATCGGCGCCATCCTGCTGACCTTCATTCTCGGCGGCGTGCTGTCCCTGCTGGCGGCACTGCGCTACGGCACGCTGGGCCGCATGTTAGGCAATGTACGCACGATGCTGACCAGCAGTTTTTTCAAAATGACTTTTCATCAGATGCCGACCCTGGATGGCGTATCGGCATCGGCTGGCAAACTGCCTTATGGTCTTGCCATCGCGTTGGGAACATTCGCCTACATTGCACTTGAACAGGCTGGTCATATGAATTTCCTGAAATTTTTCTGGCCCTACTAGCCGGAGGAGGCGAGGCATGAGCAAACAACACACCTGATTGATCCACATCGGATTGCTGATAACCGGAACCCAGGGGGCACCATGAAAAATTCCAGAGCCATTGTGATGATAGGCATATCGATCCTGGCGGCGCTGCTGGCAGTCGTGCTGGCAGCGCGCTGGATTTCGCAGCAAGCCAGTCTCAGCACCAATAAAGTGGCGGTGGCGGCAGTCGACATCAATCTGGGAACGCGCCTGACGCCGGACATGATCCGGCTCGCCGACTGGCCGGCCGGCAGCATGCCGCAGGATAGCTTTACCGACCTCAAGCAACTCGATACGCGCGTCACGCGCACCAGTCTGCAACGCGGCGAGCCGCTGACGGAATCGAAACTGGCGCCGCACGGTGCCACCGGCGGCCTGTCTGCGGTGGTGGCGGAAGGCAAGCGAGCAATGACGGTGCGAGTCAACGACGTGATCGGCGTCGCCGGTTTTGCGTTGCCTGGTAATTTCGTCGATATCCTGGTCAGCACTCAGGAAGAAAACAACGACAAGAGCAGCGGCAGGGAATTGAGTATTTCCAAGTTGGTGCTGGAACGCATCCTGGTGTTAGCGGTGGCGCAGGAAGCCAGCCAGAACGAAACCAAACCCAAGGTAGTGAGCGCGGTCACGCTGGAAGTCTCGCCTGAACAGGCAGAAAAACTGGATCTGGCGCGCAGCATCGGCCAGCTCTCATTAGTGCTGCGCAACCAGGTCGATCTGCAACCGACGCAAACCGACGGCGCCACCAAACACTCCTTACTCGAGCGCTCCGCCGACGCGCCGCTCGCCACGGCATTGCCAAATCCGATGCTGAAGCCGATTCCGACCAAGATCGGCAAAGCTCCAAAAAACCGCACACCACGCCCATCGGAGGAAGCGTGCCAGCAAGTCATCACCGGCAGTGGACGCATCACCCAGTGCTATTAACGCAGGGGCATTAACAAGATGCGCATAACTTAACTGGTGATTCCAGAGGGATACCATGAACAACAACAAAATTTGTGAGATGAAAATGGTTGGCGGGGCTAGCTGGACACGCATTGGCAAATCGTTGCTGATGGCGACGGCCGGTCTGGCAATGGCACTGACGACCGCCATCCAGGCCCAGCCCGCAATGGAAAGCACAGCGCCGATGAGTGCGCTGCCACTGCCGGCCATCGCAGCGCCAGGCACGGCCGCAACCGCAGCGGCCGCACCGGCGCGGCGGGGCGTGACCCCTACTTGTATTGGCGAATTTGCGCCAAGCGCCAACGTCAATCTGCCCGAGGGAAAATCGGGCCAGCTCGATTTGCAGCAATTGCATTTGCCGGCGCCGGCCTGGTTGCGCACCATCGGCAATCCCGAGGTGGTGCAAGTGGAACCCCTGACCTCACCCACCCCGCGCACCACCTTTTTCCTGTTCGGGAAAAAAGTCGGCTCAACCAATCTGATGTTCCAGAACAGGGAGGGACGCTGCGCGATGGTCGAAGTCTCGGTGGGAATCGATACCGCGTCAGTGCAGTCGAAAATAAACCAGCTGATGCCCGAGGAAAAAAATATCAAGGTCGGCGCTGCCTCGGATTCGCTGGTGTTGAGCGGGGTAGTGGCCGATACGATGGCAGTCGACCGCGCGCTGGCCATCGCCAATGCCTACGTGCGCAAAGGCAGCGGTGGCGCGGGCGGTAGCGGCGGCGAAAGAATCGTCAATATGCTATTGGTTTCCGCACCTCAGCAGGTCATGCTGGAAGTGAAGGTGGCCGAGATATCAAAAACCCTGCTCGACCAGTTGGGCGCGAATTTTTCCGCGATCCTGCACCGGGGCAAATGGGCAACCAGCCTGGCATCCAACTTCCTGACCGGCGCCAACGGTGTGCTCAACGTGACCAAATCGACACCCGGCGATTCGCTGACCATCGACGCCGAGAAAAAAGACGGCTTCGTGAAAATCCTGGCTGAACCGAACATCATGGCCATCAGCGGACAGGAAGGCAGTTTCCTTGCCGGCGGCAGGATTTTCATTCCGGTTCCACAAAGTTCCGCTAGCGGTATCGCAACCATCACACTGGAAGAAAAGGAATTCGGGGTTGGCCTGCGCTTCACGCCCACCGTACTCGACGGCGGCCGCATCAATCTGAAAGTCGCGCCTGAAGTCTCCGAGCTGTCGGGACAAGGGGCCAGTATTTCCGGCATAGGCACGGCCGCCTCCATTATTCCGCTGATCACGACACGCCGCGCTTCGACCACGGTGCAGCTATTCGATGGCCAGAGTTTCGCAATCGGCGGATTGATCAAAAACAACGTCACGCAAAACGTCAGCGCCTTCCCGATCCTGGGTGAAATCCCGGTGCTGGGCGCACTGTTTCGCAGCAGGAGTTTTCAGACCGACAAAACGGAACTGGTGTTCATCATCACCCCACGCCTGGTAAAACCGCTGCCGCCGGATTATCCGCTGCCTACTGACGGTTTCATCGAACCGAGTCGCGCGGAGTTTTTCCTCGAAGGGAAAATGGAAGGCGCAGCTCCGGCGGCCAAACCTGCCCCGGCCCCGGCAGCAGCGATGCCGATGCCGGCGGCGGAGACCGTCCCCCCTTCCGGCTTCGAACTCAAATAAGGAGATGGCCATGAAGATGGACAAGAAGACGGACAGAAGCGCGCATCTGATTCCGTGGCATGTCATTGTTGCCGCTACCTCCTTGCTGACGCTGGCCGGCTGCGTATCGCTGACGCCCAACCTGGATAGCCAGTTCGGCAACAGCGTCAATCTGCTCAAGGCGGAGCAGACCATCGCCCCGAACGCCTCCGCCAACACCGCCGCAGTGCGTATGGACGGACAAGCGGCACGGGAGGTCGTCGATCGCTATTACAAATCGTACAAAGCGCCGACGCCGCAGCCGAACGTGTTCGCCATCGGCGTCGGCGGCAGCAGCAATGGCGGCGGGCCGTAATCGGCGTCGACAACCTTCGGCCAACAAGCCGCGGGGAAGCAGCGAGCATAAACGTTCTTGCATAGCAATGAGGAAAACATGAACAAATCCATGCAATCAAGCGCAACGCCAGAAAACCGCGACAAGGCGAGCGGCAACGACGCCTTGCGCATCACGGTGGTATCTCCCAACAAACAGCATCTGGACGAGATCGTGCGCGTACTGGGCGATGCCGCCGGCAGCGCCAGCGTCTCCACCATCGAAGGCAAGCTGAATCAACACGGCATGCTGACCTCGGTACTTCCCGTTCAATCCGTGCCGGACATCCTGATCGTCGACAGCGCGTGCGACGGCCGTGCCGATCTGGCACCACTGGAGCGGCTCGGGCAGGTCTATCCGAACATGGCTTTCATCGTCTTGTGCGAACAGCAATCGCACGATTTTTTGATCCAGGCAATGCGGGTCGGAGTGCGTGAGGTGTTGCCGTCGCCGGTCAATGCCGACGCGCTCAAAGCGGCGATTGAGCGGCTCCAGCACAGATTGGATTTTTCACCGGCGACCGCGGGCAAAGTACTCGCCTTCATTTCCTGCAAAGGCGGCAGCGGAGCGACTTTCCTGGCGGCCAACCTGGCCTATGCGCTGGCGGCGCAAAGCAGCAAGAAAGTGGCCTTGTTTGACTTCAACCTGCAGTTCGGCGATGCACTGTTGTTCCTGTCGGAACAGAAGCCGAGCGCGACGCTGGCGGACGTGGCGCGCGGCATTCATCGACTGGACCCGGCCTTCCTGGCGTCGAGCATGATCCATGTGGCGCCGAACCTGGGCGTGCTGGCAGCGCCGGAAGATCCGGCCCACGGCATCGCGGTCCTGCCTGAACACATCGAAACGCTGCTGAAGATGGCGCGCAGTCAATATGACTTCATCATCATCGATGCCGGCCGCAGTCTCGATGCCCAAACCATCACTGCACTCGATCAGGCGGACATGATCTTTGCAGTGTTGCAGATTACTCTGCCGTTCATACGCGACGGCAAGCGGTTGCTGGATGTTTTCCGCACGCTCGATTACCCGAAGGACAAAGTCCATCTGATCGTCAACCGCTTTGAAAAAGGCGGCGATATTGCGCTCCATGACCTGGAGCAGACGCTAGGCAGCAAGGTATTGCGGACCATCCCCAATCATTACGAAGCGGCAGCCGCTTCGGTGAATCAGGGCATACCGATCAACAAACTATCCCGCAACAGTCCCATCGCCAAGGCATTGAATGAATGGAGCGAGCAGCTTTTGCGCGAACCTGAACCAGAAAGCAGCAGCTGGCTGACGCGCGTGTTCAAGCACGTTTGATGAGCAACGGGCAATACTGACAGGTCCTGCCGCAGGTCATCAGCATCGGGGAGAAACATCATGTCTTTGCGCGAACAGTTGGGCACGAATACTAGCGGGATCGGAGTCGGCAGCGCCGCCGCCGCGCACCTGCATACCAAAACCGTCGACAACCACACCTACCGCGAATTAAAGACTCGCATCCTTGCCACCCTGCTCGACCGCATCGACCTGCAAGCGATGGAAAGCCTGACCCCGCCTCAGCTCAGGGATGAATTGAAAAAACTGGTGGAAGAATTGCTGAGCGCGGAAAAAGTGGTGGTCAACGAACACGAGCGCAAAAACCTGGTGCGTGACATCCAGTACGAAATGCTCGGTCTCGGACCGCTCGAACTGTTGATGGCCGACCCCGCCGTTTCCGACATCCTGGTCAACACCTACAAGCACGTGTACGTCGAGCGGTTCGGCAAACTGGAAACCACCGATGTCTGCTTCAACGACAATGCCCACTTGATGAAGATCATCGACAAGATCGTCTCGCGCGTGGGACGCCGGGTGGATGAATCGAGCCCGATGGTCGATGCGCGCCTGCCGGATGGCTCGCGGGTCAACGTGATTATCCCGCCGCTGGCGATCGACGGCCCGCAGATGTCGATCCGCCGCTTTGCCGTCAAGCCGTTGACGATGGACGACTTCATCCTCTACCAGAGCCTGATTCCAGCCATGGCGCAAATGCTCGGAGGGCTGGTCAAAGCCAAGGTCAACATGATCATCTCCGGTGGCACCGGCAGCGGCAAAACCACGCTGTTGAATATTCTTTCCAGCTTTATAGGCGCCGCCGAACGTATCGTCACGATCGAGGATGCGGCCGAACTGCAGTTGCAGCAGCCGCATGCGGTGCGACTTGAATCGCGGCCGCCGAACATCGAAGGCAAAGGCGAGGTCACGCAACGCGCGCTGGTACGCAACGCCTTGCGCATGCGCCCCGACCGCATCATCCTGGGCGAGGTGCGCAGCGCGGAAGCAGTCGACATGTTGCAGGCCATGAATACCGGACACGACGGATCGCTGGCGACGATCCATGCCAATACGCCGCGCGATGCACTGACCCGGCTGGAGAATATGATCGGACTGGCCGGCATGAACTTGCCCACCAGGGTGGCGCGGCACCAGATCAGTTCGGCCATCACGGTTGTGATCCAGATCGCCCGACTGGCGGACGGCAAACGCAAGCTGGTCAGCATCCAGGAAATTACCGGGATGGAAGGCGACATCATTACGATGCAGGAGATCTTCGCCTTCCGGCAAACCGGCATTACCGGCAACGGCGCAGTGGCTGGACATTTTTGCGCCACCGGCGTACGGCCGCACTTCGCCGAGCGTTTGCGGGTGAATGGCATCGAGCTGCCGGATGTGCTGTTCGACCCGGTCCGGTTGTACACGGTCAAAACCTGAAGCGGGGCCAGCCATGGACTATCTCTTCATTTTCTTTGCGGTCGCGATCTTCATTGCCGTGGTGCTGTTGGTCGAGGGCCTCTACGTTTCGTGGAACAGCTCGCGCGGGCCGGAAGCAAAACGGATTGCGCGGCGCTTGCGCATCATGTCGGCCGGCGCACAAAGCGGTCAGGAAGATGTGTCGATTCTTAAAAAGCGGCTGCTGAGCGACGCTCCTGCCATGCAACGCCTGCTGCAGCAGTTTGTGCGCTTGCACTCGCTGGACCGTTTGCTGGAACAGTCCGGTTTGACGCTCAATGTGTCCCAGTTCTGCCTGGCATCGCTGGCATGCGGTGGCGCAGTGTTCGCGCTGCTGCTGTTTGTGTCGGGTCAGCTGTTCGTTTCGCTGGTGCTAGGACTTGCGGCAATCGGGCTGCCGCTGCTGCTGGTGATGGGGAAGAAAAGGAAGCGGCTGGCGCGGATCGAAGAGCAACTGCCTGCCGCGCTCGACCTGATGAGCCGCGCGCTGCGTGCCGGTCACGCTTTTTCATCGGCGCTACAGATGGTCGGCGATGAAATGCCCGATCCGATCGGCAGCGAATTCCGTACCGTGTTTGATGAAGTCAACTATGGCATCCCGATGCAGGACGCGCTCAAAAGTCTGTCTACCCGCGTGCCCGGCACCGATGTCGGTTACTTTGTGGTGGCGGTGCTGATCCAGCGCGAAACCGGCGGCAGCCTGGCCGAACTGCTGGGCAGCATCGCCAGCATCGTGCGCGAGCGCTTCAAGCTGTTTGGCCAGATCAAAGTGCTGTCGGCCGAAGGCCGTTTATCGGCCTGGATCCTCAGCCTGTTGCCGGTTGGCCTGGCGGCGGTGCTGCAAGTCGTCAATCCTGATTTCTTGAAAGTGCTGTGGACCGATCCGATTGGCCGACAGATGCTCGGCGTGGTCGCAGTGATGATGGTGGTCGGCGTGCTCTGGATGCGCAAGCTGATTCGCATCAGGGTGTGAGTAAGGCGGAAAAGCGCAGCTCTTGCAGGGCGCGTATCCGCTTGCAAGCGGATACCGTTGCGCAGGCGGATGGCATGCCATCCGAAACCCCTGCTTCACCCTTCCACCGTTTGAGATGCGTCAAACACGTGCGGCACATCAATGGCGGATAACGCTGCGCTCATCCGCCCTACTTGTTACAGACTTTGTGTAAGCAAATTTTGAACAGGTTCTGGAACGAAAGGACAACACCATGCCCGCGATCTACCTGTTTTCCCTGGTCGTCATTTTCTTCGCCGTGTTCGGCATCGTCATGCTGTTGCTGCACTACCTGACGCCCAACGTGGTTCAGAAGCGCTTGCAACTTTATACGGAAGGCGCGGTGACCGGAACTGGCGCAGTATCGGCCAAACCGACCGATACCTGGGTCGCCACGATTGCCAAACTATCGAGTCCTTTTGCAAAACTGGCGGCCCCTGAGGAAGGCTGGGACAAGTCGGCGCTACGGACCCGTTTCATGAATGCCGGCTTTCGCGGCGAGCATGCACCGATCATTTATTTTGGCCTCAAGACGCTGCTCGCCATTGCATTGCCGATCCTGCTGTGGCTGCTGCTCCTGGCGTCGGGTACCAGCCTGAGTTCCGAGTTCCTGATGCTGTACCTGGTGCTGGCCGCAGCGGCGGGTTTTTATTTTCCCAATCTGGTGCTGGCCCGGATAGTGGCGGCGCGCCAGTTGGAAATTTTCGAACACTTTCCCGATGTGATGGATTTGATGACCGTTTGTATCGAGGCCGGCTTGGCGATGGATGCGGCTTTTGCCCGGATTGCGGAGGAAATGGCATGGACCACCCCGTTGCTCAGCGAAGAGTTGCATCTGGTCACGCTGGAAATGCGCGCCGGTAACAGCAAGGAAAAGGCGCTGCGCAATCTGGCGCTGCGGACCGGCGTGGATGACGTCGATGCGCTGGTCGCGATGCTGATTCAAGCCGAGCGTTTCGGCACCAGTATTGCCGATTCGCTGCGCGTGCATTCTGATTCGCTGCGCACCAGACGACGCCAGATCGCCGAAGAAACTGCTGCAAAAATTGCACTCAAACTGCTGTTCCCATTGATTTTCTGTATTTTTCCGGCGCTGCTGCTGGTGGTGCTCGGCCCGGCAATGATCCAGATCTATCGCACCCTGCTGCCGGGGCTGGGTACTTAATGAGCGGTTCCGGATGGTGCTGAAGATGGAGGTTGTCGATGTTGGCGAAAATACGCGCTGGAAAAAGAAGGCAGGAGCGCGGCGCGTCGGTAGTCGAGTTCGCGTTGATCGCGCCGCTGTTTTTCCTGTTGCTGTTCGCCGTGTTTGATTCCGGCATCATGTTCTGGGTCAATCTGACCATGCAATATGCGGTCCGGGAAGGCGCGCGTTACGCCGTTACCGGGCAGTCCAATCTCGATCCGAACCAGTTGGCGCAGCAACGTTACCTGGCCGTGATCCAGGAGATCAAGAATAACTCGCTGGGCTTGTACGACACGCTCAACCCGGTCATCACGATCACCAATTACGGCAGCGACGGCAGCAGCAAAACTACCCAGACTTACGACCCCAAAAATCCGTCCTCCACCATATTCGGCGGCCCCGGCGACATCGTGGTGCTCCAGCTCGACAATTGCACCTGGTCGAACCTGACCGTGCTGGCGCCTTTTTTCCCGAACCGGAAATACCAATTCAATGTCGCCGCCACCATGCGTAATGAAGCCTTTCCATGAACCGCCAACAACGACTACGCCCCGCCTGCGCCGGGATCGCCGCAATCGAGTTTGCCCTTATCTTGCCGCTACTGCTGCTGTTGGCGCTGCCGATAGTCGACTTGGCGCGCGCCATCCAGGCCAACATGATCCTGATCAATATCAGCCGGGAAGGCGCCAATATCGCGTCGCGCAGCGCACAACTCGACAGCGTCTCCAGCCAGAATGTGATGAATGCGCTGGCCGCGACCACGCCGCCGCTGGACATGAGCAAACAGGGCATGGTGTATATCACCAAGGTCATGGGGCATCTGCAGGCAGGCGTCGTCAGGAACGTGATCCTGGAACAATACCGCTGGACCGGCAACCCGGGCTATGCCCCGGCCAGCACGGTCTGGACATGCGCCAGCTGGGCCAACGATGGCAGTTGCAGCGGCATCCCGGCCAACCCCGACAACGCCGGCACCGCCAATACCATGACCGGACTGCTGGCTGACGGCGACGTGGTCTATGCGGTCGAAGCCTTTTACAATTTCAACACCATGTACGCCGGCTTGAATCTGGGATTCGGCAAGCTGCCAGCGATCGGGCCCAATCTTTACTCGAAGACCATATTCTGACTTTCTCTCAGGAGTTGTCATGAGAACGTGCAAGGCAGCAAAACAACAAGGCCAGGTCTTGTTTATCGTTGCTCTTTCCATGGTCGTGCTGCTCGGCACGCTGGGCTTGGCCATCGATTCCGGCATGGGATACATCAGCAAGGCCAAGTTGAATGCGGCAGTCGATTCCGCCGTTATCGCCGCCGCCAGGGCGGTGACGCAGGGCGCCACCCAGGCCGAGCAGACCGCCAACGCGCAACAGGCGGCACGGAATTTTTTCAGCGCCAACTACCCTAACAATTTTCTCGGTTCCAACCCGGTATTTCCCGACCCCACGGTGACCTTCAACGGCGGCCAGGTGACCATTGATGCCTCGGCCACCGCCACCGTTCCGGTCTCGTTGATGGGAGTAATGAACTTCAAGTTCCTGAATGTAGCTGCCAGCGCGCAAAGCGTCAGGAAGGATCTCGACCTGGCGTTTGTGGTGGACACTACCGGCTCGATGGCGGTTGATCCGACCGTGCCGCCCAAAGTGCGGACCAATGCAAAATTATTCCTCACCAAGTTCAATCAAACGCTGGACCGGATAGCACTGATCCAGTTCGCCTACGGCGCGGTGGTGCGGGACCCGTTCAAACCGGTCCTGAGAGGCTTCGACATCAACAGCATGAACACGCATATCGACGCCTTTAATTTTGCCGGCTCCACCAACTCGGCGGAAGGAGTCTGGCAGGCGCGCGATCAACTCAACAATGTCATCGCCCCGACCAAACGCTCCAGCCTGCGCGTCATTGTTTTCTTTTCCGACGGCGCGCCGAACTCCTTCGCCTCCTATTTCACTTTTAAAACGCCGGCCGACTGCATTTCTGCCGGTACCCTTTCCACCGGCGACCAAACAACGCCGAACTGGCCGGCCGGCCTGCGGCATGATGACCAGATCAACTCCCAGCTGCCGTTGAAATGTTGGCAGAACGCGAGCATTGTCAATACGACGAACACCAGCTACATCACCAAACTCCCTGACTGGTACAACGCGCATAACCCATTGAATCTTCCGGCCCTGCAGGAATTCCCGGTGGTAACGGCGACGCCGCGCGTGGTCACCAACGACACCAGCACGCAAACCAATGCCTGGCGCAATGTGAACCGGGCATCCAGAAACCTGCTGGAGGCAATGGCGGCCAAATCGAGAAACGAAGGCGTGTATGTGTTCACGCTCGGCCTCGGCCAGGAGTTGACCATACCGGAGGGCGCAGACGGTGAAATCGGCGAAAACGTGCTCAAGTGCATGGCCAACACAGCCGATGCCTTGCCGCGCTGCGTCACCGCCGGCGCCGGCCAACCGGTCGGCCTGTATTGCCATGCGGTCGACGCCAATGGATTAAAACCTTGCTTCGACAAACTGGCGTCGGCCATTCTGCGCATCACCAAGTGAGCGGCATCGCCGGCGAATAAAAGGGGAATCACCATGAACAAGATTTTCTTGCTGTTGCCGCTGGTATGCGGCGTACCGGCGCTGTCAGGCTGCAGCAGTGCCATCCCACGCACCGAAAAGGCAATGCGCGTCCAGCCGGTATTGAGCGTCCGCAATTCCGACAGCAGCGCGCGCGGCTTCTATCAGTTGGGCTTGTACTATCAAGGCCAGAATCGCTTGGAGCCGGCGGCCGATGCCTACCGCAAGGCGCTGGCGCTGCAGGGAAGCTATATCGAAGCCCACAACGCACTCGGGACGACTTATTCGCTACAGGGAAAATTCGACCAGGCGATTGCCGAATTTCAGCTGATTTTGCAAACCAAACCGCAACTGGCGCACATTTATAACAACCTCGGCTACACCTACTATTTGCAACAGCATTTCGGCGAGGCGATAGCCGCCTACGAAAAAGCGATCGCACTGGATCAGAGCAATCCGAGAACCTACAACAACCTGGGGGCGGCATATGCCAAGCTGGGCGAGACGGAAAAATCACGGCTGGCAATCGCCCGCAGCGTCGCATTGAACGCGCACCATGCCGAGGCCGCCCCAGCCGCAAGCACCAACGCAGACATCGAAGCCGGCGCTGCGCTGGCGCTGACCCAAGATACGGGCAGTGTTGCGCTGCCCCCTCTGACCAGCGGCGCATCGGTGGCTATGGGCAGCGACACGATTGAGGTCGCCGCCTCCGCAGAGCACGCGCAAGACGGCCGTGCCCCTATCGCCCGGGCCTTGCTGCAGTATGAAAGATGGGGCCAGCGGCTAGACCCGGCCACGCCCATGGCCCCGATCCAGGCTATGTCGCCCGCTATCCACCGCAGCACGCGTGACGGTAAAACATTCCGGCTCGAAATCGCCAACGGCAACGGCATCGCCGGCCTGGCCAGGAAAGTCAGCGATACGCTTGCCAGCCACGGCTTGCCGATCTCCAATCTGATTAACCTGAAACCCTATCGCCAGCAGAAAACATCGATCCAGTATCGCAAGGGCTTCCGTGACGAAGCGCTACGCCTGAGCCGCAAATTGCCCACTTCTCCCAGCCTGGTCAGCAACGACCATTTGCGCGATAGCGTGGACGTGCAGCTGATTCTGGGGAAGGATGTCACCAGCCTGGCGGCGCTGTCCGGAGCGGATGCTGCAACCGTCATACAGTTGTCTGGAAAAATGCTGGCGGAGCAAGATAAGGGGCATTGATGCGGCGGCGACGCGGATGAATTCCGTTGCAAAAACCTGTGAAAAATATGCTATCGTTCTTTTCCTTTTGGAAATAAACATCCCTGTTTTTCACTCCTTGCCACCAATCAGATAGCCCCATGAAAACAACCATTATTTGCGCGCTTACCTTACTCACCTTATCTGCTTGCGCAGCCCCTGAGACCGAACCGGAGAACGTGTCCCCACGCGCGGAAGCAAGCTACACCACTGGCAGCAATCTCCCGAGAAAGATCGCCAAAAAGGACTCAAGCGTGCAAGTCATCTCTCCCGCCGATGCGGCAGACATGCAAGGCTTCACGTATAGGCCTGCGGCCAAAAACAACTAAGCTGCGGCGATGGTGGGAGGCAGGTCATGACGACAACCTCCCTTCATGACTTAGTAGATGTCGCGCCGATAGCGCCCTGCCGCGGTCAAATCGTCCAGCATCGCGCTGCCGAGAATGTCAGCCAGCGCCGCATCCACCCCAGCCGCCATGCCATCCAGGCTGCCGCACACATAAATCAAAGCGCCATCGTCGACCCAGGCCCGCAGCGCAGCGGCAGCGGCTGGCGTGCGCAACTTGTCCTGGACATAAATGCGCTCCGCCTGATCGCGTGAAAACGCCAGATCGACCCGCTCCAGAAAACCGTCCGCCTGCCAGCGCTCGATCTCATCCCGATAGTGAAAATCATGAGTCCGGTTGCGTTCGCCAAACAGCAGCCAGTTGCGCCGATGTCCGTTGCGCACCCGCGCTTGCAGGTGCCCGCGCAAGCCGGCCAGACCGGAACCGTTGCCGATGAAAATACAAGGCGCATCCCCCGCCGCCAGTTCGAAACCGGGATTGGGCAGCAAACGCATCTCGATCACGCTGCCGAGCGGCATCCGTTCGGTGAGCCAGCCCGAGGCCAGCCCCAGGCCATGCGCATGCCTGACCTGGCGCACCAGCAAATGCATGCGGCCGGCAGCCGGGATCGACGCGATCGAATAGCGGCGCGCTGCTGGTAGTGGTGGCGGCGAATGATCCCCAGATGTTGGCAGCGAATGCTCAGGCGCATGACGCGGCACGATTTTCACCAAGCCGCCGGAAAGCCAAGCCGGCGTCGACCGGTCCGCGGCCTCGAATTCAAGATGAAACATGGCGCCGCCCTGGCTGCCGGGATTCAAGCAGCGCCTTTCGCTCAAGCGCCATGCGCTGTACGACACCTGCTCCTGCATGCTCGCTGCAAGCTGACCATCGGCGATCCCGGCCAAGCCGCCCAAGGCCTGCTGCCATTGCTTCAGCGCCGCAGCAGCGGCAGCCGGGTTGCCATGGTCCAGTTCG
The DNA here is from genome assembly GCF_042654985.1 of Paraherbaspirillum soli. Classification (NCBI taxonomy): domain Bacteria; kingdom Pseudomonadati; phylum Pseudomonadota; class Betaproteobacteria; order Burkholderiales; family Oxalobacteraceae; genus Paraherbaspirillum; species Paraherbaspirillum soli. Next base: position 277,471 of record NZ_JBHSMT010000026.1, on the reverse strand, counting down.
ATCATCGGAAACAAAACGCGTGCGCCCTGCCCGCTCAAGCACTGGACCAGGCTATGCGCGAAGCCGCAAAATCTTTGATAATGCCGCTCCCCAAGCGCCAGCACGGCGTACTGCATATGACCGAGGCCGCTGCCGGCCTGCTGCGCCAGCTGCCGGGCGAAGCGGCGCGCGCTATCGGGCGGATCGCCGTCGCCGAAGGTACTGACCACGAACAGCACCCGCTGGTAATACCGCAAGCGCTCGGGAACAAGCTGAGCCAGCGATTGCACTGCCACCGGCATTTCCGCCGCCTGCAACGCGGCGGCCGTGCGCAAGGCCAGCCGTTCCGACTGCCCGGACTGGCTGGCGAAAGCGACCAGGATCGTATCCTGCACGCGGTCGTGCGCCGCCGCGGATGAACCCAGTTGCGCACGCTCGGCCAGCACCCTGCGTTGCTTGCGGCGGCGATCCAGATACAGCATCCAGCCGCTGATGCCGAACAGCGGCAAGCCGCCGCCGGCCAGCATCATGACGATCCGCCCCGGCCAGCCGAAATACGTCCCCACATGCAGCGGATAGACGCTCGCCAGCAAGCGGCCGGCCGCCGTCTTGTCGGCATACCGTTCATGCAGGGCGACTTGGCCGCTCGACGGCTGCACCGACATCCGGTTGCGCGCCTGCTCATGGGCCGGATCGGGATCGAGATAATTGATCTGGACCGGCTGGCCGAGCTGTTCCGGCAACCGCAATTGGGCGCTGCTATAAGCGCCCCCTGTCTCCCGCAAAAACACGCTCCAGGTTAATGTCAGATCGGTGGGCACGCTAGGACGCGGCGCCGCCTTTGCCAGCTTCTTCGGCGCCCCCTGCGGCGCTGATTGCCCGGCCAAAAAGTCCGCCGCCTGCTTGAACCAGCCGAAGGCGAAATACATCCCGGTCAGGCTGAACAACAGATACACCAGCAACACCCAGGTGCCGAGCACCGCATGCAGATTCCATAAAAGCGAGCGCCCGCTCAAGCCGAAATCCAGCTTGATCCAGTTGCGCCACGCCAGCGGCCGACGCGGCCAGCGCAGGTACAAACCGGACAGCGCCAGCACCAGCAGACATAGCGTGGCGCTGCCGGTCAGCACCTTGCCCAACTCGCTGGACGCCAACAACCAGCGGTGCAGCCGCTCGACGAACTGGAAAAAATCATTACCCTTTAATCGCGCCAGCAAAGCGCCGGTATAGGGATCGACAAAACGCGTTTCACCGCGTCGCACTCCAGGCGGCGGCGCCAACATGATGCGCGCCGATGCGTCGGCCTCACGCGACACCCGCACCGACACCACGCGCATATCCGGCTCGGAAACTTGCAACCGCGCCAGCAACTCGGCCGGCGTCAACAGCGCTGCTGCACGCGGCGCCACATGCATCACAGCCGGATTAAACAGATCCAGGAACTCGTCGCTAAACGACAGCAAAGCCCCGCTCACCCCCACCACCATCAACACCGATCCCGCAGTAATGCCGAGCAGCCAGTGCAGTTGAAACCAGATTTTCTTGAACATGTTTATTTTCAGGCGTGACGGTGCTTCGCGGGATGGAAGCAAGCGGGAGTCGGAATTTTGGGTCCCGGCATTATAGCAATTGAATCTAAATGGTAATCATTATTATTTGTGTGTTTTGATCTTCGACTGTGGGGGAAGAACCCGCCTCTGTAGTGTGTGGGGACATAGTTTATGAGGCGCCGTAGCGGGCCGAATTACTGTGTCCCCGCACACGGGCTACGGAGCGCCGAGGGGTTGCTGTTGACGTTGCTGTTGAAGTTGTTGTTGAAGTTGCTGTTGAAGTTGTTGTTGAAGTTGCTGTTGAAGTTGCTGTTGAAGTTGCTGTTGACGTTGACGTTGCCTTTGACGTCGAATTCCGCATTGGGACGCTGCCAAATGGGATGACTGGCAGTCGGGAATTGTGGGAAGGCATGTTTGAGCGCAGCGAGTTTGCCTTCACACCCGGCTGACAGTTGGCCCATTTGGGGACCCGACCAACGGGAGGGCAGTGGCTTGCGGTCGCCTTTTCTTTGCTTCCTTTCTTTTGGCGAAGCAAAAGAAAGGGAGTCGCCGTCAGGGCGAAAAGCTGAGATCGCCAAGACCAGCAAACATAAAAACAACCCCTCGGCGCTCCGTAGTCCGTCACTCAGGGACACAGTAATTCGGCACGCTACGGTGCCTCTTAAACTATGTCCCCGAGTGACTAAGCAAAAGCAAGTGAATCGCCGTCAGGGCGAAAAGCTAAGTCCGCCAAGACCAATACAAACCAAAGCAACCCTCTGCACTCCGTGGTCCGTCACTCAGGGACACAGTAATTCGGCACGCTGCGGTGCCTCTTAAACTATGTCCCCGAGTGACTAAGCAAAAGAAAGGGAGTCGCCGTCAGGGCGAAAAGCTGAGTCCGCTAAGACCGACAACCGCAAAGGCAACTACAACACCTCGGCGCTCCGTAGCCCGTTAAAAGGGGTCAGAGTAATTTTCGTCAAACTGCCGACGAAAAGAAACTCTGACCCCATTTAACTATGTCGTCGCTGCATTCTGACCCCGGCGAGCTACTTTTTGGGGTCGCGGTCAGCATTGGAGATGCGGCACATCCAGCGGCGGATGAGCGCAACATCATCCGCCCTCTCGACATTTATTACCAGATCAACCGCACCCCGACCTTGCCATCGTAAGCCCGGCTATGACGGCTCCCGATCCCTTTGTCGTAGCCGACGCTGCCGAACACCGACACCGCTTGCGTGACTTGCGCAGTCACGCCGCCAGTCAACTCCAGCCAGGAACCGCCCAGGTCGGACTGGAACGACACCGGCGCCGCCGTGCTGGAAAACCCAGTCTTGGCATCGCCGCGGAATTCGTGCCACAGATTGGCCCGCAACCAAGTGGTCAGCATGCGAGCCGTGGTGCCCGAATCCAGTTCTATGCTTTTGGCGATGCGCGCGCCGACCCGAGCCGCAAGCGAATCGGCATCGGCGAAGCTGACGTCAGCGCCAACGTCGCTGGCGCTGTTCAGCTTGACCTTTTGATAGACCAATTGCGCCTGCGGCTCGATCACCAAGCCATTGCCAAACTGCAGCGGATAACCGCCCTCGACCGAGGCGGCAATGCCGACGCCGTCAGTCCTCAGACTGGGCAAGCGGCTCGATGCTGCCGACACCTCATACCAGCTGCGCTGCAAGACACCGTCCAGATACCAGCCGGCGGCACCGATATGGGTCCAGTAAGCGCCCAGCGTCGTGGTGTCGATGGTGTCCTGGCCGGCACGCATGCCGCTGACGTGCTGCACGTCGCCGTCAATCCAGCCGGTGGCGGCATAGATGCCGGCGTAGTCGCGGCTGTGGTCGGCGTGCTCGCTACGGTAGAAATCCACCCCGGCCTGCAGCGCGGAGATGTTGTAGTTGAAGCCCGGACCGCTGCTATAGATGCCGTCGCGCGCGCCGTCGTCGCTGCCGTGTTTGCCGATCGCCCGCGCCCAAGCGCCATTGCCGCTGCTGTTGCCAGCCTGGCCGCCGGGAGCGCGCAACTCGCCGACCCGCTCATGCAAGGTGTCGAGCAAGCTGCGGCCGTAGAGCAGAGACATCGACGGTATCGCGGTGTACAGCGAAACTTCCTTGCGATAGTCCGGCTGCGACATGATAGGGGTCCCATCGGCGTTGGTTGTCGGTATGCCTGGGACTTTCGGCGTACCGTCATTCACGTCGCGCGTGATAGGCGTCTGCGATTCCGAGCGCAGATACCAGCTTTGCGGAGCGCTGCTGTCCTTGCTGCCGCGGTACAGCGTGTATTCATAGGGACCGACGACCACCGGTGCGGCCAGCTTGAAGGCGCTGGCGGCGGTACTGCCGCCATTGACCGCGTCCACCACCAGGATGCCGTTGCCGCTGGTGATGGCGCCGCTGCCGCCGACGTTGTTGATCTTCACCTTCGACGAACCGCTGGCCGTGCCGCCGTCGATGACCAGCCGATCGGAAGGCGAGCCGTCTTTGCCGAGGTAAGTATTGAGCGAGATGCTGCCGTTCTGGCCGACATAATTGCCCGTCACCCGCAGCGCATTGCCGACGCCATTGCCGCCGATATTGACGAGGCCGCTGTTGATCAGATTGCCGTTGATGGTAAAGCTGCCGTTCGGCCCGGTCGCAGATGCCGCCAGAGCATTGGCAACGCTGATGGTGCCGTTGTTGGTGACGGCGCCCTTGACGCTGCCGTAACCGCCCAGGGTGCCGGTCGCCGCGATAGTGGTCGCGCCTCCGCCGGACAGCGCCGCGTTCGGATGCGCGGCGTCGCCCACTGCCAGCGTCCCGGCAGTGACCGTGGTGCCGCCGGTGTAAGTATTGTCGGCAGTCAGGGTTAATGTGCCCTGGCCGGCTTTGGTCAAGCCGCCGATGCCGCTGATGCCCTGGGCGATGTTGGAGTTGAAGCTCTGGGTGTCGATGGTGCCGCCGCCGGCATTGAGCACGATTGCGCGGCTGGCGGCAAGATCGAAGCCGCGGTTGAGCTGCAAGGTGCCGCCGTTAAAAGTCAGTCCGCCGCTTGCCGCGCCCAACACATTATCGGCCGCCACTGCGAGCGTGCCCTGATTGAGGAAGGTGCCGCCGGAATAGGTATTGTTGCCGGCAGCAGGCGCCAGCGTGAGCGTGCCGGCACCGTTTTTTTCGACGGCGCCGGTGCCGCTGATTTGTCCCGCATACGTGGCCGCATCCGCTTGCGTAAAACGCACCAGGCCGTTATCGGTGATGGTCGGCGGCAGACTCTGCGCCCGCGCCTGCAAAATACCGGGTTGCTCAACCAGTACGCTGCCGGTATAAGCCGCGTTATTCCCGCTCAAAATCAGCGTCCCCTGCGCCACTTCAGCCGCAGTCACGCCAGTGATGCTGCCGGTCAATTCCCAGGTGCCGCTGTCGTTCTTGACCAGCGTCTGGAAATTCTTGATCGCGCCCGGCATCGATTGCATGCCGGCGCCGTTCAGCGAGATGGAATTGGTACCGCCGCCGCCGTCGAACGAACCGGTGATGGTGGAGCCGGTGTAAAGATGCAAGGCGTCGTCGCCGCCCGCGAACACCAGGTCGCCGATCACCGTGCCGCGGTTGGTGAAATCGACAGCACCGTTGCCGGAGCCGCCGATCACATTGCCCGGCGCCTGGATCACGCCGGTCGCGTTGTTGATGATGGCGTTGCGGCCGGAGACGTTCTGGAACCAGATGGCCGTCGCGTGCTGGGCCTTGATGGTGCCGTCGTTAGTGATCGTGTTGCCGGTACCTTCGACGTTGATGGCCTCGGCGCTGCCTTGCGTGCCGTTCGCCAGGATCTGCGCGCCGGCATTGATCTGCAGTGTGCTGTTGTTGCCGAATTCAACCGTATTGCCGCCGGTGGCGTAGAGCCCGTTGGCGCTGACGGCCGTGCTTTGCACAATCGCGCCGTTCGACAACTTGATGGTGGCGTTATCGCCGAGCGAAATCGCGTTGGCGTCGCCCACTACAATCTGCGCGTTTGGATTGAGCGTGACGCTGGCGCCCGTCGCGCTAGCGGGGCCCTGGCCAACCGTATTGGCAAAAGGATTGGGCGCGGCCGCGTCGCAGGTGGTGATGACACCGGCTGTACTGCAGTTGGCCCACGCTGATGCCGGCACCAGCATCGCAGCCAGCAGCACCATGGCGGCAGCGGCATGGTTGCGCTCGCGGCGTTGAAATTGCGTCGTTTCGGATTGATATAAATCCGCCACCTGCAAGCGCAAAGCTCGTGTATTTCTGTTCTTATGTTCCATCTGTTCTCATTCCCTCTATGTAATCCAATGCATCGCCGTACGACGATGCATTTGCCGCTCTTTTGTGATTATTTAATGTCGGCGATTGTAAAATTGCGGCAATTCTAATGGGGAATGGTTGCCAGATGGAACTCTTTGCCGGTCAAAACAACACTTTGGCTCGATAAGTAACAACCTTTTACATTCGTGTCTGTATACGTAGTCGCTGATGGCAAGCCCATGAAAAAAGCCGCCACTTTTGCAAGTGGCGGCTTTTCGTACGGGTTTTAGAGGTGCCCGGTAGGGCGGATGAGCGCAGCGTTATCCGCCGTTTTGACACCTCAAATGGTGGATAACGCTACGCTCATCCACCCTACTTCTTTTCGCTCAATTCATCGGGTGGTTGACCAGGATCTGCCACAGGCGCGCCAAGTCCGCTACGCCATCGGCGCCTTGCACCGTTTTGAACGTTTGAATCGCATTCTCTTTCTGGCCTGCCAGCTGATAAGCAATCCCCAAATGCAATTTGGCGTCTTCGCTACGCTTGACGCCGCCTTTGCGTATGCCGTCCTGCATCAGCGCAATCCCTTTTTCAAACTGGCCGCTGGTCACCAGCGCATAGCCAAGGTTGATCTGGCCTGTGCCTTCTTTTGCCTTGGCTACCCCGGCTTCGCTTTGGGCCATGGTCTTCAGGTCGTCGGCGGCGGTTTTTGTCGCCAGGTCGCGCAAGCGCTTTTGCTTGGCGCTATCTGCGCCCGATCCCAGCAGGCCGGACTGGAAACCCTGATCCAGCGTTTTTTTCGCCTCGGCGGGAAATCCGGCATTCAACGCCAATTGCGCCATGTCCATGTAGTCGGCAGCTGATTGCAGCTGGACTGTAGCGGCTTTCAAGCGATACATATCAAGCACCAGATGCTCCGAGAAACCGGGTTTTGCCTGCACCCGATTGAGCAGATCGGCCCAGTATTCCTTCTTCGGATAATAGGTGTTCAGTTTCTCCAGCGCCGTCAGATAAGCCGCTTTGTCTTCGGTCTTGATGGCGCAGCTGATCAGCAATTTCAGGTTCATCTCGCTCGGCGTGCGGCCGGCGCTCTCATCGGCGGCCAGGTCCGATTTCAATTCACTGGCGGCGCGGGCGATATCGTTATTCAGGTAGTAGGACTGGACCAACAGGCTGCGCGTTTGCGGATCGCTGCCACTGTCCTTCAGGGAACGCGACAGCCAGGTGATGGCTTTGGGATAGTCTTTAGCTTCGTAGTACAGGCTGCCCAGTCCCTGGATAATCTTCGCTTGCTCAGGCGCCGGCAGACGGCCGGAAGCGATCACGGCTTCGAACGATTTGCCTGCCTGCGCAGTGTCACCGGCACGTGCCGCGACGGCGCCGCGCAGGCGTTCAATCGCGAAAACTTCATAGCCTGTCTTGTCGCCGACCGCGTCGGTTTCGGCGATCTTCGCCAATGCTTCTTTGTACTTTTGTTCTGTCGCCAGACCTTGCGCGGCCTGCAGCGGGGCGCCTACTTCCGCCCGCACTGTTTCGGTTGCGGCCGGGGCATCCGCGGCTGCAGCGGTAGCAATCGGCGCAATGCCGGCGGCAGTGGTGAATCCGATAGCGGCCAACAGCAGGCAAATGGGAGCAATTCGTAGCTTGGACATGATGGTTATTCTTTCAATCGAAAACGAAAATGGGCAGGCATCAAGCCTGCCCATTTTCTGGTGCGGAAAACAAATATTTACTTATTGATCCAGGTACTGCTCATTGCCGACGATACCTATCTTGGTCACGCCAAGCCGTTGCGCCGACGCCATCACGGCCGCGACCGACTTGTACTCCACCAGTTTGTTCGGCCGTATATGCACCTCGTCCTGGTTCGGCATCGCCGCCACCGCCTGCAACTTGCCTTCCAGCGCAGCCCGGCTCGGCATCGGGGTGCCGTTCCACAGGACCGTTCCGGCCGGATCAATGTCGATGACGTCGACTACCGGCGGTGTGGTTGGCTTGGACGGAGTGCTAACCGGCATATTCAACTTGATCGCATGATTCTGGATCGGAATCGTGATGATCAACATGATGATCAACACCAGCATCACGTCGATCAGCGGCGTCATGTTCATTTCCATCATTGGCTCTTGTTCGCCAGAATTGCTTGAACCGACGTTCATACCCATAGAGTGCTCCTAAAATTTGGGGGCGGAGTAATTCGGCATGCTGTGGTGCCTCTTAAACTTCGTCCCGTAATTGCTTTTCATTGCAATTTATACGTCTTGCCTGATCAGTTGGGGACAGAGTAATTCGCCGCGCTTCGGCGGCTCTTAAACTCTGTCCCACAATGAATATTTAACCGCCCCGCGCAGGCGGCTCGGTAATGAACCCGATCTTGGCGATGCCTGCCCGTTGCGCGGTCAGGATTACCTTGCCGATGGATTCATACTTCGTTTGCTGATCGCCGCGAATATGCAATTCCGGTTGCGGCACTTGCACCGAGACTTCCTTCAACTTCGCCAGCAACGCCGTGGTGTTCGGAACCAACTGCTCGTTCCAGAACATGTCGCCGTTTTTATTCACCGCCAGATTGATGTTCTCTGGCTTGGTTTTATAAGGCTCGTCGAATTCGTTAGGCAGCTTGACCGGAATGGTATGCGTCACCACCGGGATCGTGATCAGGAAGATGATCAGCAACACCAACATGACGTCCACCAGCGGCGTCGTGTTGATGGTGCTGTTCACCTCGTCTTCATCTCCATCAGGAGAGCCGAGTGCCATCCCCATGATTAGCCAATCTTCTTTTTAATGTTGGCGACTTGGCCGGCCGAGCTGGACGACATCACGCCGCTCAGCAATACCGAATGCAGGTCGGCGCTGAACGAACGGATTTCTTCCATCGCGCTCTTGTTACGACGCACCAGCCAGTTGTAGCCAAGTACCGCAGGCACAGCGACTGCCAGACCGATTGCGGTCATGATCAGCGCTTCACCGACCGGGCCGGCGACTTTGTCGATCGAAGCTTGGCCGGCGATACCGATCGCGGTCAACGCATGGTAAATACCCCAGACGGTACCGAACAGGCCGACGAACGGTGCGGTCGAACCAACAGTTGCCAGGAAAGCCAAGCCGTCTTGCAGGCGGCTTTGCACTTTTTCAACCGAGCGCTGGATCGACATGGTGACCCAGGTGTTCAGGTCGATCTGTTCCAGCAAGGCGCCGTCGTGGTGTTCGGTCGAAGTGCTACCAGTTTGAGCGATGAAGCGGTAGGCGCTGGCTGGCTTGAGGCCGGCAATGCCTGCCTCGACCGATGGCGCTTTCCAGAATGACTTCTTGGCATCTTTAGCCTGGCCCATCAATTTAACTTGTTCGATCAGTTTGGTGATGATGATGTACCAGCTGCCCATCGACATCAGGACCAGGATGATCAAGGTGCCACGTGCCACGAAGTCGCCGCCCTTCCACAGCGCATCCAGGCCGTAAGGATTGTCGACGGTTTCCTTGGCTGCTGGTGCAGGTGGTGGGGCTGGGGTGGCTGTGATGTCTGCCGCCGGTGCGCTGCTGTCAGCGGCTTTTGGCGCGTCGGCAGATGCGGATGCGGAAGCTGCTGCCGAAGCTGGTGTCTGGGCGCCTGCGATCGGGGCTGCGATGGTCGCTGCGGAGATCAGCAAGGCTGCAATGAAAGCGGAAAAACGGTTACTAGTGATAGACATACATGCTCCAAATTTTTATAAATTAGATTGCTGGGATATTAGATAGAAGAGTGGTTTCTAGGATCTGCTTATTCCAGCTTCCAGGCGTACTGCATTTTTGTCCAAGACTGCTCGGGTTTGCCATCGGTCGTCGCAGGCTTGAATTTGCAAAGACTCAAGCCGGCTTGTGCCGCCCGGTCGAGGTCTCTGAAACCACTGGATTTTTCTACCTTGGAGTCGACCACGGTGCCATCGACGCCAATCAAAAACGCCAGCGTTACAGTGCCTTCTTCTTCATTGCGTAATGAAGTTCTTGGATACTCCGGTTTTTCACAACCCCGCGCATCTACCACGGCGGCGGTATGCGACGGCGCTGCCGGTGCTGCCGGAGCAGTTGGGGCAACGGTTGTAGGTAAATCATTGGTTGCCGGTTTGACATTAGAGACCGCTGCAATCACGTTTTCCTGCGGCTGCTGCTGAACCTTGACCTCTGGCGGAGGCACGAACGGCGGCGGCGGCGCCATAGACTTAGGCGGCGGCGGTACTGGCTTGTCCGGCGGTGGCGGCGGTGGCGGTTTGAATTCTTCGATGATCTTGGTCTCGACCGGTTGTTGTATGACTTCAACAACTTTACGGGCAAGTCCGGTCATCAGTGCATAAACGATAAATACATGCAGAAGAACCACCACGCTGATACCAACAAAATTCTTGGAGGGGTTCTTCCCATCCTGCGTGAAATCCATGCCTCTTTCCTCCAATCCAACATTATTCAAATGCCAAAAAGTCCGCAATTTGATTTGATGAGTAAATTACTAGCCGACGACGATCCCGCAAAAACTGCTTGAATCATGCAGCAACTACCCTGCCGCATGATTCAAACTGAGATGAATGACTTGGGTTCCTTTTATTAGCATTCAAACAAAGGAGCTCCCGTACATCATCATTAATTAATGCGTGGTCGTGAATCCTACATCAATCGGCGATAAAACAGCAGGACATTATTACCTCAGCAGTGCAATCCGAAAAGCTAAAACCACCTGTAAAAAATCCCAGGTGGCCCAGTTACGGTAAATAGCTTCAACCGATCAGATCCTGTTTGTTAGAAGAACTGATAGTTGGCACGGACGAAGAACGCACGGCCGATTGGATCGGTGTAACGCGCATCGTAACCATACTGGAAGTTATCGGTCACGTTACTAGCTGGCGGATCGGTATTGAACAGATTCTTGATACCTGCAGTCAAGCTCAGGTTCTTGAAACCGGTGTAAGTACCGGACAGGTTGTAGCGTGTGTACGAAGCAACCTGGTGCTCTTTGTACGCAGCCGCAACGGTTTTGCTGTTTTGATCCCTATACCCAGTGGTGAAGGATTGCTGCAACACTGCGCTCCATGGACCTTTGCTCCAGTTCAGCGTAGCGGTGTGACGCCAGCGAGCAACTACACCGCCGGCATTGCCGACACCGCCTGCATACACGGCCAGGTTGTTCTTGTATTCGCCGCCGCGCTCCGCCTGGTAGTCATACTGGGTGACGTAAGTGCCATCCAGCGCCAAGCCAAAGTTACCCCATGCAGTCTTCGGCAGACGCCATGCGAAGCCCAGGTCGAAACCTTGCGTGTGAACGTTACCCAGGTTGACGTTGGTGTCCGTGATGTAGTCCAGGGTGCCATCTGGCTTACGCACAAAGTTTTCTGCGTACTTGACTGGATTGCCAAAAATATCCGACGCAGGCACGACGGAAATCTGGTTCTTGATTTTGATGTTCCAGTAGTCAACAGAAACCATCACGTCCTTGACCGGCTCAAACACCGTGCCCAGCGAAAACGAGGTGGATTTCTCCGGTTCCAGTTTCTTGTTGCCGCCGCCCAGTCTGAGGAACTGCTGTTCACAGTCGCGCGCTGAAACACCGTTCGGGGCAACCTTTCCACCTGGGCACAACACTGGGTCGTTAAATTGGCTGGCAGTAAAGGTTTTCGAATTTGGATCATTCATTTCGTACAGGCTTGGCGCACGGAAGCCGGTGCTGTACGAAGTGCGGAACATCAGATCCTTGGCAGGCTGCCAGCGTAATGCGACCTTAGGATTAACCGTGTTGCCGACATCGCTGTAGTGGTCGCCGCGCAACGCAACTTGCGCTTCCAGCGACTTGACGATAGGTATGCTCAACTCGGTAAACAAGGCGCCGATATTGCGACTGCCTTCGGACGACTTGGCATCCTTGGAACCGGTACTATCGGAGAGATCGGCCAGCGCATGATTGACGTTGAAATTGGCGGTTTCACGGCGGAATTCACCGCCAAAAGCGAAACCGAGCGAACCCGCCGACCATCGTGCCAGTTCACGGCTGGCGGTAAAGTCGGCTGCCGCTACCGTTGTTTTGGCATCCTCATAAGTGCCAAGAACCTGCGCATTTTTCAGATAAGCTGTGCCAGCCGCGTTCTGTTCGCCGAATGGATTGATGATGCCATTCAACAATCCAGCCCGGACCGAATCATTGTTCAGATAACCGCCGAGCAATGTATCGCGCGCCTTGCTTATCGAGTAAGACAGGCCGGTCTTGTAATCCCAGCCAGCCAGCGTGCCATCCAGGCTCAACAGCAAACGGTCGGTGCTGTTTTTGGATTCACTTTGACGCCCACCAAAATCCGCCGAACGATAGCTCAGCGACAGAGGGCCGCCGCTCAAACCGGCTACGCCTGGTGTAATGCCATTGCCAGGGTAATAAGGGCTATTTTTCCCGATCAGGTAATCGGTCTTGGGGTCGCCTGATTGGTCACCGGCGAAAACGTCGCCCGCAACTTGCGTCTTGACCTTGCTCTCAGCGTGCAGAACTTCAACCGATGCCTGATTATCGGCATTCAACTTGAAAGTCCCTTTGCCGATCAGCGCGATATCTTCGGTCTTCGGCACAATGCCGATAGTCGCCTGGCTGTTGAAGCGGCAAGTGCCGTCGCCTTTAGGGAAAGCGTTTGGAGAAGTAGTATTGCAACCGGTAGCGGCATAAGGATTGCCGGCAGTCTTAGACCCAAAATCATAATAATTGGCCGGCCAGGAATTGCCGCTGCCGGTATTCAGGCCCACGCCAGGGTTCCGCCCGCCAAAACTGGCGAAGCTACGATCGCTGGCTTTGACTGCATTCTGGCTGTGATAATCGATCACGCCGAAGAAGTTGTAGCCGTCCTTGTCCAGATCGCCGTGGCCGCCCGACAGGTTGAAACGCTTTTCAGCGCCGCCCTTTTGCTCCGGCGCGATGCCTTCGGCGCTCAGGTTGAGGCCGGTATAGGAACGTTTGGTAATGAAGTTGATCACGCCGCCGATCGCGTCGGTACCGTAAATCGCCGATGCGCCATCGCGCAGAACTTCGACCCGATCCAGCGCTGCAATCGGGATCACATTCAAGTCGACCGCAGAACCGTCAAATGCGCTATTGGCCAAACGACGGCCGTTCAGCAGCACCAGTGTCTTGCTGGAACCCAGGCCGCGCAAATCAGCGGCTGCGCCAACTGTCTTACCGGCGCCAACATTCGATGAGGTATTGAATTGCGTCTGGTTGCCCGCGATATTGGACATGACCTCGGCCGCTGTGGTCGATCCCGTTTTGGCGAAATCGTCGGCCTTGATGACTGTGATGGGCGAAGAGCCTTGGGCAGCAACCCGCTTAATCGATGAGCCGGTAATTTCGACTCGTTGCAACTTTGGTGCGTCATCCGTTTTTGTCTCCTGCGCCTGCACCGAGTGGGCCATCAAACCCAGCCCAACAGCTACGCCGCTTGAAAACATCAGTCTCAGCGAACGTGGCAGTCCCCGTTCTTTCATCATAACCAAACTCCCTGTGGGTAAAAGTTAGAGTTGAAATTTAAATTTTTGTAATTTTCAAACAATATTTATTAATCGCCTTCTGAGCGATGCGTCAAAAATCTTTTGTATTCAACGACCAGAAAGCAGATTTTCTTCCGCGTGTAAAACCAATGTAAAACGGGTCTCTCAGCGATTTCCAATTGGTAATTGGCAATCAATAAAATATCCGCCGGCCAGACACAAGCAATAAATATGCCACATGATGTAATGCAGCTAAAATAGTGTATCTCAAAAAAATAAAAACAACATTTATTTTCAACAACATCGTTAAATCTGTTGCTTATATGCACAAAAAATAATTTCACATATTCTCATATATAAAAGAAGTTATATGGTTTTTATTGAAACATAAGAACTTTTACAAACAGATAGCCGATAAATACTCACAAAAAAAAGCATGAAAATAAGTGGAAAGATACGGAACCTAAGACGATTTTAATGATCGTGCATTGCACCAATATGGGTCGCAAGCCGTGTCGCAGCAGCAACAGTCCCAAGCAATCCGTCCAAAGTGGTGCGCGAGGCATCCGAGGATCTCGGAGCATGGCTCAGACACCAGAATGACATTCGATAACACCATTGAAGATGGGACGGAAATCCGATTCCCGAGGCTCTACTGAGCAACAACCTCTCCCACTGCAAACGCACTCCAGCATCGAAAAAAGCATTCAAGGGATTTCCTGAGCCTTCCTACGCATTCACAGTTATTGTGAATTGCATAATTTATTTATAGGTTGCGCCAATAGCGGATTCAATAAGTTGATTCCAATAGCGCGTTACGAAATCTCTGAAATTCACTCTAGGACGTCGTTAAAAACCATAGCGAACGACCCAAGATCGGACGAGAAGCGCCATCCCAAGATTGGGTTGCGCAGTCGGTTTTAGACGTCACCAGAAGCCATGCTGGAAGTCAGCGATGGCGGCGACATCCCTATTTCTTTGCACCAAAAGAGGGATTTACTGTGAGCCCAACCCGCCCCTTAATGGAGCGCACCGGGAGTTGACTATGCCGTATCGCCGGCCGGAAAAACGCAACGCCTCCCCGGCCAGCTCGACTCTTTTGAGAAAATGCTCAAACAGCGCTTAGAACTTATACGAACCAGTCAAATAAAACTGGCGCCCCAACGCGTCGGTGTAACGAGCGTCATAGCCAACCTGATTGCCGCCACCGGCCGTGACGATCGAGAACGGCGGAGTACGATCGAACAGATTCTTGATGCCGGCTGTAATCACCAGGTTCTTTTGGATCTGCGCCCGTGTTTGCCAATCGAAGGTCGTGTAAGAACTGACATTGTGGTTAGGCATGGCCACGTAACCACCGAATGACCCATCCGGATTCACGACACGAACCGTACCGTCGTCCGGTGTGTAGGTCTGGTCGTGATAGCCCGAACGGTAGTTCGCAGCAAGCGTATGCGTGAACATGTCCGACACCTTCAGCGACGCCGCCAGTCGAGAAATAATGCGGAACACTACATTCTGGTCCGCGCCATACTTGCCGAGGCTGCTCTGCACGCCGCTGCCAGGGAACTCCTGCTCGGATTTCAACATGTAGGTACCGGTCCAATTCAAATTCAAGTCGCCAATCGGCGTCTTGCTCTTGAATGTATGGTCCCAGTCTATGCCCTGATATTTCGCGCTCGCCAGATTCACAGGGACCTGCAGGAAGGCCACGGTCGGCGCCCCCGAGATTGGATCGTTGAATAGCGAGAACAGACGCGAGTAAGTGACTGGATCGCTGAACGCAATGTTTTCCTGGATGAAGCTGATCTGGTTCTTGATCTTGACGGTCCAAAGATCAAATCCGAGCGAGAGATTGCGCACTGGCTCGACCCGGAACCCGACCGTACTCTGGGTCGAAGTTTCCGGCTTCAAACCTGCCGTACCACTGAGCGGATTACCCACTTGCAGCACGTCGTACTGGGTCA
This sequence comes from Paraherbaspirillum soli, assembly GCF_042654985.1. Taxonomy (NCBI): domain Bacteria; kingdom Pseudomonadati; phylum Pseudomonadota; class Betaproteobacteria; order Burkholderiales; family Oxalobacteraceae; genus Paraherbaspirillum; species Paraherbaspirillum soli. The sequence goes on along the minus strand of NZ_JBHSMT010000026.1, from coordinate 262,267 downwards.
GGCCCTGACAACCCGCCGCCCTAGGATCAGGCGCAGAAACAGGACAAGGATGCTGTTGCGCGGTATTTCCGGTGAACTGAATCGGCGAAGTGATCTGACCCAAGGTCGGCGCCTTGAACCCGGTCCCGTAAGAGCCGCGCAACAAGAGCGAGTCCACCGGCTGCCAGCGAGCGGAAATCTTATACGTCGCCTTGCTTGCCGAATTCCCCTGGGTTCCCGATGGCAGCGGATTGCCCGAACTGTCGAAATTCGAGTCGTTTTTTGCGGCCTCGTAACTGTCGTAGCGCAACGCACCAGTAACGTCGAGCGTCTTCGTCAGGGGCACCAGCAACTCAGCGAAAGTACCGTAATTCATCCTGCTGGCGCTGAATGGGAGCGAACCTGCAGCACCGCCGATGATGGCGTCGGTAAAGTTCGGCTGCAGCGCATTGGTGCTTTGCTGAATAGCGCTAGGGCTGTCCGAATGGGCTTCCTTGGTCGCCTCCGCGCCAATACCGAGTTGCGCCATGCCGCCGGGCGCCTTGAACAGTTCGTGTGAGCCGTGCAGGTTAATGATGTCGAGCTTGGATTTCGATTGATCGAGGATCTGGTGCAACACTGCCGGCGCCAATGCCGCCACCGAAGATCCTGGCGGCTGAAATGGATCAAAACCACCGCCCGCAACGATATTGTTAAACGCTATTTTGCCGACATATCCGGCTTTCGCTTTGTCGGTAAATTTGTTTTCCGAATGAGTAAAGGACGCGTTGTAGTCCCAATCCATGAAGCGCCCGTCAACACCAAACGCAAGGTGGTAAGCAACAGTCTTATATTCATCGGTACGACCCCCGGCATCAAACAACCGTACGTTCATCAACGCCGAATCGATGTTGGCCGGATCTTCACCAAGCCGCGCCAGATAAGGGGCGATGTATTTGGCATAAAGCGGGCTATTGGTCGCCAGTGACAACGGCTGGGCCGGCGGTGCGTAACGGGGCGTCATCGTGAACTGCGATGCCACCGCTTCCGCGAACAGCGTCGTATCGCTATTGAGCTTGAAATTCGACGAGACAACGAAGCTGTCGCGCTTCGATTCAGGCACCAGCTCAACCGTCGACGAGTAATCGTACTTACAATAGTTGCCGGAACGGAAAGTCATCGGCCCACACGTTCCATTTTTTAAAAAATCAGGCGAAAACTGCGTCGGGTCTGAATTGTCACGATGCTGCAAACTCACGCCAGCCGGAGCCGTATAGCTGCTTAGCTGGTACAGCGTATAATTTTTTCCATCCACGCTGAAGGGCCGCACACCGCTCCGAGCGAAATCCCGCTGGCTCGCATTGAGCGGCTTCTGTTCATCATGGCTGTAGGCCAGCAACACATTGAAGCCGTTTTTGTCCAGATCACCGAAACCCTTGGAGATGCCGAAATTGGCACTCTTGCCACCGGCCTTCTCCGGCGCATTGTAGGTGGCGCTGACCACCAGATCGGTAGAGTTTTTCTTGAGGATGAAGTTGACGACGCCGGCAATGGCATCGGAACCGTAGAGAGCGGAAGCGCCGTCGGTCAGGATTTCGACACGTTCAACGGCAGCGAGAGGAATACTGGCGAGATTGACTGCATAGTCGTTGTTGGCGATGGCGGACTTGGCGATTCGTCGTCCGTTCAGAAGTACCAGCGTGTATCCCGAACCTAGTCCATGTATCGAAGCTGTCTCGACACCAGCGCCGCCGCCGTTGACTGAACTTGCTTGCGGAACAAAACCTTGCATCGCGGGCAGTGCCTGGATCAAGTCGGCGACGTTGTTGGCGCCGGTCTTGGCAATATCTTCCTTGGTCAGCGTTTGAACCGGTAATGCACCTTCTTTTGTGATTCGCTTGATTGACGAGCCTGTAATTTCGACTCTTTGCAATTTTGGTAAATCATCTGTTTTTGTCTCCTGCGCCTGCACCGAATGCGCCAGCAGGCCTATCCCAACCGCTACGCCGCTTGAAAACATCAACCGCAGCGAACGCGCCAACACCAATTCCTTCGTCATAACCAAACTCCCTATGGGTAAAAGTTAGAGCTGAAATCTAAGGCTTTGTAAGATTCAAATTATTTTATTAATCGCCTTCTGAGCGACGCTTCAGAATTCCCTTATAAAAAAATGAATGGAAAGCAGATATTCTTCTGCAGGTACAAACAATGTAAAAAAACGGGATTTTTATTGATCCCCAATTTGTGATTGGCAATCAATAATTTCCCGCCGGCAGCCACAAGCAAAAAATATGCCATATGATGCAATGTAGCTAAAATAGTGTATCCTAAAAAAATAAAACCAATCTTTATTTTGAACAACAACGATAATACTGTTGCTTATATGGTCCAGATACCAAATACACAAACCCCTCTGCATCGACAAAATTAGGTTATTTTCGATCAAGATAATCAATTTTAACGACAGATAGATAAAAATTACCTGCCCACAAGGCATGAAAAAAGGTGGCTAAATATGTGGAACTTAACTCGATTTAAACGATCGTGCATCGCACCAATATTGCTCATGAGCTGTATCGCGGGCGCAACAAATCCAGCAGATCCGTCCAAAGTGGTGCATGAGGCATTTGAAGCCACGGATGACGGTTTCGATATGGTGAAGACATTCAATTACTATTCTGGATATGTCTGCGATGCGATTTTTGAAACGCTGCTGACCTACGATTACCTGGCGCGTCCGGCCAAACTGATCCCCAACACCGTCGAAGCGATGCCGGAAGTCAGCGATGGCGGCAAGACTTATGTGTTCCATCTCAAAAAGGGGATTTACTTTGCGCCCGACCCCGCCTTCAAGGGTGTGCGCCGCGAGCTGACCGCGCAGGATTACGTGTACACCTTCAAGCGCTTTCTCGACCCGCAAAACCGTTCTCCGAACGCCAATATCCTGGAGGGAAAGATCGTTGGCCTGGATGATCTGGCCAAGCAAGCCAAAAAGACCGGGCATTTCGACTACGACGCGCCGGTCGCCGGCTTGCAAACGCCGGACCGCTACACCTTGCGGATTACGCTGAATGCCCCTGAATACAATTTTCTGTACCTGATGGCGTTCACCGCTTTTGGCGGCATGGCGCGCGAGGCGGTCGAGGCTTACGGTCAGCAAAGCGGCCAGCATCCGGTCGGCACCGGCGCTTACATGATGAAGGAATACGTCCCGCGCAGCAAAATTGTGCTGGTCGCCAATCCTGAATACCGCGGCTACACCTGGGACTTCAAGGCATCCGACGATGCCTGGGACAAGCAGTTGGTGCACGACATGAAAGGCAAGAAAATGCCGCAGGTCGGTCGGGTCGAAATCAGCTTCATCGAAGAAGAGCAGTCGCGTTGGCTGGCTTTTCAGGATGGCCAGCTCGACTATGACAAGATGCCCCAGGTGGCGGCCAGCAGCGCACTGGACGGCACCAAACTGAAGCCTGAAATGGCCAAGCAAGGCATCACCCTGTTCCCGCAGATCGAAGCGGAAGTGACCTATACCTACCTGAACTATAAAGACCCGGTTATTGGCGGCGACAGCCTGGAAAAAAACGCGCTGCGCCGCGCCATCGTGATGGCCTATAACAACAAGGATGAAATTTCCCAAATGCGCATGGGTCAGGGGATCAAAGCGGAAATGATCATTCCCGCCGGCGTCGAAGGTCACGACCCAAAATACCGCAACAGCACCACTTATGACCCGGACTTGGCCAACAAGCTACTCGATCGTTTCGGCTATAAACGCGGCGTGGACGGCTATCGCACGCTGCCGGACGGCAAACCTTTGACGATCAAGATCACCACCCAGGCGGGCGCGGTTTACGTGATCTCATCTGAAATATGGAAGCGCGGTCTGGACAAGATAGGCATACGTGCGGAATTCCCGGTCAGCAATTTCGCCGACAACCTGAAGGCCGCAACCGAATGCAAGCTGATGATGTGGGGCAGCGCCTGGCATGCTGATTTCCCCGAAGGCGAGAATTTCATGCAGCTGTTGTATGGCCCCAATGTCGGCCGCGGCAATAACGGCTGCTACGCATCGCCTGCATTCGACGCGCTGTACAACAAGGCCATAGCGCTGCCGCCAGGCCCGGAACGCAATCAGCTGTATGTCCAGATGAATCGCCAAGTGGAAGCTGATACGGCCTGGGCGCTGCATACAACGCGCGTTCGCAGCTGGCTGGTTCGGCCATGGGTCAAGGGCTTCAAGAAGCACCCTATCCTGCATTCCGACTGGCTATACATTGATACGGAAAAGCATTAATTCAACATCAATTCGACGCTGTTTCGGTACTATCTCGACTTTAATCCGGCATGATGCAACATCGTGCCGATACCCCCCATTTCAATAGCACCATATAAAAGGAGACAAATGGTATGAACTCGCTTTGGTTACGCGGGATTCTGGTTGCTTGTTTAGCGTGCCTGTTACCGATGCAAGCATCGGCGGCGGCCCCCGCCAATTCATCAGCCGACCCGGATAAAGTACTGCGCTATATATTTATTGCAGCCGAAACCGGATTCGATCCGGCCATCACACGCGATCTGTATTCCGCGCACATCGTGCAGTCGATTTTCGAAACGCTGTACACCTACGACTATCTGGCCCGGCCGGCCAAATTGATCCCGCTGACGGCAGAAGCCCTGCCGGAAGTCTCCGAGGACGGCAAGACCTATACCATCCGCCTCAAAAAAGGGATCTATTTCCAGAGCGATCCGGCCTTCAACGGCAAGAAGCGCGAACTGACGATGGCCGATTATGTATATACCTATAAGCGGCTGTTCGATCCGAAACTCAGCTCGCCGCATACCTGGCTGCTGGAAGGCAAAGTGGTCGGCCTCGACGAGATGGCGGAACAAGCCCGCAAAAACAATCACTTCGATCCCGACGCCAAGGTCGCCGGCTTCGAGCTGCTGGACCGCTACACCTTGCGCATCCATTTGAAGCAACCCGACTTCAACCTCGGCATGATCCTGGCGCATGAGCCGACTAGCGCCGTCGCGCGCGAAGTGGTCGAGAAATATCGCGACGCCCAAGGCCAAGTGATGTCGAACCCAGTCGGCACCGGCCCTTACGTCTTGAGCGAATGGGTGCGCGGCTCGCGCATGGTATTGACCGCCAATCCCGATTTTCGCGGTTCGACCTGGGATTTCCAGGCCGGCAGCGATCCTGAAGACCAGGCCATCGTCGCCAAGCTGAAAGGCAAGCGCATGCCGCAAATCGGCCGCATCGAAATCAGCGTGATGGTGGAAGATCAATCGCGCTGGCTGGCGTTCCAGAATGACGAAATCGACATATTCCAGCTGGAAGGCCCGCTCGCCCCGCAAGCGCTGTCCGGCGGCAAATTGAAACCGGCGCTGGTCAAGAAAGGCATCCAGCTTTCGCGCATCGTCGATCCTGAAATCAGCTACTACTACTGGAATATGAAGGACCCGGTACTGGGCGGTCTGAGCAAGGAAAAGATCGCCTTGCGGCGCGCGATTGCAATGGCGCACAACGTCCGCGAAGAAATCAAGATCGTCTGGAACGATGAAGCGGTACCGCTCGAATACCCGATCCCGCCGGGCATCGTCGGCCACGACCCCGACTACAAAAGCAGCATCCAGTACGAACCGGACGCCGCCAATGCGCTGCTCGACAAGTTCGGCTACAAAATCGGCAGCGATGGCTATCGCACCCTGCCGGACGGCAAGCCGCTGCAGGTGCGCTACTCGGCCCGCTCGGATTCGAATGGACAGCAACAATCCGAAATGTGGAAGAAAACCTACGACAGCATCCACATCAAGATGGTCGGCGATTTGAAACCGTTCCCGGATCTGTTGAAGGCAGAAAAAGAGTGCCAGCTGCAATCGCGTACCGCGCCGTGGATTGCCGACTATCCCGATGGCGACAACTTCATGCAATTGTTCTACGGCCCCAATACCGGCCAGAACAATAACGGCTGCACCAAGATCCCCGAATACGACAAGCTGTATGCCGAAACGCAGAAACTGCCGGCCGGCCCGGAGCGCGATCTGCTGTACCACAAGATGACGCGCATCCTGGAAGTGTATTCACCCAGCCGCGTAGGTTATGCCCGCTATCGCAACATGCTGGCGCAGCCGCGCGTGATCGGTTTCAAGAAACACCCGATCCTGCATTGCGAGTGGATGTATTTCGATATTGAAAAGGGCAAGTAAAGTCGGTTGGGGCAGAGTAATTCGTCGCGCTTCGGCGCTACTAAAACATCAGCTCCCTTAATTCTTTTCTTTGCAATTTATGCGTTATATCTAGTTAGTTGGGGACAGAGTAATTCGTCGCGCTTCGGCGACTCTTAAACTCTGTCCCGCAATTAGTTGGCTTGTTGAAGACAGAGTAATGCGCCACGCTACGGCGGCTTTTAAACTCTGTCCCACAAATAATTTTAATTAAAGGAGATGTATGAAACCATCATCATTATTCTTGCCGGTCACCGCAGCGTTACTAACGCTCACACTGAACCAGGCAACAGCCGCACAAGACAAGCAACGCCCGTTGATCCCGTTGTTGAAAGCGGAAGAAGTCACCTCCCTCTGTGACAGCACGCTGAAGACCTTGCGCAAGCGCGTCGCCGCGATCGAGAAATTGCCGGCAGCGCATGCCAAGGACACCAAGAAAGTATTAGCCGACTGGAACAAGCTGCAAATCACCCTGGAAGATTTGCAAGGCCCGGTGGACATCCTCAACAACGTCTCGCCCGACGCCAAAGTGCGCAGCACGACCGAAGCCTGCCTGATCGAAACCAACAAATTCTCGACCGATGTGCTGCAAAGCGAAAAGCTGTACGCCCGCTTCAAAGCCATCCAGCCGACCGATCCGGTCGAGCAAAAACTGCGTCAGGACATCCTCTACAGTTTCGACGACACCGGGGTCTCCTTGCCGGCGGAAAAACGGGCGCGGATGAAAGCCATCCTCGACAAGCTCGGCGAACTGAGCCAGGAATTCGCGCGCAACATCCGCGACAACAATGAGAAGCTGACCTTTACCCCAGCCGAACTGCAGGGCTTGCCGGCAGCCTATCTGGCACGCGCCAAGCGCGACGACAAGGGCAACTACCTGCTCGGCTTCGAATACCCGGATTTCAAGCCGTTCATGGAATCGGCCGACAACAGCGACGCCCGCCGCCGCTATCAAATCGCGTTTGCCAATCACGGCACGCCTAAGAACCTGGAAGTGCTGAAGCAAGCGATGGATCTGCGCCACGAAATGGCCGGCCTGTTCGACCTGCCGAGCTACGCCGACCTGATGATCCGCCGCCGCATGGCGAAGACCCCGCACACCGTCGACGCCTTCCTGGATGAAGTGCAAGGCGCGGTGACCCAACTCGAAATCAAGGAAATCGAAGAGCTGCGCGCATTCAAGGCGGAAGCGCTGAAGACGCCGCTGGCCGACACCAAGATGGAACGCTGGGATGTCGATTACTGGCAACAAAAACTGAAGCAATCGCGTTACAACGTCGATCAGGAAGCGCTGCGCAAATACTTCCCTACCGAGGCCGCCGTGCCTTGGATCATGCATGTGTCGAGCACCTTGTACGGTGTCGATTTCAAACGGGTCGAGGTGCCGGTCTGGAACCCCGAAGTCCAGTATTACGACGTCATCGACAGCAAGAGCAAGGCCCGCATCGCCGGCATCTATCTCGACCTGTTCCCACGCGAAGGCAAGTACGGCCACGCCGCCGCCTGGGGCACTCGCGGCGTCAGCACGCTGGCCAAGCGCACGCCGATTTCGACCCTGGTCACCAACTTCGACCGCAACGGCTTGAACAGCGATGAACTGGAAACGATGGTGCATGAATTCGGCCACGTGCTGCATGGCGTGCTGTCGCAAACCAAATATCTGACGCAAGCCGGCACCAACGTCGAGCTGGATTTTGTCGAAGCCCCTTCGCAAATGTACGAAGAGTGGGCGCGCCGCAAGGAATCGCTGGTGCTGCTGGCAAGCTTTTGCAAGACCGCCTGCCCGACCATCGACGACGCCCTGCTGCAACGTCTGACCGCCGCTCACAACTACGGCCGCGGCATCCGCTACGCACGCCAATTGCTGTACGCGCGCTACGACATGGCGATTCACAATGAAAAAGGCGCGCAGGAACAACCGCTGGACGTCTGGCAAAAAATGGAAGGCGCGACGCCGCTGGGCTATGTGCCAAACACCGAATTCCCAGGCCAGTTCGGCCATCTGATGGGCGGCTACGGCGCCGGTTACTACGGCTACATGTGGTCGGAAGTGCTGGCGCTCGACATGCTGTCGCGTTACGACGACAAGCTGATGAATCCGGAAGTCGGACAGTTGTACCGCCAGACCATCCTGTCGCGCGGCGGCGAACGTCCGGCCGACCAGATGGTCCACACCTTCCTCGGACGCGAACCGAACAGCAAGGCCTTCTTTGCTGAAATTTCCGGCCAGCGCCTGCGATAAGGAGCCGACATGACCGCTTATATCCTGCGCCGCTTATGGCAGATGGCCCCGACCATGCTCGGGGTCATCGTCCTGGTATTTTTCCTGTTCAACTGGGTCGGTGGCGACCCGGCCTATATCCTGGCCGGGAAAATGTCGAACCCGCAACAGATCGCCAATATCCGTACCCAACTCGGCATCGATCAGCCGTACACCGTCCAGCTCTGGATTTTCATCAAGCAAATCGTCACCTTCGACTTCGGCACCAGCTGGAGTACCGGCGAAACCGTGGCCAACGTCATCATGACGCGCCTCGGCCCTTCGATGACGGTGCTGATTCCGCTCACCATCCTGGAAACCCTGATTGCCGTGGCGCTGGCGCTGGTGGTGGCTTTTGTCCGCGGCTCATTGACCGACCGCGCGGTGATGGTCGGCTGCACCGTCGGCATGTCGATCAGCATCCTGGTGTACATCATCCTGTTCCAATACTGGTTCGCCTACAAACTCAGCATCTTCCCGGTGCAAGGATGGGGTAACAGCGTGTGGGAAAACCTGTTCCATTATTCTGCCCTGCCGATCCTGATCGGACTGGCGGTCAGCATCGCCCCCAGCCTGCGTCTGTACCGCACCTTCGTGCTGGACGAAGTCAACCAGGATTACGTCCGTACCGCGCGCGCCAAGGGCGTCAGCGAGCGCCGCATCCTGTGGGTCCACGTATTGCGCAACGCCGCGATCCCCATCATCACCAACGTCATGTCCAACCTGCCGGCATTGTTGATCGGCGCCTTCCTGATCGAGCGCTTCTTCTCGATCCCGGGCATCGGCCGCGAAGTCATCCTGGCGGTGGAACGCAGCGATTTCCCGGTGATCAAGGCGATCACGATTTATGTCGCCGCCGCCACCATGTTATTCAATCTGTTGACCGACCTGATGTATCAAGCGGTCGATCCACGCGTTCAGCTGAAGTAAGGGGCCGCCATGACACAAATAGTAAATACTGCCCCATCAGCGGCAACTCCAACCCCGCCGGCCAACCCGGCGCCGCATGCCGCGGCACCGGCGTCCGGCCACTCGCCCGGTCTGTGGGCGCTGGCCTGGCGCCGCCTGCGCGCCGATCGCACCGCCATGTTCGCGCTGCTGGTCGTGGCCTTGTATCTGGCGATGCTGGTACTGTCGGCCACCGGCTTGATCGCCAAGGACTGGTCCAAGGAAATCGGCGTCAACTATGCGCCGCCGACCTTTGTCGGCGCCCAAAGCGACGCCGAGCGCGGCTTTGCCGACAACGACGCAGTGACCGACGCAGCGCCGCCGGAAAATCCGGTCGACCCGCTGGGCCCGGTCCTGCGCGAACTGCGCAAGAGCGGCACGGCCGCCCCTGCGCAACCGGTGATCGCGAACGACTACGGCATTGCCGATCCACTGCAAAAGGAAATGGCCGAGATTCGCGCCAAGCTGGCGCAAGAAGGCTCGAAAGCCACCTTGGTGCGTCAAGCGACGCTGCCGTTCGGCGCCGACAAATGGGGCCATGACATCATCCAGAAAACCATCAAGGGCGCGGAAACCTCGATCATCGTCGGTCTGGTAGCCGCGCTGCTGGCAGTGGTGCTGGGCACCATCTTCGGCGCGGTGTCCGGCTATTTCGGCGGCTGGGTGGATGACGTGTTCAACTGGTTCTACAGCATCTTCACCTCTATCCCCTACCTGCTGCTGATCCTGGCCGTCGCCGCCGTGCTCCAGCAAAAAGGGGTCACCGCGATCGTGCTGATCCTGGGCCTGACCGGCTGGACCGGCACCTATCGCCTGATCCGCGCCGAGTACATGAAGCACAAGTCGCGCGAATACGTGATGGCGGCCGACGCCATCGGCGCTACCCACTGGAGCAAAATGTTCACGCACATTTTCCCTAACGTCAGCCACGTGGCGCTGGTGCAGCTGTCGATCCTGGTGGTCAGCTTCATCAAGTCGGAAGTGATCCTGAGCTTCCTCGGCTTCGGCGTGCCGGTCGGTGTGGTGTCCTGGGGCAGCATGCTGAACGAAGCGCAGAACGAACTGATTCTCGGCAAATGGTGGCAGCTGACTGCCGCAAGTATCGCCATGGCAATCCTGGTGACGGCGTTCTCGCTGTTCACCGATGCCCTGCGCGACGCCCTTGATCCGAAGTTGAAATAGGAGACATCATGCATCCACATCCTCAAAAAATAGAAGCGCCGTTGTTGCAAGTCCGCGATTTGCGCGTCAGCTTCCGGACCGACAAAAAACACACGGTCGAATGCGTCAAGGGCGTGTCCTTCACCATCCCGCACGATGCAACAGTCGCGCTGGTCGGCGAATCCGGCAGCGGCAAATCGGTCAGCTCGCTGGCCGTGATGGGCCTACTGCCGCCGGACAACGCCAGCATTGCCGCCACCAGCAGCATCGAGTTCGAAGGCCGCAACCTGCTGGCGATGCCGCTGGCCGAACGGCGTCAAATGTGCGGCAAGGAAATCTCGATGATTTTCCAGGAGCCGATGACCTCGCTCAATCCGGTGTTCACGGTCGGCTTCCAGATCGGCGAAGTCTTGCGCCAGCACATGGGCATGAACGCCAAGCAAGCCCGGGCCCGCACCATCGCCCTGCTGGAAGAAGTCGGGATTCCCTCCCCCGCCACCAAGATCGACGCTTATCCAAGCCAGATGTCGGGCGGCCAGCAACAGCGCGTGATGATCGCCATGGCGATCGCCTGCGAACCCAAGCTGCTGATCGCCGACGAGCCGACCACCGCGCTCGACGTCACGATCCAGAAGCAAATCATCGACCTGATCGAAGCGCTGCGCAAACGGCGCAAGATGTCGGTCCTGTTCATTACCCACGACCTGGCCCTGGTCGGTGAAATCGCCGATCAAGTGATCGTGATGCGCAATGGCGAAGTGCGCGAAAAAGGCGATGTGCGGCAGATTTTCGAAGCGCCGCAAGACCCGTACACCAAGGCCCTGCTGCGCTGCCGGCCGTCGCTCGACACCCGCCCATGGCGTTTACCGGTCATCAGCGACTACATGAATGGCCATGCCGACGGCCACCAGCCGGTCCAGAAAGAACGCAGCCGCGGCTGCAGCGGCAAGGAAGACATCCTGCTCGACGTGCGCAACCTGGGCAAGAGCTTCTATACCCGCGAAGGCCTGTTCGGCCGCAAGGAATTCCAGGCCGTCAAGGACGTGTCGTTCACCCTGCCGCGCGGTAAAACGCTGGGCGTGGTCGGCGAATCCGGCTCCGGCAAGACCACGGTCGGCCTGACCCTGATGCGGCTGCATCAAGCCACCTCGGGCCAAGCGCTGTTCGAAGGCAAAGACATCATCGGCATGTCGAACCACGAGTTCATGGCCTACAAGCGCCGGATTCAGATTATTTTCCAGAATCCGTACGCCTCGCTCAACCCGCGCTTCACCATCGGCCAGATCCTGCTGGAACCGATGCGGATCCACAAGATCGGCAGCGACGACAACGAACGCACCGAAATGGCGATGCAGCTGCTGCAAAAAGTCGGCCTGCCGACCGCCGCCTACCACCGCTATCCGCACGAATTCTCGGGCGGACAGCGGCAACGGATCGCGATCGCCCGCTGCCTGACCTTGCGCCCCGAAGTCCTGGTCTGCGACGAGTCGGTATCGGCGCTCGACGTCTCGGTCCAGGCGCAAGTGCTGAACCTGCTGCAAGACTTGCAGGAAGAATTCGGCATGAGCTACATCTTCATCTCGCACGATCTGTCGGTAGTCAAATACCTGGCCGATCAAGTGATGGTGATGCATCAAGGCAAAGTGGTGGAACTGGCGAACTCGGATGACCTGTATCACAATCCGCAGCACGCCTACACGCGTCAGTTGTTGAGCGCAATTCCACGCGGCTTGCAAAACGCCGCGTAAGGACCGTAACACCGTAGGTCGGAAAAGCGCAGCGTCTTCCGACGGCGTGAATCGCATCAGCCGGTCAAGCCCTTGGTCTTTTTTAGCGGCCGGTGGCACGTCGGAAGGCGCTACGCTTTTCCGACCTACGTTTTCGGTGTTTTATTAATTAAGTTGATCGCATTACCAATAGGCGTCCCGCAAGCGGTCGCCTATTTTTACTTTCACTCATGAGGTGAACCATGCTCGACACCATCCGCGCCCGTTTCAAGCGCCTCGCTCCCGCCGTCGATTTCTGTTCCCTGCGCCTGGTTGATGAAACCAGCGAGCAAATCATGGTCCGACAAAACGTATTGCAGCCGTTCGCCACCCGCTCCGATCTCGGCGTCATGCTGACCGTCATCCATCGCGGCGGTTACGGCTATGCCGCCACCAGCGACCTCAGCGAGAGCGGCCTCAAGCAAGCGTTGCAGCGCGCCGTCGCATGGGCCGCCGCCAGCGCCGGCCGCTCGGTGGTGGATTATTCCAGCATAGCCTTGCCGCGCCCCGCCGGCAGCTACGCCAGCCCATCGGTCGGCGACCGACCCGACTGGTCGCGCAAGGAACTGATTGACTTGCTGATGCGTGAATCGAACGCCTGCAAGATCGACGGCCGGATTGTCGACTGGTATGCAGCACTCGGCACCACCAGCACCACACAGCTGTACCTGAGCGCCGACGGCGCCGACGTGCTGCAACAGTTTCACTACGTGATACCGAACCTGGCGGTCACCGCCAATCAAGGCGCCGACACTCAAACCCGCAGCCTGGGCGGTCAATACAACGGCTACTGCCGTCAAGGCGGGATGGAAGTGCTGGCCGCGGCCGGCTTCGACGGTTCTGGTCAACGGGTCGCCGAACAGGCGCTGGAATTGCTGGCGGCGCCGAACTGCCCGACCGGCATCATGGACCTGCTGCTGATGCCGGAACAAATGATGCTGCAAATTCACGAGTCGATCGGCCATCCGGTCGAGCTCGACCGCATCCTCGGCGACGAACGCAATTTCGCCGGCACCAGCTTCGTCACGCTGGATATGTTCGGCCATTTCCAGTACGGCTCCGAACTGCTCAACGTCACCTACGACCCGACTCGCGCCGAGCAGTTCGCCAGCTATCAATGGGACGACGACGGCAGCCCGGCCGAGCGCAGCTACATCATCCGCAACGGCATCCTGGAACGGCCATTGGGCGGCGCCATCTCGCAAGCCCGCGCCGGCATCCGGGGGGTCGCCAACTCGCGCGCCTGCAGCTGGAACCGGCCGCCGATCGACCGCATGGCCAACCTGAATATCGAACCCGGCAACAGCTCGCTGGACGACCTGGTCAAGTCGGTCGAGCGCGGCGTGCTGATGGACACCAACGTCTCCTGGTCGATCGACGACTCGCGCAATAAATTCCAGTTCGGCTGCGAATCGGCCCGTCTGATCGAAGACGGCGAGCTCAAAGGCGTACTCAAGAATCCCAACTACCGCGGCATCTCCGACAGCTTCTGGCGCTCGCTGAAAGGAGTCGGCGATCAATCGACCTTCAGCGTGATGGGCACCCCGTTCTGCGGCAAGGGCGAACCGTCCCAAGTGATCCGGGTCGGCCACGCATCACCGGCCTGCCTGTTCGGCAATATCGAGGTGTTCGGAGGACAAGCCTGATGAACAATACACAGCAATATTTCTACGAGCTGGCAGCGTTTCTGAACACCCGCTTGCAAGGCAACGAGCAGTTCACCTGCTGGTTCTCGGCCGAAGCGTCCGACTTCGTGCGCTTCAATCGCAGCGTCATCCGGCAACCCGGCCACGTGCATCAAATGACGCTCTCGCTCAGGTTGATCGACGGCCTGCGGCATGCCGAAACGACGCTGTCGCTGGCCGGACATTTGACGCAAGACAGCGCGCTGTGCGCCACCCAGTTGAGCGGCTTGCGCAGCCTGTTGGGCGATCTGCCGGAAGACCCTTACCTGCTGATTTCGCAAGAGGTGCAGTCGACCGAACACATCGTCCCCTCGCAACTGCCCGACAGCGCCAGCATCGTCGATCAGATCCTGAGCGCCGGCCGGGACTGCGACCTGGTCGGCATCTTGGCCGCCGGGCCGGTGTATCGCGGCTTTGCCAATTCCTTCGGCCAGCGCAACTGGCATCAAAGCGCCAACTTCAATCTGGACTGGAGCCTTTACCAAAACCGCGACAAGGCCGTCAAAACCTCGTATGCCGGCTTGCAATGGGATGCCGCCGCGTTCGCAGACAAATTCCGCAACGCCACCGAACAACTGGCACTGCTGGAACGCACTCCGATCACGGTCAAGCCTGGCCCATACCGGGCTTACCTGACGCCGACCGCCTTGAACGAAATAATCGGCATGCTGAATTGGGACGGCCTGTCCGAGAAAGCATTGCGCACCAAGCAAAGTTCGCTGCGCCGGATGCGCGACGAACAACTGCCATTGCACGCCGCAGTCAACTTGAGCGAAGACACCGCCAACGGCATCGCGCCGGGCTTTCAAAGCGACGGCTTCATCAAGCCGGACCAGGTCAAATTAATCGAGCACGGCCAACTGGTCGGCAGCATGATTTCGCCGCGCACCGCGCTGGAATACGGCATCCAGACCAACGGCGCCGACGGTCGCGAATCAACCGCGGCGTTGGCCCTGGCGGCCGGCGATTTGCCGATGGCGCGCGCGCTGGCGGAGCTGGACACCGGCATTTACATCAGCAACCTGTGGTATTTGAACTTCTCCGACCGCGCCAATTGCCGCATGACCGGCATGACCCGTTTCGCCAGCTTCTGGGTCGAGAACGGCGAGATCCAGGCACCGCTCAACGTGATGCGTTTCGACGACTCGCTGTTCCGCCTGCTCGGCGACAAACTGCTCGGCTTGACCCAGGAACGCGAACTGCTGATCGACAGCGAGTCCTACGGTGAACGGCGCGCCGGCAGCACGCTGTTGCCGGGGGCGTTGGTGAAGGATTTCAGCTTTGTGCTTTGATCGATCGTAGCTTGGGCTGGAAAGCCCAACGTTTCTTTCATCTTTCTTTAATCGCTATCAAACGTTGGGCTTTCCAGCCCAACCTACGACTGTGCAGCAAATTTTCAGTATTTTCACGCAACCACACACTCTTGGAGATTCAACATGAAAACCAGCGCTCGCAACCAATTCTCCGGCAAGGTCAGTCAGATCAAGGCCGGCGCCGTCAACGATGAGATCGAAATTGGACTGCCCGGCGGCGACAAGCTGGTCGCCATCATTACCCACGAGAGCACTACCAATCTCGGCCTGCAAGTGGGCGGCGCTGCGATCGCCTTGATCAAGGCGCCGTGGGTGATTGTCGCGACCGGCGACACCGGCATCCGGCTGTCGGCACGCAATCAGCTGGCCGGCACGGTGAGCAAACTGACGCTAGGCGCAGTCAACGCCGAAGTGACGATCCAGCTAGCCGGCGGCAACGCTGTCTGCGCCATCATTACCCTCGACAGCGCGACCGAACTCGGACTGGCGGAAGGCAAGCCGGCTACCGCGATTTTCAAGGCATCGCACGTGATTGTCGGCGTACCGGCTTAACAATTTCAAGGGCCGGCTGTTGGGTCAAGCAGCCGGCTTGCAGCGATTTGTTTTCTGCCCCCTTGGCGGCAATGACAATTGCCGATTGTCCGGGAGCATTTCAGCGCCTTTCGCGAAGCGATAACACGCCAGGCGATAAAACGTCGCTTTATCTTTTTTGAATTTCAATTTCTTAAAAACAGACTGCATCCTTCTTGCATATTTTGTGCAATAGCCGATAACTTCGGTGCCATCCGGAACCGTTTCCATGAACATCCGGATCATCTGAGTGCCGTGTTGTTGATCGCGATACGCATGCGCGATCGAGCACATTGAAATTGTCTTCTGGGGCAGTCCTGCCTTCGATTGATCGCTGATAATTTGAATGAAACCGATAGCTTCCTGGTTCAGCTCAAATATGAATAATTGACTGTCGCTGGTTTTCGGTTTGATGAAATGCGGCAGCGACAGCACATCCGACAGCAACAGACGAAGGATATAAACATAGCCTGTGGCGGACAGCATACGGTCGCTGAATGAGCCCTCTCTGCTGCCTTCGTAGACCAGATTGAAAACAAAAGGAAGGTCGAGCAAATTGGCTCTTCGAAACGCGTAATCCCGGTCGCGGACAACAGTGGAAGCTGTAATAAATTTGCCAGATAGGAAATCAGGTCCAAGCGCCAATCTACTCTTATTCACACGTACTCGCCTTCATCTTTCGAATTGCCAGGACGGTAGTAAAACGTATCGAGAATATCGGCGTCAACGGCCGAAATGAAACAGTTTTTTAACATACGCATTTACACAATCGTGGACAAATTCGGGGCGGATGAGCACCAATTCATCCCGCTCGCCGTTCGACATTCGCGTAGGGCGGATGAGCGTAGCGTTATCCGCCGCCTGATGTACCACAGGTGCTTGACGCATTCAAAACGGCGGATAACGCTGCGCTCATCCGCCCTACCGACGGTGGCAGTCAGCGGTTGGTTGGACGCTGCCTGGCTATCAAGTCGTTCAGGTAATTAACGCTGGTCTCGGATTTGCCCAATACCGCCTCGGTCGAGCCCATCATCCAGCGCAGCAGCAGGTCGACATCGCAAGCGTTCAACGGCGGCGGACAGTCGGGGTCGCCGTGCTCTTGCGCCAGATGGTTGGCATGCAGCATAGCCAGCCCCTTGTAAATACCCTGGCACATGTCCAGCGTGAACGCGATGCATTGCGCCGCTTGATCGGTGCGCAAGTCTTTGTCCAACCACGAGAATGGCTGATGCTCTGGGATATCTGAGATGGGTGGGGATGGGCGAGGCTTCTTCTTACTACTAGTCATGTCGGTCTCCTAGCGGTTGATGAATCCGCGCCCCGCTGTCTAGCGTGGGTGGGCGGCGAAGGCAGGGTTCGCAGACCGGACAAAAGATTTAAACGACCCCGGCAGCCCCCGAAGGGACTCCCTACCTCACCGCCCGTGGAGGGCGACAAAGGTCGTGCACGTAGAAAACCGCAAGCCGCGGTCCGCGCTCTTTTGTTAGTGGCTGCGAAGCCACGTCCAGGATCTTTTTCTCAGAGACGGGACCGACTATAAACGCTATCGGATGTGATGGCAATTATTAGCATCATGCTATTTTTAGATGCGCGGCAGGTTGGCGTTGAGCCGCAGGCGAAGCCCAACCTACAAAGCCCGGCAGCATGAATAAATTTTGATAGGCGGTGCGTTGGCGCAGCAAAAAGCCCCGACCGTTTCCGGTTCGGGGCTTGTTCAGGATCGCAATGAAAACAGCGCCCTGGCGGCTTTCCAGCTTTCCGCCTCTTTGACATCGAGCTGCGTGCATCCTTCGTGAAGTTTGTCGTCAATGAACCTTCGACCCGTTGCATCCTTTTGCAAGTAGTAAATTTTCATCGTCCCTCCAATGGCAGAAGCATCAAAACACTTGCTCTGTGCGAGCAGTGCCGACTCGTGCGCCGACTCCAACCTTGCCAGACGATGCTGCTGCGGCAGGTGGATTTTTTTAATGGTGCCGATGATCGAGGCTACCGGCTAACCTGCTGATGTGCAGAACACCCCGTGACAAATCCGTAGCCGATCTGGCGTGCGATTCATGATGGGCGTGTCGTTTCAAGCGTTTGAATCTTACGCGTCTTACATGAGGGGATACAGCTGTCACTAATACCAGAATGCGACGTAACAGGTAGGGCGGAAAAGCGTAGCCCTTGCAGGGCGCGTATCCGCTGGCAGGCGGATACCGTTGCGCAGGCGGATGGCATGCCATCCGAAACCCCTGCTACACCCTTCCGCCGTTATGGGCGTGCCAAACATATGCGGCACATCCATCGGCGGATAACGCTGCGCTCATCCGCCCTACGGGCCGTTGGAGATTTTCAACAGCTTGTTAGAACTGCCCAGCCAAGGTCAGCTTATTGTGGGTGGTCAACTGAAACCCGTTTGCATCGGCAATCAAATGCGCTTGCGCACCGACCGGCAAGGTCAGCTTGTCGCGGATGTGGCCGAACGGCAGGCCGGTCAGGATAGGCACCGACACATGTGCGCGCAGATAGGTCAGCATCGCATCGAAGTCATAACCGTTGTCGTGCTCGGCCAGGCGGTAGTTGGAAAAATCGCCCAGCAAAATCGCCTGCTGCCGCCCGAGGATGCCGGCATATTTCAGCTGCAGCAGCATGCGTTCGATGCGGTACGGGTGTTCGCCGATATCTTCCAGGAACAGGATGCCGTCTTCGATCTGCGGCAAATAGGGGGTGCCGACCAGATGGTTCAGCATCGCCAGATTGCCGCCCCACAGCATGCCGCTGACATTGACCTCAGGGTTATTGGGCGCGCTCACTGTCACGGTCTGCTCCGGCTGTTGCAGGCATTGCCAAAAATGCGACAGCGTGAAGTCGCTTAATTCAACGTCGCCGAAATCGCTGCACAGCATCGGTCCGGCAAAACTCTGCATGCCAGTTTGCGCCAGCAAGGCCAGATGGAAGGCCGTGACATCGCTATGCCCGACGAACAGTTTTTTGCTGGCCGCCAAGCGTCGGAAATCCAATAAGGGGAGCAGGCGCGACATGCCGTAACTGCCGCGCAGCGCCAGCACCACCTGGACCTGCGGGTTATCGATTGCGGCATAAATCTGCTCCACTCGCGCCGCATCGGTGCCGCCGAAACGTTGATGCTTGGCGTCGTGATCGTAATAGTCATGCACGACGCAGCCCTGCGTCCGCAGCGCCTGGATGCCGCGCGCCAGTGCTTGCTCGTCGAGGGCGTAACCGCCGGGAGCGATCAGGGCGACGCCGATCTGGGTTTGGTGCTGGTATTGGAGTGTTTTAGTCACGATAGGCCCCCTTTGATCACGCTTGTTTTTGTTGCGCCAGACGGCGCTCTGCGAAAAATTCCTTGAGCAGCGCGCCGCATGCATCGGCCAGCACGCCGCCGGTCAGTTCGGTGTGGTGATTCAATTTTTCTTGCTCGAACAGATTGAGCACCGAGCCGCAGGCGCCGGTCTTGGGATCGCTGGCGCCGTACACCACCCGCGCCAGGCGGGCATGCATCATGGCGCCGGAGCACATCGCGCAGGGTTCCAGCGTGACGTAGAGTTCGCAGCCGGGCAAACGGTAATTGCCGAGGATTTCCGCCGCTGCCCGCAAGGCCATGATTTCCGCATGCGCGGTAGGGTCGTGGGTGCCGATCGGCTGATTGAAACCGGTCGCGATCACTTGTCCATCCTTGACCACCAGCGCGCCGACCGGCACCTCGCCCAGCGCCCAGGCATTGTGGGCTTGCGAAATGGCTTGTTGCATGAAGATGGCGTCACGCATGTCGGGGGCTATTGAGGTTGGGAGGTGCATAAGACTTGGCTACTGTATGGGGCAAATTGCAAGACGATCGGCACGCAACGCGCCCCGTTCGTCAGCGTGTCATTAATGGTCTGCTGGATCTTCGGAAATCTCCGCCCAGCAATTCGGCGTCTCGTGCAGCACCAGTTTTTGCAAATGCAGGCCGGTGCCGTAATGATCTTTGTAGGCCGCTTTGAGGATGTCGAAAGCGGTGCGCGCCAGATTTTCGACCGTCGGGATACGGTCGATGATGACGGTCTTGTGGTCCGGCAGCGTGGCCAGGAAATCGCGCACGGCGGCGTCTTTTTCGTACACCAGGAAGGCGTGATCCCAGACATCGACCAGATGCTGTTTGGCCAGCGTCTTGATGTCGGAAAAATCCATGATCATGCCGTTGTCGGAACTGCCTTCGACTTCGATGACGGCGCCGACCAGGGTGATTTCCAATGTGTAGCGATGGCCGTGCAGATTGCGGCATTGGCTCTTGTGATCGGGAATCCGGTGTCCGGCATCGAATTCCAGTTTGCGGGTGATGGTCAACATAAAACGGTATCGGTTCTTATTAGGGGATTTAAGGAATTTGCAGCAGTTTGTGGGTTTGCAGGCTGAGCTTCCATTTCGGGTTGCGCTTGCAGGTCTCGATCGCCAGTTTCAGATTATCCGCCAGCAACGGGCCATCCATGGCCTGCACATAGAAATGTTCGAAATCAAGCGACTCGTAGCTCGCCAGCGATTGACCGAGCTGCGGGATCACGACTTTCAGTTCGTTCCCCTTATGCACCTTCAACACGGAACCCATCTTCGGGCTGACGCAAATCCAGTCGACGCCGGCCGGCACCTCTATCGTGCCGTTGGTTTCAATCGCGATTTCAAAACCGGCCGCATGCATGCTGGCTATCAGCGCGCTATCCAATTGCAGCAAGGGCTCGCCGCCGGTGAACACGACAAATTTGCTGCCGGCGTAGCTGGTCGGCCACAGCGCATTGATGGTCTGCGCCAGGCTCTCGCTATCCTTGAACTTGCCGCCGCCCTCGCCGTCGGTGCCGACAAAATCGGTGTCGCAAAACTGGCAGATCGCCTTGCTGCGATCTTCTTCGCGGCCGGTCCACAGGTTGCAGCCGCTGAAACGGCAAAACACCGCAGGACGTCCGGCATGGGTGCCTTCGCCTTGCAGGGTGTAAAAGATTTCTTTGATGCTATAGGTCACTGTACTTCTCGCATTGGCTCACGGATGGAGCGTGTTGTACTAATTTACGCTGTTTTTATTGTCGGCACTTGCTCATTATCCCGGCGACAAGAATGCCGAATGCTGGGCGAAAAGCCGCATGGTTACTGGGTTTGGATTGTTTCTAGCCGGCTTGAATGCGGTCCACGGCGGCGGCAGGAGATCAATGAGGCCGCCATTTTCTCATTAATTGGCGAATCACGGGTTGCTGCACGGATGGCGTCAGCATATTGATTGCGCGGCAGAGCTTTGACCTTGCGCTAGCTTCCGTAGAAATATTTTCTTTAAAACAACAAAAGCATGACCCGGAATCGTAGGGCGGAAAAGCGCAGCGTCTTCCGCCGTTGGATGTACCACCAATGTTTGACGCATCCAGAACGGCGGAAGGCGCTGCGCTTTTCCGCCCTACAACACCATTAGATGCCACGACAATCCACGCTAGCCCGGCCCCGGCAATTCCGCCAACCGAAGAGCGTTCTGCGCCGTGACAAATTCGGCGAATTCTGCTGCCGGGATCGGCTTGCTGAAGTAGTAGCCCTGCATCATGTCGCACGACAGATCGCGCAGGAAGTTGAGCTGGGCTTCGCTTTCCACGCCTTCGGCCACCACCTCCAGCCGCAGGCTGTGCGCCAGCGCGATGATGCTTTTGACGATGGCGGCGTCGTCCAGGTCTTGCGGCACGTCTTTCACGAACGATTGGTCGACCTTGATGATGTCGACCGGGAAGCGCTTCAGGTAGGCGAGCGACGAATAGCCGGTGCCAAAGTCGTCGATCGTCAGCCGTACCCCGAGGCCGCGCAGCCGGTGCAACGCCTGCAAGTTGTCCTCGGCATTTTCCATCAGGGTGCTCTCGGTGATTTCCAGTTCCAGCAGGTGCGGCGGCAGTCCGGTGTCTGCCAGCACCCGTTCTACCGTACTGGCGAAATCGGTTTGCAACTGCCGCACCGAGAAGTTCACCGCCACCCGCATGGCCGGCATGCCGGACTTGATCCAGCTCTGGAGCTGGGCACAGGCGGTACGCATGACCCAGCCGCCGATCAGGTTGATCAGGTCGGTTTCTTCCGCCAATGGAATGAACTCTTTGGGCGCAACCATGCCGCGGGTCGGATGATGCCAGCGCACCAGTGCTTCGGTGCCGACGATCTGGCCGTTATCGGAGCGCACTTGCGGCTGATAGAACACTTCCAGCTCGTGCCGGTTCAAGGCCTCGCGCAGGTCGCTTTCCATCCGCATTTGTTCGGAGATCAAATGCTCCATCGCCGGTTCGAAAAACTTGAAGCCGGAACTGGTCTTCTTGGCGCGGTACATGGCGGTATCGGCGTGCTGCAGCAAGGTGCCGACATCGGTGCCGTCGTGCGGATAGAGCGAGATGCCGATGCTGGCGCTGACGAAGATGTCGTGGCCGTCGATCAGGAACGGCGCGGCGACCGAGCGGCAGATGTTCTGGGCCACGGTAGTAGCGGCATTGGGGCTGGCCAGGTCGGCCAACACCACGGTGAATTCGTCGCCGCCCAGACGGGCCACGCAGTCGACGATGCGCACGCTGCGCCGGATCCGCTGCGCCACCGCGATCAGCAGTTTGTCGCCGACATCGTGGCCGAGGGTGTCGTTCACATATTTAAAACGATCCAGGTCCAGGAACAGCACCGCCACGCCCTCCTCGGTTTGGCGCGCCTGCTCAATGCTGCGCTTTAGCTGGTCGAAAAACAGGGCGCGGTTCGGCAAGCCGGTCAGCGAGTCGTTGAAGGCCAGGTCGCGCACCCGGCGCTCGGCCCGGTTGGCCTCGACGATGCGCCTGACGCGCTGCGACAGCACGGCGAAATGAATCGGCTTGGGGATGTAGTCGCTGGCGCCGGCGGTAAACGCCCGCTCTACCGACGCATTGTCTTCCAGCCCGGTGATCATCAGCACCGGGATGTTTTGCCGGTTGGGCAGCTCCTGCAGCCGGGCGCAAGTGGTAAAGCCGTCCATCACCGGCATCACCGCATCCATCAGGATCACGTCCGGTTGTATGCGTCTGAGCAGGCGCAAGGCCTGCACGCCGTTTTCCGCTTCCGCCACCCGGAAGCCGTCCCGCAGCAAGGTATAGCGCAATGCGCTGCGGGTGCTGCGATCGTCGTCCACCACCAGCACCAGGGCGCTCTCTATCATCGGTTGGTTGCCGCGCGGCCCCTCGACCGCGCCCTCGCTGCCCAGCAATGCTGCGACGTCGTCGAAGGCGGAGCGCAAGCGCGGCAGCAGCGGACGGATATCGGCCAGCTGGCGGTTGATCGCGTGTTCTTCCGCCTCCTTGGACAACTGGGCCATGCAGGCCGCGCCCAGGTTGCTGCTGCTGCCCTTGAGGGTGTGGGCCATGGCGCGGGCGGATTCCGAATCGCCCTGATTGACTGCCTTTTCCAGTTGGTCCAGATAGGCCGGCGTATCTTCCAGGTAGGGCGTCACTGCCTGTTGCAGACCGGGCCCCAGGATTTCCCGCAGCTTGTCGAAGACATTGCGGTCGAGCGCGCTGTATTCGCTCTCGTTCAGGTTTTCCGTGGCCGTTGCCGCCTGCTCGGCGATGCTGTTGATGGCCTCGGCGGCGCCGGCGTTGGCGGCGCTGGCATGAATCAGCCAGCGCTCCAGTTTGCGGCGCAGCTCGATCAAGGTGATCGGTTTTGCCAGGTAATCGTCCATGCCCGCTGCCAGGCATTTTTCCACATCTCCTTCTTGCGTATTGGCGGTCATGGCGACGATCGGCGTGCGCCGGTCCTCGGTCTGCTCAATATTGCGGATGCGCGCGGTGACTTCATAGCCGTCCATCTCCGGCATATTGCAGTCCATCAGGATCAGGTCGAAGCGGCGGTGCTGGGCGGCTTCGATCGCCTCCCAGCCGTTGGACGCAAATTCGCAGTTGCAGCCGCTCATGGTCAGCATGCCGCCGGCCACCACTTGATTGGTGCGATTGTCTTCCACCACCAGCACTTGATACTCCTTACCGGCCGTCGGCAGCTTGCCGGGCTGAGGAGCGGCCTCAACCGCAGCAGGCGGCGCGGCCGCGGGTTCCTGGTCCGACAGCAGTTGCAAGATGGCGTCCAGCAGACGATTCAAACGCAAGGGCTTGGCCAGCATGCCACCTGCTCCCGGCGGCTGGTCGGTCTTGGGCGAGCCGTCGCGCTCCAACAGCAGCAGCCTGGTCGCCGCCAGCGCCGGCTCGGAGCGGATCTGGCGCGCCAGGTCGGCGCCGTTGCCGTCGCTGATGCCGCGATCCATGATCAGCAGCGCATAAGGCGCTGCGCGCGCCCGGCCCAGTTCCGCCAATGCCTCGGCGCCGTTGCTGACGACCTGGCAAGCCATCCCCTGACGGCCCAGGCTTTGTTGCAGGAAGCTGCGCACGATCTCGCTCTCGTCCACCACCAGCACCCGCACCCCGAGCAGGGCCGGTTCCGGCGCGACGACGGGCTGTTCCTCGCCCGGCTGGCAGCGGATCGTGAACCAGAACGTGGCGCCTTGGCCGGGTTCGCTGACGACCCCGATCTCGCCCTTCATCAATTCCACCAGCTGTTTGCAAATCGCCAGGCCGAGGCCGGTGCCGCCGTATTTGCGGGCGGTGGTGCCGTCGGCCTGGGCGAACGATTCGAACACATGGCGGATGGCATCCTGGTCCATGCCGATGCCGCTGTCGCTGACTTCAACCCGCAGGCCGAAGCCGGCGTCGCTGTCGACGGCGCACGAGATGCGCACCGCCACCTGGCCGTGTTCGGTGAATTTCAAGGCGTTGCCGACCAGGTTGATCAGCACCTGCCGCAAGCGCATCGAATCGCCCTTGATCCGTTCGGGGACATCGGGCGCCAGCAGGTAGCCCAGTTCCAGCCCTTTTTGCTGGGCCAGCTTGGCCAGCAGTTCCAGCGTTTCCTCGACCAGTTTGCGCAGGTCGAACTCGATCTGCTCCAGCACCATCTTGTTGGCCTCTATCTTCGAGAAATCGAGAATGTCGTTGATCAGGTCGATCAAGGTGTGGGCCGAGTTCCAGGCCACCTCGACGCATTCCAGCTGGGGTTTGGTGAGGCGCATCTCTTTGAGCATGTCTAGCATCCCCACCACGCCGTTCAAGGGGGTGCGCACTTCGTGGCTGACGGTGGCGGCGAATTGCGCTTTCATCAGCGCCGCTTGCAGCGCCTGGTCGCGCGACTGTTTCAATTCCGCTTCGCGCTCTTCCAGCACGGCCATCATCTTGTTGAAGGCATGCGCCATCTCGATAATGTCACGCGGTCCCTCCGGGTCAGCGCGCATGCCCGACTCGCCGGATTCGGCGCGTCCCATCAGGCCGGACAAGGCGTTCAACGGCCGGATCACATGACGCGCCAGCAAGCGCATGACAATCAGCAGGATGATCGCGAAGGAAAGCGTGATGGCCAGGTTGGCCACCAGCAAGGAAAGCACCAGCCGATTCATGGTGCCCTTGCCGAGCACGATATGCACATACCCCAGCAATTGCGGTTTGCGCTCCTGCAGCTCGAACGGCGAGCTTCCTTCATGGCTTTCATAGACCGGTGCGCCGAAGCGCCATACCTCATCGTTTTCCTGCTGCAGCATGGCGCGGCTCAGATCGCTGTCGGGCAGCCCTCCTTGATGCGGTTTGATGACGGCGCCGGCCTTGGTTTCGGATACCAGGATTTTTTGGTTGGCGTCGATGATTTCGACCTTCAGCACGTCCGGGAACGCCAGCGTGGTGGCGACCTCTTCATGCACGTTGTCGGGGGAATGGTAGAGCAGACCCAGGGTGCTCTGGCGGGCCAGGTTTTCGGCGATGTGCCGGCCTTGCTCGATCAGGTAGCCGCGCATGCTCTGCCTGGTTTCAAACGAGTTCATCAGCGAGGAGAACAAGGCCAGGCCGAGGATGGAGACGGTGACGATCACCATCAGCTGGCGGCGGAATCCGGTGCGGCGTAGGTAAGCTTGCAACATGATGGGCTCGTCAAGATGAAGGGAAAGGTGTCGGCCTTGACCGACTACACGTATTTCAATCTCTGATCAAAACCAATGAGCACTCAACCGTTTTTTAAGTTCACGGCTCCGGGAAAACGAAATCGAAACTGCGTTGCTGCTGATAGTCGATGTTCAAGCCGACGTGACTGGCGGTGCGCAGATTGATCGCCGTCAGCACTTCGCGCAACGGCGACAAGCCATGCTTGCGCGAGTCTCCCGCCAGTACGCTGAGGGCGGTGCTGGCCAGGTCGTGGCCCAGCCCCAGGTTGTTCGGATACAAGGCGAACAGCGCGCCCTTCTTGACGTGCAGGAAGCTGCTGGAAAAAACCGGCACGCCGCGGTTCCAGGATTCTTTCAAGACCAGCGGCAAGATCGTTTCTTCGTCCACCGTGGTGGCGTCCTGCGGCAGCCAGACCGCGTCCAGCCGGCTGTCGGCGCCGGCGAACGCGGCTTCATACAGGCGCGCCGCCGAGGCCAGGTCGTGCGCTTCGTGGACCACCAATTCCAGGCCCAGGGCCTTGGCCGCTTCACGCGCCAGTTTGAGCAGCCATTCGTTATGCTGCGGGTCGTAGATGACGGTCACTTTTTTGGCGCCGGGCAGCAGTTTCTTCAACAGCGCGAACAGCAGCGCCGGGTCCGGCGTCAGGCTGATGCCAGTCAGGTTGCGGCTGTCGCCCTCGGGCACCGACAGCACGCCGCCGACCACCACCGAGATGTCGCGCTCCAGCCCGGATGCGGCCTTCAAGCCTTGCCGCCCGAGCGCGATCACGACCTTGGTGCCACCGCGTTTGAGTTGGCCGCTGAGGTCGGCCAGATTGCTGTTGGGGCCGATCGGATAGCTGCTTACCTTGGTTTTGGTCTGCTCTTCGATGCCCTCGATGATCTTGGCGAAGATACTGCGATAGGGTTCGGGCAGATCCGGATAAATCACGGCGAGCGCCGCTTTGCTATCGGGGATTTCCGCGCGTTTGGGCGGTGCGTCCAGGCCGGCCAGCACGATAGGATTGAGTTCATTGAGCGCGAGGCGTGTTTCGGCCGCGCTGCCGTTCAAGTCCGGCGAGCGGCTCTTTACGGTCCTGGCGCGCTTGCCGGGGTCCGCATGGGCGCTGTCCTCGCCGGCGTAGGCTAGCGCGCATAGCAGCAGCAGGAACAAGCCGAACTCGATCCGCAATGCCGCTGGCAATCCGAATCGATAGCAGATCCCGAGGCGCCGATTCATCGTGAGCGGCTCAGAGATTATGTTGAAGCTGCACATAGAAAGCGCGCCCCGGAAGCGGCAAGTCGAACGGGATATTCCCCGGCGCGAAACTCGGCTCTCTTGCATCCCGGTTGAACAAGTTGCGCACGATGGCGCTGACTTCCCAATTGCCGGCAAGCTTTTCTCGCCGCAGATTCAAGTCCACCGTCGTGTAGTCGGCAATCTGGGGCCGGGTGTCGCCCGGCTGCCGCTTGCGGTCGGCCACGTAATTGATCGTCGTGCCGACCTGCCACAGCGGCGCGAAACGCCAGTCGGCGCGGCCGAACAGCCGGTGATGAGGCGCCAGACCGGCATCCTGGCCAGTCTTCTGGTCGGTCGAATGTTGCAGCGAATAGCTGCCTGACAGCCGCAAATTGCGGGTGGCATTCCAGGTGACTTCCATTTCCAGGCCGCGTCCGGTCTGATCGCCCTGATTGCCGTAGGTGGAGCCGGTGGTCGGATCGGCATTCGGCTCAAACCGGATGATGTCGTGTATCCGGTAGCGGAACAGGTTCAAGCTGGTTTGCAGCGTGGGCGCCGGCTGCCAGGAGAATGCCAGCTCGTTGGTGACGATGGTTTCCGGCTGCAGCTTGGGATTGCCGATCGTGACCGGATTGTTGATCGCATACTGCTCGGAGAACGAAGGCGCACGGAAAGCGCGGCCATGCAGTGCCTTGATGACGAAGTTGTACGAGGCGTCCCACACCAGCGCCAGGCGCGGATTGATGGTATTGCCGAAGTCGGAATAGTGGTCGTCGCGCACCCCGACCGTCAGCGTCCAATCCCTCGCCAGAGCCCATTCGTCCTGGGCGAACACGTAGGAGATGTTGCGCTTGTGCGGCAGCATGAACACCAGGTTGGGATTGCCGGTGGCATCGACCACGCTGGGGAAAGGCATGAATACCGGGCCGATCCCCGGCACGTCAACGATATTGAAATTTTTCGCCTCGCTGACTTTGTACAAGTCTTCTATCTGGTAGCCGCCGCCGACACGGACCCGATGATGATCGAAGCCGGTATAAAAGGCGGACAGGCTGACCTGGGTATGGCGCTCGGAATGACCGGGATTGCCGATCACGCCGTTGGGAAAGGCGCCGCCGAAAGCCCCGGCCGGGAACAAGGTGTAAGGCGGGTCGCCCTGCTTTTCCTTGATATCGGAATAAGCGAGCACGCCGGACACGTCCCAATGCGGGGCGAAATTGGCTTTTTCATAGTTCAGGTCAAGATACAGCCGCGACGACGGCATGCGGCCGTTGGGGTCGACGCTGTCGGCCAAGCCGTAACCGATCCCCACTTCCCGCTGCTGATAACCGGCACGAAAGCGCCATTGTTGGTAGGACAGATCGGCCCGCGCATCCAGGGCATTGCGCACCGCATTGACCGGTCCCGGCGCGAGCGAGGCGTGGGTGCCGAACACCGGGTCGAGCTTCGACTGCAAGTCCTCCTGGATGGTGGTGTGTTGACCGTCGGTATGGCCGGCACGCAGATAAAAAGCTGCCTCGAACGGACCTAGCGGGCCGCCGTGCTGGATCCAGCCGTCGCGGGTATGGAAGCTGCCGGCGCGCACGCCGTATTCGGTGCCGTTGACATCTGCCGCGGTCTTGGTAATGACATTGATCACGCCGGAAAAAGCGTCGGCCCCGTACAGCGCAGATCCCGGACCGCGGATCACTTCGATCCGCGCCACATTCTCCAGCGGCATGCCGCCCCATGCCTGGCTGCGGTCGCCCAGAAACACATTGGTCATCGGGATGCCGTTGACCAGCACCAGGGCTTGCGGATTGTGGGCTTCGACGATGCCCCGGAAACTGTAGATCGGATACAAGGGCGCGGACCATGTGGAGACATGCAGTCCGGGCACGCTTTCCAGTACTTGGTCGAGGTCGAAGGCGCCCATCGCCTTGATATCTTCGGCAGTGATGACGGAAGCCACGGCCGGTGCGCGAGACAGGGATTGTTTGCTGCCAGTGGCGATGCTGACGGAGGATTTGTCACCATAAGAAAGCGCCAGTTCATCCTCCTCGTTTTGCTGAGCCGCCGCGCCGCCGGCACTTAGCAGTAGAGCGACTGCACACAGGATTCTGGATTGCAAACGTTTTACCATTTTCGATCCCTCTCTGGAGTATTGTTATCGCGCGGTTCTATTCATCTTTCTTCCTGCCATGAACAGGGCATCTCTAAAAACCTACTGCAGGGTTTGGCAAGCCCGCCAATCTCGAAGCGGCGATGCTCACCGTACCTCCGTACGGCTGCAGGTGTTTCAAGTTCGTCACTTCGACCTTGGGCCGCTCGCTACGGTTTTTAGAGATGTCCAACAGTCTCAACATTTACTACTTTATTCCGCTTGCCAGCGGCGATCTGCCGGCCCGTCGTAATGCAACTGGGAACAGCGCAGCGCAAATGTCGCGCCTTCCGGACGCTCGGCGGCTTCCAGGTAGCACGGAGGCATGCCCGCCTGAAACGAAGGCAGCAGGAACAGATAGCACTCGCGCAAAGAAAATCCCATATCGAGAGGAATCGCGACCACCACCCCAGCGTAGTTGATCGGCAGCCGCTTCCCCATCTGCGACAGGGTGCGCTCTATCTCGAAGGCCAATTGCAGATAGGGGCCTTGCGTTATTTGCTCGCGCTCCATGCGCGCCAGGATGGCCGGAATCCGTTCGTCGACCTGGAGTGCGGCAACCGGCCGGCCATATCCCAGGATGCGCCGTTGCTGCTGCAACTCCTGCTGTAGCACCGCCTGCAGCGACTCCCCTGCCTGCATGCGCTGCCGGGCCCGCAACAAAAGATCGGCGGCGGACGTTTCCGGCTGCCAGCCGTAAATCGTCGCTTCCGACACCGCGATCGCAGCGGCAACGCCGAGTGCGCCGGTGCTGCGGGCGCTGCCGGCCAGCGCCGCGACGCGGTTGTTCCACAGCCTGGCATCGGGGTAGCTGGTATAGGTCCAGAGCGCGTGCAGCAGTCTTAACTGTTGCGCCGAAAAGCGGCGGCCGGTGATGCCGAAGGTGTAGAGCTCGACCCAATCCATATCCTTCAAATCCGCATGCAGGTCGTGGCCGCGAAAGACTGCTCGTTCGCCGGGAAAGCATTTGCCGACTTTGGTGCGCAGCGGGCCTTCGTAGGCGAACAGAGTTTCGGGGCCGCTCATGCTTGCTCCTTGGGGCCGGGGTCGTTTTCCAGATCCAGTGCGAAGAAAGGAAATTGACGGAATCCCTTTTTGCCTTGTTCCAGCGCGTGTGCGGCGGCGCCGGGCAGGCGCAGCAGCAAGGTCAGCATCTCGCCTTCGCTGGCGGAAAATCCGAGATCGGCCAACGCAGCTGCGGCGACTCCGGTCATGGCCAGCGGATGACCGGCGGCCGCTTCCAGTGCCGGCCTTTCTCTGGCCAGCCAGGACAGATATCCGCTTGGCAGTAGTGCAGTGAGTTGCGCCATGGTTTGCAGTACCGGATGGGTGCAGCGTTTGCCGTAGGGGTCGAAACCCGGCGGGTGTTCCGGCTCCGGCCACACCTGGGTGCGGGTCGGCGGGATCGGATGCGCCAGGCGGGAACACCAGAGGTCGAGGTCGCGTCCCCGCTCGGCCCAGGCTTCGAGCGCCAGGAACACTTCCCTGCCGCCGCCGTAGGAACCGGCGCCGGCGGCCAGCGCGGCCATCAGGGCCGAGGCGGCAGTTGAGCCGCCGACCCCGGCCGCCATCGCCGCATGCACAGCGGGATCGCGCGGACCAGGATTGGCCAGCGCCAGCGCCAGCATCTCCAATGCGGCGCTGGCGTTGGGCGACGGCCGCTCGCCTTTGAACAGCAGATAGAGATAGTCGATATAGCGCGCCTTGCCGAGCAAGTCGCCGTAGACATCGTAGCCGCGGCAATAGCAGGCCGCGGCGGCGTAGGGGTTGTCGGGTTCCGCCTCCTCGCGCCAGATGCTGCTATGAATCACTTGGCTGAAGTTGTCGCTCATGGCAGGCACACCAGGCTGATGCCGCCGTCGACCACGATTTCTTCGCCGACCACATAGGCCGAGTCGTCCGAGGCCAGGAACAGCGCGACTTTGGCCACCTCGTCCGCGGTGCCGAAACGCTTGATCGGCGATCTGCCGGCGATTTCTTGTTGGATCGCCTGGATCGTTTCCTTGGGCAGCCCCAGACGGTTAAAGCCGGGCGTGTCGATCGGGCCGGGGCAGATTGCGTTGACCCGGATGCCGCGCGGGATCAGTTCCAGGCTCAGCGACTGCACCAGCGAACGCAGGGCGGCCTTGGCGGCGCCGTAGACGCTGAAATGCGGCGTCCCGGTGCGATTGGTGATGGAGGTGGTGACGATGATGGAAGCACTGCGGCCGACGCTGAGCAAGGGCAATGCTTGCTGGATCGTGAAATACGCCCCTTTGACATGCACCCCGATGATCTCGTCGAACTGGGCTTCGGATACCGAATCGATCGGACTCGGCTTGGCGTCGCCGGCGTTGACGAACAGTACGTCGAGCTGGGTAAAGTGTTTTTTGACCTGTTCCAGCATGGATTCGATGTCGGCCAGGCTGCCGGCATTGCTGCGGATCGCCAGGGTCTCGGTGCCCAGCTCCCCCAATGCTCGAGCCAGGCTATCCGGGTCGCGTCCGGTGATGGCCAGATGGGCGCCTCGGTCGCGGAACAGTTTTGCGGTCGCCAGGCCGATGCCGCTGGAACCGCCGGTGATGAGTACGGTTTTGCCTTTGAGTTTATCCATAGCCATTCCTTATAGTTCTGCCGCCAACACGCGCATGCGCACGTTCATCGGCGGCACTTCGTCGCGGTCGATCAGGACGTCCAGCAGGGTCGGGCCCGGGTGCGCGCAGATGGCCCCGATATCCAGTTGGGCCAGGTCTTGCGGGGCGCGGATGGTATGGGCGGCGGCGCCCATGGCGCGCGCCATGGCGGCGAAATCGGTGGGCGGCAGGTCGCAGCCGATCTGTTCGGCGCCCGCCAGCCGCTGGCCGTGCTTGACCATGCCCAGCGCCTGGTCGTTCAGGATGACGAAGATGACGGTCAGTTTTTCGGCGACCGCGACCGAGATTTCCTGACCGTTCATCAGGAAGCTGCCATCACCGGTAATGCACACCACCGGAACCTTCGGATTGGCGGCCGCGGTACCGACCGCGCCGCCGATGGCCCATCCCATCGGCGCAAAATTCATCGTCACCCGCAGCCAGCCGCCATCGGTCTTGCGTCGTCCTGGCGCGCGTGCGCTGCCCCCTCCCCCTAGCCGCCGTTCGCCGATCCGGCGATCCAGGCTGGGCTGCAAATAATGGACCGCCCAGGCGGTGCTGTTGCCGGTGTCGGC
Organism: Paraherbaspirillum soli; assembly: GCF_042654985.1. Classification (NCBI taxonomy): domain Bacteria; kingdom Pseudomonadati; phylum Pseudomonadota; class Betaproteobacteria; order Burkholderiales; family Oxalobacteraceae; genus Paraherbaspirillum; species Paraherbaspirillum soli. The sequence continues at coordinate 229,853 of NZ_JBHSMT010000026.1, read as the reverse complement.
CAGGAACCGGGTGGTCGGAGGAAACAGCCGACCCAACTCGCGCATCAGCCGTTGCGGCAGTATCGGCGTGGCGTTGCTCTCGTATTTGTCGGGAGCGCCCAGCAAGGTGTGCGGCTCCCAGCCGGCGCCATGCTGCTTGCGCACCGAGCGCAGCTGTTCGTACTCGTAATTGCCCCCTTGTTTGGCCTCATGGATATGATTGACCAGCCGGTTGAAGATCGACAGGATGCGGCCCCGCATGTGAAAACGCGCCATCGGCGTGAGCGCCAGGTGCTCCTCCGAATCGTCGATATGCACCAAGCGCGTATTGAGCAGGCTGTCGCTCCAGCCGCCGCTGTTCCATTCGCCCATGCCGGTGCCGATGGCAATGATCATGTCCACCGACTTGTCGCGCAGGGCAGCGTCGGCCGCAGCATGGCCGGCGAAGCCGAATACGCCGCGCAACAGCGGGTGGCGCGGACTCACCAGGCCCTTGCCGTCCGGCGTGGTGACTACGGTTGCGCCGACCAGTTCGGCGAACTGGAGAATCGAACCGATCGCTTCGCCGCAACCCATGCCGATCAACAAAACCAGGTTCCTGGCTCTGGCCAGCATCAGCAGCAGTGTCGCCAGCGCTTCATCGTCGACCGGGGACGCTGGCTGGATCAGGGCTTGCAAGTCATAGGAAGGGGCTGGGTGGGCGCAGGGGCTGCGGAACACATCCACCGGCAAACTCAGGTGCACCGGTCCCATCGGCGCCCGGGTGGCGCACTGCAATGCGGTGATGAGCTTGTTTTCAAATTGCTGCGGGTGCGACACCAGCGAGTTGTAGCGGGTGCAGTGCTGCAGCATGCCCAGGGTATTGATGCCGGTACAGGCGGATTCCTGCAGCGCATGCTTGCCGAAATTAGGCAGGGCCGGCTGCGCCGTGATGACCAGCAGCGGAATATTGTTGTCGTAAGCGCAGGCGACGCCGGTGACGAGGTTGGTGGCGCCGGGGCCGGAGGTGGAGCAGCAGACGCCGATCTTGCCGGTTTCCCGGGCGTAGCCGTCGGCCATGAAGGCAGCGCCCGCTTCGTGCCGCGCCAGGATGTGACGGACTCCACCCCTGCGTCCGCTTCTGGCAAGCGCATTGAACAGCGGCTCGATGGCGCCGCCGGGAATGCCGAACACATATTCGATTTCCATCTGCTCCAGATAGGCCACCAGCAGATCGGCGATTCGCATCGGCTGCTCCGGGATCAGCTCGGCATCCTTGTTCGGCACATCGTCGACCTGCGAATTATCGGCACTCATGTCGGAATCTCTCTCTTGGTGGCGGGAAGATTGCGGTGAGACGTCGGCGCGCATCAGGCGCCACCACAAGGCGCCGATTTAGAGGCCGATTATTGCTGACTTGCAATTTATTGTAGTCGCCGCTGAATCATTTACCAAGGTCAATAATTGCGTGCGCAGGTGAATGCATCCGACAGCCAATCCGGATCTGGGGCGGCGCGCTTGTGCCGCAACGCCGGAGTCGGATTTTGCTTGACGGGATGTCAAGATTTTTTGTGGTTTTTCGCCAACGCGCACGGATCACACAGAATTTGCGATGTACTCACGCAGCCATTGATGCGCGGGATCGCGATGCGAGCGCTCATGCCAGAGCATGGCCATCTCGTAGCCCGGCACCTCAACAGGCGGCTCGACCACCTGCAGCGCACCGCGGTCGCGCACCAGGCGCGAAGGCAGCATCGCCACCAGGTCGGTGCTGGCCAGGACCGACTTTACCAACAGGAAGTGCGGAACGGAAAGCACAACCCGGCGCGTCAAGCCTGCCTCAGCGAGCGCTTCATCCGTGACGCCGCGAAACCCGCCGCCGTCCGGCGACACGATCACGTGCTCAAGTTTGCAAAATTGCGCAAGCGTTGGCCGCCGTTTCAGGCGCGGATGACCCACCCGGCCTGCCAGCACATACCGTTCCGTAAAGAGCGTGCGGCGCCGCAGGCTCGGCGGCGCCCCCTCGCTGGTGTGAAAGGCAAGATCAATCTCCCCCTGCTCCGCTTGCTTGGCAATGCGTGACGGCACCGCTTCAAGGACCGCCAGCCGGGTACCCGGCGCCGCCGAGCGCAAGCCGGCCAAAGTCGGCAACAGGATCGCCGACCCGCTGTAGTCGGCAGCCGCAACCCGCCAGGTATGGCTGGCCTCGGCGGGATCAAAAGGGCTGGCAGGCGATACCGCGCGCTCAAGTGCATCAAGCGCCTGCCGCAACGGTTCGCGCAACGCATCGGCCCTCGCGGTGGGCTGCATGCCTCGCGGCCCGGGTAGCAACAGCGGGTCGCCAAAGACATCCCGCAGCTTGGCGAGATGCACGCTTACCGATGGTTGAGAGAAGTTCAGACGCTCTGCGGCGCGAGTCACATTGTGCTCGGAAAGCAAGACATCCAGTGTGACCAGCAGGTTGAGATCCAGTCGTCGAAGATTATTCATAGTAATACCTGGGATATTGGAAATTCATTTCCAATATACCTGACACAGACCTAAGCTGCCTTCTCCTTACCGTTGAAAGCGCAATCATGAATATTCTTCTCGTCTATGCCCACCCCGAACCAAAATCCCTGAACGGCTCGCTTAAGAACTTCTCGGTCAAACGTCTTGAGGATGCCGGACACGTAGTCCGGGTTTCGGACTTGTATGCAATGAAGTGGAAAGCATCACTCGACGCAGACGACAGCATGGATCGGCGGTCCGATATGCGCTTCGATCCAGCTCTGGATTCCAAGCGTGCGTTCGAGACTGGCCGGCAGAGCGAAGACATCGCACTGGAACAGGACAAGCTAAGGTGGGCGGATGCAGTCATCCTGCAGTTTCCTCTGTGGTGGTTCTCGATGCCGGCGATCCTGAAAGGCTGGGTAGAACGCGTCTATGCGTATGGCTTCGCGTACGGCGTCGGGGAACACTCCGATGCGCGTTGGGGCGACCGCTATGGGGAAGGCACGATGGCGGGGAAGAGAGCGATGCTGATCGTCACCGCGGGCGGATGGGAGTCTCATTACAGCCCGCGAGGTATCAATGGCCCAATGGATGATGTTTTGTTCCCGATCCAGCACGGGATACTGTATTACCCCGGCTTCGACGTCTTGCCGCCGTTCGTGATCTATCGGACCAGCCGAATTGACGAAGCAGGATTTTCAAGAATTCGCGACGCGCTCGGCCAGCGCCTCGACGATCTCTGGAACACTACGCCGATACCGTTTCGCCCGCAAAATGGCGGCGCGTACGACATTCCGCAACTCACGTTGCGGCCCGAGGTTGCGCCGGATCAGGTAGGGTTCGCTGCTCACACCGGATAGAGACTGCGTCGTCACGCATGCCTGCATTCGCTTGCCGGGTGCAAGCCGCCGCGCCAAAAACAAAAAAGCCCGCATTCATGCGAGCTTTTGCGCTTTTCTTAGCGTGGACTAACGATTGTCGGACTCCCGCGATTGATGTTATCGGGCCGCTATACGTATTAGTGACCGAATCCGTAACCTACGCAAAACAAAATGAAACCAAGTGCAATACCGACCCCAGAGGCAATCTTCACGACTTTTTCGAGTGCTTGGGTGGCCAGTGCGCCCCCATAGCTTTCAAACACCTCAATGCCGGCTTGATTACGCCGGTGGAACGATCGTTTGCCAACCCAATACTGTCCATACGAGCCCAACAAAAACATTATGATCCCGATTGCTTTTATCATTTTCCATTTTCCTCATCCCGGGTTCCCGCCCGGATCTGGTGTGTAAGTACATGCTCAACATAGTTAAAGTTGCAATGCAACGTCATTCCGCATCTCCTTGCATTTCAATCAACCCGTTTCGGCGGTTTATTTCCATGGAGCATTGCGGAGTCGGTATCGTAGCGGAAGGTAAATTTATCTGCAAATTTTTGGCGAAGCACAACGTCGGTGGACTGTGCTGGCAAACCGTGATGCGTCACATTTCCAAATCTGCTTTGGTCCGCTCCTGCTGTTCAAAACAAACGCGGTCAGCCACTTATTTCCAGGCATCCGTTTGCTCAACGCCACACCGATCAGCAACTGAGCGACACCTTGATCAAAGGTCGGCCTTTCCGCATGTACCAACATCAGGTCGGGAGCCGGATCTTGCGCATAGGAGCGCCTATCATCAACCACAGTTGGATACTGCAGCGCATGGGCGTCGACTTGGCTGTCAATGTGTTGATCGCGCTGCCGCTGGTGTTACTGCCGCTCTGGCTGGCGGTGCGGCGCGATATCGAATTATCGCTGGAAGCACCGGACACCCTGCTCCATGCGCTGGACCGGCACGCCTTCCTATCCATCCTGCACAATCTGCCGCACAATGCGGTGCGCTACATTCCGGAAGGCGGACAAGTGCTGGTGGAACTTCAGCGTTCAGTTGCCGCAAACGGCCTGCTGACGCTGGCCGTGACTGACAACGGCCCCGGCATCCCGGACGCGGAACAGGTGCTGGTATTCGAACGCTTCTACCGATGCGTCGGACAGGATGTACCGGGATCGGCCATTGTCCAGCAAGCAGCAGCGCGTCTGCGCGGCACCGTCAAACTGGTCACGCCGCCGCAATCGGGGGGCTGCCGCTTCGTCATCGAGATTCCGGCATGAGCGTCGCCGTTGCTTAAGAATTTTTCTTATAAAAAAGCCCTGTAAAAACAGGGCTCACGAACGTTTATATTTGAGAGAGGAAAGCTCTCAAAGCAAGCTCACTCCCACTCAATTATCAATAACACTCAGGAATACTGTGCTGCCTTGATTTTAGAGGAAATCATTTCATCCAATACCATGAAAAATACCATTTCCAATAAATCGAGTGACTGATGTTGCTAATTGGCACCACTAAATGGGAGCCGGGCATCATACAGTTCGCTGACCATCTCTCACGCCGAGATCCCGAAAATTACGGTAATCCACAAAGATACTGTAGCGCCTGGGTACAGCTCAAAATAGCTGCTGTGCATGCGATTGCCTATTTCTTATGGAACCTGACGCGAGACCAAAACACCTATGAATGCCTCCGGAAATTTTCCGATCGAATTCTAAAACAACGCCTCTCGGGAGTCTGTATGACAACAATTAGTTCTCGCCCTGTAATTCCCCCATATCTATCTGAGATTTATTCCACTGCGACGCGTTCGGCAAGTATTCCTACATTGCAGACCGAGGCGTCGCCCGCGGAACCAACACGTGCCAGCCAGCCGCCAAAACAAACACCAGCTCAAAAAACACTAAACAAAGAAGCAGAGCGCCTCGAAAAATTAAAAGGCAAGCGGAATTCTTTGCAATTTCAGAATTTTGAGAAATTCACGGATGCGTTCACTGGTTCCAAAAGGCCTATAGTTCATTTCCCTCCCAGTGCAAGGGGAGATATGAACGCCTATAAATATACCGCCTTCCTTGACAATAAAGATCGCCCTCTCGCGATATTTCAATATTTTGACAACCCAAATCCGGAAAGCGAACAAGAAGCATTCAATCGCAATCTTTTTGCTATACAAGAACATCTATCTTCGCTAGGAGATAGATTCAAAGAAGGCCATGATTATATTTTCGGCACCCAAGTAGTTGTAAATCACTTTAAAGACTTGGCAAAGTCGGAAAACTTGGCAGGCGAGCAGAGAGTAAAGCATTACCAGCAGTACGACAACATCATGCAGAATCCTGAGGTACGTACAAAAGTACACGCCATGTTTAAGAACATGATTGCATCGGACACTAATATAAGAGAATACCTTGTGAAAAAAGAAGTTCTCTCCAACGACGTTGCTTCGGAAAATCAGATACCAGAATCTAAGCTTGCGAATAAATTACCCTCCGACGGTGTTGCTTCGGAAAATCAGATACCAGAATCTAAGCTCATCCTTATCAATATAAACAAGCGAGCATCTCAGGACGCATGGAACCCTCGAGAGTATCGTCACACAACACCGGACGATGCTCACATGCAAAGCTTAATAGGCGGCATTTATGACGCACAAACGGCGATCGGGGGGAAGAAGAATGAGCTTGAGATCAGCTTTGTGGGCAGTACATTTAATGAACAGGCGCAACAACATTGGCGAGAATACGGTCAAGAAAACGGTGTTAAGGTGCACTTCTTTAACGATATGCAACAAGAAGGGCTTGACCGCAACCAGCAAAGAGCGGCCTTATTCGCGCTGACTGACCGATATAAAAGCACAACCTATTTAGGTCATCAGTCTGGGGTTAATGAGGATGCCCAGATACTTCAGAGAACGAACGTATACAGTCTAAGTGAATATTTAGATCGAGGTCAGGTAGGAATTAGTCGTGTCGAAGCAAGACCACAGTTAGATGATGTGAGAACGAGCGGGGTGGACATGGCTGCGGGTGCAAATAGTAGGGGAAATTTCTACAGCCTACGCAATTCAGAGTTTCTGACAACAGAAGGTATTCTAGCAGCCGTTCAAATTAAGCTTAACGAAAAATCGAACGCACACCGACCACTGGATGCTCTATGGACAGAGCTGACGGAAAAATACACTACCGACACTGGAAGAAATTCATCGGAAATGGCGACTGTCGAGGCCACCAATAAGTTATTCGAAATGATTCTAGAGGATGCCGGAAAAAGGAGCGTCAAAACAATTCCGACTGAAATTAGCGAAGAAGAAAAGACTCGTCTAGAGTACACCGGAAAATGGAATGACAAAACAATGTTGACTGATATTAGTCAAAAAGAATTGAATAGTCTAAATAAAACCAGAGAAAAGAAATTCGAAACAATGTCGGCTGATATTAGCGAAGAAGAATTTAATCGTCGAAAGGAAGCCGAATTAATGAAATTCAAAATAATTCCGGCTCATAATAGCGAAGACGAATTGAATCGTCTAAAGAGTGACGGAAAAAAGAAAGTCGAAATAATTGCGGCTGAAATTAGCGAAGATATGGATAATTATAAAAGCGCGATTGGTGTGATTGTACAGCGCAAGAAAACGAATGAATCGGGTCTGAGCCCGGCGGCCAAGCAGTACTTTACTGACACAATGAAGGAAGAGCTAACTCGTCATGACAGCACGGACCCTGTAACACGGCATTATGACAAGCTTAGATCGCACAATGACGGGATGCGGCCCTACACGCTCGCAAATAAAGAAAAAGAAAATAGAGAGCCTACGGGTAAGAATGACGACTACTTGAAGTCGCTTTTTCCGACGAAATGAGCCGCCCTGGGGAGGTGCTCGATGACAATACATAGCGTTATAAGTCATTAGCCGAGCCCTTCACGGTGCGCGTGTAACGGCATCAGTGGCAGCGAGTACGTTGTCAAGCCCCCAGCGAGACCGCTCCCGTGTGACTGCTCCAGTTGCAAGGGTTCAGTCCAATACATCGGCCTGCCAATCAATGCGGAGCAAAAAAGCAAAAAAGCCCGCATTTACGCGGGCTTTCAGGCATTTTCTACTTTTGAGTACTAGCGAGTGCTAGACATCGGATCATTCCCACTCAATCGTCGCCGGCGGCTTGCCCGAGATGTCGTACACCACCCGGTTGATGCCACGTACTTCGTTGATGATGCGGTTCGATACCTGGCCCAGCAATTCATGCGGTAGATGGGCCCAGTGGGCGGTCATGAAGTCCTGGGTCTGGACCGCACGCAAGGCAACCACGTATTCGTAGGTACGGCCATCGCCCATCACGCCGACCGACTTGACCGGCAAGAACACGGCAAACGCCTGGCTGGTCTTGTCGTACCAGGACTGGCCCTGCTCGTCTTTGGTGTTGCGCAATTCTTCGATGAAAATGGCATCGGCGCGACGCAGCAGGTCGGCGAATTCTTTTTTGACTTCGCCCAGAATCCGCACGCCCAAACCCGGTCCCGGGAACGGATGGCGATACACCATCGCATGCGGCAGGCCGAGTGCGACGCCAAGCTTGCGCACCTCGTCCTTGAACAATTCGCGCAGCGGTTCCAGCAGCTTCAGGTTCAGCGTTTCCGGCAGGCCGCCGACATTGTGGTGGCTCTTGATCGTGTGCGCAGCCTTCTTGCCCTTGCCGGCACTTTCGATGACATCGGGATAAATCGTCCCTTGCGCCAGCCACTTGGCGTTCTTCAGTTTGTCCGACTCGGCATGGAATACTTCGACGAATTCGCGGCCGATAATCTTGCGTTTGGCTTCCGGGTCGGTGACGCCGGCCAGATGTCCCATGAACTGTTGGGTGGCATCGACGTGGATCACTTTGACGCCGAGGTTGTTGGCGAACATCTCCATCACCATCTTGCCCTCGTCCAGCCGCAGCAAGCCGTGATCGACAAACACGCAGGTCAGCTGGTCGCCGATCGCGCGGTGAATCAGTGCCGCCGCGACGCTGCTGTCGACGCCGCCGGACAAGCCCAGAATCACTTCATCGCTGCCGACTTGCTGGCGGATAGCCTCCACCGCTTCGGCGATGTAATCGGGCATGTTCCAGTCCTGCTTGCAGCCGCAGATCTCGGTCACGAAACGGGTCAGGATGGCCTGGCCCTGCACCGTGTGCGTGACTTCCGGGTGGAATTGGAACGCGTAAAATTTGCGCTCTTCGTCGGCCATGCCGGCGATCGGACAGTTCGGCGTGGATGCCATCAGCTTGAAGCCGGGCGGCATGTCGTTGACCTTGTCGCCGTGACTCATCCAGACCTTCAGCATCCCGTGTCCTTCCGGGGTCGTGAAATCGCTGATGTCCTTCAGCAGTGCGGTATGACCGCGAGCGCGCACTTCGGCGTAGCCGAACTCGCGCACGTGGCCCATCTCGACCTTGCCGCCCAATTGCTCGGCCATGGTTTGCATGCCATAGCAGATGCCGAATACCGGCACGCCGATTTCGAACACCGCTTGCGGCGCGCGCGGCGTATCGCCTTCGGTCACGCTGTTCGGACCGCCTGACAGGATGATCCCGGCGGCGCCGTAATTGCGGATGAATTCGTCGGACACATCGTAGGGATAGACTTCAGAAAACACGCCGGCTTCGCGCACGCGCCGTGCGATCAGTTGCGTAACCTGGGAACCGAAATCGAGAATGAGAATTTTTGAGTGCATGATGAGCGCCTGGGTGGCTTACTTAATTAGAATCTTTAAACTGCACGCGCCACCGACGGCATGACCGCGGGTGGCGCGCAACAGGGATTGAACATTTGCTTGGAACCTGATCCAAATCGCCTTGATCAATCGGTCCGATAGTTCGGCGCTTCTTTGGTAATCTGCACATCATGGACGTGCGATTCGCGCATACCGGCTGAGGTAATTTCAACGAACTCGGCTTTTTCCCGCAATTCGTCGATGGTGGCGCAACCGCAGTAGCCCATCGAAGACCGCACGCCGCCGACCAGCTGATACAGGATCGTCAATACGCTGCCCTTGTAAGGCACCCGGCCTTCAATCCCTTCCGGCACGAACTTGTCAGCCTTGTTGGCCGAATCCTGGAAGTAACGATCGGCCGAACCATCCGACATCGCGCCCAGGCTGCCCATGCCGCGATACGACTTGTAGCTGCGGCCCTGGAACAGGATCACTTCGCCCGGCGCTTCTTCGGTGCCGGCAAACATGCTGCCCATCATGACAGTCGAAGCACCGGCCGCCAGCGCTTTGGCGATGTCGCCGGAAAAGCGAATGCCGCCGTCGGCGATGCACGGGATGCCAGTGCCCTTCAGCGCTTGCGCAACGTTGGAAATGGCGGAAATCTGCGGCACGCCGACACCGGCAACGATACGCGTGGTGCAGATCGAGCCAGGACCGATCCCGACCTTGACGCCATCCGCGCCATGATCGGCCAATGCCTTGGCAGCCGCTGCGGTAGCGATATTGCCGCCGATGACTTCGACTTGCGGGAAATTCTGCTTGACCCATTTGACCCGGTCCAGCACGCCCTTGGAATGGCCGTGTGCGGTATCGACCACGATGACGTCGACCCCGGCTTTGACCAGCAACTCGATACGCTCTTCGTTATCCGCGCCGACCCCGACCGCCGCACCGACGCGCAACTTGCCTTGCTCATCCTTGGAAGCCAGCGGGTGTGAAGTCGATTTCTGGATATCCTTGACGGTAATCAGGCCGCGCAGCTCGAACGCATCGTTGACCACCATCACGCGTTCCAGGCGATGCTTGTTCATCAAGCGTTTGGCTTCGGACAGATCGGCGCCGTCCTTGACGTACACCAGCTTGTCGCGCGGCGTCATCTTGGCGCTGACTTCGGCGTCCAGCTCTTCTTCAAAACGCAAATCGCGGTTGGTGATAATACCGACCAGGCGATTGCCCTCGACCACCGGGAAACCGCTGATGCCGTGCTGTTCTGCCAACGCAATCACTTCGCGGATCCGCATGGTCGGCGGAATCGTGATCGGATCGCGCAATACGCCGGATTCGAAGCGCTTGACCTTGGCCACTTCGCGCGCTTGTTCCTGGGCGGTCAGATTCTTGTGAATAATGCCAATGCCGCCCTCTTGCGCCATTGCAATGGCCAGCCTCGCCTCGGTCACGGTATCCATCGCCGCCGACAGCAGAGGTATGTTGATCGCGATATTGCGCGTCAACCGTGTTTTGAGGGAAGTGTCTTTGGGGAGAATGTCCGAGTAAGCTGGAACCAACAGCACGTCATCGAACGTGAGTGCTTTTTGAAGGAGACGCATAGTTTTTCCTATAGGCGCAAAAGCGAATTATACAGAAATCCGAGGCAGTCGCCTAACGCAGCCAAATATTTCTCGAAAGCACTACCGATTGATTGACACGCACTGCAAAACATGGCGAAATCTCCGCTCTGTGAACCTGCCCTGTTTTTACCTTCTATTTAGCACCCAAGGAGCTCAATGAACGCCATTCGTCTGAAACAAATTTTCTCCGCCAGTGCGGCATGTGTCCTGTTGAGCCTGGCGACTTCCGCCTTGGCGCAATATGTATGGCTGGATGAGAAGGGAGTCAAACAATTTTCAGACATGCCGCCGCCGTCCTCGGTACCGAACAAACGCATACTCAAAATGCCGGGCAACGCGATGCCGCCACAAAGTGCGGCCCCCGCCGACGCGGATGCCAACGCTGACGGCGACAAAAAACCGGAAGTAAAAGCACCGCCGACCATTGCCGAGCAAAATGCCGCGTTCCAGAAACGCAAGGCAGACCAAGCCGAGAAAGACAAAAAAGCAGCGGAAGAAGCCAAGCGCGCATCGGACAAGGCCACAAATTGCGCCCATGCCCGGGAAAATCAACGCACCCTGAATTCAGGCACCCGTATCGCCCAGACTGACGCCAATGGTCAGCGATCATTCATGAATGACAACCAGCGAGCTCAGCAAGCGGCAGAAAACCAACGTACTTTGAACGAGTGTCAATGAGGCTGCAGAGCTGAACGCAATCTTTGGCAACCGACTCTGAGAAGTAAAAAAGCCTCCGGCAAAACCGGAGGCTTTTTTTATTGCGGCTTCACAGACGCCGATGATCCATGAGCCACCTACAGGTGGTCATATCCCTCAATTTCAGCCACCCATAGCATTGGTATTCAAGGTCCTGATTACCAATGCAAAGCTGAGCTGCCCCTTCCTCCTGAACGACCGTCGAAACAAATTATCCTTTTGCCGACAACACGTCGCAGCCAAAGTTAGTTTGCATGCTAACGAAGTGACGTGTACTTGAAATCACTCTCAGCCATTTGATATCTCCAACCACATTCGGCTCAATGGATCGACGGGCTGATCACGGCCCTACTCGCAAAAAACAGACTTTTCTAAATTGAAAATAAGAATTGTCATATTCCTTCCATCCTTGGCAGAGCTGACAATTGCTCCCGGGCTTTCGATGAGTGCTGACCCGTATCGCTAACTCCTTTCGTCAATCGAGTCCAGCCCCATAAATTCATTGTCCAAATCACATAAAGAAAGCTAAAAAACATGTTGAAGCAAAAATCAGGAATCAAGAAAATTGTGCTTGCGTTTTCCGGCGGACTGGACACTTCCATAATTCTACGGTGGCTGCAAAATGAGTACGATTGCGAGGTCATTACGTTCACCGCTGATCTGGGTCAAGGTGATGAACTTGAGGTGGCGCGCGCCAAGGCTCTTGCATTAGGTGTAAAGCCTGAGAACATTTTCGTTGAAGATCTACGAGAGGAATTTGTGCGCGACTACGTAATGCCAGCGTTTCGTGCCAACGCGGTCTACGAGGGCTACTACCTTATGGGCACACCAATTGCACGTCCGCTCGTAGCCAAGCGACAGATCGAAATCGCCCGCCTGCTGGGTGCTGACGCAGTCGCACACGGCGCGACAGGTAAAGGCAACGACCAACTGCGTTTCGAGTTGAGCTACTACGCTCTGTCCCCGGATATCCGTGTGGTCGCGCCTTGGCGCGAATGGGATATGCAGAGCCGTACCGATCTTCTGGACTACGCCGATAGGCATGGCATTCCTGTGTTCAAGGATAACCGCGGCGAGCCTCCGTACTCGGCCGACGCCAATCTGCTGCACATCTCCGCCGAGGGTAAGGTGCTAGAAGACCCTTGGGTCACGCCAGAAGAGGATGTATTCACGCGCAGCGTCTCGCCTGAGAACGCGCCTGACCGCCCGACCATCACCGAGATCAATTTCGAGCGTGGCAACCCGGTCGCAGTAGACGGTGTGCATCTGTCGCCGTCCGCAACTCTCGCCTTACTCAACAAGCTCGGCGGTGACAACGGCATCGGTCGGCTCGACATCGTTGACACTCGCTACGTCGGCATGAAAAGTCGTGGTGTTTTCGAAACCCCAGGCGGCACGATTTGGCAAGTGGCTCACCGCGCGCTGGAATCGATAACCCTAGATCGCGGCGAATCACATCTGAAGGACGAACTAATGCCGCGTTATGCCGAGCTCATTTACAACGGCTACTGGTTCGCGCCGGAGCGCGAGATGCTGCAAGCGCTGATCGACAAGAGCCAGGAGCGTGTGACCGGGACGGTTCGACTGAAGCTCTATAAAGGCAATGTCATCGTGGAAGGTCGCAAGAGCCCGTACAGCCTGTATTCGCAGCGTCACGTCACTTTTGAGAAAGACCAAGTCTACGACCAGAGCGACGCGACAGGCTTTATCAAACTCAATGCCCTTCGTTTGCGATTGCTGGCCCAGGCACGCAGCGTGCAGCAAGCCGGCTGACTTCCTTCAAACCTTTCCCGAGCGTCGCGTCGCCGTCGCCCAGGAGTTTCTTTACGCAAAATGAAACGAATCTCTCAGATTAATGCCATCACTGACCTCGACAGCACATCTGTGATGTCGATCATCGACGATGCTGACGCCCTTGAGCAACACATCTTAACGAAGGGATCGGTTGCCCCCTTCCTGCGTGGCAAATGCCTCGCGATGGTCTTCGACGAGACTTCTCTTCGTACGCGCAGTGCGTTTGAGCGCGCTATGTTCGACCTCGGCGGGCACGCGATCCATTTCAGCGGCAAGGAAGCCAGAGTCGGTCGCAACGCAGAGAAGACTGAACACTTAGAAGACTTCGTAAACGTCATCGGCCGCTTCAACGATGCTCTGCTCACGCGCATCTACGACCACGCCCTTCAAGCGCGTATCGCCGCGATCTGTCCGGTACCGTTCATCAACGGCATGTGCGATCAGCATCACCCGACGCAGGCGCTGTGCGACTTCCTGACGATCCGCCGACGCCTCCATGAATTGAAAGGCCTAAAAGTGGCTTTCATTGGCGACGGCACTAATGTCGCCACCTCGCTTGCGCAGACCGCAGCGCTAGTTGGCGCGCGCTTCGTCATCGCTACACCGGCGAATTGGGCGCCGCCGTCGGCACTGGTCGATGACTTAGAGGGCTACACATGGACAGCCGATCCGCACGAAGCGGCGAAGGATGCCGACGTGATCATCGGAGACGTCTGGATACCAATGAACAAGGCGCATGAAGCCGAGCAACGTCGTACGACGCTGTTGCCGTACAGCATTACCTGCGAGTTGATGGCGCTAGCGCGGCCGCACGCCTTTTTCATGCACAACCTCCCGGCCAACCGTGGTGACGAAGTCACGCCCGAAGTTATCGACGGTCCGCAGTCCGCGATCTATGAGGAAGCAGTAGCGCGGCTGCACATTGCGCGCGCGCTGCTGTTGCACCTGCTGCATTCCAATCCTAGAGCATGCATCGAATCGCTGAAATCCTGACTCCACTAGATCAAGGAAAAACAATGCCAAATCAGCATCTAACTCAATCTGTGATTTCCGGCCAAGTAGGGGCAGCGCAGGCGACCAGGCCAGCGAAGCTTGAGCCAGAATGGATGGAGATCTCATCCGCTTTCTTTGCATGGCGCACGGCGCTGTGGCTCACATTGATGGTGCTCGGCGCATGGCTCTCGTTGCACACCGGCGCAACCGCCACCGTGTGCGGCATCCTCGTGCTGGGCGTCGCCATGGCGCACGGCGTGGAGCTGTCACACCAGGCTCTGCACTACACAGGCTTTCGTTCGCCGCGACTTAACGAATTCTTTGGCGTCGCGATGGGCCTACCAATGCTCGTATCCTTCTACGAATACCGCATCAACCATCTGAAGCATCACGCACTGCTGGGCACGCCTATGAACCGTGAGTTCTTCGACTACGGCTCCGAGACCTGGACACCCAAGGGATTAGCGCTACGCTTTCTGATGCTGCATCACTACAAGAGCTTCTGCACGGGACTCGTGAAGGCGCTGCTCGGCCGATCGATAGACGGTTTGCATGTCCGCTACCAGGGGCAGGTGCGGTTGTTCTACGTCATTGCCGCAGTGGCACTTGCAACGCTCACCGCCGCATGCTGGGTTACAGCTAAACTCGATCCCTTGCTGATCTGGTTGACTGCACTGTTCATCGTCGCCTCACCGTTACATGCGTTCATCGAGATGCCCGAGCACTACAGTTGTAACGCGAACTCGACCGACGCGTTTGAAAACACGCGTACGATCAAGTCGAACTGGTTCATGACTTGGCTCACCAATAGCAACAACTTCCACGTGGAACACCATCTCTGGTCTAACGTGCCAATTCAGAAAATCCACAAACTCCACGAACGGTGCCGTGACAGGTCGCAGCACCTCAATACCGGCTATTGGCAATTCTACATATCAGCACTACGCGATGCTCGACGCAACGTCAACACATAATCAAGGAACCGGGATGAACGCACTTTTTTGTGCTGGAATCAAAAGGCACGACTCCCCAGCCGAACTTTATATAGAGCAAACGCCCCTCATCACTAATTATGTTGTGAAGGCGCTCACCGAAATGGACGTGGACAACACCCCAACGCATACCGAGATCATCCTCACTGCAGCGGCCCCTCGAATCATCAAGACTCACGTGTGCGACGGCGGTGATTTGTTTCCGACGTTGGTCCAGAAGCTCACAGGCATCGACCTCTATGCGCTGAGCGCATGGATCCAGATGGACCACGCATTAACCGACGCACAAGACGTCGTTGTCCAAGCGATAACCAAGGACTGCTGCGGCATCCGGTACATCATGCCACCTATGGCCGGTAAGCTGATCGAGACGTTGCTTCGCCGGCGGCTGTCGATGGCGGACCAGGAGCCTACGCAGTCTCCAATCCCAGCGAACGCACACGGGCTGAACGACATTTTCTCGCGCACGGCTTACGTGCGCACGGCGTTTGTCTCCCGGCAGGAATTGATGTCAACACTGGATCGCGCCACAGACCACATTCAGTACTACCACGAAGAAAGTATGTCATGAGCAATCGCCATGACCTCGCTGAGGCTAGAGTATGAGTCCCCCCATCGGGCAGCAGGCGGCAGATTTCCTTAAAGCCGAGTTCGCGATGAATTGCGGCCGTGGCCTCCTATTCGTTGCATTCACCGTACAGCTATTTCGCAGTAGCGGGGACATCTGGTACAACATGATCTACGTCACAAGCGACGCTCTCTTCGCCTTTGTCGTGCCACTCGTCACGGGTTCGTGGGTGGATAGGCACGGGCCGGCGCAACTCGTATCACGAGCTACAGCGGCGACCAGCGCAATACTAGTCATGCTGGCGTTGACTCTGACCATTCATGGCCCGCATGCAGACATAATGCTGCTTGCAAGCGTGCTCATCGGCGTGCTGAACTCAGCCATCCGCATTGGCGTGTTTGTGTTGGTGCCGACACTGGTGCACGCTAGTAGCCTTATCAACATGAACGGGCGGCATCAGCTCGCCTCACAAGGGGGCCTCTTGCTCGGTGTGCTGGTCGCCGGCGCCGTGATGGATCGGGTGGGCCTCGTCCACTGCCTGTTCGCGATCGCCGCGGGCACAGCCGTAGCCGGGTGGTTCTATGCGCGCGCAAGTACAGGACTTGTCGCCACCTCTGCCAAACCAACCTATAGCGGCAATCTGTTCCGTGGCTTCGCACGCATGCTGGGCACGGTCATGCGTTCGCCGGAGATAATTTGGGTCATCGTGCTCGGCGCGGCGGATCTGGTCGTGGTGGCTCTGTTCAACCTTTCACTTCCGCTGCTGGTGGAGCGACATCTGGACGGTAGAGCCATGATCTTGTCGACGGTGGACGTGATGTTTACGCTCGGCTCAATCACTCTAGGCTGGCTGGTGGCGCGACACAACCTGGAGATACCTCAGTTGCACCGCGTGCTGTTGTTGATGCCCATCGTTGCCATCGCCACCATGTTGCAACTGATCTTCTTCGAGGCATACGCCTACTTCCTACTGGTCTACGTGCTGGGCTTCGCCACCGCCTCGCATACGGTTTACTTCACGACCACGGTGCAGGCGTTAGTGGCTCCGGAGTTGCGCGGGCGGTTTGCGGCGATCCGGCGCATGACTTCCGCAACACTGGTCGGTACGTGTACCTACACCTTCACTGCAGCCTACGCGGGCATGGGTCTGCCCAGCGCGGTGACCATGGCGACACTCATATGCGTTGCGCTAGCGCTTTGCTGTCTTGCGTGGGTGCTGTTGCGACGCGAGGCCGCGAAGAATACACATGCCGATCTGGCTCGCGAGTTCACCAAAATTTGCGACCCATCCACGTCTTTTTCTACCTCCATGGAGTCATCAAGATGAATAAGAGACTGATTATCGTCGGTGGTGGTCCCGGTCTATGTGATCGTGCCAAACTTTTCGGTGCCGAGTTGACACTTGTAGACCTACCGGGGATTTTTGATCCCGTTCTGCTGCCTTTCGCCAAGCGCACTATCGTGTCCGACTATGAAAGTGACGCCGGCCTGATCCCAATGCTGCAGGCCCTGCACGGGATTGAGCCCTTTGACGGCGTAATCTCAATGACAGAGTTGGCGCTGCTTCCAGCTGCGCGCATTTCGCGTGCACTTGACTTGGGCGGTGTGAGTGTTGAAGCCGTTGAACGCACGCGCGACAAAGTGCTGATGCGGGGATGGCTAGCCGAAAAGAACTTCCCAAGCGCGCCAGCCGCGTCGGCCACGTCGTCGATAGGCATTGCCGCCTTTGCCGAGAGGCACGGATTCCCCGTCATTGCAAAGCCGCGCTACGGGCAGGGCAGCCAACGCATCCTACGTTTCGACAACAAAGCCCAGATCATTGCAGCAAACATTGAGAACGAAGATCTTGTCGTCGAAGCATACCTCGATGGTCGCGAGTTCTCGGTGGAAAGCTTTAGCTTCGGCCGCCGCCACGTAGTCTATGCGGTGACTAGCAAGCTGACCAACAGCGACGATCTGCTCAATCCCTACGTCGAAATCGGACACGTCGTGCCTGCGGACATCTCCGAACGAGAGCACGAGACCATTGTTCAATACGTCCAGGGTTTCCTCGACGTGATGGAGATCACTGACGTCTGTACGCATACTGAGCTGCGGTTAACGAGCAATGGTCCTGTTGTCATCGAAACGCACACCCGCGTTGGCGGCGACTCGATCCCTTCGCTAGTGCGCAATGCCACCGGCGCTGACATGCTCGACTTCGCAGTGCAATGGCCGCTTGGACAAATCGACGACGAACCGCCAATGCCGCGTTCGCTTGGAGCTGCCGCGATCCGCTTCTTCACTCCGCCAGCTGGCACGGTCCAGACAATTTGTGGTGTAGAGCGCTGGCGCGGCCATGCTGGCGTTATCAAGCTGCACTTGCCGCTGAAGCCCGGTGACAAGGTGAGCGCACCCAAGGATTCGTTCAATCGTGTGGGCTATGTAGTGTGCGTCGGCACTGACCCAGTGGCCGCGATGCAGACATGCAAGGATGTCGTATCCGGAATCTTTATCGAAATCGTAGCGTAGGTACAAAGCCATGGACGCAACAACAAAACGGGTACTTGACACCGTCAATTCGTCGGTAGACTTCGACTACCGCCTCGCGCAGGCCGATGTTGCTTGCACCTCAGCCCACGTCGCCATGCTGGCGCGACAAGGTATTCTGAGCGGTGAGGACAGCGAGGTGTTGCTAGCCGGACTGAAGCAAATTGGTGTCGACATCGACGAAGGCAGCTTTATATGTAAGCCGGAGCTTGAGGACATTCACATGAACGTGGAAGCCGAACTCGAGCGTCACGTGGGTATGATGGCCGGTAAGATCGGTGCAGCCCGTGGACGCAATGACCTCGCGGTCACTGCGCTTCGCATGTGGATTCGCGATAAGTGCGATGAAGTACTCGGCAAGCTGTTCGAATTGATCGCTGCCTTCGTCGAACAGGCCGAGCAACATGCTCGAACAGTGATGCCAGGCATGACCCACCTGCAGGCTGCGCAGCCAGTAAGCTTCGGCCATTTGTGTCTTGCCTATGCGGAGATGTTCTTCCGTGATGCACGCCGCTTCGGGCAAGTGCGCGAGTGGCTCAACGAATCGCCGCTGGGCGCCTGTGCATTAGCAGGCACCAGCTTTAACATCGATCGCGAATTTACGGCTGTACAACTCGGCTTCGCGCAACCCACGGCCAATTCCATTGATAGCGTGGCCGACCGCGACTTCGTGCTCGACTTCCTCGGCGCCTGCGCAACCGCGTCTATCCATGCATCTCGCTTTGCCGAAGACGTGGTGATCTGGATCACGCCACAGTTCGGGTTTCTGTCGCTACCGGACTTCTTGGCGGGACGTTCAGCCATCATGCCGCACAAGCGCAACCCAGATGCACTGGAACTTGTGCGCGCCAAAAGTGGGCGAATCGTCGGCAACCTGAACACAGTGCAGATCGTACTCAAGGGGCTCACCATGTCGTACTGTCGGGACATGCAAGAAGACAAGGAAGCGACCTTCGATTCGGCCGATGCGATCTGCCTTTCGCTTGACGTGCTCAGGCTCGTTGTCGAGCACCTGACAGTACACGAGGACGCAATGCGCACCGCCGCGAACACGGGCTTCACCACTTCAACCGACTTCGCGGACTGGCTCACGCGCGAGAAACACATTCCCTTCCGGCAAGCACACCACATGATGTCCAGTCTGGTGGATCTAGCGCAAAAAAGCGGCTGCACGTTGGCAGAACTGCCACCGGCAACTCGAGCACAGGTTGATGAGCGCCTCGGCGCGCCGGATTGGCCACAATTCAGCGCCGATGAATCAATATCGTCGCGCACTAGCCACGGAGGTACCGCGCCGAGTCGCATCTTACAGGCGGCGCAGCACATGACCAGACGCGTCAGTGACCTCCAGCACGTTCATAACTCAGGTAAGGGGCAACATAGATGAAGAGCAGCAACATCACAACACAACAAATTCTCATAGCGGAGAACGAGTACTGGAGCAAGGGTTATACGGTGCTCAAAGGGATATTTTCGCCCGAGGACGTTGCCTCGTGGCGTAAGGAGTGTCAACGGCTGTGGACGCTGCCCGGTCTGCTGGACGACTTGAATCTGCGCAGCGAATTCCGTCGCAATACCTCTGGCACCTGCATCGTCGACCGGCTCGATCCGGTGGTCGATATCTCGCCGATGCTTCTCGACGCAGTGCTCGATGCTCGCCTTCTGGACCCGCTAGAGAAGATCCTGCGAGGTCCGCTATCGCTGCTCAAATGCAAGCTCATCCGCAAGTCACCCAATACCGGCGGATATGCACAGCACCAAGATTTTCTGTATTGGCGCTGGTTAGACATGTCGGCAGATTCTCTTTGCTCAGTGGGCATTACGCTGTACCCGAGCAATGAGGAATCAGGTGGCATTGAGTTCTTCCCTGGCTACCACAAAGCACTTCTGCCCAGCGCGGACGGCAATCCCAATGCCGACTTCAACATCGAGCAGATCGATGTGAGCACCGGCGAAACGCCCGAACTGGAGCCAGGCGACGCACTGATCTTCCACGCTCTCACTCCGCACCGCAGTGGACCGAATCTTTCATCACACCCACGTACATTGCTTCTGCCGTCGTACGCCGTTACGCAGCAAGTGGACCTATATGCCAAGTACTACATGCGCGAAGTGGCACGTCGCTGCAACGAGTTCGTAGGTTTCGAGAACTATGAGATGGCGCTCAAAGCTGTGTCAGACCGGCACGTTGCACGATTGGGGCCTCGGAAGCAATGGAACCTAAAACCCCGTTAAGGATATGCGTCGTTATGGCTACTCAATCGTCCCAGTTCACCTCACCGCAGCAGGTTTATGCGACTGACTTGACAGTGATTCGATACTCGTTCAGTTCCTAATTTCCTATTTCTTAACCTGGCTTGCTGTTCCATTGCACCCTAGCCCCCCAACTCTAATCATAGAAACTCGCCGAAAATCCCATGAAAGAAATTCTCGTGTTGCATCCCGTTGCCGAATACACGCTGCGCCGCATGCTGGACATGTGTGATCGTCGTGGGTGGAAACTTTCCATCATCACCATCGAATCGTCAACCGTCGGCGGCGATGGTAAGCGACTGCACCGCTGGCTACGCGTGCGCGAGCTCAGCGATGACCCCGCTGACCTGCTGCGTAGTGTAAAGGGCATGGACATCGACGCCGTGGTGCCAGGCAACGAATTCGCGGTCATCGCTGCCGACATACTGGCGAAGGAACTAGGCCTCCCCGGGAACGACCCGCAAGCCATCCAGGCGTCGCGCAACAAGCGACTGATGCGTAATGCCTTCGAGGCCGCATATGTGCCTCAGCCCAAGGTGATTGGAACGCTATCTTCGATCGAGGAAGCTCGGGTGTTCGATTGGAGCCGCGTACGGTTCCCGGTCATCGTCAAACCGATAAACATGGCGATGAGTCTCTTTGTGAGGCTGTGCCATACGCCCGACGAAGTCTTGGAGAATTTGGAACGGATGTTCTTGTTCAAAAAATCCAAATTAACCAACTATGCATTCACACTCCAGGCCATCGTTGAGGAATTTGCCGACGGTCAAGAATACAGCTTGGAATGTATCGTCGAAGGTGGCGAGGTTATCGCGATGTACCCTACGCGTAAGTTCGTCCCTCCGTTTCCTTCGTGTTTCGAGATAGGCCATGTGAATGCTGAGATATTCGACAGCGCACAGCGCGAGCGGCTGTTGGATGTGGCGCAGCGTGTGGCGTTGAGTTGGAAGCTCGTTGCCGGTGTGATGCATGTGGAACTCAAAATCGGTGTTTCTGGGATCAAGGTTATTGAGGCTGGTTGCCGCATCGCGGGAGACCACATTTCCGAACTGGTGGAGGGGCGCTATGGTGTTTCATTTGAAGAAGTACTGCTGTGTCAACGCGCTGGCCTAGGTGTACGCAATCTTGTAACTACGCCGGTAAGCGGCGACTATTACGGTATCAAATTTCTTTTTCCGCAGACCCGGCTGCTGCACCCAATCAGCGATCTGCGTGAGGTTCAGTACCATTTCTCTCTCGATCAGAACGTAAGTGGCGACGCATGGTCCGTCAATCAACGGCTTGGCTATTGCATGTGCGCGAGCTCTGACTATTCACGCCTCTGCGAGTTCGTGGGC
The DNA here is from genome assembly GCF_042654985.1 of Paraherbaspirillum soli. Classification (NCBI taxonomy): domain Bacteria; kingdom Pseudomonadati; phylum Pseudomonadota; class Betaproteobacteria; order Burkholderiales; family Oxalobacteraceae; genus Paraherbaspirillum; species Paraherbaspirillum soli. Next base: position 208,057 of record NZ_JBHSMT010000026.1, on the reverse strand, counting down.
TCGGCGTGAACCACAGTGATTTCTTTCATTTACACACACTACCAAGAAAATTATGGCAACTGACAAATGCATGCTCATCCGTGGTCGATTTGCAACCAAACTTACTGACGTCATGGAAGCTATCAATGCGTCCATCGATTTCGACCAGCAGATGGCGATGCAGGACATTGACGGCTCGTTGGCTCACAGCGAGATGTTGAGTGACCAAGGCATCATCACTAAGGAAGATCATCAACTCATCGCGTCCGGCCTGTCGAACATCCGGCAGGAAATCAGCGAGGGCAAGTTCAAATTTTCGAGAAGTCTTGAAGACATCCACATGAACGTCGAGTCAAGGCTGCACGACCTGATCGGCATGGTCGCCGGCCGCCTGCACACGGCGCGCAGCCGTAACGATCAGGTCGCCACCGACTTTCGCCTGTGGGTGCGCGACGCTCACGACCGCGCCGACGAATTGCTCGGCGAGTTGCTGCACACGCTGCTTGACCGGGCCGAGGAACATGCGAACACTGTGATGCCCGGCTTCACGCACATGCAAAGCGCGCAACCGATCACATTCGGCCACCACCTGATGGCCTACGTCGAGATGTTCGGTCGCGATCTGTCGCGTGTGCGTGACTCTCGTCGTCGCATGAACGAGTCGCCGTTGGGTGCCGCCGCGCTGGCGGGAACGTCCTTTATGATCGACCGCGATAAAACGGCGAGGGCTCTGCGCTTCGATCGCCCTATGCGCAATTCGCTCGACAGTGTGTCCGACCGCGACTTCGCGGTGGAATACCTCTCGTTCGCGTCGCTGTCTATGGTGCACTTGTCCCGTTTATCAGAAGAGATAGTGTTGTGGATGTCGCCATTGTTCGATTTCATCAAACTGTCCGATGAGTGGACTACCGGTTCGTCGATCATGCCGCAAAAGCGCAACCCCGACGCAGCCGAGCTGATCCGCGGCAAGGTCGGCCGCGTCAACGGCTCGCTCGCTGGCCTGCTGACAATGATGAAGGGCTTGCCTCTGGCCTTCTCCAAGGACATGCAAGAAGACAAGGAGCAGACCTTCGACGCCGCCAGCACATTGGAAATCTGCCTGCAGGCCATGATCGGCATGGTAAGTGACATGCAGCCCGTGAAGGAGCGCATGCGCACTGCTGCTGGCCTAGGCCACGCTACGGCCACCGATCTCGCCGACTGGCTCACCCGCTTCATTGGAATCCCCTTCCGTGAAGCGCACCACATCACCGGTCGGCTCGTACGCGAAGCCGACCACCGTGGCGTCAGCCTAGAAGAAATCCCGCTCGACGCGATGCAGGCCGTCGACGGTCGTATCACCGCCGATGTATACATCGTGCTCGGGGTAGACAACTCAGTAAACTCGCGGGTGAGCTTCGGTGGCACTGCACCGGCCAATGTGCTAAAGCAAGTTGCGGGCTGGAGAAATCGTCTTTGAAGCTGACTTTTCCCTCATGAAGCAAAATATTTAACATGCAAGCCATATTCCACTCCATTTTCCCAATACTAATTGCGCTAGTCATAGGCTACGGTGCTGGAAGGCTACTGCCGCAAGAAATCTCAACGCTGATCGGAAAATTAATAAACCCATTTGTGTGGCTACTGCTTTTCGCCATTGGATATGACTTTGGCAATATTCTAGGAGAACCCTCGGCTGCATGGAAAACGTTTTATATTGCTATTTCTTTCGCATTTCTAACGACAATCATTCCGTGGTACATGATTTTCTTCTTTGTTAAATCAAAGGAACATACTGACGGCAATACTGGAAAGAGGAATGAGGCGCTCAAATACATATGGAGTTCGTTAATTGCATGCAGCATCGCATTAACGATGGTTTTATGCGGAATCTTTGTCTCAAAGTTAGAGCTAGCCATTGGCATGAGCATGAGCATGGGGTGGCTGCCATCAACCGATATTCTGCTCTACACATTGATTTTCATAGTTGGTGTGGATTGTGTTGGCGTAAAACTTGATCCGACATGGATTTCCGCCAAGATTCTTGCCATACCTGTTCTTGTCATTATCGGTTCTCTGGCAGGTGGCTGTATCGCTTATTTTATTACAGGAGAAAATATTCGAACATCCTTGGCTCTATCCAGTGGTTTTGGATGGTTCACCCTCTCTGGGGTCCTAGTATCGAGCAAATTAGGCGAGTCTTATGGTGCGATTGCGCTCTTGATTGACCTATTTCGTGAGCTGATTGCAATTCTTCTGTTATATACAACAGGTGCTCATTTTTCTCAGGCCTGTATTGGCGCTAGCGGAGCCACTGCTCTGGATTCAACACTCCCCATCATCAAACAGACATGCAGCCCTTCCAGCATTCCAATAGCGCTAACAAGTGGACTCATTCTGACTTTGTTCGCGCCTTTTTTAATTTCGTTTTTCTTGTCAAAGTAATTGCCAAGCAATGAGCCGTCTGTCGGGGCGGAAATCAAATTTTTGGACAAAGCCAGGTCCTCAAAGACACATATATTTTATTTTTTCCCGCTAAGATTCTTTGCTTCCGTATCAGCTACTTTCTTTGCACGCTTGCGCCGCGACTCCATCGGATCGGCTATCAGTGGCCGGTAAATTTCGATCCGATCCTGATCGCGCAGCACGGTGTCCAGCGTTTTCAATTTGCCGAAAATTCCGACGCGCCAGCAGCTCAGGTCAATCTCGCGAATTTCTTCCAGCAAACCGCTGCGTTTGATGGCGTCATGCAGCAACGTCCCCGGCGGCACCGTCAAATCTTTGACAATCTGGATCGTCGGCGTCGCGTAGCAGACCTGTATCCGCAGGTCTTGGCTGGTGTCGGCGGTCATCTCAGTCATGGCTGCCATACACCGCATCGGCGCGCTTACAGAATGAATCGACAAAACTGTTGGCGATCATGCTGAACACCGGCCCGATCAACTTCTCCAGAATTTTGCTAGAAAATTCATAGTGCAAATCGAATTCGATCTTGCAGGCATCGGCCCGCAATGCCTTGAAATGCCAGTTGCCATCGAGATGTTTAAACGGTCCTTCGAGTAGACGCATCTGCATCGAGCTCGATGGCGTGTTGGAATTTTCGGTAGTAAACGATTGTTTTATGCCGTGATAGTGTATGTTGAGCGTCGCAATCAATTTCCCCTCAGCGCGCTCGCGGACATCGACGCCGCCGCACCACGGCAAGAATTGCGGGTAGTCTTCGACCCGATCAACCAGCGCAAACATCTGTTCAGCGCTATACCCCAAGAGAACCGTTTTATGCACTACTGCCATTGAATATCAACCGTTTGATAGAATCACAGCTTGAAATTTTAACCGACCTGCACGACTTCCCACCAACATGAGCATTATTGATAATAAAAAAGCCTTTCACGATTATTTCATCGAAGAGCGTTTCGAAGCGGGTATGGAACTTCATGGCTGGGAAGTAAAGGCGATCCGCGCCGGACGCGCTCAGCTAAAAGAAGCTTACGTCATCGTGCGCAACGGTGAAGTGTTCCTGTTCGGCGCGCATATCAGCGCCCTCCTCAGCGCCTCCAGCCACGTTCATCCGGAAGCGGTACGCACACGCAAGCTGTTGTTGCATGCCGAGGAAATCAAGAAATTGATAGGCAAGGTCGAGCGCGCCGGATATACGCTGGTGCCGATCAACCTGCATTACTTACGCGGCCGGATCAAATGCGAAATCGGTCTGGCCAAGGGTAAGAAACAGCATGACAAACGCGCCACCGAGCGGCAACGTGACGGCGAGCGCGAAGTTCAGGCAGCGATGAAACAGCACAGGCGTTAAATAGCCCTTCTTCCGAAAAAAAGCGGCGGCCTTGGCGAAATCTGATTTTCGCCAAAGCCGCCGTTTTGTATTCACTACCGCAAGCAGTATTTTTGCTAATCAGTTCATTGAGGCTTGGCTTGCGATTTGACTACTTGCATCGCAGTGGCAATCAGTCCGCTCATATCGCCCAGATTGGCAGGCACGATGATCGAGTTATTGGTTTTCGCGAGTTGACTGAAGGCGGCCACGTATTGTTCGGCCACTTTCAGATTCACCGCATCCGAACCGCCCGGCTGCTGGATGGCGGCAGCGGTTTTACGAATCGCTTCGGCACTCGCTTCGGCAATCGACAGAATCGCTGCGGCCTGACCTTGGGCGCGATTGATGGAAGCCTGCTTTTCTCCCTCGGACTTGGCAATCGACGCTTCGCGCTCACCGGTGGCGATATTGATCTGCTCCTGCTTGCGGCCTTCCGATGCGGCGATCAAAGCGCGCTTCTCGCGTTCTGCCGTGATTTGCGCCTGCATCGCATGCAGGATTTCCTTCGGCGGGGTCAGATCCTTGATTTCATAACGCAAGACTTTGACGCCCCAGTTGGCAGCCGACTCGTCGATCGCGCTGACGATGGTGGTGTTGATGTGATCGCGCTCTTCAAAAGTTTTATCGAGTTCCATCTTGCCGATTACTGAACGCAACGTGGTTTGCGCCAATTGCGTGATCGCGGCGATGTAGTTGGAGGAACCATACGAGGCGCGCATCGGATCGGTAATCTGGAAATACAAAATGCCGTCAACTTGCAACTGTGTGTTGTCGCGAGTGATACATACTTGCGGCGGTACGTCGAGCGGGATTTCTTTCAGGATGTGCTTGTAAGCGATGCGATCGATAAAGGGCACCACAATGTTCAAACCCGGACCCAACGTTGCATGATATTTCCCCAGTCGCTCGACCACCCAGGCATGCTGCTGCGGCACGACCTTGATCGTTTTGACGACGAATACGATCGCAATGATCAACAGGATTAACGAGACGCTTCCGAACATGATTTATTTCCTTTATTGGTAGTTTGAACGTCTATCTGAATCGATTTCTTACTTATTAATTTTTCCTGGGCTGTTCGCAACTATCAGCCGGCTTCCTCGTATTTCCTGAATGAAGAATACGCCGGCCTGCGCGATCGCATCTTGTACCAGTTCGACATCCCACATCGCACCGCGGTACTTCACGCGTGCCGTGTATTTAGCCCTCTCGCCGCTTTCCCGATGCCACTCATCGACTGTGATGGACTGACCGATATCCAGATTGATGTTGGGGTCGCGTTCGGCCTTGACCTTTTTCTGCCGGCCAAACTTGCTGTGCCTGAGGATGTAAATCGCGACCACGGCGACTACGGCGGCAACAATCAATTGCCACTCCAGCTGGAAGCCGATCAGCGCGGCGAGCCCTGCGGCAGCCAAGCCGACTGCCAGCATCAATAAATAAAAGGTACCGGTAAATAACTCGGCCACGATCAGTACACCTGCCGCCACCATCCACGTTACCCATTGGGCCATGTGCCCTCTCCCTGAAGTTTATTGTCGGAGTAGTCTAACGCACAAATAAAAAAAAACGCGAGCACTCGGCTCGCGTTTTTACTACGGTACAAATTTAAATATCATTTACTGCACGGCAGCCAGCTTCTGCCACGTATCAATCACCGAATCCGGATTCAAGGAAATCGATTCGATCCCTTGTTTCATCAGCCATTCGGCAAAATCAGGATGGTCGGATGGGCCTTGGCCGCAAATACCAACGTACTTGCCCTTGGCGATACAGGTCGCAATCACTTTGCTGAGTAGCGCCAGGATCGCCGGATCACGTTCGTCGAAATCAGCCGCCAGCAATTCCATGCCGGAGTCCCGATCCAGACCCAAGGTCAGCTGGGTCAGGTCGTTGGAGCCGATAGAGAAGCCGTCGAAGTGTTCCAGGAATTGCTCGGCCAGGATCGCATTCGATGGCACTTCGCACATCATGATCACGCGCAGACCGTTCTCGCCGCGCACCAGGCCATTTTTGCCCAGCAGGCCGATCACCTTCTCGGCTTGTCCCAAGGTCCGGACGAACGGCACCATGATCTCGACATTGGTCAAGCCCATGTCGTTGCGTACACGCTTCATGGCTTGGCACTCCATTTCGAATGCTTCAGCAAAGTCGGCTGCCAGGTAACGCGCGGCGCCGCGGAAACCGAGCATTGGATTTTCTTCGTCCGGCTCGTAACGCGAACCGCCGATCAGCTTCTTGTACTCGTTCGACTTGAAGTCGGACAGGCGCACGATGACTTTTTTCGGCCAGAATGCTGCCGCAATCGTGGCAATCCCTTCTGCCAGCTTGTCGACGTAAAAAGCCCTTGGCGATGCGTGTCCGCGCGCCACCGATTCAACCGCCTTCTTCAGGTCGGGATCGATGTGCGGGTATTCCAGAATCGCACGCGGGTGGACGCCGATATTGTTGTTGATGATGAATTCCAGGCGAGCCAGGCCGACACCGCCGTTTGGAATCGACTGGAAATCGAAAGCCAGTTGCGGGTTACCGACGTTCATCATGATTTTCAACGGCAATTTTGCCAATTCGCCGCGCGCCACTTCGGTCACTTCAGTTTCTAGCAGACCGTCGTAAATCTTGCCTTCGTCGCCTTCGGCGCAGGACACCGTCACCAGCGTGCCGTCTTTCAGCATTTCGGTGGCATCGCCGCAACCGACCACCGCCGGCACGCCCAATTCACGCGCGATGATCGCAGCGTGGCAGGTACGGCCGCCACGGTTGGTGACAATCGCCGAGGCGCGCTTCATCACCGGTTCCCAGTTAGGATCGGTCATGTCGGCTACCAGCACGTCGCCCGGCTGGACCCGTTCCATTTCGGATGCATCATGAATCACGCGGACTGGGCCGGCGCCGATTTTCTGGCCGATTGCGCGGCCGGAGGCCAGCACATTGCCTATGCCCTTGAGCTTGAAGCGTTGCTGCGCATCGGTCGCCTTTTCCTGCGATTTAACGGTTTCCGGACGCGCTTGCAAAATGTAGAGCTTGCCGTCGCGCCCGTCTTTGCCCCATTCGATATCCATCGGGCGCTGATAGTGGTTCTCGATGATGGCCGCGTATTTGGCGAGTTCGACGATTTCCGCATCGTCGAGCGAATAGCGATTGCGCAGTTCGATCGGGACGTCGACGGTTTTGACCGAACGGCCGGCTTTGGCTTCGCCGGTGAATTCCATCTTGATCAGCTTGGAGCCGATGTTGCGACGGATAATCGGCAGCTTGCCTTGTTCCAGCATTGGTTTGTGAACGTAGAATTCGTCCGGATTGACCGCGCCCTGCACCACCGTTTCGCCCAGGCCGTAGCTGGACGTAATGAAGACGACATCCTTGAAGCCGGACTCGGTATCCAGTGTAAACATGACGCCGGCAGCGCCGAGATCGGAGCGCACCATGCGCTGGACGCCGGCCGACAACGCCACTTCGGCGTGAGTAAAGCCCTTATGCACGCGATAGGAAATCGCGCGGTCGTTATACAAGGATGCGAACACGTGTTTCATTGCTTCCAGCACGTTGTCGATGCCGACCACGTTGAGGAAGGTCTCTTGCTGACCGGCAAACGATGCATCCGGCAAGTCTTCGGCAGTCGCCGATGAGCGCACCGCAAACGACATTTCGCTGGAAGAATCGGCCACCAGGCGTTCGTAGAAATCCTTAATTTCCTGTTCCAGACGCGGCTGGAATGGGGTTTCCACAATCCATTGACGAATTTCAGCGCCGGCTTGCGCAAGCGCCCTGACGTCTTCAACATTTAATGTTGCAAGCCGATCGGCAATCCGATCCGCCAGCGGCAATCCGCCGTTTGCACTATGCGACAGGAAATCACGGAACGCCTGCGCAGTGGTGGCAAAGCCACCCGGTACGCGAACCCCGGCGCCGGCCAATTGGCTGATCATTTCACCCAGCGATGCGTTTTTTCCGCCGACGGAATCGACATCCGTCATCCGCAGATTTTCAAAGGAGCTAACGTAAGCCGCCCCCTCGGGAGCACCCATCTGTATTGCATTGGACATAACAACCTCTAGTTTGATGATAAGAAATCTTCACAATTGCCTTCACCGCCCTTGGCTTTTTGTTATTCTTCGTCGGGTGGTTTGAAATAATCAGTTGGCGGCCATTTTACAGGCAGCGTCAGTTTTTTTCCTTACAAGCCCCTATTTTTTAACGGCTTTACTCTTTAATAACACTATGGTTCATACCGCCTCCACCCCGCTGATTGCAGCCAACCGTACCGTTTTCTTTGTCTCCGATGGCACCGGCATTACCGCTGAAACCTTCGGCCACTCGGTACTGACCCAGTTCGACCTGCGCTTCAAACAGGTGCGTCTGCCGTTCATCGATACGCTGGACAAAGCCTACGAGGCGACCCGCAAGATCAACGAGGCTTATGCAGCGGATGGGAAATTGCCGATCGTCTTTTCGACGCTGGTGAAGGCTGATCTGTCGCAAGTCATCCAGCACGCCAAAGCGATGCACATGGATTTGATCCAGACTTTTGTCGAGCCGCTGGAAAACGAACTCGGCGTCAAGTCGACGCACACCATCGGCCGCAGTCACAACACCGCCAATACTGACGAATACAAGAATCGGATCGAGGCGATCAATTTTTCGCTGGCGCATGACGACGGTCAATCGCACAAGAATCTGGCCGATGCCGAAGTGATCCTGGTCGGGGTGTCGCGCTCGGGCAAGACGCCGACCAGTCTTTATCTGGCCATGCAATTCGGGGTCAAGGCGGCCAACTATCCGCTGATTCCCGAGGATTTCGAACGGGATAAATTACCCAGCGGCCTCATGCCGTTCAAGCAAAAGATTTTCGGCCTCACGATCGCACCGGACCGGCTATCGGAAATCCGCAATGAACGTCGCCCGGGCAGCAAATATGCTGCGCTGGCAAATTGCCGCTATGAAGTCAACGAAGCAGAAAAAATAATGCGGCGCGAAGGGATACGCTGGATGTCGTCGACCACCAAGTCGATTGAAGAAATTGCGGCGACCATTTTGCAAGAGATCAAGCCGGACATCCGCGCCTTTTAAGTGAGCGAACTTGCTTACTTTTGCGTTTGCCGCACCTGCTCAAAAAAACATATTGCCGCTGCTGCGGCAACGTTCAATGATTCCATCGGCCCCAGGTGCGGGATCACCACATGCTGGCTCGCCAACTGCAACAGGTCCTCGGCAAGTCCCTGCCCTTCATGTCCGAACAGCCAGGCGACCGGTCCTGTCAGATCCGCCTGAAACACACTTTGCGTAGCGTATGAGCTGGTGGCCAGTACCGGTATCCGTGCATGAGCGACGACGGCAGCCAAATCGACGCCTTCAAAAATCTCCAGTAAAAAATGGGCGCCCATGCCGGCCCGCAAAACTTTGGGCGACCAGGCGAATGCGGTCCCGCCCGAACAATAGACCTGCTTGATTCCGGCAGCGGCGGCGCTACGGAGAATCGAACCGAGGTTGCCGGGATCCTGCAAGTTGTCCAGCAATACCGCGGATTGGGTCAGCGCCGACGGCACTACCGATTTCGGCGTGTCGATGACGAACAGCAGGCCGACGCCGTGCTCAACCTGGCTCAACACGTGGTAGTGCGGATCCGGCAATACCACGCACTTCACCGCACCGGCCTCGCATTGTGCGAGCAATGACGCCACCTCGGCATTGAGCAACGCTGTTTCGCTGACCACGCAGAGTGCCGGCAAGCCGACATGCTGCAAATACGACTGCGCCAGATGAACCCCATCCAGCAAGGTGCGCCCGGCCTTGCGCCGTGCCTGCGAGCTGGTGGCCAACAGCTTCAGCTCCTTATACATCGGATTGGCGGATGATGTGATGGATTTCATAGTGTTCAGGAGCTCGATGAGTCGAGATTGGCGGCGAGCAAAGCGCGCACCGGCGCATAGGATTTCCGATGCACCGGCGACACGCCGTGCAAACGCAGTCGCTCCATATGCAGCGCAGTCGGATATCCCTTGTGTTGATCGAACGCATACTGAGGATACTGTGCGTGCAACACCTGCAACGCCGCATCGCGTGCCGTTTTAGCCAGAATCGACGCTGCCGAAATCGCCTGCACCTTGTCATCGCCCTTGATGATGGCTTCGGCGCGAATATTGAGCACCGGACAACGATTGCCGTCAATCAGCGCCAAGGTCGGCAACTTCGACAAACCCTCTACCGCGCGCCGCATCGCCAGCATGGTTGCCTGCAGGATATTGAGCTTGTCGATTTCCGCTTCGGAACATTGGGCGATGGACCAGGCTAATGCGTTACTTTTGATCTGCTCTGCCAGGATTTCGCGGCGCTCTGCGCTGAGTTTTTTGGAATCACGCAAACCGGTGATCGGCCGTTCAGGATCGAGCATCACGGCGGCGGCAAATACCGGCCCAGCCAATGGACCGCGACCGGCCTCGTCAACGCCGCAAATAATTTCGTCGGCATAGGTGAATAGAGACAGGTCGGGATCGGAGTTTTTCACAATGGTTGAGCAGTGATAAATGTAAGAAATGTCGCAATACGCGAAGACGCATTGCCGGTATGCCAGGCAGTTTATTGGCGTCCGATGATCTGCAATACGGCCTGCGCGCTTTCATTGGCGGTATCGCGCAGCAACGCATGATGCATCTCGGTGAAACGCTGGCGCAGCATGGCTTGATGGGCGCTATCGTTCAGTTGCCTCCACAGCGCATCTGCCAGCGCTTGCGGTGTCGCTGCATGCTGCAACAATTCCGGCACGAGAAATTCGCGCGCCAGGATATTGGGTAATCCAATCCATGGCTGGTAGCTCATGTGCCGCAAAATTTCCCAGCTGGCGCGCATCATTTTGTAGGCGATCACCATCGGCTTCTTATACAAGGCGACTTCCAGCGATGCGGTTCCGGATGCCACCAGCACCGCATCGGCTGCCGCCATCGCGGTGTGCGACTGACCGTCGAGCAACTGGATAGGCAAGTCCTGCAGACCGGCCTGGCTGAGCAATTCGCTAAACAGCCGGCGCTGCCTGTCGCCCGCCATCGGAGCGACGAAACGCATGTTTGGATCGCGTTGCGCCAGCAATTTCGCAGCGCCGACAAAACTGGCCGTGTTGTACTTCAGTTCGGACATGCGGCTGCCGGGCATGATCGCTACCACCGTGCCGCTGGCAGGCAAATCTAGCGCTGTGCGTGCAGCTGCCATGTCCGGCACCATCGGAATCACTTGCGCCAGCGGATGGCCAACGTAAGTGACTGGAATCCCGGCCTTGCGATAGATCTCTTCCTCGAACGGAAAGATGACCAGCATATGCGAAGCAGCGCGCGCAATCTTCTTGATCCGCGAGCCGCGCCAGGCCCAGATCGACGGGCCGATAAAATGTACTGTCGGAATACCGGCCTGGCGCAATTGCGCTTCCAGTCCGAAATTGAAATCGGGCGCGTCGACGCCGATAAAGACGTTCGGTTTTTCGGCTAGCAAGCGGTCCCGCAACGCGACCTGGATGCCTTTGATCTCGCGATAATGCGCGAGCACTTCGAACAGGCCGTTGACCGACAATTTTTCCATCGGCCAGTCGCTGACAAAACCATATTCAGCCATTTTCGCGCCGCCGATGCCGTACATACTGGCATCGGGCAAATGCGGACGCAAGCCGGACAGCAGACGACTTGCCAGCAAATCGCCGGAAGTCTCGCCTGCCACCATCGCAATCGACACATTTGAACTTGGCGCCGCCATATCAGCGGATGATGCCACGGCTTGACGACGCGATAAATTCGCGCATCAAACGCAGGTATTCGGCGGACTCGGGTGCCTTGCTTTCTTCCGCTGCCAGCGCGGCCTTGGCTTCTTCCAGCGGCAAGCCGGAACGATAAATCATTTTGTAGGCGCGTTTGATCGCCATGATCTGCGCGCTGCTGAATCCGCGTCGCTTGAGGCCTTCGCTATTAATGCCGGCAGGCACCGCACGATTGCCGGCAGCGGTCACGAACGGCGGGACGTCCTGGCTGACGGCCGCGGTAAATGCCGTCATCGCATGCGCGCCGATGTGACAGAACTGATGCACGGTGGTGAAACCGCCGAGGAATACCCAGTCACCCAGATGAACGTGGCCGGCAAGCGTCGCATTGTTGGCAAGAATAATGTTGTTTCCGATTTGGCAGTCGTGCGCCACATGGACATAGGCCATGATCCAGTTGTCGTTGCCGAGGCGGGTAGCGCCGGCATCCTGGACGGTGCCCAGGTTGAGAGTGACAAATTCGCGAATCGTGTTGCGATCGCCAATTTCCAGCCTGGTTGGCTCGCCCGCATATTTTTTATCTTGCGGCGCGGCGCCGATCGAGCCGAACTGGAAAAAAGTATTGTCGCGGCCAATGCTGGTATGACCTTCGATCACCACATGCGGGCCAATCTTGGTACCGGCCCCGATCGACACATGCGGTCCGATAACCGAGTAAGCGCCAACCTCGACCGAACTATCAAGCGCTGCCTTGGGATCGATAACGGCAGTAGGATGAATACGCGTCATTGCTTCACGCCGACGGGCTGGCGTCGCTAGTGGCCGCCGCTTTACCGGCAGCAGGGTCGACCGCAGTACGCATGGTGCACATGAATTCGGCTTCTACCGCCATTTCGCCGTCAACGCTGGCGACTGCCTTGTATTTCCAGATGCCGCGTACCACGCGCACAATCTCGACTTCGAGTTTGATCTGATCGCCTGGTTCGACCGGACGCCGGAAACGGGCCTTGTCGATGCCGAGAAAATACACGACGGTATTTTCATCCGGCTTGCGGCCCTCGGTCAAAAACGACAGCAGAGCGGCGGTTTGCGCCAGCGCTTCAATCGTCAGGACGCCTGGCATCACCGGCTTGTTAGGGAAATGACCGTTGAAGAATTCTTCATTGATCGTGACGTTCTTGATCGCAGTGATCGACTTGCCGCTCTCCCAGTTCAGGACACGATCAACCAGCAACAGCGGGTAACGATGCGGCAGGTATTCCTTGATCTGATTGATGTTGAGGCCGTTGTTTTGACTATTCATTGTTTTTTTCGCTAAGCTGTTTGACGGATTTTTCCAGTGCCCGGATTTTCTCACGCATGGTGTTCAAATTGCGCACCAGCGCCGCAGATTTTTCCCACTCGCCATGCTTGGCAATCGGATAAAAACCGGTGTACTGACCGGGCTCCAGGATCGAGCGCAGTGCCAGCGTCCCGGCTGACACATGCACGTGATCGACGATGGTGATGTGACCATGAATCATGGCGGCGCCGCCGATCGAACAATATTTGCCAATCTTGGCGCTGCCGGCAATCCCGGCGCAAGCGGCAATCGCGGTGTGCGCGCCGATATGGCAATTGTGGGCAATCTGAATTTGATTATCCAGCTTGACGCCGTCTTCAATCACGGTATCGGCCAGTGCGCCGCGGTCGATCGTGGTGTTGGCGCCGATTTCAACGTCGTCGCCGATCAGCACCCGCCCGGTTTGCGGGATCTTGATCCAGGCGCCGCCTTCGTTTGCGAATCCGAAGCCATCGGCGCCGATCACCACACCGGAATGCACAATAGCGCGCTGGCCGATTTCACAAGCATCGTAAATACTGACGTTGGCATATAAGTGACTTGCGGCGCCGATTTTTGCAGCACGGCCAATGACGCAGCCGGCGTCAATAATCACACCCTCACCGATAACAGCCCCCGCTCCGACCACAACGTGGGGGCCGATATGCGCTGTCGGCGCTACATCCGCAGCCGGGTCGATACTGGCCGTCGGGTGAATGCCGGGAATTACCGGGATCGCATTTCTTGCAGCAAAAAACTGCGCCGCACGCGCGAAATACGCATACGGATTAGGTGTAACAATGCGCGCGCCGAGATAGTTGGCGCTGACTACGGCATCATCCGCGGCCGACAGAATAATCGCTGCCGCCCGCGTTTGCGCCGCCTGGGACCGAAACTTGGGATTGGAGAGGAAGGTAATCTGCGATGCCGCAGCATCACTCAATGGGGCGATGCCGGATACCTGAATATCCGCATCGCCGATCAATTGGCCGCCCAAGCTTTCGACCAATTCTTTCAGCCGAGTGCTCATCGTGGCCCTAATAGAATTATGTTTATTTATTAAGAATCTTCAACACTTTATCGGTGATATCAATGCGAGGGCTGACATAGACGCCGCCTTCCTGGAAAACGATATCGTATTTTTCCGCTTCTGCAATCTGTTTGATTGCCTTGGTCGAACGCTCCAGAACAATCGACAACTCTTCGTTACGACGCTGGTTCAGGTCTTCACGGAACTCACGCTGCTTGCGTTGAAAATCCTTATCCAGATCGGTCAACTCGCGCTGCCGTTTCAGGCGTTCCGATTCTGGAATTACCGCGGAATCCTTGTCCAGCTTGTCGGCCATGCCCTTCAGGCGCGCCGCCTGATCCTGGAGATCCTTGTCGCGCTTGGAAAATTCGGCTTCGATTTTAACTTGCGCAGCTTTTGCCGGCGCTGCTTCACGCAAAATGCGTTCGCTGCTAACAAAAGCAATCTTGGATGATTCCTGTGCATGCGCCGAGGTAACCGACATCAGGCAGATTGCCAGCAGACCTGTCGACTGCAGTGACGTTAATGATTTAATTAGCGATTTCAAGACCATTCTCCACAATCCAAATTATGCAACTTGTGCATTATGCCACTCTAGTTGCCGTGTGCGATTAAGACCCCGTTCAAGCTCTTGGGGCATTCACCAGCAACGCTCATGCGCGGTGGCGGTATCGGTGCGATTCTTTATCTCACCGACGCATGCCCACTGCGCTTCTTGAACAATTATTAGAAACCAGTACCCAATTGGAACTGGAAGCCCTGCACTTTATCGGTCGTCTTTGCATTCAAAGGCTTACCATAGCTCAATTTCAGCGGACCGATCGGCGAAATCCAGCTCAAGCCGAGACCGGTAGAATAACGCAACTCGCTCAACTGCATAGGCGCCTTGTCGGCGTACACCTGACCGCCGTCCAGGAAAGTAAACCAGCGCAGGCTACGATCGTTACCGGAGCCAGGGAACGGGAATTGCAATTCCAGGTTACCGAAGATACGCGAAGCACCACCCAACGAGTCGCCGTACTGGTCGACCTTGCTACCCAGTGTGGAACCTTCAAAGCCACGCACGGTACCGATACCGCCAGCATAGTAATTTTTGAATACCGGATAAGGCTTGCCGCCAATACCGCGGCCGTAATCGAGCTCACCATTCAATGCCAGCGTCACAGCATTACCGAACAGCGGCTGGAAATACTGATGTTGATAGCTGGCGCGGTAATAACGCAAGGTACCGACTGCGGAAATCTCAAGATTGGCACGCTGATAGCGTCCTTTGGTAGGGACCAATGCGCTGTCGCGACTGTCCCGCTGCCAAGCCGCCGTCAACGGGAAGCTGGTGGTGGTTGCCTTACCTGCTCCGGTACTGTCGCCGTTACCGAAATCCTTGACATATTGCTGGTACAGATTAGGGCTGAGCGCGTCGGTCGTTACGGCGGTATTTTCGACGCCGATACCAAAGAACACCGTATCCAGTTCCGAGAACGGCACACCGAACTTGATGTCGCCGCCAATGGTTCTCACCTTATAGTCGCCAGTGGTGTACGCAGATGGGCGAACCGTGCGCAGGTACAGGTCATAGGTACGGCTAACACCGTCATCGGTAAAGTAAGGATTGGTCTGAGATAGCGCGATGGTCCGATAACGACTGCTGGTATTGACATCGAGACCGATGGTGTTACCGCTGCCGAACGCATTTTGTTGTTGAATCGAACCAGTCAAGCTCAATTTATCCGTTTGAGAAAATCCGGCGCCGATCATGATATTGCCGGTCGGCTTCTCAACCACAGCCATGTTGATATCGACCTGATCGGAGGTGTTCGGGACTTCCGGCGTTTCTATCGTGACTTCCTTGAAGTAGCCGAGACGATCGACCCGATCGCGTGACAGCTTGATCTTGGAACCGTCGTACCAAGAGTCTTCAAACTGGCGGAATTCACGGCGCACCACTTCATCGCGCGTTTTTGTGTTGCCGGCCACATTGATATGCCGTACATATACACGTTTGCCGGGGTCGACCATGATCGTGAACGCCACTTCCTTCTTCTCACGATTCAATTCCGGGTTCGCATTCACATTGGCAAACGCGTAACCGAAATTACCCAGGCGCTCCGACATTTTCTTGGTGCTTTCATTCAATTTCTGGCCATTGAACACATCGCCTTTTTTGAATTGCAGCAGGGATTTCAATTCTTCTTCGCGGCCGAACATCTCGCCATCGAGCTTGATATCCGAAACAGTATATTTTTCACCTTCATTGATATTGATGGTGATGTAAATATCCTTCTTGTCCGGGGTAATCGACACTTGCGTGGACTCGACCTGCATTTCGATATAACCGCGATTCAGATAATACGAACGCAGATTTTCAATATCGCCCGACAGCTTCTCTTTCGAATACTGATCCGCCTTGGTGTACCAGGTGAACCAGCCTGGCGAACGCAAGTTCAGCTGATCGCGTATGGTGCCGTCTGAAAACGCCTTGTTGCCGACAATCCGGATTTCCTTGATGCGCGAAACTTCGCCTTCGTCCACCGCAAAGGTGACGTTGACGCGATTGCGTTCGATTGGCGTAACGGTGGTGGTCACCTTCATGCCGTACAGACCGCGCGACAGGTATTGTTTCTTCAATTCCTGCTCGGCACGATCCACCTGCGCCTTGTCGAAAATGCGCGATTCGCCAACGCCAATTTCCTTCAAAGCCTTGGTCAGTTGGTCTTTATCAAATTCCTTGATGCCTGAGAAATCGACGCTGGCGATTGACGGCCGCTCTTCAACCAGAATGACCAGCACATCGCCTTCGGACTCGACCCGGACATCCTTGAAGAAGCCGGTCGCATACAGCGCCTTGATCGCCGCAGTGCCTTTTTCATCGGTGAACGTTTCGCCTACACGCACTGGCAGATAGCTGAAAATGGTCCCAGCCTCGGTCCGTTGAATACCTTCAATGCGAATATCCTTGACCACAAACGGTTGCACCGCCAGCGCCTGACCAGAACACAGGGCAAAGGCGGCGGCAGCGATCAAACGACGGGGAAGAATCGACAAAGGGAAGTGCTCAAAATGTAATTTCATTAGCGATCGTTTTTTATCAATGTTCTTGTGCACTACGATTGTTGGACAAGAAAGCAGAACTCAAAATATGAGCCGAACGATGTCGTTGAATATGGCGACCATCATCAACGTCATCAAAATACCGATACCTGCGCGCTGAGCAATTGCTCCAATCCGTTCTGGAATAGGGCGACCGGTCAAAACTTCCAGCGAATAATACAGCAAAAGACCACCATCTAAAACCGGAATGGGGAGCAAATTCATGACGCCCAAACTGATACTGATAAACGCAATAAAGCTGAGATAACTGACGGCGCCGATGCGTGCCGTCTGACCGGCGTAGTCGGCAATGGTGATCGGGCCGGTGATATTTTTCCAGGAAACCTCGCCGATCAACATTTTCCCCAGCATCTTCAGGGTCAGTACGCTGCTATCCCAGGTCCTTTCCGCACCTTTGACAAGAGCGGTCAATGGCGGGCTGGCGGCGACAATCATTTCGGGCGCAAGCGGCACTTCAACTTTGATCAGACCGATCTGTTCGCCATTAACTTTCTGCAATTCCGGCACGACATCCAGCTTGAAGCTGTCCCCGCCTCGCACGCCGGCAATATGCAAAGTCTTGCCCGGCGATGCCCTGACTCGCTCGACCAATGCCAGACCATCGGCAATCGGCGCATCGTTAATCGCAGTAATCAAATCGCCTTCATGCAAGCCGGCTTTCATCGCCGGGCCATCGGCCATGACCTTGCCCAGCACTGCCTTCGGACGTGCCAGCGCAATTCCCAATTTATCCAGAAAATCGCCTTCCAGATCCTTGGTGGTCAAGCTGTCGACCGGCAAATTGATGGAGTCCAGCAGGTTGCCGCCGGAAGGTCCGGGATTCGGTCGTTGAACATCAAGCTTGACGGTGGCCTTTTCTATCGCCGCCTGTACCAGCTTCCAGCGCAGCTCCGACCAGATTTGTATCGGCTCGCCGTTGACGGCGGTAATCAACTCGCCGCCACGCAAGCCGGCCCGATAGGCGACCGACTGTTCCGCCACCGCGCGCAATTTTGGCAGCGGCTCCAGCACGCCGTGCATGTACAAACCGGCAAACAGCAGAATCGCAAGAATAAAGTTGGCTAAGGGACCAGCGGCAACAATCGCCATCCGGCGCCACACTGATTGCCGAGTAAATTCGCGCTTCAGATCCTGTGCAGACATGGTGCTCACATCTTGCTCGCGAGCGTCCAGCATTTTCACGTAGCCGCCCAGAGGCAGAATGGAAATGGCCCATTCGGTTTGGTCCGGACCGAAGCGGCGGGAAAAAATGATCTTGCCCATGCCGACGGAAAAGCGCAGCACTTTGACGCCGCACAAACGTGCGATCCAGTAATGACCAAGCTCGTGAATGATGACGAGAGAGCCCAGCGCGACGACAAATGCCAGTATGGTTTGGAGGAAGGCCATCGAAGATTCAGGAAATCAGGGAGTGAACCACTTGGCGGGCCAGCAAATCCTGCTCAAGCAGTGAGTTGATATCGGTTACCGCATGCAGTGGCAATTTGTCCATGGTACGCGCTATCAGTTGATCGATCATGCGAAATCCGATTTTTCCGTCAAGGAAAGCCTGGACCGCGATTTCATTGGCTGCGTTCAATATTGCTGCGGCCGAACCGCCTGCTTCCAGCGCATCATACGCGAGTTTCAAACAGGGGAAACGGACCAGATCGGGACGCGTAAAGTGCAATTGTCCTATGACGGTCAAATCAAGTGCACTGACGCCCGAAGCTATCCGTTCAGGATACGCCAGCGCATGTGCAATCGGGGTGCGCATATCCGGATTTCCCAGCTGTGCCAGGACCGAACCGTCGACATAGGACACCATCGAGTGAATCACGCTTTGCGGGTGTATCACCACCTCGATCTGGCTGGCGGAAGCGCCGAACAGCCAATGCGCTTCGATCACTTCCAGGCCCTTGTTCATCATGGTTGCCGAATCGACCGAAATCTTGCGTCCCATGACCCAGTTCGGATGCGCTACCGCTTCCGCCGGGGTAACGGCATCAAGCGTTTCCACCGCGCGGTGCAAGAATGGACCGCCGGATGCGGTCAGTAAGATTTTTTCCACCCCGACAGCCGCCGGTATGCGTTGATAAGCGTGCGGCAAGCACTGGAAAATCGCATTGTGCTCGCTATCTATCGGCAATAAAACGGCCCCGCTGGCGCGCACCGCATCCATGAACAGCTGGCCGGACATGACCAGCGCTTCTTTGTTTGCCAGCAGAATTTTTTTGCCTGCCTGCGCCGCCACCAAGGTCGGCGCCAAACCGGCAGCGCCAACGATCGCAGCCATCACAACATCGCATTCCGCGGCACCGGCAACGGCACACAATGCCGCTTCGCCATGAGCTACTTCGGTGCGCAAACCTTTGGCGCGTAATAACTTGCTTAGCTGAGCAGCCGCCTCTGCGGTGCCGACGACGGCAACCTGCGGCTGAAATTGTTGGCACTGTTCGGCCAGCTGTTCAACCCGACTATGTGCGGTCAATGCGTAAACCGAATAGCGCTCGGGATGGCGTGCCAACACATCCAGCGTAGAAGTACCAATCGAACCGGTGGAGCCGAGAATAGTGATATTTTGCATGCCCGACCCTAGAACCATAAACTCAACAATGCCGCCAACGGCAATACCGGAATCAAGGCATCAACCCGATCCAGCACACCGCCATGGCCAGGCAACAGATTGCTGCTGTCCTTGAATCCAGCCCGGCGCTTGAGTTGCGATTCAAACAAATCTCCAACCACGCTGGCAGCGACCAGCACCGTCATCACGCCCAACCACCCAGGCCAGCTCCAGGCAGCCAGCAGCCGCGCCGGAAAAGTATCCGCCAGCGTCGGCACCACGCTGAGCAGCGCGCCGAGTATCAATACAAGGCACCAGCCACCGACCGCGCCTTCCCACGATTTGCCAGGGGAAATAGACGGCGCCAGCTTGTGTCGGCCAAAGGCTTTACCGGAAAAATAAGCGCCGATATCTGCCGCCCAGACTATCGTCATGACCGAGAGCAGGTACAGCGGTGAATGCGCAAACAATACGACAATCGCCAGGAAGCAACCAAGAATGGCGGTTGCATAAGTCGCTGCGACCAGCCGATTGCGGACACTGGCGAGTGCCGGCAGCCCAAGCGCCAACGATGGCACAAAACGTACGCACCAGATCGCTACACACAGCGCAAATAACAGGCCGATGTTGGGTCCGCCGCCGTCGCGATACAAAATCGAGGCAAACAAGAAAAGTGCTGCCAGCCCCCAGATCAGCGCACTTTTATTGGCGCTACCAAACAGTCTGGCGCACTCCCAGATCGCGGCAGCAAAAAAGAGCGCCGACACAACGGCAAATGCGGGGAAGTAATTGAAATATAGAATTGGCAGCAATACTGCCAGCAGCAGCAACGCAGTGATGACACGCGTTCTCAACATCAGGAAACCTTTTTCTTGTCGTCCAACTGTGCACTGGTGCGCCCGAAACGCCGCTCTCGCTGCTGATATGAAGCGATCGCCTGGTCCAGTTCGGCCGCGCCGAAATCGGGCCAGTAGGTATCGGTAAAGTAGAGTTCGCTATACGCCAGTTGCCATAGCAGGAAATTTGAAATCCGCTGCTCGCCGCCGGTGCGAATAAACAGGTCCGGTTCCGGCGCATACGCCATTGCCAGATGCTGCGACAATTCGTCTTCGGAAAAGGCACCGGCATCGCCGACTGGATCAGCGACCGCGTCAGCACGCGCTGCCAGCATCTTCTGGACCGCCTGCATCACATCCCAGCGGCCGCCATAATTGGCGCAAATGGTGACTGTTAATGCTGTGTTGCCTGCGGTTTTACGTTCCGCATTGGCGATCAATTGCTGCAGCTTGGCGTCGAAACGACTGAGGTCGCCGACCACTTTCAGGCGAATGCCATTGGCGTGCATCTTGCCGACTTCGCGTTCCAGCGCAGTCATGAACAGCCGCATCAGCAGCGATACTTCGTCGGCCGGGCGGCGCCAGTTTTCGGAGCTGAAAGCGAATAGCGTCAGATATTCGACGCCGCGCGCGACACATGCTTCGATAACGTCGCGCACCGCCTCCACACCCTTGCCATGACCGGCGACACGCGGCAGAAAGCGGCGGGTCGCCCAGCGGCCGTTGCCATCCATGATGATGGCAACGTGCCGGGGCACAGACGAACTGTGCGGTATCGATTGCGTGGAACTTGAATGGGTCATAAATAATAGATAAGAACAGATGATGAAGACCTAGTGTACTGAGTTGTTAATTCGTTGAAGAATTAAATATATCGAAATCGTCACGAGACAAGGAACAAAGCACAGCAAGGCTGGAGCCTTGCGCGCATTTGTGACGCTGTATCGGGGCGATTCTCGACATATTTCTTCAATGAATTAGTCACTCAGAACACCAAGGTCTTTACACCGTCATGATCTCTTTTTCTTTATCAACCACTTGCTTGTCGACCTCAGCTACAGCTTTGTCGGTCAGTTTCTGAATCTCATCCTGAGCACGACGCTCGTCGTCTTCGGAGCACTCTTTATCCTTGACCAATTTTTTCAAACCTTCGTTGGCGTCGCGACGAATATTGCGAATGGCAATTTTTGCATCTTCGGCTTCGCCCTTGACCAGCTTGACCATTTCTTTGCGGCGCTCTTCCGTCAACGGCGGCGTCGGCACCCGGATCATTTCGCCTTGCGTCGATGGATTCAGACCCAGATCGGATTCGCGAATCGCCTTTTCCACTACGGCGATCATTTTCTTTTCAAACGGTTGAACACCGATGGTACGCGCATCGATCAGCGTCACATTGGCAACCTGGCTCAGGTTGGTCGGGCTACCGTAGTATTCCACCATGATGTGATCGAGAATCCCGGTATGCGCACGGCCGGTACGCACTTTTGCCAGGTCGGCGCGCAGCGTCTCAAGCGACTTCTGCATTCTTTGATCGGTATTTTTTTTGACATCAGCAACGCTCATGCTGCTCTCCTCTTCAAAACAATTTATATCTATCTAATTAAGAAACCGGGTTACTAACCTGGTTGCCTAACGTTATACGTGCACCAGGGTGCCTTCGTCCTCACCCAGGATCACCCGCTTTAGGGCGCCGGGTTTAACAATCGAGAACACCTTGATCGGCAATTTTTGATCGCGGCACAACGCAAAAGCGGTGGCATCCATCACTTGCAGGTGCTTGCTGATCGCCTCATCAAAAGTGATGGTCGAGTAACGCGTTGCCAGCGGGTCCTTGTTAGGATCGGCGCTATAGACGCCGTCGACCTTGGTCGCCTTGAGCACGATTTGGGCACCGATTTCCGAGCCGCGCAACGCCGCAGCGGTATCCGTGGTGAAAAACGGATTGCCGGTACCTGCGGCAAAAATCACGATCTTGCCCTCTTCCAGGTATTGCAGCGCCTTCGGCCGCACATAGGGCTCGACTACCTGCTCAATGCTGATAGCCGACATCACACGGGCAATAATGCCGACCTGCCGCATCGCGTCGGCCAGCGCCAGCGAATTCATCACCGTCGCCAGCATGCCCATATAGTCGGCAGTGGCGCGATCCATTCCTTGGGCGCCGGGCGCGACGCCGCGGAAAATATTGCCGCCGCCGATCACGATCGCCAATTCCACGCCTAATTTGGCGACTTCGGCAACGTCCGCAACCATCCGCTCAATCGTCGCACGGTTGATGCCATAGGCATCGTCACCCATCAAGGCCTCACCGGAGAGTTTCAGGAGAACACGCTTATATACTGGTTTTGTCATGGTCTGGGTCCCTTGTGGCTTTCCGATTGATTCACACTAATCTTGTCTTTGCTTACCTGCTGGACTGCAGCGCCATTGTCCGGCTAAACCGCATTGAAATCCACTGTCAGGTTGTATTGCTGAACTGCCGGGCGCAAATTCCCCGTTAGTCTTTGACTGCAACGAAAAATTCCGTGCAGCCAAAAAAACGGGCCTTGCGGCCCGCTTTCTAGTCTTGCTTACGCCTGCTTGGCCGCAGCAACTGTCGCTGCAACCTCTGCTGCGAAGTCATCTACCTTCTTCTCGATCCCTTCGCCGACCACAAACATGGTGAACGCTTTGACGCTAGTGTTAGTAGCCTTCAACATTTGTTCAACTGTTTGCTTGTCGTTTTTGACAAAAGTCTGATTCAGCAACGAAACTTCCTTCAGGAATTTTTGTACCGAACCTTCAATCATCTTGGCCGCGATATCGGCAGGCTTGCCCGATTCAGCCGCCTTCAATGTCGCTACCGAGCGCTCTTTTTCGATCAGGTCGGCCGGCACTTGCTCCGATGACAACGACACTGGCTTCATCGCAGCGATGTGCATTGCCACGTCTTTGCCGACTTGCTCGTCGGCGCCGTCAAATTCAACCATCACGCCGATACGTGTGCCGTGCAGGTAAGAAACCAGCTTGGCAGGTGTATCAAAGCGTTGGAAACGGCGGATCGACATGTTTTCGCCGATACGGCCGATCAAAGCGGCACGTGTTGCTTCAACGGTGCTGTCGCCGAGCGGCAGGGCCGACAAAGCAGCCACATCCGCTGGATTGTTTTCTACAACCAACTTGGCGCAGGCATTAGCCAGAGCCAGGAAGTCGTCGTTCTTGGTGACGAAGTCAGTTTCGCAATTGACTTCGACCAGTGCGCCGACGCCGCCAGCGATATACGCGGCAACCACGCCTTCCGCAGTCACGCGGGAAGCTGCCTTGGAAGCCTTGCCACCCAGCTTGACGCGCAGAATCTCTTCTGCTTTGTCCATATCGCCGCCTGCTTCGGTCAACGCTTTTTTGCACTCCATCATCGGCGCATCAGTCTTCGCGCGCAGTTCGCCTACCAATGCTGCTGTAATTGCCGCCATACTATTCTCCTAGCTTAATCGGTGCTGCCTTGCCGAAACCTCCACAATTTGTAGCAAGTTCGACAATCGACTTCTCGACACCGTCAATCAAAATATATTCGGTAAAACCATGTGATACAAAAAAAGGGGCAACCGCGGCCCCCTTTTTATTCTGAAGCATCCAACCTCAGGCTCAGGGCTTAAGCCTGTTCGTTGTTCACTTCAACGAATTCGTCGCCAGCCGCGCCCTTGATCGACTCAACCACGTCGTTCACTGCATTCGCACGGCCTTCCAGAATCGCATCGGCCACGCCGCGAGCGTACAGAGCGATCGCTTTCGACGAGTCATCGTTACCAGGGATAACGTAAGTCACGCCGTCTGGCGAGTGGTTGGTATCAACCACGCCGATGACCGGGATGCCGAGCTTGGCAGCTTCGGTGATCGCACCCTTGTGGTAGCCGACGTCGATCACGAAAATCGCGTCAGGAATACCGCCCATGTCCTTGATGCCGCCGATAGCTTTTTGCAGCTTGATCAGTTCGCGCTGGAACATCAGGGCTTCTTTTTTGCTCAGCTTCTCAACCGAACCGTCTTCGATCGAAGCTTCCATTTCCTTCAGGCGCTTGATCGAAGTCTTGATGGTCTTGAAATTGGTCAGCATGCCGCCCAACCAGCGTTGGTCAACGAATGGCGAACCGGAACGTGCCGCTTCAGCAGCAACGATTTCGCGCGCTTGACGCTTGGTGCCGACAAACAGGATTTGACCGCGATTGGACGACAATTGGCGAATGTACTTCATCGCCTCTTGATACATGCCAAGGGTCTTTTCCAGATTGACGATATGAATTTTGTTGCGGTGACCGAAGATGAACGGTGCCATCTTTGGGTTCCAGAAACGAGTTTGGTGACCGAAATGGACACCGGCTTCCAGCATTTCACGCATTGTTACGGACATAATTTTCTCCAGGGTTAGGTCTGGAACCAGCTCAGTCACCAGGCTTGCGCATGCAATAGGCACACAACAAGAACGGCACCCTTTTCGAGCGGATTCGCGCTTTATAAACAACAATTACTTCGGACTTGCCTGAATGTCGATTCAAGCAACCCGAAATTATACTCTGAAACCCGCAAATGCTTCAAGCACCTCGGAGCCCGTCTTTATGCGAAACTCGTTTGGCTCGTCTATAATCTTGCTTTGACTGCATTTCCATCGAATTCAGGCCGTTTTGCGCCTTTTACAACCGAATTTCCCCACCTTATGACATCTATTTCCATTAAAACTGCCGAAGATATCGCCGGCATGCGCATAGCCGGCAGGCTGGCCGCTGAAGTGCTCGACTTTATCACTCCTCACGTGAAAGCCGGCATTACCACAGGTGAGCTGGATCGGCTGTGCCATGAATACATGGTTAATGTGCAAGGCACGATTCCGGCCCCGCTGAATTATTGCCCGCCCGGCTACACGCCCTACCCCAAAGCCATTTGCACCTCGGTCAATGACGTCATCTGCCACGGCATTCCAGGCGACAAGGTGCTCAAGAACGGCGACGTGGTCAACCTCGACATCACCGTGATCAAGGACGGCTACCACGGCGATACCAGCCGCATGTTTTATGTCGGCGAACCGTCGATCATGGCCAAACGCCTTGGCGATATCACCTACGAATGCATGTGGCTGGGGATTTCCAAAATCAAACCCGGCGCGCACCTGGGCGACATCGGCTACGTGATTCAGCAACATGCTGAAAAAGCCGGGTACAGCGTGGTGCGCGAATTTTGCGGCCACGGCATCGGCAAAGTGTTCCACGAAGAGCCGCAGGTATTGCATTACGGCCGCCCCGGCACGCTGGAGAAACTGGAAGCCGGCATGATTTTCACGGTCGAACCGATGATCAACGCCGGCCGCCGCGACATCAAGGAGATGCCTGACGGCTGGACCATCAAGACCAAGGATCGCAGCCTGTCCGCGCAATGGGAGCACACCGTGCTGGTGACCGAAACCGGTTACGAAGTGCTGACCGTCTCCAAAGACATGCCGCCGCCGCCGGCTTTCATTGTGCAAGCTACAACACCGCCGGCCGCCAACCCCGCTGCCTAAGCATGACGACTCTTGCCGCGATCCTCAAAAAACAGCTTAGAAGCGAGCGGCAAACCTTCATCTCTGCGTTTCTCGCCGACGGCAAACCCGGGCAGCTGCTCACCGATCTGCGGCGCAGTGTCGATACCGCGCTGACGCAAGCCTGGAAAATGCTGGAGTTGCCGCCGACTGCCGCGCTGGTGGCGGTTGGCGGCTACGGACGGGGGGAGCTGTTTCCCTACTCCGACGTCGACGTCCTGATCCTGCTGGATGCTGCGCCCGATGCGAAACTGCAGGGCAAGCTGGAGCAACTGGTACAGCTGTTCTGGGATATCGGCCTTGAAATCGGTCACAGCATTCGCACCATCGACGAATGCCTGACCGAATCGGCGGCTGACATCACGGTGCAGACCAGTCTGCTGGAAGCGCGGCTGGTGACCGGCAACTCGACCTTGTTCAATCAACTGCAAGAGCGCTGCAGCGCGGCAATGGATGCCTGCGCCTTTTTCCAGGAAAAAATCCTGGAAATGCGCCAGCGCCACGTCAAGTTTGAAGACACCCCATACAGCCTCGAACCGAATTGCAAGGAAAGCCCCGGCGGCCTGCGCGATTTGCAAGTGATCCTGTGGGTAGCGAAAGCAGCCGGCCTCGGCGAATCCTGGCCCAAGCTGGCCAAGCATGGCTTGATCACCGCCGCCGAGGCGCGCCAGCTGGCGCGTCAGGAGCGCGCCTTCAAGGATATTCGGATTCGCCTGCACATCCACACCAACCGGCGTGAAGACCGGCTGGTATTCGATGTCCAGACCCCGATCGCGGAATCGCTCGGCTTTCGCACCACCGAAACCCGCCGCGCCAGCGAATACCTGATGCAGCGCTATTACTGGGCCGCCAAATCGGTCACCCAACTCAATACCATCCTGTTGCAAAACATCGAAGTGCAATTGTTTCCGCAACCCATGGTGCCGCAGCGGATCAACGATCACTTCAACCAGGTCAACCAACTGCTCGACATTGCCAGCGACGACCTGTTTGAAACGACGCCGTCGGCCATGCTGGAGTTGTTCCTGCTGCTGGCTCAACATAGCGAGCTGAAGGACATGACGGCCCGCACCCGACGGGCGTTGTGGCATGCAAGAGTCAAAATCGACAACGACTTTCGCCGCGCCCCGGTCAATCGCTCGCTATTTTTGCAAATCATTCAAGCCCCGCAAGGCATCACCCATGCGCTGCGCGGCATGAATCAAACCAGCATTCTGGGGCGCTACCTGCCGAATTTCCGCCGCATTATCGGCCAGATGCAGCACGACCTGTTTCACGTGTACACCGTCGATCAGCACATCCTGATGGTGGTGCGCAATGTGCGTCGCTTCACGATGAGCGAACACGCACACGAGTATCCGTTTTGCAGCCAGCTGATTGCCAACTTCCCCCGCTCGTGGCTGCTGTATGTCGCAGCCTTGTTCCATGATATCGCCAAAGGCCGTGGCGGCGACCACTCCAAGTTGGGCATGGCCGATGCCGAGCAGTTCTGCCGGCAACACGGCTTGTCGGCGCAAGATACCGAGCTGGTCGTATTCCTGGTCGAACATCACCTGACCATGTCGCTGGTGGCGCAAAAGCAGGATCTATCGGATCCCGACGTGATCCTGAATTTCGCCGACAAGGTCAAGGACGAGCGCCATCTGACCGCGCTCTATTTGCTGACCGTGGCCGACATCCGCGGCACCAGTCCAAAAGTCTGGAACGCCTGGAAAGGAAAACTGCTGGAAGACCTGTACCGGATGACGCTGCGGGTGCTCGGCGGCGAAACGCCGTCAGCCGATCGCGAACTGAAAAATCGCCAGGAGGAAGCGCTGAAAACGCTGCGCCTGTACGGTCTGCCGAACGACGCCCACGAATATCTATGGCGGCAGCTGGATGTCGCCTACTTCCTGCGCCATGACGCCTCCGATATCGCCTGGCAAACGCGCTCTTTCTACAATCAGGCCGACAGTCCGAATCCGATCGTCAAATGCCGTCTGGCGCCCATTGGCGAAGGCTTGCAAGTGGCGGTCTACACCCGGGACGAGACCGATTTGTTTGTACGCATCTGCAGTTATTTCGACAGCAAGAATTTCAGCATCCTGGACGCCAAAATCCACACCACCAGACACGGCTATGCGCTGGACTCGTTCCTGATCAGCGCGCCCTTGTTTGCCAAGCACTATCGCGACATCATCAACCTGATCGAGCACGAGCTGACTTATCTGCTGCAAACCCGCGGCGCTTTGCCGGCACCGTCCAAGGGCCGGCTGTCGCGGCTATCGCGCACCTTCCCGGTGACGCCGACCGTCGATCTGCGGCCCGACGAGCGCGGCCAGTATTACTTGCTGTCGATTACCGCGAACGACCGCACCGGGCTGCTCTATTCGGTCGCCAATGTATTGGCCAAGCACAAGATCAATTTGCACACGGCAAAAATCATGACGCTGGGTGAACGGGCTGAAGACGTGTTCCTGGTCGATGGTGCGGCGCTCAATCATGCGCGCAGTCAGATTCAGCTTGAGACCGACTTGCTGGACGCGCTGCATATCTAATTCTTTCATTCACCTTTAAATTCACTTTTTGTACGCCATGACCGAACCATTACGCCTTTCCAAACGCATGTCAGAACTCGGCCTCTGCTCCCGCCGCGAAGCCGATGAATGGATCGCGCGCGGCTGGGTCCGGGTCGACGGCGTTGTCGTCTCGGAACTCGGCAGCAAAGTGTTCCCGCATCAAAGAGTCAGCGTCGAGCGGCAAGCCGCCGCCGAACAATCCAAGCGCGTCACGATCCTGATCAACAAGCCGGTCGGCTACGTCAGCGGCCAGGCCGAAGATGGCTATCAGCCAGCGATCGCCTTGGTCACCGCGGCCAATCGTTGGGCCGAAGATCACGCACCCCAGCAATTTCATCCGACCCAGTTGCGCAGCCTGGTCGCCGCCGGCCGTCTCGACATCGACTCGGTCGGCCTGCTGGTGCTGACCCAGGACGGCCGCGTCGCCAAGCAATTGATCGGCGAAGACACCAGCGTCGAAAAGGAATACCTGGTGCGCGTCAGCTACAACAAACCCGGCAAACTCCCCGACAGCGATTTGCGCCGTCTCAATCATGGACTGTCGCTGGATGGCAAAGCGCTGAAACCGGCCAAGGTCAGATGGCAAAACGACGACCAGCTCAGCTTCATCCTGCGCGAAGGAAAAAAACGCCAGATTCGCCGCATGTGCGAATTGGTGGGCCTTAAAGTTTTGGGATTGAAACGGGTCCGCATCGGCGGCGTCAAGCTGGGGGATTTGCCGACCGGGCAATGGCGTTATTTGAGCGCGGACGAACAGTTCTGATGCAATACAGGCGTCAGCTGCGATAGCTGACGCTTAAGCCCGTAGGGCGGATGAGCGCAGCGTTATCCGCCGATGGATGAGCCACAGGTGTGTGATGCATCCAGAACGGCGGAAGGCGCTACGCTTTTCCGCCCTACTTGCTAAAAACCTACCGTGCGCAGACTATAAAAATCTATCCAGAATCTTGCGGCTGGCCCGGTCCAGCGCCTGCATATCACGCACCAGAAACTGGACCCCGTGACTATCCGCGATCAGCAAGGTCGACGCCGCGATGCGACGAATGTCTTCTTCGCCTTTGAGCGTGAAAGAGGCTGCACCGCGATCCGTTTCAACATACCAGGTGGTCGGCGTAACAAAGCTGGAAACGCGGCTGATGCGCCGGATTTCCGGCATGAATTCCCGGCTCGCCAACTCCTGCTCCACCATCTCCCGCGTAGCGTCGGGCAAGTCGGTCAGGCGTTTGATCCAGGCCATCTCCTGGCCTTCGCCGTTAACCAAGGCGATACCGTCGTCCGGCGCACCGATCGGAAACGCGCGCACCGGCAACACGCCATCATGCACCTCGCCATTGGCGGCGGTAAATACCAGCCGCCCGAATGGATTGCGACTCAATTGGAAATCATGGTCCGACATGGTTCATTGCCTTTCTGATGCGACCCGCTTCATGCAACATTTTCGTCATTCTCTTCGTCCTCGCCGCCCTCATCCGACAACTGCGGCTCGTTATCGACATTGCGCAATTGCGCCTGATACAGACGGTAGTACGCGCCTTCGCGCAGCATCAATTCGTCGTGATTGCCGACCTCGACTATCTGGCCGCGATCCATCACCACCAGGCGGTCCGCCTTGCGCAAGGTTGACAGCCGGTGCGCGATCGCAATCGTGGTACGGCCCTGGACCAGATTGTCGAGCGCTTTCTGGATTTCTTTTTCGGTCGTGGTATCAACCGACGACGTTGCTTCGTCCATGATCAGGATGCGCGGATCGATCAGCAGCGCCCGCGCAATTGAAATCCGCTGGCGTTCGCCGCCCGACAGCGCCTGACCGCGCTCGCCGACCAGCGAGTCGTAGCCTTGCGGCAGACGCAGAATGAATTCGTGGGCATGTGCAGCGCGCGCGGCGGCGACGATTTCCTCTCGCGTGGCGCCCGGCTTGCCGTAACAGATATTCTCGGCAATCGTGCCGAAAAACAGAAACGGTTCTTGCAACACCAGGCCGATATTGCGCCGGTATTCAGAGATCGGCAGCGAGCGGATATCGACGCCGTCAATCCGGATCGCACCTTCCGAGACATCGTAAAAACGGCAGATCAGGTTGACCAGGGTGCTCTTGCCGGAACCGCTATGCCCCACCAGGCCGATCATTTCACCCGGTGCAATCGACAAGCTGACGCCGCGCATCACGGCGCGATTGCCGTAACGGAAGCCGACATCGTTCAAGGTAATCGCCCCCTTCACCTGCTCCAGATGCACCGGATTGGCTGGCTCGGGAACGCTGGACACATGATCCAGTATCTCGAAGATACGCTTGGCGCCGACCGCGGCTTTTTGCGTCACAGAAACAATCCGGCTCATCGAATCGAGCCGGGTATAGAAGCGGCTGATGTAAGCCAGGAACGCGGCCAGCACGCCAACCGTGATCTGGTTTTTCGATACTTGCCAGATACCAAATATCCACACCACCAGCAATCCCATTTCAGTCAATAAAGTCACCGTCGGCGAAAACAGCGACCAGATTTTATTGACGCGGTCGTTCACCAGCAGATTGTGCTGATTGGCGTCCTTGAAACGGGTCGCTTCGCGCTTCTCCTGAGCGAAAGCTTTCACCACACGAATACCGGGAATCGTATCGGCCAGTACATTGGTCACTTCGGCCCAGATGCGATCGATTTTTTCAAAGCCATGCCGCAGCCTGTCCCGCACCGTGTGAATCATCCAGGCAATGAACGGCAACGGCAGCAAGGTCACCAGCGCCAGCCAGGGATTGATCGAAAACAGGATGGCCGCGGTCATGATGATCATCAGCACGTCGATCGCGAAATCGAGCAAATGCAGCGACAGGAAAACGCAGATGCGGTCGCTCTCGGAGCCGATCCGCGCCATCAGATCGCCGGTACGCTTGCCGCCGAAATATTCTTGCGACAAGCGCAGCAGGTGCTCGTAAGTCGTGGTGCGCAGATTGGCGCCGATCCGTTCGCTGACCAGCGCCAGGATATAGGTGCGGGCCCAGCCAAGGCTCCAGGCGACCAGCGCGGAAGCCAGCAGGCCGGACAGGTAGAGCTTGACCAAGCCGGTGTCGATCGGTTTGCCGTTCTGGTAAGGGATCAGCACGTTATCCATCAACGGCTTCATCAGATAGGGCGGCACCAGCGTGGCCGCCGTGGAAATCAGCATCAGCAAAAAGCCGACGATCAACATCCCCGTATATGGCTTGGCAAAGCGTGCCAGACGGAACAAAGCCCAGGTCGACGACGGCGCGTTCACTTTTTCAGGGCAAATCACGCATTCGTCCTGGCCCGGCGGCAACACTGCCTTGCACTCCGGACAAGCGGCTTGCTCCTGACGGCGCGCGGCTTGGCCCGACAGATGATCCTCCAGCTGCTGCTCGAATTGCTTGATCAGGCGCAAAGCGACGATGTTGAGGCCCAGCGTATAGCGCCAGCAGGCCAGCCGCTGCGTATCGTCATGCAACTCCAGGCTGCCGACGCCGGCGTGATCGTGGTGCCGCAGCACCAGACCCTGGCGATACGGCCAGTCCCGCCAGCTGCTATCGCCGGGCATCTTCGCCATCAGTCGACAATTGGTAACAATCACCAAACCGCGCGTAAAATGAAGCGACGCGTCGAGGTCAAGCTCTAGCGAGGCGATGATTTCTTCTGTCGGCGCAAGGCGCGGCTGTATTTCGGAACGAAGAATATCGGACAAATAATTACTGCTGGTAGAAATGGGGATTAAAGGTTCGCTTTTCATTTGAACGGCATGGTGTGTCCACTGGGGTGTACTGAAGCGGACAGGATGGAATTTTGCGTGCAATCGCTATAATGAAGCACATCGTCTGCCGCAAATATTATATCCTATCGGGCTTTTGCAAAACGTTACCATTCGACACTATATTTTTCACGTTTTGCCCATTATTTGTAAACCAATCCGCGCTTCACGCGTTACAAGTAATTCCAGGGCCCACACTTTCCGGCCTACGCTTTATAGCCTCATTGCTCATTCATGAAAAACATTGAAATTCTCCGAATCATGTCGTTGCGTGGGCCCAATATATGGACATATCGGTCCACACTTGAAGCCTGGATCGACATTGGAGAACTGGAAGATTGCCCCTCCAACACCATTCCCGGCTTTAACGAACGCCTGACCAACTGGCTGCCATCCCTGATCGAGCACCGCTGCAGCTACGGCGAGCGCGGTGGTTTTGTGCAGCGGCTACAGGACGGCACCTGGCCCGGCCACATTCTCGAACACGTCACGCTTGAATTGCAAAACCTGGCCGGAATGCCGGGCGGATTCGGCAAAGCGCGCGAAACATCGGTGCGCGGCGTCTACAAAGTAGCAGTACGGGCACGGCATGAGCAAGTCACCCGCGCCGCCCTGCACGCCGCCCGCGATCTGGTGATGGCGGCGATTGAAGATAAGCCGTTCGACGTCGCCGCCGCCATCGAAACACTGCATGAAATGGTCGATTCGCACTGCCTCGGCCCCAGCACCGCCTGCATCGTCGCCGCAGCGGACGAGCGCCGCATACCGTCGTTCCGTTTAACCGAAGGCAACCTGGTGCAATTGGGCCACGGCATCCGCCAGCGCCGCATCTGGACTGCCGAAACCGACCAAACCAGCGCCATCGCCGAAAGCATCTCGCGCGACAAGGATCTGACCAAAGGCTTGCTGCAAGCTTGCGGCGTGCCGGTGCCGGAAGGACAGCTGGTCGAAAGCGCCGAGGAAGCCTGGGAAGCCGCACAAGATATCGGCCTGCCGGTCGTCATCAAACCAACCGACGCCAACCACGGCCGCGGCGTGTTTATCGACCTGAGCACGCGCACCGAGATCGAAACCGCCTACGCCTTGGCCTTGGCCGAAGGCAGCAGCGTGATCGTCGAACGCTTCATCCCGGGCAACGAACATCGCCTGCTGATCGTCGGCGGAAAACTGGCAGCAGCAGCCCGCGGCGAACCGGTATCGGTGGTCGGCGACGGCCGCTCGACCATCCTGCAACTGGTCGACACGCAACTGAATAGCGATCCGCGCCGCGGCGAACTGGAAGAATGCCCGCTCAACCCGGTTGTCATCGAAAATGAACCGACCACCGAGCTGGAGCTGCAACGCCAGGGCTACACCGCAGCCTCCATTCCAGAGCAAGGCAAACGGGTACTGATCCAACGCAACGGCAATGTCGCCATCGACGTCACCGACCAGGTCCATCCAAGCGTTGCTGCAGCCGCCTCGCTCGCCGCGCGCGTGGTCGGACTGGATATCGCAGGGGTCGACCTGGTGGCCGAGGATATCTCGCGCCCGCTCGACGAACAACGCGGAGCGATTGTCGAAGTCAACGCCGGCCCCGGACTGTTGATGCATCTGAAGCCGGCAGAAGGCGCGCCGCGCCCGGTCGGCAAAGCGATCATCGAACACCTGTTCCCGAACGCAGAAAATGGCCGCATCCCGATTGTCGGCGTCACCGGCACCCGCGGCAAAACCACGGTCGCACGCCTGATCGGCTGGATGCTGCACCTGAGCGGCAAGCACGTTGGCCTGGCGTGCGGCGACGGTCTCTATTTCGCGCAACGCAAAGTCGAAAAGGGAGATCGCGCCAATTGGGCATCCGCCCAGCGCGTGCTGATCAACCGCGCAGTCGAAGCCGCGGTTTTTGAAAACAGCCATAGCGCCATCTTGTCCGAAGGCCTGGTCTACGATCGCTGCCAGGTCGGCGTGGTGACCAATCTCGCAGCCGACGATAGCCTGCCGCAGTATTACATCGAAGATGCCGAGCAAATGAGCAAGGTGACCCGGACCCAGGTGGACGTGGTGCTGCCGACCGGCGTCGCGGTGCTCAACGCAGCCGACCCGCTGGTCGCGCCGCTGGCATCGCTGTGCGACGGCGACGTGATTTTCTTTGGCATCGACCCTGCCCTGCCGGTGATTGCCGAGCATCTGGCGCACGGCCAGCGTGCCGTCTTCATTCGCAAGGATCAGATCGTGCTGGCTAGCGGAAAAAATGAAATTCTCCTGGCCGATAGCGCGACCGTTCCACTCATTTCACGCACTCGTCAGGCATTCCAGATTGAAAATGTATTGGCGGCAGTGGCTGCGGCTTGGGCGCTTGAGATTTCGCTTGATTTGATTCTTGCCGGGGTTGAGACCTTTGAAATGAAGTAGCTCATATTTGATCGGTTGGGGGACAGAGTAATTCGCCACGCTGCGGTGGCTCTTAAACTCTGCCCCGCAATTGGTTTTATTTTGTAAGTTATAAGAAAGAAGCCTGTTGATGGACGTATCACGTATTCGAGTATTGCGCGGCCCCAATCTGTGGAGCCGACACACCTCTATTGAAGCTATTGTGTCCTGCGCCGATACCGAGCTATCGATCGCTACCATGACCGGCTTTGAAGCCCGCTTACGTGAACGTTTTCCGCAAATCGGCTTTTTGGAATCAAACGAGAAAGACGGCGTTGTTTCGATGGCGCATGCGCTTGAAATCGCCGCGCTCGGATTGCAGTCGGAGGCTGGTTGCCCAGTTACCTTCAGCCGTACCGTGCCGACCGTCGAGTCGGGCGTCTATCAAGTCATCGTCGAATATACCGAAGAGGAAGTCGGCAAGCTTGCGTTTGAGCTGGCGCAAGCTCTGTGCCGCGCTGCGGTGACCGATACCCCTTTCGATCTGGCCGGCTCCTTGGCGCGCCTGCAAGAGCTGGATGAAGACATCCGGCTGGGGCCCAGCACCGGTTCCATCGTGCATGCCGCCGTTGTGCGCGGCATTCCGTTCCGCCGCCTGACCGGCGGCAGCATGGTGCAATTCGGCTGGGGTAGCCGGCAACGCCGGATTCAAGCGGCCGAGACCAATCACACCAGCGCGATTGCCGAGTCGATTGCGCAAGACAAGGA
Source organism: Paraherbaspirillum soli (assembly GCF_042654985.1). NCBI lineage: Bacteria > Pseudomonadati > Pseudomonadota > Betaproteobacteria > Burkholderiales > Oxalobacteraceae > Paraherbaspirillum > Paraherbaspirillum soli. Next base: position 172,716 of record NZ_JBHSMT010000026.1, on the reverse strand, counting down.
ACTGACCAAGAAATTGCTGAATGCAGCCGGCGTCCCGGTGCCGCAAGGACGGGTGGTATCGGATGCAGAGGAAGCCTGGGCCGCAGCCCAGGAAATCGGCAGCCCGGTGGTGCTCAAGCCGCGCGACGGCAACCAGGGCAAAGGTGTGGCAGTCAACATCACCGCCCGCGAACAAGTCCTGGCGGCGTTTGAAGTCGCATCCCAAATCTGCTCGGAAGTGATTGTCGAGCGTTATCTGCCCGGTCACGACTACCGCCTGCTGGTGGTTGGCAAGCACCTGGTTGCGGCCGCCCGCCGCGATCCGCCGCAAGTCATCGGCGACGGCTTGCACACCATCCGCCAGCTGGTCGACCAGGTTAACAGCGACCCATTGCGCGGCGAAGGCCACGCGACCTCGCTGACCAAGATACGGTTCGATGCGATCGCTATGGCGACCCTGGCCAAACAGAATTACAACGCCGATTCAATTCCGCAACAAGGCGTGCGCGTGATACTGCGCAACAACGCCAACCTCAGCACCGGCGGCACCGCGACCGATGTCACCGACGATGTCCATCCCGATCTGGCGGCGTGCGCAGTCGCTGCCGCGCAAATGGTCGGGCTCGATATCTGCGGCGTCGACGTGGTTTGCAACAACGTCCATCAGGCGCTGGAAGAACAGGAAGGCGGCGTGGTCGAAGTCAATGCCGCGCCCGGCTTGCGCATGCATATCAGCCCGTCCTACGGCAAGGGCCGCGCGGTTGGCGAAGCGATCATATCGACCATGTTTACCGATGGCGACAATGGCCGCATTCCGCTGGTAGCGGTGGCCGGCACCAACGGCAAGACCACCACCGTGCGCCTGATCGCCCACCTGCTCGGCCGCAAGGGCCTGCGGGTCGGCATGACCAATTCGGATGGCGTCTACATCGAACAGCAGCGCATCGACACTGGCGATTGCAGCGGCCCGCGCAGCGCCCGCAACGTGCTGATGCATCCTGACGTCGATGCTGCCGTGTTTGAAACCGCGCGCGGCGGCATATTGCGCGAAGGACTTGGATTCGACCGCTGCGACGTCGCCGTCGTCACCAATATCGGCATGGGCGACCACCTCGGCCTGAGCTATATCAGCACGGTCGACGACCTGGCCGTGGTCAAGCGCGTCATCGTTGAAAACGTCGCTCCCAGCGGTCATGCGGTGTTGAATGCCGCCGACCCGATGGTCGCCAGCATGGCCAAGTCCAGCCCCGGCTCAGTCACGTTCTTCGCCCACGATCACCATCATCCATTGATGACCACCCACCGCGCCCAGGGTCATCGCGTGGTGTACCAGGACGGCGCAGCGATTGTCGCCGCCCAGGGCAAGCAGGAACATCGGCTGGCGTTGAAGGACATTCCGCTCACCCGCAACGGCACGATCGGCTTCCAGGTTGAGAATGCGATGGCTGCCATCGCCGCTGCCTGGGCCTTGAATCTCGATTGGGATCTGATCCGCGCCGGGCTTGCCGGCTTCGTCAATGACGCCGCCACCGCGCCCGGCCGCTTCAACGTCTTCGACTACCGTGGCGCGACGCTGATTGCCGACTACGGCCACAACCCGGATGCGATCCTGGCGCTGGTGAAGGCGATCGATACCATGCCGGCCAAACGCCGCTCGGTCGTCATCAGCGGCGCCGGCGATCGGCGCGACATCGACATTCGCCATCAGACTGAAATCCTGGGCGACGCTTTCGACGAAGTGATTCTGTATCAGGATCAATGCCAGCGCGGACGCGCCGACGGCGAAGTGCTCGGCCTGCTGCGCCAGGGCCTGAAGAATGCGCGCCGCACCACGGCGACGGAAGAAATCAACGGCGAATTCCTGGCGATCGACACTGCGTTGTCGCATCTGTCGCCGGGGGATTTATGCTTGATTCTGGTGGATCAGGTGGAAGAAGCGCTGGAGCATATTGCGAAGCGATTGGCGGAATAACAGATGTCTATGGGGCATCAGGCTTTAAACCCAGTTTTGCGATCGCTTTTAGGTGTTTGAAACTTCTTTTCTAGTCAGTTGGGGACAGAGTAATTCGTCGCGCTGCGGCGACTCTTAAACTCTGTCCCACAATTAATTAGTCTTCATGCCCCGGATCAAGCTCCGGAAACAACACCTCAGTAAACCCAAACCGCGAAAAATCCTTGATCCGCATCGGATAAAGAATCCCGTGCAGATGATCGCATTCATGCTGCACCACGCGTGCATGAAAACCGTCGACATCGCGGCTGATCCGTTGCCCGCGCGGATCGAAACCTTCGTAATGCAACTTGCTCCAGCGCGGCACCACGCCGCGCAAGCCGGGCACTGACAGGCACCCTTCCCAGCCCTCTTCGACTTCATCCGACAAAGGTTTCAGGGTCGGGTTGATCAACACCGTTTCCGGCACCGGCGGCGCCTCCGGATAACGGACGTTGTCCTTGAAACCGAAAATCACCAGTTGCAGATTGACGCCGATCTGCGGCGCCGCCAGGCCGGCGCCATTGGCCGCATACATGGTGTCGAACATGTCGGCAATCAATGCTTCCAATTCCGGCGTGCCGAAGGCGGCGACCGGCTCAGCCTGCAGCAGCAGACGCGGGTCGCCCATTTTCAGGATTTGACGAACTGTCATGGCAGTGTCATTTCAATTGTTCCAGGTAGCCGGCCAGCCCCTCGCCGGTTTCCGGGTGTTTGAGCCCCATCGCCACCGTTGCTTTCAAATAACCCAGCTTGGAGCCGCAATCGTAGCGCTGACCGGCGTAGCGATAGGCCAGGACTTTTTCAGTTTGCATCAATGCGGCAATACCGTCGGTCAATTGAATTTCGCCGCCGGCGCCTTTGCCCAAACCTTCCAGGCAGGCAAAAATCTTGTTGGTCAATACGTAGCGCCCCACTACCGCAAGGGTGGACGGTGCGACGTCCGGCTGCGGTTTTTCGACGATGCTGTTGACCGCTTCCAGATTGGTTTTATAGGGATTGATGCTGACGATCCCGTATTGCTTGGTGTCGGCGCGCGGCACATCCTGCACCGCCAGCAAACTGCTGCCTTCGGCGGCGAAGATGTCGGTCATTTGCGCCAACACCGGTTTCTGACCGGTATCGACATCCATGAAATCGTCCGCTAGCAAGACCGCGAACGGCTCGTCGCCGACCACCGGCCGCGCGCACAAAACTGCGTGCCCCAGGCCCAGCGGCGCCGATTGGCGGATGAAGATGCAATTGATGTTCTTCGGGATCACGTTCTGGACCAGATCCAGCAATCTGTCCTTGCCGGCGGCTTCCAGTTCGGCCTCCAGCTCGTAAGCTTTGTCGAAATGGTCTTCGATGGCGCGCTTGTTGCGGCCGGTGATGAACACCATGTCGGTGATGCCGGCGGCGACCGCTTCTTCCACCGCGTACTGGATCAGCGGCTTGTCGACGATAGGCAGCATTTCTTTAGGTTGCGCCTTGGTCGCCGGCAAAAAGCGGCTGCCCAGACCAGCAACGGGAAAGACGGCTTTGGTGATTTTATTCATGTTCACTTTCTAATAGATGACGCAGTCCGTTTTCATCCAGAATCGGGATGTTCAACTCTTCCGCTTTGGTCAGCTTGCTGCCGGCTTCGGCACCTGCGACCACATAACTGGTTTTTTTGGACACTGAACCTGCCACTTTACCGCCTGCGGCATCAATCATTGCGGCAGCCTCATCCCGCGTCAGGGTGGGCAGGGTCCCGGTCAGCACGAAGGTCTTTCCCGACAAAAATGTCGACTTGCCGGCTGCCGGCGAATTCTCCGGCCAGTGCACGCCGGCCGCCCGCAACTGCTCAAGCAGTTCCAGGTTGAGCGGGTCGGCAAAGAAGGCCAGCAACGAGCGCGCTACCACCGGTCCGATATCGGCGACCTCCAGCAATTGCTCCTCGCTGGCCTGCAGCAATGCATCCAGCGTACCGAAATGACTTGCCAGTTCCTTGGCGGTGGCTTCACCGACATGCCGAATGCCGAGCGCGTAAATGAAGCGGCCCAAGGTGGTCGATTTGGATTTTTCCAGCGCCGCCACGACGTTTTGCGCCGACTTATCGGCCATCCGGTCCAGTGCCGCCAGCTTCAGCACGCCCAGCTTGTATAAATCGGCTGCGGTGGCAATGATGTGGCGATCGACCAATTGCTCGATCAATTGATCGCCGAGCCCCTCGATATCCATCGCCCGGCGTGACGCAAAATGCTGCAATCCGCCCTTGCGCTGCGCCGCGCATTTGACCCAACCGCCGGAACAGCGGGCAATCGCCTCGTCTTCCAGCTTGACGATGGGCGAGCCGCAAATCGGGCACTCGGTCGGCATCGCGAACGGTTGTGCGGTGGCCGGGCGCTGCTCCGGGACATAGGCCACCACCTCGGGAATCACATCGCCGGCACGCCGCACGATGACCGTGTCGCCGATCTGGATATCCTTGCGGCGCACCTCGTCTTCATTGTGCAAGGTGGCATTGGTGACCGTGACGCCGCCGACAAATACCGGCGCCAGCCGCGCCACCGGCGTGATGGCGCCGGTGCGGCCAACCTGGACTTCGATGCCCAATACCTGGGTGGTGGCCTCTTCCGCCGGGAATTTGTGCGCCAGCGCAAAACGCGGCGCGCGCGACACAAAGCCCAGCGTCTGCTGCTGCACCAGGCGGTTCACCTTGTAGACCACGCCATCGATTTCATACGGCAGTTGCGCACGCTTGCCGCCGATCTCGCGGAAGAATTCCAGCAAGCCGGCAGCGCCTTTGACCGTAGCGCGCTCCTTGCAGACCGGCAGGCCGAGTTGGCTAAACCAGTCCAGCAAGGCCGAGTGCGAAGGCGGCATCTCGGCGCCATCCAGCGCCCCGATGCCGTAGGCGAAAAAGCGCAAGGTACGCTGCGCGGTGATCCGCGAATCCAGCTGCCGCAGACTGCCTGCCGCGGCATTGCGCGGATTGGCGAACTCCTTCAGCTCGGCATCGCGCTGACGCTCGTTGAGCTTGGCAAAATCGGCTTTATACATCAACACTTCGCCGCGCACATCGAGCACCTTGGGTGGCCGCTCGGCATGCAGCCGCAACGGGATCGCGCGCACGGTACGGATGTTGCTGGTCACGTTCTCGCCTGTAGTGCCGTCGCCGCGCGTGGCGGCTTGCACCAGCACCCCGTCCTCGTAGCGCAAGTTGATCGCCAGGCCGTCGAACTTCAACTCGGTGGCGTATTCGATCTCGGTATCGGCATGGGTATCCAGGCCCTCCCGGACGCGGCGGTCGAACTCGACGATATCGCTGTCATCAAAGCCATTGCCAAGCGACAGCATCGGTATCGAATGCCTGACCTGATCGAATTGCGGCAGCGGCGCGGCACCGACCCGCTGGGTTGGCGAGTCCGGCGTATTCAACTCGGGATGGGTTTGCTCCAGCGCCTGCAATTCGCGGAATAAACGATCGTATTCGGCATCTGGAATGGAAGGGTTATCAAGTACGTAATAAGCATGGTTATGGCGATTCAATTCCGCGCTCAACCATGCGGCGCGCACGCGCCAATCGGCAGCATCGGGACCGCTCCCGGTGCTACCGGCATCAAATAAACTGGAAGACATAATTAACTGAACAAACGCAAAGCCCGGGTTGAGCCGGCTGGAATCTCGGCGGCATCCATTTCGCGGTAAAAGGCATCAACCTGACCGGCGATGTCCGCCAATTGCTGGTCCGCCAGCGGTTGATTGCTATCGTCCACCACGATCCCGCCCAAGCGCGCCGCCAGCGAACGGGCGCAAGCCACCATTGCCGCATAGCCGTCGCGCGCCGGCGACACTCGCGGCACATCCAGCAGCAAGGTCAGGCGGCCGGTGGTTTCAGCCATCGCAGTGGCATTGGTGGAGAGCGAAAACAATACGCCGCCCTCGCCGTCCGACATCACCATGCGGCCTTCGGGACGGGCATCGAAACCCTGCCGGCTCAACGCCGCCAGCAGCGTGCTGATGGCCCACGGCGCACCGCTCGACTGAATATTGACGCCCAGTTGGGCATCGTGCTCGATCACGAATTGATGCAGCGCACGCGCGGTCTGCATGACTTCCGGCATGTCCGGCACTTCCGGTTCGGCGCCCAGGTCATCGGCAATCTGGCGCAAGCGCATGACCAGCTCGGAATACTCGATTTCGTTTAGCGGATTGCTGCGGTTGGCCAGTTGTACGCCTGCCAGCAAGGTCGTGTATACGCCGCCATGCGCTACCGGTTGCCACTCGCCATTGGCATCCTGGCCGATAAAACGAATCGGCTTGTTGCCGACGTGACGCAAGGTTTGCAATGCCACCAGCGCCTTGTCGCCGCGCACCGGCGCTTCCAGCGGCAGCGGAATCGCGCAATCGATCAAGGCATCGACCGGCAAGTCTTTCTGCGGTGCGGCGGGCGGCGTTGCGCCATGCTCCGGGGCGTGCTCCGGATTCGGTGCGGCGCTGCCCATTTGCGGCTCCAGTGCTTGCTGTTCCGCGGTTTGCTCGATGTCATCGTGCGGCAAATCGGCGGCCGACAAGGTTTCTTCGTCGGTCGCAAACAACATCGGCTCATGGCGCGCCGGCGGCTCGCCGCTGTCTTTGCCCGGCGTCATCAGCACATCGTCGTGCGAGCCTGAAAAAGCGCGTTCGACGCTTTTCTTGGCCTTGTATTCCTGCCATTTGTTATAAAAAACGACGCTGACGAGAAACGCGCCGCCAATGATAAACAGGCTTGTATAGAGGTCTTTCATGCTGCCGAGGCCTTAATAGCGAATGGTCCCGGCACCGTACGGCCGGGATTCACGCTCAAAAACGATTTAAATTGTGGATTGGTCATGCATCGAATCCAGCGTGCAAAAGTGCACATTATTTTAAAGAAGCAATCTTACTGAAATAATATTGCGGCATAAGCTTTTGCAACAAATTATGACAAAATATTGCTGTACGACCAAAAAATAAGCTTTTTCGTTCCTAAAAAGTTATCCGCCCGGTCAAACGCCGCAACACTACGCCGCCACCGGCTCCGCCGCAAAACTTCTGGCCGCTTCCATATCGACTGCAACGATCCGCGATACGCCCTGCTCCTGCATCGTCACGCCGATCAATTGCTGCGCCATTTCCATCGCGATCTTGTTATGCGAAATGAACAGGAACTGTGTGTGGGCCGACATCCGTTTGACCATATTGCAAAAGCGCTCGGTATTGGCGTCGTCCAGCGGCGCGTCCACTTCGTCCAGCAAGCAGAACGGCGCCGGATTCAACTGGAACATCGAAAACACCAGTGCGGTTGCGGTCAACGCTTTTTCGCCGCCCGACAACAGGTGAATCGTCGCGTTTTTCTTGCCCGGCGGCTGCGCCATCACTTGCACCCCGGAATCGAGAATCTCGTCGCCGGTCATGATCAGTTTGGCCTGACCGCCGCCGAACAAGATAGGGAATAGTTCGGCGAAATGCAGATTGACCTGGTCGAAAGTGTCTTGCAACAGCTCGCGGGTTTCCTTGTCGATCTTGTGAATCGCATCTTGCAGCGTATTGATCGCTTCGGTCAGGTCGGCATTTTGCGCATCCAGGAAATTCTTGCGCTCTGATGCTTGCGCCAGCTCATCGAGCGCCGCCAGATTGACCGCGCCCAGCGCCGCAATCGCGTTGTTGAGGCGGGTCACTTCGCCTTGCAAATAAGATGGCCGCAAGTCGGCAGTCAGCTTCTCGCCCAGCGCAGCCTCGTCGGCTTGCGCATCCAGCAATTGCTGCGCGAACTGTTCCTGGTTCAAGCGCGCGGCCTGTTCTTTCAGTTGCAGTTCCATGATGCGATCGCGCTGCGGCTGCAGGCTGCGCTCGGCTTGCATCCGGGTCTCTTCATGCTGCCGCAGGTTTTGCGAGACTTGATCCAGCTCGTGGCGGCTGTCCGCCAGCGCGCGTTCCTGGCCGGCGCGCTTGTCCAGCAAATCCTGCAAACCGGCTTGCGCCGCCTGATCATCCAGGCTTTCCAACTCCTGATGGCCCTGCTGCATGCTGGCAAACAATTGCAATGCCTGCTCCAGCGCGGTGGCGATGCTGCGCTTCAATTCGTCGATCTTGTTGCGATGCGACTTTTCGGCAAACCCGGCTTCCTGCGCAGCCCGCTCCATCTCGCGCAAGCGCTGACGGCCATCGTTCAGTTGCTGCTCTTTATTCAGATAGTCGGTTTGACCGTCTTCATGCTGTTCCTGCAGATCGGCCAACTCGGCGTCGAGTTGCTCGAACTTGGCTTCCGACTCCATCTTGATTTGTTGCTGCTCGCCTTCCTGCGCCGCAATTTCGGCCAGATCGGAGGAAATCTGCGAACTGCGTTGATTAAAGCGTTCCTGCAGCTCGGACAATTTCATCACGTCGATTTGCAAGCCATGCACTGCCTGGGTCAAGCCATTGTGGCGCTGGCGCAGCTCCTGCAAGCGCTGGGTCGCCTGCGACAATGCCGCTTCGGCGCGCACCGAGCGCGAGCGCGCTTCGTCGGCCAGCATTTGCTGGGCGCGCAACTGCTTGGTGATGTTTTCGATTTCCTGCTGCCGCGCCAGCATGCCGTCCTGCTCCGAATCCGAGGCATAAAAGCGCACGCTGCTGTTGCTGATCACGTGTCCCTGACGGGTGACGAAGCAGGCGCCTAGCGGCAGTTTGCTGCGCTCGGCAAACGCGCTGACAGTGTCGTCGGCAGCGTAGACGTTGTGCAGCCAGTCCTGCATCAGCGCGCGCAAGCCGGGATCATTCAGCTGCAATAAATTAAGGAATGGTTTAAGGCCGGCAGCAGCGCCATTGCCGCTGGCCGGAGCGATAGCGTTCGGGGTAAACAATGCCAGCTTGGCCGGCGGCGCATCGTTGAAGAAGGCCTTGGCCCAATCCAGATTGGACATTTCGAGCGCCGAAGTACGCTCGCGCAATACCGATTCCAGCGCCGTCTCCCAGCCCTGGGCGATATGCAGCTTTTGCCACAGACGCGGCAAGCCGGCCAGTTCATGTTTTTGCAGCCAGGGCTGTACTTTGCCTTCGGACTGCACGCTTTCCTGCAATTGCTTGAGGGCCGTCAGGCGCGCTTCCAGCTGCGCATTGCTGGCGGTTTCGCTGTTGACTTGTTGCTGCGCGCTGCGGCGTTCTTCTTCCAGTCGTGGTTGCTGCTCCTGCACCTCTTCCAGCTGCATGCAGACTTCTTCCAGTCCGGCCTGCTTTTCTTCCAGCTGCATTCTGAGATTGGTCAGATGCGCGTTATCCGGCAGGTTCAGGCCATTCTTTTCTTGCGACAGACGCTCGCGGCGGCCGGTCAATCCATTCAGTATGTTTGAAGCGTTGCGCTGGTGCGTCGATTCCAGTTCGATCTGCTGCTGGATCTGCATGATCTTGGCGCGCGACTCGGTGCTTTTCAATTGCGCTTCGCGCCAGCTTTGTTCCAATGCCGGCAGCCGATCGCTCTGCTGCTGCGACGCCTCCTGCGATTGTTCGACCCGTGCCGCCAATTCTTCCAGATGGATCTCCGCTTCCATCAAATCGTCCTGATGCTGCGTGCCCTGGCGCTGCCATTGATCGCGCTGCGCGGTCAGTGAGTTCAGTTGCGATTGCAGACGGTTGCGCGATTCGATCACAAACTTGATTTGCGCTTCCAGGCTGCCGATTTCCGAGTTAGTCTGGTAAAGATGCCCTTGCGCCTGATGCATGCGGTCGCCGGCCGCGTAATGCGCCTGGCGCATATGTTCGAGTTCGGTTTCGACATGCCGCAGCTTGGCGGTCTGTTCTTCCAGATCGGTTTGCGCTTTTTCGATTTCGCGGAAAAATTTCTCCTGCTCCGCCTGCGCTTCGTTCTTGCGCAACAGCCACAGCAGCTTTTGCTTTTCGTCCTGGTCGGCTTGCATCTCGTGAAACTTCTTGGCGACCGCCGCCTGGCTCTGCAGCTTTTCCAGGTTGCTGTTCAGTTCGCGCAGGATGTCTTCCACCCGCACCAGGTTTTCGCGCGTGTCGTTCAGGCGGTTTTCGGTTTCGCGGCGGCGCTCCTTGTATTTCGATACGCCGGCAGCCTCTTCCAGGAAAATCCGCAACTCTTCGGGACGGGCTTCAATGATCCGCGAAATCATGCCCTGGCCGATGATCGCGTAGGCGCGCGGGCCGAGCCCGGTGCCCAGGAAAATATCCTGGATGTCGCGCCGGCGCACCGCCTGGTTATTGATGTAATAAGTCGACGTACCGTCGCGCGTCAGCGTGCGCTTGACGGCGATTTCGGCGTATTGCCCCCACTGCCCGGCAGCCTTGCCCGCGGAGTTATCGAACACCAGTTCCACCGACGAGCGGCCGGCCGGCTTGCGGAAGCTGGAGCCGTTGAAAATGACGTCCTGCATCGACTCGCCGCGCAACTCGGAAGCCTTGGATTCGCCCAGGACCCAGCGCACGGCGTCGATGATGTTGGACTTGCCGCAACCATTGGGACCCACGACGCCGACCAGCTGGCCAGGCACCTGAAAATTGGTGGGATCGACGAACGACTTGAATCCCGATAATTTAATGGAAGTTAAACGCACGTTATCGTCAGTTTTTTTATCAAAGTCGGCGCCGATACAGCCGCCAAACTTAACTACATGAAAAACGAGAAAAAACCTCGCTGGAGGGCGACATCATAACATTCAGCCCCAGGCTCATACGATCTGAATAGCGACGCTCCGGCAACAGTTCCCGGCACGCATTCCAGCCGGGCCGGCCTTACTTCTGTATATAATGCAAACAGCAAAAATCTTCGCATTCGACCTCACCTCATCTGCTGTTATTCATCTGCCATTAATTACCCACGTGAATCCCTTACTAGACCGGTTGCAACCGTATCCATTTGAAAAACTGCGGGCGTTGTTTTCCGACGTCACGCCGAATCCGGCATACACGCCGATCAGTCTCGGCATCGGCGAGCCCAAACACCCTACTCCAGCCTTTATCCAGCACGCGCTGGCCGACAACCTGAACGGCCTGGCCAGCTACCCCAGCACCATCGGTACGGAGCCGCTACGGGCCGCTATTGCTGGCTGGCTGGAGCGGCGCTACAACTTGCCGCCGCTGAATCCGGCCAGCCAGATCCTGCCGGTCAACGGTTCGCGCGAAGCGCTATTTGCCTTGGCGCAAACGATAGTCGATCCAGCCCAGTCCGATGCGCTGGTGATGTGCCCCAATCCCTTCTATCAAATCTATGAAGGCGCGGCTTACCTGGCGGGCGCCAACCCGTATTTTGTCAACTCGGATCCCGAGCGCAACTTTGCCCCCGCCTACCGCAGCGTGCCGGCGGATATCTGGCCGAGAGTCAAATTGCTGTATGTCTGCTCGCCGGGAAATCCGACCGGTGCAGTGCTGTCGCTGGACGACTGGAAAGAATTGTTCGCGTTATCGGATCGTCATGGTTTCGTGATTGCCGCCGACGAATGTTATTCCGAGATCTACTTCAAGAGCGAAGCGCCGCTGGGAGGGCTGGAGGCGGCCCACAAGCTGGGACGCGATGGCTATCCACGCCTGATCGCCTTTTCCAGCCTGTCGAAGCGCTCCAACGTGCCGGGCATGCGCTCCGGCTTTGTCGCCGGCGACGCCGCCATCCTGAAAAAATTCCTGTTGTACCGCACCTATCACGGCGGCGCCATGAGCCCACCGGTGCAAGCGGCATCAATCGCCGCCTGGAACGATGAGACGCACGTGGTCGAAAACCGCGCAAAATACATCGCCAAATTCGCACAAGTGACGCCGGTGCTGCAGCAGGTGCTGGACGTTGCGTTGCCGGATGCCGGTTTCTATCTGTGGGCCAAGGTGGACAAACTGGCATCGATCTCGGATATCGACTTCGCCAAGCGCCTGTATGCCGAATATAATGTCACCGTATTGCCCGGCAGCTATTTAGCGCGCGATGCGCATGGCAGCAATCCGGGCCAGCAGCGGATACGCATGGCGCTAGTCGCCGAGGTGGATGAATGCCTGGAAGCCGCACATCGAATAGTTGAGTTTTGCCGCGGCCTATAAGAGCCTATTCATCTTTCACCATGACGATGCAGCGCCACTGCCCTGATCGTCATGAATGACGCTTTTGCTTTTTTAATCTTATTTTTTGAATCGACACATCATGACGCAATCTCTGCAAGAATTTATCGACCAGGCCTGGGAACAGCGCGCCGACTTTGCCCCCAAGACCGCACCAGCCGATGTCCGCGAAGCGGTCGCCAAAGTCATCGCCGAACTGAATCAAGGCACCTTGCGCGTAGCGCAAAAAACAGACGGCAACTGGGTCGTCAATCAATGGGTCAAGAAAGCCGTGCTGCTGTCGTTCCGGCTGGAAGACAACCTGCCGATGCCGGCCGGCGACAACATGCAGTTTTACGACAAGGTGCCGACCAAGTTCGCCAATTACACCGCCGAAGATTTCGCCAAAGGCGGCTTCCGCGTGGTGCCACCGGCAGTTGCCCGGCACGGCAGCTTCATCGGCAAGAACGTGGTGCTGATGCCGTCCTACGTCAACATCGGCGCTTACGTCGATGAAGGTTCGATGGTCGACACCTGGGCGACAGTCGGCTCTTGCGCACAAATCGGCAAGAACGTTCACCTGTCCGGCGGCGTCGGCATCGGCGGCGTACTGGAACCGATGCAAGCCAACCCGACCATCATCGAAGACAACTGCTTCATCGGCGCCCGCTCGGAAATCGTCGAAGGCGTCATCGTTGAAGAAAACTCGGTTATTTCGATGGGCGTGTACATCGGCCAGTCGACCAAGATCTATGACCGCGCCACCGGCGAAGTCACCTATGGCCGGGTGCCTGCCGGTTCGGTCGTGGTATCGGGCAGCCTGCCTTCCGCCGACGGCAAATACAGCCTGTATTGCGCCGTGATCGTGAAACGGGTCGACGCCAAAACGCGTGCCAAGACCGGAATCAACGAACTGCTGCGTGAAGCCTAACTGACTATTTGACTATTTGCGGGACAGAGTTTAAGAGTCGCCGAAGCGCGACGAATTACTCTGTCCCCAACTGATCAGATAAGACGTTTCAATCGCAATGAAAAGTATTGCGGAGCAGAGTTTAAAAGACACCGCACCGCGGCGACTTCCCCCTCCTTCAACAAAATGACTCTTCCCGTACTAAGGACTATTTGATGGCAATGGATCGTTTGTTTCACCTGATGCGGGATAAAAAAGCATCCGACATGTTCCTGGCGCCCGGCTCGCCGATTCACCTGAAGATCGGCGGCCGGATGATTCCGGTCAACCAGCAAAACATGGATACCAACACCATCCAGATGCTGCTGCAGGAAGTCGTGCCGAGCGAACGGCTGCAGGAGCTGGATCGCAATAACGAACTGAACATCGGCTTGCCGATTGCCGGCATCGGCAGCTTCCGGCTGTCGGCGTTCCGCCAGCGCGGCAATATCTCTGCCGTGATCCGTTATATCCCGATCGAAATTCCGGCTTTCGAAACGCTCAGGCTGCCGCCGGCATTGATCGAACTGATTGGACGCAAACGCGGCTTGCTGTTGGTGGTCGGCTCCACCGGTTCCGGCAAATCGACCACCATCGCGTCGATGCTGAACCATCGCAACAAGGCCCAGGCCGGCCACATCCTGACGCTGGAAGATCCGATCGAATTCCTGTTCCAGAATCACCGTTCGATCGTCAATCAGCGCGAGATCGGCACCGATACCGACGATCTCGACGGCGCGCTCAAGAACGCGTTGCGGCAAGCTCCGGATTGCATCCTGATCGGCGAAATCCGCGACAAGGCAACCATGTCCGCCGCCCTCGCCTACGCTCAATCCGGTCATCTGGTGGTATCAACGCTGCACGCCAACAATACCTACCGCGCGCTGAATCGCGTGATCAGCTTTTACCCGCTTGAAAATCGTCCGGCGCTGCTGGAAGATCTGGCCTCCACCTTGGCCGCCATCGTCTCGCAGCGGCTGGTGACCACGGTCAACGGCGAGCGCACCCCGGCGGTCGAGATCATGCTCAATACGCGCCACGTTTCCGAACTGATTGAAGAAGACAAAATCAGTCAGATCAAGGAGGCGATGGAGAAAAGCCTGGCCCCCGGATCGCAAACTTTCGAGCAGGCGCTGATGCAGTTGATCGAAGACGGCCTCATCACGCAGGAAGAAGCGCTGGCTCACGCGGATTCGCCAAGCAATTTGTACTGGCTGATCAACAATCACACTCCAGCCTCGAAAAAGGCCCCGGAACCAAAGCTGCCAGAGCCGGAACAAGCTGAAGGCGCCACCTTCACCGAATTCAATCTGGATCTGTAACCGGCACCACGTATTACTTGGGTCCGCATGACCGATGCGGACCCAGGATCTCACCAACCTGCGCACCGCCAATCCCCGCTCCGCAATTCTGCGACCGCTCCATCAATTCAAGTCAAAATTTTGTCTCGCCGCCAGTCAGAATCCGTATTCCACATATCGGTCGAACCATAGCGCTCGCCGGTATCGCTGAGCAGCGTGACGATGCTGCGATATTTTCCGCTGGCAGCAAGCTTCAACGCCACATGGACAAATGCGCCTGAAGATGGGCCGACAAACAGTCCGCACAATGCCAGCCGCCGGCACATCGCGACGGCTTCTTCCAGGCTGACCGCCACGCGCTCGTCGATCAGCGACTGATCGAGCAAGGCGGGCACGATGTCGCCAGGATGGCCGAGCGGCTTCAAGCCCTCGATCCCCGGAAAGGTTTCCGGAATCGCTGCCGCCACATGCAGGTCGGGACGAACTTCGCGCAGCCTGCGTGCGACGCCGGTCAGCGTGCCACCGGTGCCGACGCCGGCGACCAACGCATCGGGCGCTGCGCCGGTGCAGATATGCAATTGCGCCAGGATCTCGACCGCTGTCTGGTGGTAGTGGGCACTCCAGTTGTCGGCATTGCTGTATTGGTCGCAATGCCAATAGCGCGCTGGCTGCTGGACCGCCAGCCGTTGCGCGGTGCGCACGGCGCAATCGTAGCCTTCTATCGGATCGGTGATGATCAGTTCCGCACCATAGGCCTTGATGCGCTGCAGCCGTTCCTGGCTGGCGTTGCCCGGCACCACGATGGTAACCGGGACGCCGAGCGCGGCACCCAACATCGCGTAGGAAATCCCGGCATTGCCTGAAGAAGAATCGAGCAGCCTTTTGCCGCCGGCGAAACGGCCGGCGGCGATCGCCTGCAACAGCATGCGTGCGACCGGCCGGTCCTTGATCGAGCCGCCGGGATTGACGCTCTCCAGTTTTGCGAACAGGCGGGTGGCGGGCGCCACCTGGCGCACCAGTTCAATTTCCACCAG
This sequence comes from Paraherbaspirillum soli, assembly GCF_042654985.1. Lineage (NCBI taxonomy): Bacteria > Pseudomonadati > Pseudomonadota > Betaproteobacteria > Burkholderiales > Oxalobacteraceae > Paraherbaspirillum > Paraherbaspirillum soli. The sequence continues at coordinate 157,458 of NZ_JBHSMT010000026.1, read as the reverse complement.
TGGGGTATGGCCGATCCCGGCCAGCAGTCCGTGCGCGTCATGTGCCGCAGGCGCTGCCGCCGTCATGCGGCGACCCCGGCGCAGAATTGTTCGTAATCGACGTATTCGATGGCTTTGGCCGCATCGCCGCAATAGCGGCAAGCCGGATCGCGTTGCAGCTCAAACTCGGTAAAGCTGGCTCTCAGTGCGTCGTATGCGAGCAGGCGTCCCACCAGCGGATCGCCGATTCCGAGCAGCAGCTTGATGGCTTCCACCGCTTCCAATATGCCGATCACGCCGGGCAGCACGCCCAGCACCCCGGCATCGGCACAGGACGGCGCCAGGTCAGGCGGCGGCGGTTCCGGATAGAGGCAGCGGTAGCATGGGCCGCGCCGTCCCGGATGCTTCGGCCAGAACACCGTGACCTGGCCTTCGAAGCGGAATACCGAGCCGTGTACGTTGGGCAATCCAAGCTTGACGCAGGCATCGTTGACCAGGTAGCGGGTAGGAAAATTGTCCGAGCCATCGACGATCAGATCGAAGCCTTTGAAAATCTCTTCGACATTGCTGCTGTCGAGCCGGGTCTCGAAAGTCTGCACTTTTACCGAGGGATTCAGCGCCTCCAGCGACTGCCGCGCGGACGCCACTTTGGGCATGCCGATGCGCGCCTCCGCATGCAGGATCTGGCGCTGCAAATTGCTGCGGTCGACCACGTCATGATCGACGATGCCGAGCGTGCCGACGCCGGCGGCGGCCAGGTAAAGCGCCGCCGGAGAACCCAGTCCGCCGGCGCCGATCAACAACACTTTGCTGTTGATCAGCTTGAGCTGCCCGGCCTCGCCCACTTCCGGCATCATCAGATGGCGCGCGTAGCGTGCGCGTGCACGCTGGTCGAGGCTGGACGGGATTTCGAACGGCAGGCCCTCGTTTTTCCAACGCGCAAAGCCGCCGCGCATCGAATACAGCTGGGTGTAGCCGAGCCGTCGCAAATCCTCGGCCGCGAACAGCGAACGCACGCCGCCGTTGCACATGGTCACCAGCGGCTGCGCGAAATCCGGCACCGCATCTTCAATCCGCAGTTCCAGGTAGCCGCGCCCCAGGCGGTAAGCGCCGGGCGGACTGCCCAGCGCGATTTCATCCGCTTCGCGCACATCGATCAATGCCGCACCTTGGGCCTGCAAGGCCAGCGCCTGGGCCGGCGTCACTTCCTCAATCCCGGCTCTCAGTTCAATCAACCTGCGTTCTTTGGCTAGCATGATTATTTCCTCCGGCGACGGCAGGAATGATGGACAGCACGTCGCCATCGCTCACCGGCGTCTGCAATCCGTTGAGCGCCCGCACGTTCTGGCTGCCCAGGTAGAAATTGACGAATTGGCGCGGCTCGCCATCGGCCGTGAGCAACCGCGGCAGCACGCCGTCGTGCCGCGTGCCCAGTGTCGCCAGCGCTTCACCCACGGTCGCCGCCTCAACCAGCACTTCGTCGGCACCCTGGGTATACGCACGCAAGGGAGTCGGGATGCGGATAGCCACCTGGCTCATGATTGAATCACCTCCTCGTCGAACTTCATGTCCCCGTTCAAACGCCATGAGCGGATGTCCTTCACGCCGTCGCGGGTCACGGCGAGAATCAGGTACGACCATTCCGGCCACGCCGCGGCCTGGTCGATTTCCGAAGGCCGTGCCGGATGGTCCGGATGGGTGTGCCAGATGCCGAGGACTTCCATGCCGTTGGCACGGGCCGCATTGTCCGCAGCCAGGAAATCCTGCGGGTCCAGCAGATAGCGATCGCGGGTCCGCTCGTGGCTCAGATTCTTGGCCTGCGTCACGCGCTTGATGGTGCTGCATGCACTGTTGCGCTCGCCGAGCAGGAGGCCGCAAGTTTCCACCGGATAACCGGCATGCGCCCAACGCTCAAGGCTGGCGCGAAGAAACTCGGATAGTTGCAGCGTGACCATATGAGAAGGGATTGGAAACCGGCTGTCACGGCATTCGGCGGTCTTGATCAATTAATTATAGATATTATTGGACCGACCGAAAGGAACGAAAATCGCGCCTGGACGGCACGGCAATTTCTGCTCCGCAAAGTTTCTTTGGGCAACGCCTGCATGCGCTCTCAAGCGGCTGCTTATACGTGGTTGGCGCCGCGGAAAACGGATAAAATGCCACATTCCATGCGGTTTTCAACTATGACAATTACTCTTTACGGCATCCCCAACTGCGATACGGTCAAGAAAGCCCGCACCTGGCTTGACGATCAGGAAATCGCCTACACTTTTCACAATTTCAAAAAAGACGGCATCACGCAACAATTGATCACCACCTGGCTGGCGGACGTCGCCTGGGATGTGCTGATCAATCGCAAAGGCACCACCTGGCGCGGCCTGTCGGAACAACGCCGCACCAGCATCACCGACGGCGTCAGCGCCACGCCGTTGATGATCGAGCTGCCGTCGATTATCAAGCGGCCGGTATTGTTCACCGGCAAACGCACTTATGTCGGCTTTTCGGATGAGCTCTACCAACAAATTTTCAACCAATGACGATCGAAAAAAACGCCGTGAGCAAAACCCTCGCGCTCACTGAAGAGCTGATTGCGCTGTCATCTGTCACGCCGCAGGACAAAGGCTGCCAGGCGCGCCTGATCGAACTGCTGGCGCCGCTCGGTTTCGACTGCGAAACCATCCAATCCGGCGAAGTCACCAATCTGTGGGCGCGCAAGGGATCGGCGCAGCCGCTGCTGGTTTTTGCCGGCCACACCGACGTGGTCCCGACCGGCCCGCGTGAACAGTGGCAATCCGATCCTTTCCTGCCGAGCCGGCGCGACGGCAAATTGTATGGCCGCGGTGCGGCCGACATGAAGACCTCGATCGCGGCGATGGTAGTTGCGGTCGAAGAATTTACCCAGGCCCATCCGCAACACAAAGGGTCGATCGGCTTCCTGATCACCAGCGACGAAGAAGGTCCGGCAACCGACGGCACGGTGGTCGTCTGCCGGCAATTGAAAGCGCGCGGCGAGCAACTCGATTACTGCATCGTCGGCGAGCCGACCTCCAGCGGCGAACTGGGCGACATGATCAAGAATGGCCGTCGCGGCACCATGTCCGGCAAGCTGACGGTGAAAGGCATTCAGGGTCATATCGCCTATCCGCATCTGGCCAAAAACCCGATTCATCTGGCGGCGCCGGCATTGGCCGACTTGGTCGCGGAAAAATGGGACGAAGGCAACGAATACTATCTGCCGACCTCCTGGCAAATGTCGAATATCCACGGCGGCACCGGCGCTTCCAATGTGATCCCGGGAGAGCTGGTGATCGACTTCAATTTCCGCTTTTCAACCGCCAGCACGGTCGAAGGCTTGCAGCAAAGAGTGCACGCGATCCTGGATAGCCACGGCTTTGAATACACGCTGGCATGGACGGTCGGCGGCCTGCCGTTCCTGACGCCGCGCGGCGATCTCAGCAATGCCCTGGCGAACGCGATCAAGGCGGAAACCGGCCTCGACACCGAGCTGTCGACCACCGGCGGCACGTCCGACGGCCGCTTCATCGCGCAGATTTGCCCGCAAGTGATCGAGTTCGGCCCGCCCAACGGCAGCATCCACAAAATCGATGAACACATCGAGCTGCGCCACATTGATCCGTTGAAAAACATTTATCGGCGCACGATGGAAAATTTACTGTTGTAAAGCGCGTCAAAATGCCGCTTCCTTGAACGGGGTCAGAGTCATTTTCGCGATCAGACAGGCGAAAAAGCTCTGGCCCCGTTTAACTCAAGTTCAGTGGCATTCCGCAAGCAAAATAGTCCAAATAAGCCCCCGATTCACCCCGTACCCTATAATTCGCGCCATGACATCACATCCCTTCTCCACCATTCGCGACCTGTTGCGCTATGCGGTCACCCGCTTCAACACCGCCGAACTGTTCTTTGGCCACGGCAGCAGCAACGCGCTGGACGAAGCCGCCTACCTGATCCTGCACACACTCAAATTGCCGCTGGACAAACTTGAGCCGTTCTTCGACGCCCGTTTGCTGCCGCAGGAAATCGAGGCCGTCATGCATGTGATTGAACAGCGCAGCACCGACCGCATACCGGCTGCCTATATTACGAATGAAGCCTGGCTCGGCGAATACCGCTTTTACGTCGATCAGCGCGTGATCGTGCCGCGCTCGTTCATCGCCGAGCTGATCCCGGATCACTTCTCGCCGTGGGTGCAGGATCCTGCTGCGGTCAGCAACATCCTCGAGTTGTGCACCGGTTCCGGCTGCCTGCCTATCATGCTGGCCGATGCCTTCCCGCAGGCGCACGTGGATACCGCCGACATCTCTGCCGATGCATTGGCGGTGGCGCGTCGCAACGTCGACGACTACGCTTTGCAGGACCGCATCACGCTGATCGAATCGGATCTGTACAGCAAGGTTCCGGAGAAAAAATACGACCTGATCGTGACCAACCCGCCTTACGTCAATAGCGGCTCGATGAGCAAGCTGCCCAAGGAATATCTGTGCGAACCGCAGATTGCCTTGGCTGGCGGCGATGACGGCATGGACCTGGTGCGCAAGATCGTGGCCGGCGCCAAACAGCGCCTGACCAAGAACGGCGTATTGATCGTCGAAATCGGCAACGAACGCGCCTTCGCCGAAGCCGCTTTCCCCGACCTGGAAATGACCTGGGTCTCGACCAGTGCCGGCGACGATATGGTGTTCCTGCTAACCGCCGATCAATTGCCATGAAGCCACCTCTAAAAACCTACTGCGCGACCCAATCTCGGGACTGCGATGCTCGCCCGCTCCGTACGGCTGCAGGTGTTGCAACTTCGTCGTCCCGACCTTGGGCCGCTCGCTACGGTTTTTAGAGGTGGCAACGGCATAGCTTCGCCTTCTCCATACGATGCGATTCAACGCAGATGTATAAATATAAATTTACCGATAGCCTCAATAATTAATGATACGTTTTCAACAGGTCTCACTGGCCCGCGGCATCAAGCCCCTGCTCGACAATGTCGACGTCACCCTCAACCCGGGCGACAAGATCGGCCTGATCGGCGCCAACGGTGCCGGTAAATCCAGCCTGTTCGGCTTGCTGCGCGGCGAACTGCACGCCGACCTGGGCGAGATCGACTTTCCTTCCAAGTGGCGCATGGCTTATGTTGCGCAAGAAACCCCGGCGCTGGATCGGCCGGCGCTGGAATATGCGATCGACGGTGACGTCACGCTGCGCCGCCTGGAAGAAGAACTGGCCTTCCTTGAAAGCGAACCTGAAAGCGCCGCCAACGGCACGCTGATCGGCGAGCTGTACAGCGCGCTGGCCGATGCCGATGCGTACACGGTGCGCTCGCGCGCGGAGCAATTGCTGACCGGCCTCGGTTTCTCGCTTGCGCAAATGCAGCAGCCGGTAGCCAGTTTTTCCGGCGGCTGGCGCATGCGCCTGAATCTGGCGCAAGCCCTGATGTGCCCATCCGACCTGTTGCTGCTCGATGAGCCGACCAACCATCTGGATCTGGACGCCATCATCTGGCTCGAGGACTGGCTGAAGCGCTATCCCGGCACCCTGATCATCATCTCGCATGACCGCGATTTCCTGGATGGCGTGGTGAACGTCATCGTGCATATCGATGAGCGCAAACTGAAGCGCTATTCGGGCAATTACTCTTCGTTCGAACGCCAGCGCGCCGCGCAAATGGAGCTGGCCGCCGGCACGCTCGAAAAGCAAATGCGCCAGCGCGCCCATCTGGAATCGTTCATCAACCGCTTCAAGGCTCAGGCCAGCAAAGCCCGTCAGGCGCAAAGCCGGATGAAGGCGCTGGCCAAGATGGAAGAGCTGGCGCCGTTGCGCGCAGCGGCCGAGTTTTCATTCGAATTCCGGGTGCCGCTGAGCGCGCCAAATCCATTGCTGGTGATGGAAGATGTGAGTGCCGGCTATCGCACCGAGAGCGCGACCAGTCACGAGGTCACCGAGAAGGTGATTGTCGCCGGCATCAATTTCTCGCTGCAAATCGGCCAGCGCATCGGTCTACTGGGCGTCAACGGCGCCGGCAAATCGACCTTCATCAAAACCATCGCCAACGAATTGAATCCGCTGTTCGGCACCACCCAGTTCGGCAAAGGTTTGTCGATCGGTTACTTCGCCCAGCATCAAGTCGAAATGCTGCGGCACGACGAATCGCCGCTGTGGCATATGGGGAAAATCGCGCCGACTGTGCGCGAGCAGGAATTGCGCAATTTCCTGGGCAGCTTCAATTTCAACGGGCCTATGGTCACCAGCTCGATCGCACCGTTTTCCGGCGGCGAAAAAGCACGCCTGGCGCTGGCCCTGATTGTCTGGCAGCGCCCCAACCTGCTGCTGCTGGATGAACCGACCAACCATCTGGACTTGGAAACCCGCGAAGCGCTGACCATGGCGCTGGCGCAGTTCGAAGGGACGCTGGTGCTGGTATCGCATGATCGTCATTTGCTGCGCGCCACCACCGACCAATTCATCATCGTCGCCGACGGCAAGGTGCAGCCGTTCGACGGCGATCTGGATGACTACAAGGATTGGCTGTTCAAGACCAAGCTGGCGGCCAAGAATAGTGCAAGCGATGCCGCATTGCCGAAGCCCAGCGCCAAAGCAAAAATCGCCAGCGCGGTAGCCCCGGCCCCGAGCACCGCTGGCGACGGCGCCGATCGCCGCGAACAGAAGCGTCTCGAAGCGGAAGCCCGGCAAAAACTGACAGCGCTGAAGAAGCCGATCGAAGCGCGCATCAAGCGCCTGGATGAGCAAATTGCCAAGCGCACGGCGCAAAAAACGGCGGTCGATAACCGTCTGGCCGAACCGGAAATCTACGACAAGGACAAGAAAAAGGAATTGGCGACGCTGTTGACCGATCAGGCGTTTTACGCGAAGGAACTGACGCAACTGGAGGCGGAATGGCTGGAACAGCAGGAAGCACTGGAACAGCTCGGCAACTAGGCACCGGCCTGGCTGATGACGGCGGGGCCGCCGGCAATGGCCCTAAAACCCTGAGCATCATCGGCTGCGGCAAGGTCGGCAAAACACTGGGAAGACTGTGGCATGCGCAGCAGACTTTTCAGTTGCTGGACGTGCTGAACCGCTCGGTCGCCAGCGCGCAGCAAGCCTGCAACTTCATCGGCGCCGGTGCCGCGGCCGCCAGTTACGACGAGCTGCGCAACGCCGACATTTACCTGATTGCGGCCGGCGACGACCAGATTGCCGCCTGCTGCGAAGCGCTCGCCGCCAGCGGCAAACTCAACAGCGATAGCATCGTGTTTCACTGCAGCGGTGCATTGTCGTCGCACGACTTGGCAGCGGCCGGATTACAAGGGGCCGCACTAGCCAGCATCCACCCGATCCGCAGCTTCGCCGACCCGCAGCAGGTGGCGCTGCACTTCGCCGGCACTTGGTGCGGCAGCGAAGGCGATGCTGCCGCGCTTGCCGTCCTGACGCCGGCCTTTAATGCCATCGGTGCACAGGCGGTCAACATCAAACGCGACAGCAAAGTTTTGTATCACGCGGCAGCGGTGTTTGCCTCCAATTACCTGGTCACGCTGATCGATGTCGCCAGCCAGGCTTACGTGGAAGCCGGCCTGCCTCCGGAGATCGCATTGAAACTGATCGAACCCCTGCTGCTTGAAAGCGCTGCCAATGCTTTCAAGCTCGGCCCGGCAGCCGCGTTGACCGGTCCCATCGCGCGCGGCGACATGGCCACCGTGAGGCGCCAATATCAAGCAGTTCAGCAATGGGATCCGCAAGCGGCCGCACTGTACCGCCAGTTTGAATTGCTGACGCTGGAACTGGCGGCGCGCAAGAACGGCGGCACGTCGCCAACTGCGTAGATTCACTGCTATGCTTGCGCTGCTGCTTGGCGTCACAAGCGCGATAAACGACTATCAATCCACAAAACCGTTACTTCACATTTGCCGGACATAACGTTTAACATAGTCGCTGCAACGCCCTTCTAAAAACTCTCACCGAAGGATAAAAAAATGGCCTCAATAACCCTGTCCAAACTGAGCAAAATCGCAGCTGCCGTGCTGATCTCCAGCCTCACCATCCACTCCTTCGCAGCGGATCTGCTGGATACCGTCAAAGCACGCGGCACCTTGAAAGTGGCGATGGAAGGCACCTATCCTCCGTTCAATTTCAAAGATCCGAAAACCAGCCAACTGACCGGATTTGAAGTCGATGTCGCCAAACTGATTGCGGCCAAACTGGGAGTTACGCCGGAATTCACCACCACTGAATGGAGCGGTATTCTGGCCGGACTCAGCGCTGGCAAGTACGATGTGATCCTGAATCAGGTCGGCATTACCGAAGACCGTAAAAAGGTCTTCGATTTTTCACAGCCGTACACGCTCTCCAGCGCACGGCTGATCGTCAGAAAGGATGAGAAGCGCAATTTCACCAGCCTGGAATCGTTGAAAGGCTTCAAACTCGGCCTTGGCCAAGGCACCAACTTCGAACAAAAGGCCAAGGCGGTTCCCGGTATCGACGTCAAGACTTATCCGGGCGCCCAGGAATATCTGGCTGACCTGGCCAGCGGCCGCATCGACGCTGCACTGAACGACAGTCTGCTGGTAGGATACCTGTTGAAAAATTCCACACTGCCGCTGAAAGCCGGAGCTGCGTTCGGCGACGTCGACAAGATCGGCATCCCGTTCCAGAAAGGCAATCCGAAATTTGAGGCAGCGCTGAATAAGGCACTCGACGAGATTTTGAAAGACGGCAGCTTCAAGCAGGTATCGTTCAAGTGGTTTGGCATGGATGTCAGTAAGGCACCGGCCGCGCGTTAAGGCCGCTTTGCATAGCGCTCACGGTACAATTGCCCACCCCGCCATCCCCGCTCACTGCGGGGATGTTTTTTTGACAGAGAGAATATGGAAATACTGGAATTGCTACAGCAGGCGGCACCGACCTTGCTCAAAGGTGTCGGCTATACCTTGCTCTTTGCGATTGCCTCGATGCTGGGCGGACTGCTGCTCGGTTTTCCGTTGGCGGTGGCGCGCATCTTGCCGCAGCGCCCGGTCCGCTGGCCGGCCAGCATCTATGTCAGCCTGATGCGCGGCACGCCGCTGCTGGTGCAGATTTTCGTCATTTATTACGGTCTCCCCAGCATCGGCATCAGCTTCTCGCCGCTGACCGCCGGCATCCTGGCATTAAGCCTGAACGCCGGCGCCTATCTATCGGAGAGCCTGCGCGGTGCGATTCTGGGGGTCGACAAGGATCAGTGGGGCGCCAGTTACAGCCTCGGCTTGAATTACTGGCAAACGCTACGCTACATCGTGATTCCGCAGGCCATCCGGATTGCGATACCTTCGATGAGCAATACCCTGATCAGCCTGATCAAAGACACTTCGCTGGTATCCGTCATCACGGTGACCGAACTGATGTTGGCCACCAAGGAAATCATCGCCGTGACTTTCCGCCCATTGCCGCTCTATCTGGCAGCCGCGCTCATCTATTGGTGCCTGAGTCTTTGTTTCGAACGGGTGCAAAGCCGGCTTGAACACAAGCTCGGGCGGGCGCACCACTAACGGGCACCCTAACGTCAACTTCCTGCCGCTTGTCCTGGTGCCGACGGATTATGATCCGGCACCGGCTCCTGCTCCGGAACCGGCGGCGGACCGGGAAACGGTATCGGCCCTTCTGCCGGACTCGGTTCCGGGACCCGATGAACCGCCATCCTGTTCCGTACTGCAGTCAATGCATGAATGTTCATGAGTGCCCCGCTGCGGTTATTCCAATGCGGATTGGAACCAATCACCCGGTCAGCGCGACCAGGTTATCGACCTCGATCTTGGCAAATTCGATACTGCTGTCGTAGGCGCTGCTGCGGCTGGCATGAGCGCTTTCGGTGTTGGTGCGGCTGGACACGCTGGCGCCCGCTTTTAGAATTTGATAGCCGTCATGCCAAAGATCGTCATGCCCTTGCACCGGCTTTGCCAGAATGACATAACCACGATATTCGACCTTATCGCCTGTTGTATCTTGATCGCTCATTTTCGCCTCGCTTGCCAGTAAGATTTTTATCCTAGCACGAGTGCGGCCTATGCACAGCGCCAAGGAATCGTGTACCGTGAACGATGTGCCAAGGTACGCGTCATATAGTAGCCAGTCCGTCGACCTAACGTTCTTTCACCACTGTCAGTCACAACGCATGGAGAGATTGATCATGAATAAAGAAGGCCGCGAAATGCATGCGCATTGGAAAATTTCGGATCTCGATTTTTCACAGATTGATATTGCGCATGTCAGGCCTGATGAAAACCTTTTCTATTTGGTGACCTGCGCATCATTTGTCGAAAGCGGCTCCGATCTGTACACGCAAAACCTGGTCGCTTATTACGGCGATGAACCGGAGATTTCCAATTGGCTACACGATCAATGGGAAGTCGAAGAATTGCAGCACGGACAAGCGCTACGGGCGTATGTCAACCATGTGTGGCCGGAATTTGAATGGGAAACTGCGTATCGCAGCTTTCTCGATGAATACTCAACGTATTGCAAGGTCGAGCTACTGGAGCCCAGCAAGGCGCTCGAGATGGCGGCGCGCTGCGTGGTAGAGGCCGGCACTGCCACGCTCTATCACGCGCTGGCACGTAGCACCGATGAGCCGGTGCTGCGCGACCTGGCATCCCGCATCGCCCGTGATGAAGTCAATCACTACAAACATTTCTTCCGCTACTTCCGTCGTTTCCGGCAACAGGAAGGACTGGGCCGCCGTCGCATCTTCGGCGCCTTGCGCCGCCGCATCATGGAAATGCGGAACGAGGACGCTGCATGCGCGCTGCGTCACGTACACAAGATGCGCTCACCGGAACTCGCCAATGATCCGGCACGCCGGCAAAAAATCAGCGCCAAGATGAATAAAACGGTGCGCACCAATTTATCGGCCGACATGGCCATCAAGATGATCATGCGGCCACTCGACTTGCCGGCAACGATACAGTCGCTGGTGACCTATCCGGCGACGCAGATCATGAATCGGGTATTTTTCCGCTAGCGATTACGGCTATTGGCACGGACTCTTATCCGATTGCGACTGCGGCTGCCTATATCTACAATCCCCCCTACCTCCTAAATTCGCGCCGGCCATAGCCTGTTGACCTATGTTGAAAGATTTATAGCCCAACAGGTCTTATGCTTTGATTCTTATTTACCCAACGGGAGATCATATGAAGGACTCGATTGCTTATCGTATTCCGGGTCGCGCCCGCGATTTGGGCGAGTTGACGGTGCGCCGCGTACTGCCGGCAGGTCGCCATCAAAGCGTTGGCCCCTTTCTTTTCTTTGATCATATGGGACCGGTCGAATTCGCCGTTGGCGAAGGCATCAACGTTCGTCCGCATCCACACATTGGCCTGGCCACCGTCACCTACCTGTTCGAAGGCGCGATTCGCCACCATGACAGTCTGGGCAACGACCAGCAGATCATTCCCGGCGACGTCAACTGGATGACCGCGGGCCGCGGCATTGTCCATGCTGAACGCACACCGGATGCCAAACGCGCCAGCGGCTGGCGTCTGCACGGCATCCAGACCTGGGTTGCGCTGCCGCTGGCCGACGAAGAATGCGCCCCGGCCTTTTCGCATCATGCGGCGGCAACGCTGCCGTTGGTCAGCGGCGACGGCTATCAGCTGCGCGTGATCGCCGGCCGCGCATTCGGCCGGGAGTCGCCTGTCACGGTCCATTCGCCGACCTTATATGTGGCTGCCGAGATGGCGGCCGATGCCCATTTCACGCTGGCGCCGGAATACCCGGAGCAAGCAGTGTATGTCCTCAGCGGCCGCATCACGATTGATGGCGATGTGCTGGAAGCGGGTGTGCTGGCAGTGCTGAAGCCTGCGACGGCGGTTGAAATTAAAGCCAACGAGGCGTCCCAGTTGATGCTGCTGGGCGGTGCGCCTATCAATGGGCCGCGCTTGATTTGGTGGAATTTCGTTGCCAGCGATCAGGCTAAGATCGACGCCGCAAAGGACAAATGGCGCGAGCAACGCTTCGATCCAGTGCCCGGCGACGATGAGCGGACGCCGCTGCCGGAGGTATGAGCGCTTTCACAATGGTAGACAATAACTATTAAAATTAAATATAAAATTAATTTTATCTATTCATTCGCATTGTGCATAATAACCAATAGAAATTCCCCTCCCGCACTTGAAAGGTCATCACATGAAAAAGCTTACAACCGCAGCCGGCGCACCGGTGGTCGACAATCAGAATATACAAACTGCCGGACCGCGCGGCCCTGCATTATTGCAAGACGTATGGTTTCTGGAGAAGCTGGCACACTTTGACCGCGAAGTGATTCCGGAACGCCGCATGCATGCCAAGGGCTCCGGCGCCTACGGCACGTTCACCGTCACCCATGACATCACCCAATATACGAAGGCCAAGATTTTTTCTGAAATCGGCAAAAAGACCGATTTGTTTTTGCGCTTTTCGACAGTCGCCGGCGAACGTGGCGCGGCCGATGCGGAACGGGACATTCGCGGCTTTGCGGTCAAGTTTTATACCGAAGAAGGCAACTGGGACCTGGTGGGCAACAACACTCCGGTATTTTTCTTGCGCGACCCACTGAATTTTCCGGATCTGAACCGCGCCGTCAAACGCGATCCGAAAACCAATTTGCGCAGCGCCGACAATAATTGGGATTTCTGGACTTTGCTGCCGGAAGCGCTGCACCAGATCACCATCGTGATGGGCGATCGCGGCCTGCCGCGCACCTACCGCCACATGCATGGCTTCGGCAGCCACACCTTCAGTTTCATCAATGCCAAGAACGAACGCCATTGGGTCAAGTTCACGTTCAAGACGATGCAAGGCATCGAAAACATGACCGATGCGGAAGCGACGGAATTAGTCGGCCGCGATCGCGAAAGCGCGCAACGCGATCTGTTCGACAGCATCGAGAACAAAGACTTCCCGCGCTGGAAATTGTTTGTGCAAATCATGCCGGAGAAAGAAGCCGGCACCTATCACATCAATCCCTTCGATCTGACCAAAGTCTGGCCGCGCAAGGATTACCCGCTGATCGAAGTCGGCATGCTGGAATTGAACCGCAATCCCGAGAACTATTTTGCCGAGGTTGAGCAAGCAGCGTTCAATCCCGCCAACGTGGTTCCAGGCATTAGCTTTTCGCCGGACAAGATGCTGCAAGGACGGTTGTTTTCTTACGGCGACGCACAGCGCTATCGCCTGGGCGTCAACCATCATCAAATCCCGGTCAATGCGCCGAAGTGCCCATTCCATGCCTCGCACCGCGATGGCGCGATGCGGATCGATAATAATCATGGCGGCACCATCGGCTACGAGCCGAACAGCAAAGGCGAATGGCAGAACCAGCCGGACTTCGCCGAACCGCCGCTAGCGATCGAAGGCATGGCGGACCACTGGAATCACCGCGTCGACGATGACTATTATTCGCAGCCGCGGGCTCTGTTCCAGTTGATGAGCGCGGATGAACAGCAGCGCCTGTTCGACAATACGGCACGGGCCATCGGCGGCGCCGCGAAAGAAATACAGCTGCGGCATATTGCCAACTGCACCAAAGCCGATCCGGCATATGGAGCGGGTGTGGCGAAAGCGCTGGGTCTATAAGCTGATCGTCGGCCAACAAAAAAGCCCGCAAAAGCGGGCTTTTTTATTACCGATACAGGAGAAGATTCCCGAAACCCAGTCCTATCTGGAAAGTGGCCCCGGCGAAAGGTGAATCTACTCTTGTATCGGCTATGTATCGCAGAACAATCCACAAAACATATCTTGAGAAGATATCGCACCACGATTCTGTGGTGGATAAGAAGGGAAATTTCAGTCATCTTCCCTTCTTGGAATTTGGAGCGGGAGAAGAGTCTCGAACTCTCGACCTCAACCTTGGCAAGGTTGCGCTCTACCAACTGAGCTACTCCCGCATATGGAGTTTTGGAGGCGGGGGTCGGGATCGAACCGGCGTAAACGGCTTTGCAGGCCGCTGCATAACCACTTTGCTACCCCGCCAAGGGTACTAACTTACGTGAGATTAAAGCTACGCTGCCTGCATTAGCACTGGCTAATACCGCGACCAAACCGACTTCACATAATAAAAAAAGGAAGCTTTTTCCAGCTTCCTCTTTTGAATCTGGAGCGGGAGAAGAGTCTCGAACTCTCGACCTCAACCTTGGCAAGGTTGCGCTCTACCAACTGAGCTACTCCCGCATTTACTTCTTCTGCTGCATCAACAACAGAGACAGCATTATAGACGATTTAAAGGTGCTGTCAATAAAATCTACAATATTTCGCGAAATTTTTTGAAACACCAACAAAACATCAAGGCTTATTTGCTGCGCTTGCTGCCGTACTCTCTTTGATCAACGGCCAGGCTTTACGCAAATAATAAAACATCGACCAGACCGTCAACACTGCAGCCACCAGCAACAGGACCTGTCCCCAGATACGCGTATCAATGCCGAACAAGACGCCATAATACAACAACATTGGGATCGCGACCATTTGTGCGGTGGTTTTAATTTTGCCGATCGAACTGACCGCAACCGATTTTGATGCGCCGATCTGGGCCATCCACTCGCGCAATGCGCTGATCGCGATCTCGCGGCCGATAATGATAAACGCAATGATCGGATGGACCCGATCCAGATGCACCAATACCAACAACGCGCCTGCAACCATCAATTTATCTGCGACAGGATCGAGAAATGCGCCGAATGCCGACGTCTGGTTCCAGCGTCGCGCCAGAAAGCCATCGAACCAGTCAGTCGCCGCCGCCACAATAAAAACAATGGTCGATGCCAGGCCCAATTGCAGTCGCGTAAAGCCGATATCAGGGAGATAGAAGACGCCGACCACTAACGGGATCAATGCAACTCGCAACCAGGTCAGCAGTATAGGAATATTAAATGGCATAAATGTAATGGTAGGCTAGGTGTCCGATTGCCAATTATCTAGGAGTATGCCGTAGTTGGGAAACAAAACCTGCAAGCAAGTATATGGCCCTCATCCGATTTCAATGCAATTGGCGATAAATTTCCTCCGCCAGCTGCCTGGAAATCCCCTCTACCGAGGCAATATCCTCGATGCTGGCATCCGCCACCCCACGCAAACCGCCAAAGCGCGCCAACAGTTTTTGCCGACGCTTGGCGCCAATTCCTTCGATCTCTTCCAGCCGTGAAGTCTGACGTGCCTTGGCGCGCTTGGCGCGCATGCCGGTGATCGCGAAGCGATGCGCCTCGTCGCGAATCTGCGCGATCAACATCAACGCCGCGGATTCTTTACCCAGCTCGCGCGCAGCGCGGCCGTCGGCAAAGATCAGCGTTTCCAGCCCAACCTTGCGGCCCTCGCCTTTGGCGACACCGACAATCAGGCTGATATCCAGCCCCAGTTCGGCCAGCACCTGACGCGCCATTTCAACCTGGCCTTTGCCGCCGTCGATCAATACGATGTCAGGCATCACGCCGTCGCCGTTGGCGACTTTTTCGTAACGCCGCATCAGTACCTGGCGCATCGCTGCATAATCGTCGCCGGGCGTGATGTCCTTGATGTTGTAACGACGGTATTCACCGTTTTGCATCGTGTGATGATGGAACACCACGCACGACGCCTGCGTCGCTTCGCCAGAGGTGTGACTGATATCGAAACACTCGGCCCGCAGATTGTCGATGTCGTCAATTTCAATTTCCAGCACCTCGACCAGCGCTCGCGTTCGGGCTTGTTGCGAACCCTGCTCGGACAGCAATCTGGCGAGTGAAATTTCGGCGCCCTTTTGCGCCATTTCCAGCCATTGACGACGCTGGCCCTGCGGTTGGAACACCAGGTTGATGCGATGTCCGCATTGTTCCATTAGCGCCAGCATCAATGCCGGTTCGTCGAATTCATTATTCAGGATCAGCGTGCCGGGAATGAAGGTATCGATGTAATGCTGCGCGAGAAACGCCTTCAGCACCGCAACCTCGATGGTTTCCGCCTCGCTCTCTCCGGTGCCGGCCAGCGCACCTTCGACCTGGCTGGGGAAATAAGCGCGATCGCCCAGATGACGGCCGCCGCGCACCATTGCCAGATTGACGCAGGCACGTCCGCCCTGCACGATGACCGCGATGATGTCGATGTCGCTATCGCCAACGGTTTCCATGCTCTGCTGATGCAGTACGCGCGACAGTGCCGTGATTTGATTGCGCACGGCTGCCGCTTGTTCGAATTTCAGTTCAGCCGCATAGGCGTGCATCTTTTTTTCCAATGCAGCCAGGACTTCCGTTTGCCGCCCGCGTAAAAATTTCGCCGCATTATCGACATCCAGCGCGTAGTCGTCGTGACTAATCAGATTGACGCAGGGAGCGCTGCAACGTTGAATCTGGTGCAGCAAGCAAGGCCGCGTGCGATTGGCAAATACCGTGTCTTCACAAGTTCGCAGCAAAAAAACCTTCTGCAGAATCTGCATCGATTCCTTGACTGCCCAAGCGTTCGGGAACGGGCCGAAGTACTGATTTTTTTTATCGACCGCGCCGCGGTAATACGCCATCCGCGGATACTCCTGCCCGCTGATCTTGAGATACGGATAGGATTTATCGTCGCGAAAAAGGATGTTGTAACGCGGCTGCAGCGTCTTGATCAGGTTACTTTCAAGAATCAACGCTTCCGCTTCGCTGCGGGTGACCGTGGTTTCCAGGCGCGCGATCCGCGCCACCATCATGGCGGTGCGCGGACTGGCGAGATTTTTCTGGAAATAACTCGATACGCGCTTCTTCAGGTCGCGTGCTTTGCCGACATACAGGAGATTGTCGGCAGCATCGAAATAGCGATACACGCCCGGCAGATTCGGCAGCTTGGCGACGGTCTCCAGCACCACCGCGCGCGGGTCGGGAACATCGACGACTTCAGTCATGATTCAAGCGCTCCAGCCTCATCTCATCTGCTCGCCGTCACAGCAAGGACTGCACCAGCGTACGCGCCGCCAGATACTGCGCATGCATTTGCAGCGCGCTCCAATCCAACGCAGGCGTCTGCGGCACCAGCGCCGTCAGGCGGGCCGAAGAGCGCGCCATCGCGTCGCGGCTGCCGGCGTTAATCTTCAAACCGGATAACAACTGATCCGCCTTGTCCGGAGAATTGCAAATCAGGACCACGTCGCAACCGGCTTTCAGCGCGGCCTTGGCGCCATCCAGCACGCCGCCGGCGGAACTCGCTCCTTCCATGCTCAGGTCGTCGCTGAAAATCACGCCGTTGAAACCGACATCCTTGCGCAGGATAGTCAGCCATTTCTTGGAGAATCCCGCTGCGTGCTTGTCCACTTTCGGATAAATCACGTGCGCCGGCATCACTGCCGCCAAGCTCATGCCGAGCCAGTCGTAGGGTTTGACGTCTTCATCCATGACCTGTTTCAAAGTGCGCTGATCGATTGGAATCGACAGATGCGAGTCGCCTTGCACAAAACCGTGGCCGGGAAAGTGCTTGCCGCAATTGGCCATGCCCGCCAGCATCAAGCCATGATTCAAACTTTTGGCAAGCAAGCTCACCACGCGCGGATCGCGATGAAAAGCGCGCTCGCCAATCACGCTGGACTCGCCAAAATCGAGATCGAGAACCGGCGTGAACGACAGGTCGACACCGCAGGCACGCAACTCGGCCGCCAACACAAAACCCACCGCCGTTGCCGCCTTGGTCGCGGCCAAGACATCACGATCCCACAATTGACCCAGCACGCGCATCGCCGGCAAGCGCGTGAAGCCGTCTGTTCTGAAACGCTGAACCCGACCGCCTTCATGATCGACCGCAATCAATACGCCAGGGCGCGCTGCATGAATTGCGGCGGTCAACGCGGTAAGCTGCGCACGGTCCTGATAATTGCGGGTAAACAAAATCACGCCGCCAGTCAACGGATGCTGAATGCGGCGGATGTCGTCAGCAGTCAGGCTGGTGCCGACCACGTCCAGCATGACCGGCCCCAAGGCTTGCTTCTCATTGCTTGCCATCTTGCTCGCACCATCTACGTTCATATTTTCTCCACTATGACAAAGGCGACTGCGTACTCCACTTCATCGGTAATCGATACCTGCGCAGTCAAGCCATTCTTTTGCATGAATTCTTCCAGCAAACCGCTGGTGACGACGATCGGTTTACCGCTTGCGGCGTTAAGCGTTTGCATGGCACGCCAGGTCATCGGCATTTTCAGGCCAAGTCCGATGGCTTTTGAAAATGCCTCTTTGGCAGCGAATCGGGTTGCCAGAAAACGAATTCCCCGCGCCTCCACTTTGGCCTTCCGATGCCGGTATTTTTCCAGCTCCTGCTGACCTAGAATTTTCTCGGCGAAGCGGTCGCCATGACGCTTTAACGCCGCCTCGATACGCGGAATCTGAATGATGTCGGTGCCGATGCCATATATCATTTGATGCCCTGTATGTGCCCTGCCCTTAACGTTGTCCCAGGCGCGCCTTGACCATCAGCGCCTTCATTTCGCTCACGGCATTTTTCCAGCCGACGAATACCGCGTGGGCAACGATCGCATGGCCGATATTCAATTCCGCGATATCGGGAATAGCCGCAATCGCCTGTGCATTGGTGTAGTGCAAACCATGTCCGGCATTCACTTTAAGACCGCGCGCGACGCCTTCCTGTACGGCGCGCTGCACGCGCTCCAGTTCACTGCGCTGCTCGGCTTCGCTATGCGCTTCGGCGTAGCGTCCGGTATGCAATTCAATCACCGGCGCACCGATTTCCGCTGCGGCTTGAATTTGATCCGCTTCAGGATCGATGAACAGGCTAACGCGGATTCCTTCTGCCTGTAGCTGGCGCACTGCCGCCTGAACCTGGTTGAAATATTTGACGACGTCGAGACCGCCTTCGGTAGTCAATTCGTGGCGGCGTTCCGGCACCAGACAAGAATCGTGCGGCTTGATTTTGCACGAAAAATCGATCATCTCTTGCGTCACGGCGGCTTCCAGATTCATCCGCGTATGCAACAGCGGCCGGATCGCTTCGACATCCGCATCTTTGATGTGACGGCGGTCTTCGCGCAGATGCAAAGTAATCGCGTCGGCGCCGGCCTCTTCGGCCTGCAACGCAGCCTGGATCGGATCCGGATAAGTCGTGCCGCGCGCATTGCGTAGTGTGGCGACATGGTCGATATTGATGCCGAGGTCGATGATCGACGACGTGGGATTGAGATAGCTCATCGGAGTATTGGCGAATGATGGAGTTAAATAATAAGAATAACCGCAGTGTATTACGTTAAGTTAATTTTGCCGCAGCGAAGCAGCTTGCGACAGGCAGTCCATGACATTCCCTGCTCCGCTCATAACTGCATCAGATCAATCAGAATTTGTCGTGTATTCAGCGGCGCGCCGCCCAAGTGATGCGCCAGCAAGAAACGCATTAACGCCTTGCTTTGCGTCTGCGTTATCACATCGCTGTAGTCTTCCCGTTCCATATCCAGCAATGTCTTGCCGCTGACGCGTGGCCAGGAATCGGTGTCGCGGGCGATGCGCGGACCGCGCTCGGGATCGACCACGTAAGTAAGGCCCGCATCGACCGGCTGGCGACTGCTGGTACAGATCGTGAAATCGCCGGCGACACCGGTTTGCTTGAGCAAGGCGCGTTCGAACTGACGCAATACTATCGGCGCCGGTTCTTGGTGCGCCAGCTGATTCAAGGTGGCGACGTAGTGATCGAATAAGGCTGGATGAGGATCGTCGCGGGCCACCAGCTTGACCAGCAGCTCATTCAGATAAAACCCGCATAGCAGCGCCGACTTTTCCAGCGGCAGCAGACCACCCACCCACTCGGCGGCAATCAATGTGCGTATTTCAGATTTGCCGCTCCAGCTAAGCGACAGTGGCTGGAAGGTTTGCAGCACGCCGCGCAACTTCGACAAGGGACGCTTGGCACCTTTGGCAACCAGCGCAATACGGCCGTAATCGCGTGTGAAGACGTCGATGATCAGACTGGTTTCACGATGCGGGTAGCTGTGCAGTACGAAGCCGGGTTGGGCCGTGACGCGGGTATCTTTTTCGGGGATGCGGGTACTGCGTTTTGGAGAAGAAGGTGCGGCGCGACGGCGGCTGGTGGTGGCGACGGCTTCATCCTGCGCTGTCGTCGACAGCGCAGCTGGCACATCGACGGCAGCGTCAGCGATGAGCGCGTTCATGCTGTGCGCTTATTCGTAGCCGTATGCGCGTAATCCGGCTTCGTTATCGGCCCAGCCGGATTTTACTTTGACCCAGATTTCCAGATAGACGGGACCACCGAACAGGCGTTCCATATCCAGACGGGCCTGGGTTGAAATATCCTTCAGGCGCGCGCCCTTTTGCCCAATCACCATAGATTTGTGGGTATCGCGTTCAACCAGAATCGCGGCAAAAACACGTCGCAGGTCGCCTTCCAGTTCGAACTTTTCGATCAGTACAGTACTGGTATAAGGCAATTCGTCGCCGACAAAACGGAATACTTTTTCACGAACGATTTCAGCTGCCAGAAATTTTTCGCTGCGATCGGTAATATCGTCTGCGCCGAACATCGGCGGATTGGCCGGCAGGTGTTTGCGGATTTCGCCTTGCAAATTATCCAGCTGAAAACGCAATTTGGCCGATACCGGGACCACCGCAGCAAAATCACGCATTGCCGCGATTTTTTGCGCGAAAGGCAGCAGCACCGCCTTGTCTTTGACGCGATCCGATTTATTGATGACCAGGATACAAGGCACGCTGGCAGGCAACAGATTCAACACCTGTTGATCCGCCGGGCCGAAGGTGCCTGCTTCAATGATGTACAGGATGACGTCAGCCGCGGTCAGGGTGGTGGTGACCGTGCGATTCAGGGTCTTGTTGAGGGCGTTCGAGTGACGCGTCTGAAAACCGGGGGTATCCACATACACGAATTGGGTATCGGCGACAGTCTGAATGCCTGTGATCCGGTGCCGCGTGGTCTGCGCCTTGCGCGAAGTAATACTTACCTTGGCCCCGATCAGCTCGTTCATCAACGTCGATTTACCGACGTTGGGACGGCCGACGATAGCGATATAGCCACAGCGGAAATCAGCTGCGGCATCGGTCGATGCCTGGGATACGGAGTCTGTCATGCGGTTTTCGATTTACTCGTGATATGAGGGGTTACGTTCGGGGTGGCTACGCTTGACTCGACTGCATCCGCGGATGACGCGACTGGAGTCGTTGCTGCTGTAGCACTGGATGTGGCGGCTTGCTCGGCGCCGTCGGCTGCCGCCGCGGTGGCAGCGTGCGCGGTCGTCGCGTGTTTTACCGACTCGTCCTTGATATTTTCTTTGGTTTCCGGCTGTTCCGCGATTACCGCGTCTACCGGCATATTCGGCGCATCGGGCTGGATCGTCGCAATGCCAGTCAGTTTCAATTGTGCTGTACGTGGCTTGCTTTTACGTGGTGCGGCCGGTGCTTTGACAAATGCTTTTTGCACGGCTTCCAGCGCCAGCTTGGCCGCGGCTTGTTCTCCGGCGCGGCGGCTGCCGCCAGTGCCAAAAACCTGAATATCCAGTTTAGGAACCAGGCATTCAATCTCGAATTCCTGGTTGTGCGCGGCGCCGTGAGTAGCCACCACGTTGTATTGCGGTAGTGCGATTTTTTTCCCTTGCAAGTATTCCTGCAACAGGGTCTTGGCATCCTTGCCGAGAGTCTTGGGATCGACGGTATCCAGGATCGGGATATACAAGGCACGGATCACGTCGCGTGCCGCATTGAAACCGGCGTCCAGAAAGATCGCGCCGAATAGCGCTTCCAGCGTATCTGCCAGAATCGACGGCCGACGAAACCCGCCGGACTTCAACTCTCCCTCACCGAGCCGCAGAAATTGCGATAATTCCAGCCTCTGGGCAATTTCATATAGCGATTGTTGCTTGACCAGATTTGCCCGTACACGCGACAGATCACCTTCATCGATCTTGGTATAACGGTCAAACAACAACGAGGCAACAACACAGTTCAGAATCGAGTCGCCCAGGAATTCCAACCGTTCGTTATGCAAGGTGCTATGGCTGCGATGCGTCAAGGCCTGCTGCAGCAACGTAGCATCCTTAAAGGTGTGGCCTAGCCGATTTTGCAATAACATGAGGTCCATTTGATCTGCGACTCTTACTCTTACCCCATCAAGCGATGGCTTACTATTTTAAGAGGCCGTTGCGAAACTATTCTGGCTAGGCGTACGGCAGTGAGGCCCAATAACACCGGGAGAAATTTCACAATAAGCTATTTGGCGGTAGTACCTGCATAGTCGATCAACAAACTGACTGGCCCGACCATAGGGATTTTTTTCTGATACGCAAAACTGATTTGGATATCGTTGCCGTCCTTGGTGATTTCCAGATCCTTGCCCTGGATTGCATCGATATAACCGACCTCAGCCTGGCGATCAAACGCGGTCTGGATTTCCTGTACCGTGCCGCCAGCCGTTCTAACACTGGCAATCGCTTTCTTGATCGAGAAAAATTCGACAGCGGTCGGGACCACTTTGGCGCCCATCACGCCTATCCCACCCAAAATCGCCAACCAAACGATCAAGCCAAATAGCGTAATCCCCTGCTGCTTCCGCTTATACCCGGACATTCTTGACATCCTCTACTCCCACCAATGGTTTATTTAAAAAAAGTACCGATGCGTTGGAAATGACCCCAATTCATCCACACCAAAAATGCTTTTCCTACAATATTTTGATCCGGCACAAAACCCCAATAACGACTGTCTTCGCTATTATCCCGATTATCCCCCATCATAAAATACTGTCCAGCAGGAACGGTGCAGCTGAAGCCTTCTACATTAAAGGTACAGGCATCCTTATGCGGGAAATCCATCACCCCCCTCAATGCAATCGGCGGTTTGTCTTCACGTATGGCAATAGTGTGTTCGACAGTCGACAACTTTTCCATATACTGCTTGGAGTAGTCCAGGCTATCTTCATTCAGATAGTCCGGTAGCGGCGTCTCAGGAAGAGTTTGACCATTAATCGTCAAGCGCTTATTTTGATACGTTACTGTATCACCAGGCACACCCACTACGCGCTTGATGTAATCGAGCGACATATTTTTCGGGTATTTGAATACCATCACGTCGCCACGCTGCGGCTGGTTCACTTCTATCACTTTTTTGTTGAGAATCGGCAAGCGAATCCCGTAAGTGAACTTGTTGACCAGAATCAAATCGCCAACCAGCAGAGTCGGGACCATTGAGCTGGATGGAATCTTGAACGGCTCATACAAAAACGAGCGCAGAAAAAACACCATCGCAATCACAGGAAAAAAACTACCCGAATATTCGACCCAGGTCGGCTGCCGCAGCAGGTTTGCTTCCAAAGCGGCCCGGCCGCTGGATTCCAACTTGATGCCGTCTGCGCTCAACCTGGCGTTACGCGCATCAAATTCCGCCAACGCGGCATTGGCTTTGGCACGACGCTGCTTACTCAAATAGAAGCGGTCGAGAAACCAGATCACGCCGGTCACAACCATCAGCACGAACAGAATTAATGCGAAATTTTCCAGAATTGATTGCAATGTCATTTTTCATCCACTTGTAAAATTGCCAGAAATGCTTCTTGCGGAATCTCGACCGAACCCACCTGTTTCATCCTCTTCTTACCGGCCTTCTGCTTTTCCAGCAATTTGCGCTTGCGGCTGATGTCGCCGCCATAACATTTTGCGAGCACGTTCTTGCGCAGCGCCTTGACGTTTTCACGCGAAATAATATTCGCGCCGATCGCCGCCTGAATCGCGACGTCGAACATCTGGCGCGGAATCAATTCGCGCATTTTTGCCGCTACTGCACGACCACGATATTGGCTGTTAGCGCGGTGCACGATGATCGCCAGCGCATCTACCTTTTCGCTGTTAATCAGCATGTCCACTTTGACCACGTCTGCCGCGCGATATTCCTTGAACTCGTAATCCATCGAAGCATAGCCGCGCGATGTCGATTTCAGGCGATCGAAGAAGTCCAGCACGATCTCCGCCATCGGTATTTCGTAGGTCAGCTTGACTTGCTTGCCGTGATAACTCATGTTGATCTGGACCCCGCGCTTTTGCGTACAGAGCGTGATCACGGAACCGACGTATTCTTGCGGCATGTATAGATTGACGGTCACGATAGGCTCGCGCACTTCTTCAATCTTGGATGGATCCGGCATCTTCGATGGGTTGTCCACCATCAGGATGCTGCCGTCGCGCTGGACCACTTCGTAGATCACGGTCGGCGCAGTGGTAATCAAGTCCATATCGAACTCGCGCTCCAGCCGTTCCTGGACGATTTCCATATGCAGCAGACCAAGGAAACCGCAACGGAAACCGAATCCCAGCGCTTGCGAAACTTCCGGCTCATACTGCAAAGCCGCATCATTCAGCTTGAGCTTTTCCAGCGAGTCGCGCAGTGCATCATATTGGTTGGCTTCGACCGGGAACAGACCGGCGAACACCTGCGGCTGCACTTCCTTAAAGCCCGGCAAAGCTGTCGCTGCCGGCTTACCCGCCAATGTCACTGTATCGCCGACTTTGGCAGCCTTCAATTCCTTGATGCCGGCAATGATGAAGCCAACCTGTCCCGCTGACAACGATTCACGCGACTGCGATTTCGGCGTAAAAACACCGACGCTCTCGGTCAAATGTTGAGAGCCTGTCGCCATCAGCAGAATTTTATCTTTCGGTCGCAAAGTACCGTTCATGATGCGGACCAGCATCACCACGCCGACATAATTGTCGAACCACGAGTCGACAATCAAGGCTTGCAACGGTGCGTCAGGATCGCCTTTAGGCGGCGGCACTTTGACGATCAGCGATTCAAGAACTTCCCGCACGCCGAGGCCGGTCTTGGCCGAACAGTGCACCGCGTCAGTGGCATCGATACCGATCACGTCTTCAATTTCGGCAATCGCATTTGCCGGATCGGCGGACGGCAAGTCGATCTTATTCAAGACCGGCACCACTTCTACGCCGAGGTCAAGCGCGGTATAGCAGTTGGCAACGGTTTGCGCTTCCACTCCTTGCGATGCATCGACCACCAGCAACGCGCCTTCGCACGCTGACAGCGACCGGCTGACTTCATAACTAAAGTCGACGTGGCCGGGCGTATCAATCAAATTCAAATTATAGATTTGACCATCCAGCGCCTTGTAAGACAGCGCAGCCGTCTGTGCCTTGATGGTGATGCCACGCTCGCGCTCGATGTCCATTGAATCGAGTACCTGCGCCTCCATCTCACGGTCGGAAAGTCCTCCACAAGATTGGATGATTCGGTCCGCCAAGGTAGATTTACCGTGGTCGATATGGGCGATGATGGAGAAATTACGGATGTTGTTCATTGACAGACGCGATTACAAAAAAGGCGCTCTGAGCCGGGCTATTGCCGCCCAGGCGAGCGCCTTTTATGACAGGTTATTCAGTGCCGCCATTTTACCGGATTTCAGAGGGGAAAACCGACAAATCACAGGTCATGGGATTTCAGCGGGCAGTATATCAAGGAAAGCAGCAAAGCAAAAAGCCAGCATACTCCCCTATGCATATCCCAATATTGCTTACAAAAGAGGCTATATAGAACACATACTTTAAGTACTGACGGGAGCATAAAAAAACTCTATTCCGCGTCACCCTCTCAAAAAAGCCTTCACTTTCTCCACATCAAGAAAATAATGACAGAGTTGCATCGCCGCTTGCCCATCCTTACTTCCCAGTAATACCGGCACCATTTCATCATACTGGGCAAGCAGTTCAGGATCCGCATCGACATCAATCAGCTCAACAGTAAACCGATGTGCACCATCGCCATCCGCCGCTCGCAGCTTATGCAATGCCTCCAACATGTCGTCGCACAGGTGACAGTAAGAACGACTATAAATAATAAAGTGATGCTTCGACATGAGAGTGCAATCCTTTTCCAAGCCGGTGCCGAACATGAAGCCGTCAACAGTCGATAAAAAAGCTGCAGACCTTTAAGATCTGCAGCCTCAGCTGGACTGCATTCAGATTTACTGCTTCAGCTATTTGGTCGCAGCGGCACGAATTGCGACGATTCGCCACGCCGTACCAACACCACAGCCATTTTCTTCAACTCCAGCTTCGCGACCAAGGCATTAAATTGTTTGGCATCCTTGACGTCAGTATTGTTCAAGCGTTGGATCACATCTCCAGCGCGCAAACCAACCCGCGCCGCACTGCCCTCCACCGACTCAACCAAGACACCGGCATCAACACCAAGCTCTTTCTTCTGCGCGTCGCTCAAGTCACTGACAACCAGACCCAATGCATTTGCGGCTTGCTCTTTCTTATGTTTTTTATCATCGTCCAGCGCGACCTTTTCCGCTACGAGTTCGGTAATAGTCACAGGAAAATCGCGGCTCGCACCCTTGCGCCAAACGCTGATCGTGCCATGCGCTCCAGGCTTGGTATTACCCACCAAGCGCGGAAGATCGCTAGCTTTTTCAATCGCGGCACCGTTAAATTTGAGGATGATGTCGCCGGCTTGCAACCCTGCCTTGGCAGCCGGGCCGTCGGACTCAACCCGTGCGACCAATGCACCTTCGGCTTTCGGCAAACCAAGCGATTCAGCCACATCCTTGGTGACTTCGCCGATTTGCACGCCGATCCGGCCACGAGTAACCTTGCCGGATGCCTTCAACTGTTCGGAAACCCGCATTGCCTCGTCAATCGGCACGGCAAATGAAATCCCCATAAAGCCGCCGGATTTGCTATAAATTTGCGAGTTAATACCAATCACTTCACCGCGCAAATTAATGAGCGGTCCGCCGGAATTACCTGGATTGACCGCCACATCGGTTTGAATCAACGGCAGATAGTCGCCAGTATCACGCGACTTCGCAGAAACAATCCCCTTCGTCACGGTATTTTCCAGGCCGAATGGCGAACCGATAGCCAATACCCACTCGCCAACCTTGATCTTGTCGGAGTCGCCGATCGTCAAGCGCGGCAGGTTATTGCCATCGATCTTCAACAGCGCCACATCGGTGCGGGCATCGGAGCCAATGACTTTGGCCTTGAATTCCCGCTTATCGGTCAGCGTCACATACACGTCACTGGCGCCATCGACCACGTGAGCATTGGTCATCACATAGCCATCAGCCGAGATGATGAAACCGGAACCGACACCGCGCGGCACTTCTTCCTGTGGCTGCTTGGGAGCTGGTCTGCGATTGCGCGGGCTTGGTGCTTGGCGCGGCGCGTTAGGGACCGGAACACCGAAGAAACGCCGGAAAAATTCCTGCATTTCTTCATCGCTTGGATCGCCGGAATCGGCTTGGGACGAGCGGTCCTTCACTTTTTCAGTGGTCCGAATATTGACAACTGCCGGGCCGTCTTTATTGATAATCTCAGTAAAGTCCGGCAACTCGGCCAGCGGTGCTGCCGCTGCCACCGGGCTCAGACCAGTTATCGCTGGAACAAAAAAAGAGGCGGCCGCACCGACCACCATAACAGACAGAACATGACGAACAGGGCTAATCATTTTCATAGAATATTATTTACTTTTAAGTTCAATAGAATTGGCCACTTGCCTAATCGCGGCGGATGGCACCTCGCCGACAATCGTCAGCCAGAAGTCGCCTTGCCGCTTACCCACAACATTTAATGCTCCCTGCTGCAGCGAGCCTTCAGTACGACTTTGAGTACCCGGTTCAATAAATATTGAAATCGCGGCGAGACCATCCGAAAATACGAGTTGCGAAACTTCGCGACGGATTACCTGGCCGCCAGCAGAATTCTGCGCCGGTGCATCGGTGACCATGCGCTTCAACTCGCGGACTTTTTTGAATCCGAGCGGCATGCCAGTGACGGTCCATTCGTTCAGGTTAGCAGGGTTCATGATGCTGCTTTCAGTATGCCAACCACTGGTATTGCCAAAACTCGACCTGACACGACTGTGATCGATATTACCGATGCCAATTTGGGTAAACGAAATTTGTTCGACGATTTCATTTTTCCCGTTAAGGGTTTGCGCCCGCAACAATAGGCCGGTATTTTTCTCGGCCCATAGCTTGTAACCGTAGCGCATATTGTCTTTTGGCTCGAGCAATACCGCCTGACAATCGTAGCCGGCAACACGCCCTGTCTCGGCCATTTTCACATTGTAGTAATCGGTTAAATCAGCAGGGAGTGCGGCCAAAATAGCCGGAAATGCGTCTTGCGTGACACGCGTTTCTACCAATTTGGTTTTGGTTTCGGGGATATAGCAGGTTACATCTTCGTTGCGCCGGATGTATTCTCGCGGCTGGCCATCCAACACTTCCAGCTTCTCGATTTCGTTTTTACCTTCCAACACATGTGTAATACGTGAAGTCCGTATTTGATTCGACTGCTGGTAAATAAACGTGCCGGAATAATTTAGCTTTTGCGCTGCCGATTGGATTTTTTTTAGCAGGGCCTGCGCCTCCTGCTTGTCAGCGACATTGTTAGCATCAACGCTTTCCGCTTGCGCGGAAAGCATGATGAATGTCGACAAAAGAAGAACAAATCGAAGCAAGACTTGAGTCTGCCGCATATTATTTATCAGCATCAGGAGCAAATGTGGCGGAGCGCGCGTATTGCGCAGTGCTGTACAAGGAAGGAGAGAAACGCTGATGCGCCAATAGGTATTCATCCATCCGCGGGTCACGCAACACTTCCCCGGAATGCGGGACATTTACGCTGGCAGCAGATGCCAATGCAAGTTGCGGCGATGTCACTCCAGCAGCAGGTGTTGAACTATTAACCATCGCGACGTGAGGCACCGTAATAAACACCACTGCCGCCGCGGCTGCCAAGGCAGCCATTCCTGGTAGCGCAAAGCGTTTGATCGCACGCTTATTGCCAATGCTACCGATGACGTTGCCACCATTGACTGCAACCTGCTCGGACAGCATCGGTGCAGCAACCAAGGGCGCAGCAACGATCGCCGGCTCGGCATCCAGTCGCGCCATCATTCGCGACATAAAATCTTGACTCATGGTTAGCGCCATATCGTCAGAACGCAAAATATCGCCTACCTTGTGATAAACATCCCATGTCTCGCGACCCTCTGTTTGACGCAATGCTGCCAACGCCGTATCCACATAGGCACTGGGCAACTCACCGTCAACCAAGGCAGAAATCTGCTCTTGGGTCATTTCTTTGGTATTCATAAGTCACCTAGTTAAAACCTGGCCAACCCCTTCGTTCCCGAAAAACCGCTATCTTGTTTTACCAACGTTTGTCGATTGCCGTACCCAACAACGGCCTCAACTTATCTGCGATAGCTTCCCGTGCTCTAAATATTCGACTACGTACTGTGCCAATCGGACATCCCATTGCCTCCGCAATTTCGTCATAGCTCAAGCCCTCGATCTCGCGCAGAGTAATTGCAGTACGCAATTCCGCCGGCAAAGCCTCCATCGCGACATTCACGGTTTGTGCAATCTGTTTGGTGGCCAGCAAAGACTCGGGAGTATTTATATCCCTTAGTTGCTCGCCATCGTCAAAAGTTTCTGCTTCTTCTGAATTTGCTTCGGTTGATGTCGGCGCTCTGCGCCCTTGCGTCACCAAATAATTTTTGGCGGTGTTAATACCGATCCGGTACAGCCAGGTATAAAACGCAGAATCGCCCCTAAACTGAGGCAGCGCCCGGTAAGCTTTGATAAAAGCTTCCTGCACAACATCCTCAGCCTCTGCCTGATCGCGAACCAGCCGCAACACAAGGCGCATAAGCTTTCGTTGGTATTTGATAACCAAGAGCTCGAACGCCTTCTTATCGCCACGCTGAACGCGTTCGACAAGCAGTTGATCAATTTCGCGTTCTGTCGTCAATCCCCATTCCCTTGTTTGTTTGCTGTGGCTGCACGAACCAGAATACAGTCGAATAGCAATGCCATAAGTTCAACGAAATCGCTACTCATCAGCAAGCCCATCCGGATCCGCCGCATGTGTGCGTAAAGCTATCCAGCGACATGCTACCGACAAAGCTCTAAAAATTTCGTCAGGAACACAATCAGGCAGTATAGCGATTGTTCTGACTTGGCCACCATCCAATCGGAAGCGCAGCAGCAGCAAATGCGCCCAGAGTGTAGACCCTCCAAGCAAATGCGCTACCAGCGGCATTTTTGGTAACGCTGTCACAGTCCTTTTAAGGGCAATATCGGCTATCCGAATTTGACCAGTGCCAGAGATATCTATTCTGACAGGCCGGCTGCTGCGGCAGTAATGAACTATGCCGAACAACGCCCCCAGCAGGCAAATCGCTGCAAGACCAAGGCGGCCAGCAAGCGTAAGGGGCCCAACAATTCCGACCCCGACCAATATGCCAATTGCCGCGACCATCAAACATTGCATTGCTATCATTGCCAGCAATATTTTGGAAGGCTTGATCGTGGCAGATATGGCAATTGACATGGCAGTCCTTAAACCACCTCTCGAACTGACATCCTTGGACGCCAGCTCGAGCATTGTCGCAGTTGGCTAAACTTTGCCAAAAATTAAGGTGCCGTTAGTGCCGCCAAAACCGAATGAATTTTTGACGGCAATATCGATTTTCATGTCCCGCGCTGTGTTAGCGCAGTAATCAAGATCGCATTCAGGATCTTGGTTGAAAATGTTAGTGGTTGGCGGGGAAACCTGATTATGCACGGCCAACACAGTAAACACCGACTCCAGCCCACCAGCACCGCCCAACAAATGACCGGTCATCGACTTGGTCGAATTCACAACCAACTTGTATGCGTGATCTCCGAAAGCTGCCTTGATTGCTTCAGTTTCGTTTTTATCACCAAGCGGCGTTGACGTACCGTGCGCATTCAGATATTGCACTTGATCACCATTGATGCCCGCATCACGCAACGCGCTAGCAACGCAACGGCGAGGACCATCCAGACTAGGCGCAGTAATGTGATAAGCATCGCCACTCATGCCAAAACCGAGTAGCTCCGCATAAATCTTGGCGCCACGCGCCTTGGCATGCTCATATTCTTCGAGCACCAGCACACCAGCACCTTCACCCAACACAAAACCATCGCGGTCCTTGTCCCATGGACGGGATGCGGTAGCCGGATCGTCATTCCGCGATGACAATGCACGTGCTGAAGCAAAACCGCCGACGCCGAGTGGGGACACGCTCGATTCAGCACCGCCTGCGATCATGACATCGGCATCGCCGTATTGAATCATGCGACCGGCAGCACCGATGCAATGCAAACCTGTGGTGCAAGCTGTCACGATCGCCAAATTCGGTCCTTTAAGACCATATTTGATCGACAGATTACCCGAGATCATATTGATAATCGAAGCTGGAATAAAAAACGGACTGATCCGACGCGGACCGCGATTGGTCAGTTCGGCGTGCGTTTCTTCAATCAGCGGCAAGCCGCCAATGCCAGAGCCAACGATGACGCCAATGCGCTCGGCATTGGCTTCGGTCACTTCGAGACCGCTGTCTTGCATCGCCTGCATTCCCGCCGCCATGCCATAGTGGATAAAAGTATCCATATGCCGGGCTTCTTTGGCAGGAATGTAATCTTCGATATTGAAGCCCTTCACTTCCCCCGCGAAATGCGTGGAAAAAGCAGAGGCGTCAAACTTGGTGATGGTTGCGATACCTGATTTACCTGAGGTAATTGCACTCCATGCGTCGGCAATGGTATTGCCGACCGGGGAAATGCAACCCAGGCCAGTTATCACAACGCGACGTTCACGTGTGCGGCTCAAGAGGTTCTCCTGGATACGTTCAAAGCTAGCTTACGCCGCTTTAACGTGGGCCTTCGCATAATCGATAGCTTGCTGCACTGTAGTGATCTTCTCAGCCTGCTCGTCCGGAATTTCCATTTCGAATTCGTCTTCCAGTGCCATCACCAACTCAACTGTGTCGAGCGAATCAGCGCCCAGATCGTCAACAAACGACGATTCGATCTTGATGTCAGCTTCTGCGACGCCCAGTTGCTCAGCGACGATTTTTTTAACGCGTTGTTCGATATCGGACATGTGATGCCTCCATTAGGTTACAGAAAGTGCGCGCATTTTAGCAGGTTTGCGCAGTGAAAATTTACTTTCAACATGAGTCTTTAATAATTAAAAAAACTCTGCCAAAAGTATCCAAATAAATGTTTCTTACGTTTAACTCATGAATTGGCTGTAAGCATCTTTGGCGCATAAAACAGCACCAACCGCCCGACAAATAGCCCCTTCATCAGCCCATGTACATGCCACCGTTCACATGCAATGTGGTGCCGGTAATATAGCCGGCTTGCGGCGATGCCAGAAAACCGACCGCAGCAGCGACATCCTCGGCCGCACCAAGTCGTCCCAGCGGAATCTGCTGCAGTAGCGCAGCGGTTTGTTGCTCACCCAGCGCTTTGGTCATATCGGTGTCAATAAAACCTGGGGCAACGCAATTGACGGTAATGTTGCGACTACCGATCTCACGCGCCAGAGCCCTGCTCATGCCGGAAACGCCAGCCTTGGCGGCGGCATAATTCATTTGCCCTGGATTACCGGCGGAACCGACCACCGACGTGATGTTAATGATACGACCATGCTTGGCTTTTATCATCCCACGCAGAACTGCACGCGACAGACGCGCGACGGCTGTCAAATTGGTCGCGATGACCGCGTCCCACTCTTCATCCTTCATCCGCATCGCCAGCTGATCCTGCGTAATTCCGGCGTTATTGACCAAAATCGACAAACCGCCAAATTCCTTTTGCGCCAGATCGACCGCTGCGGCACAGCCAGCGGCATCGTTCACATTCAATACAATACCTTTGCCACCATCAGGCTGAGCAGCGTTCAAATATTCGGTGATAGCTGCGGCGCCCGCCTCGGATGTAGCCGTGCCGACAACCTTGGCCCCCCGTGCAAGCAGCTCCAGCGCAATCGCTCGACCGATACCACGCGAAGCGCCTGTGACCAGCGCCACCTGCCCTTGTAAATCTTGTGAGTTCGAATTTTGCAAAATCACTTCAATGCCTCCAGCACTTTTTCCAGCGACGCTTGATCGACAATTGCATCGCCAATCAGATCCCCATTAATCCGCTTAGTCAAGCCAGCAAGAACTTTACCCGGACCGCATTCGATCACGTGGCTGACACCTTCCGCTGCAATTTTCTGAATCGTCTCAACCCAGCGCACCGGACTGGCGGCTTGCCGCACCAACGCATCTTTAATGCCGGCCGGATCATCAACAATCGCTACATCAACATTGTTGATAAGTGCAATTTGCGGCGCTGCGAACGTCAATCCTTGCATATATTCACGCAAGCGATCTGACGCCGGCTTCAGCAACGAAGAATGAAATGGGGCCGATACCGGCAATGACAAGGCGCGTTTTGCACCTTTTTCTTTAGCAGCTTCACAGGCGCGTTCGACTGCCGCCTTATGGCCGGCGATCACAACCTGTGCCGGCGCATTAAAGTTTACCGCTTCAACGATTTCACCTTGCGCCGCTGCCATACACGCTGCACGCACATCGTCGTCTGATAAACCCAGAATTGCTGCCATACCGCCTTGACCGACCGGCACCGCTTGTTGCATGGCTTGCGCACGGAAGCGTACCAGCGGCACCGCATCCGCGAAGGCAATCACACCAGCCGCCACCAATGCTGAATACTCACCCAGGCTATGACCTGCCACCAACGCGGGCACTGTGCCGCCGGCTGCCAGCCAAGCCCGATAGAAAGCCACTGCTGCAGTCAGCATTACCGGCTGCGTATTAGTGGTCAGATCCAGCTCTTCCTTAGGCCCTTCAGCGATCAGTTTGCCGAGGTCGAACTGTAGCGCCTCAGATGCCTCAGCGACAGTCTCTTTCACCACCGGATTATCGGCAAACCCGTTCAGCATGCCAATGGCTTGCGAACCCTGACCCGGAAAAACAAATGCGAATTTGCTCATGCGTGTTTAATCGCTTATCAAATGAATTTTTTAAAATAAATAGCTTGGATTCTTAGCTGATCGACGCTCCGGGATCAGCATCCTGATTACATGCGCGCCAGAATTGCGCCCCAGGTAAAACCACCGCCAACACCTTCCATCATGATGTTCTGACCTGGCTTGACTCGACCATCACGCACGGCCTTATCCAGCGCTAGCGGGATAGAAGCGGCCGATGTGTTGCCATGCTGATCCACTGTGACAACCATCCGATCCGGCTCCAGACCGAGCTTGCGGGCGGTACTCTGCATGATGCGGATATTGGCCTGATGAGGAATCAACCAGTCGATTTCCGAAGCCTTCATGCCGGCCATTTCCAGCGCCTCGTTGGCGACCTTTTCCAATACCGACACCGCCAGCTTGAATACAGCCTGACCGTCCATGTAAAGGAAAGCACTGCCCTCTACGATGCCGCTATTGACTTTGCCAGGGACGCAAAGGAGGTCTTTGTGACGTCCATCGGCATGCAATTTGGTCGCTAAAATGCCTGGCGTCTCGGATGCGCTCATCACCACTGCGCCGGCGCCGTCGCCAAACAACACACAGGTGGTGCGATCTTCAAAATTGAGAATGCGCGAAAAAACTTCGGTGC
Source organism: Paraherbaspirillum soli (assembly GCF_042654985.1). Taxonomy (NCBI): domain Bacteria; kingdom Pseudomonadati; phylum Pseudomonadota; class Betaproteobacteria; order Burkholderiales; family Oxalobacteraceae; genus Paraherbaspirillum; species Paraherbaspirillum soli. The sequence goes on along the minus strand of NZ_JBHSMT010000026.1, from coordinate 123,031 downwards.
CGATCACAAGTACATTCTTGTGCGCGCCGGATTTGATAAAACTGTCGGCAATCGACACTGCATATACAAATCCGCTGCACACCGCCTGAACGTCAAATGCCGCACCGCCGGTAATGATGCCGAGCTTTTGCTGCACCACGCAGGCGGTACTGGGAAAACCACCGAAATGATCCGGGGTCGAAGTGGCGACAATGACTAAATCAATGTCATTGGCCGCAATCCCTGCCATCTCCAGCGCTTGTTTTGCCGCCTCGACTGCGAGATCGCTGGATTGCACGTCCGGCTCGGCAAAATGGCGCGCCGCGATGCCGCTCCGGGAAAAAATCCACTCATCGGAAGTCTCAATCCCTTTCGCTGCCAGTTGCGCAGTCAGATCCTGGTTGCTTACTCGTTTTGGCGGCAAATAGCTGCCGGTACCGACAATTTTGCTATAAGTAGTCATGCTGTTTTCTGTTGGGTTGATTCATTAACAATGATTTTGCCTTCGACTCCACCCGCCGCCACCTCAGCGTGCTTGGCCGAGACTTCGGCCTGCGGCATCAAATCGGCAATCGTCGTGGCAATACGGGACAACACATCATATTTTGCGGCATCAAATGCACGTCGAATGGCCCATTCATAACCATAGGCATCGGCGCCGCCATGGCTCTTGAAAACCAGCCCCCGCAAGCCGAGCAAACTAGCGCCATTGTAACGGGATGGATTCAAACGCCGAGAGATCGCTTTAATCGCGCCACGTGCGATTAAAGCGCCCAGCATGTTCAAAATGCCGCTTTTGAACTCGGTGGTCAGCACTTTTTTCACAAACCGCCCCAAGCCTTCGGAAGCTTTAAGCGTGACATTACCGACGAAACCATCGCACACAACAATGTCGGTGGTACCTTCGAAAATATCGTTACCTTCGACATTGCCGTAAAAATTCAAAATGCCCTTTTCGTGATCAGCACGCAATAGCTCCGCCGTATGCTTGACCACCTCGTTGCCTTTTATATCCTCTTCGCCGACGTTCAACAAACCAACCGTCGGCCTCGACTTTCCTTCCATTGCCGATACCAGCGCCGACCCCATCAGCGCAAATTGATGCAGATGCTCAGGCTCGCAATCGACGTTCGCACCCAGATCGAGCATATAAGTCGGGCCGTCTTTTTGATTCGGGAGGATAGTACAGATCGCCGGGCGATCAACGCCAGGGATGGTCTTGAGCAGGTAGCGCGAAACTGCCATCAATGCGCCAGTATTGCCAGCCGACACACAAGCATGCGCTTGCCCATCTTTGACCAAATTGATGGCCAGACGCATTGAAGAGTCTTTCTTTCGACGCAATGCGGTTTCAATGGAATCATCCATTGTCACCACTTCAGACGCATGCAGCACCGAAAGACGAGGATGCGTAATAACCTTATGCTTCTTCAGTTCGGCTCGAATTTTCTCTTCGAGACCAACCAATACCAACTCGACCTCTGGTTCACGATTGGCAAATGAAATGGCAGCAGGTACGGTAACCGATGGGCCATGATCACCGCCCATGCAGTCGATAGAAATTTTGATTGTCATTGTTTTGATTCAGTGCCTACTCCAGCCATCATTATGAGGCAGATTGAGCGCGATTCAAAATGACGCGACGTATTTTTTCAGCATATGAAAACGGCGCGACTGAGAATCTCATCGCGCCGTCTTTAATCCGCATCGTCAAGAACAAGAAGATTACTCGTCGTTCTTAGTCTTCAAGACTTTGCGACCACGGTAAAAGCCGTTTGGGCTAATGTGGTGACGCAGATGTGTTTCGCCAGTAGTTGGCTCAACCGCCAGCGGAGGCGCAACCAGAAAATCGTGAGCACGGTGCATGCCGCGCTTGGATGGGGTCTTTTTATTTTGTTGAACTGCCATGATAGCTCCTGAATCTTAAGATCTTAAATTTTAACATATCCGGTCCTTACAACACTTAAAGACCAGAATTTCCTACCGCGTTTGAGTGTGCGGATCCACTACTTATTGCCACACTTTATGTCACACGTTTATGCCAAACTACTTTCGATCACACTCAATCGCCGTGACATTTAGCGCGACAAACTTACCGCAATTCATCAAAACCTACTGTTACTTCAAATTCTTCAACATCGCGAACGGCGACACTTCCTTGACATTTTTTAGGGCGTCGAGCGCCGACTGATCCGGACAGACGGGATGCTTGGGCGACAATGGCAAAGCCAGCAATGCCTCATCTTCAACCAACTCCGCAATATTCAGGGCTTTAGAGCCGACGATGACATCAATCTCATCGTTATCAAGAAGCGCATCGATTTCATCGGCGCTTTCTTCATTTTTTGCCAGTACCAGCACAGACTCCGAACTGATCTCGAAAGCAAACGACGTCAAGCAACGTTGACACATGAGCTGCATTGAACCAGCAACCGACAGCGTCAACTGGGAATGCCCTAAATGATCTGCGCCGCCAACCAGGGTCCAACGCAATGTGCCGGAGCGGTCCGCGGACTCATCCGCCAGACGACCCAAGTCAGCCGTTGCTATTTCACCCTCGCGACGCTCTTTGTTGCGCGCAAACTCAAACGCGTCGATGACAAAAGCACTCATAGTCAAGCCGAACCCGGAAAACCTGCGATAATAACAGCCTTTTCCTTTACCCGTCAAAGCGTTAGCACTCTTTTGTTGAGCAATCATTCAAATAATCATCAAACTATGCCCTCTTTGCAACAACCTGCTTCACCCATATTGCTTCAGCCCCAACCTCGCCTCATCCTCGGCTCCAGCTCCAAATATCGCAAGGAGTTACTTTCTCGCCTGCAGATCCCGTTCGATATTATGGTGCCCGACATCGACGAGGCGCCGCATCCTGGCGAGAGTCCGGAAGCCACCGCATTGCGCCTGGCGCTGGAAAAAGCACGTGCGGTAGCGCTCACTGCGCCGAATGCACTTGTAATAGGCTCGGATCAGGTTGCTACATTGGACGGCGAGCAAATCGGCAAACCGGGCAATCATCAGAATGCATTGAAGCAATTACAGAAAATGCGTGGCCGATGCGTGATTTTCCATACTGCGTTATGCCTGTGGGATGGCAGAAAAAATCAACCGGAGGAAGCCGCTCAAGTCGAAAACATCCAAACTTTCGTCACTTTCCGCGACTTGCCTGATGCCGAACTGGATGCCTACTTGCGCATCGAGCAACCTTACGACTGCGCCGGCAGCGCAAAAAACGAGGGCTTGGGCATCGCCATTCTGGAAAGAGTCGAAAGCACCGACCCAACCGCATTGACCGGCTTGCCACTAATTGCGCTGACCAGCATGCTGCGCCGCGCGGCACTACCGTTTTTCACAAAATAAAGACCAAACATGCCAGGTATCCTGTATTTGATTCCCAACACGCTCGGCCAGGAGGCAGGGCAAAGCAACCCGCTGGCAGCTATCATTCCATCAGAAGTCCAAGCAATCACTGCTCGGCTCGACTACTTCGTCGCAGAAAATGCAAAAACTACGCGAGCATTTCTAAAGCTGATCAATGCTGAACAGCCATTGGCAAAGCCATTGCAGGAAATTAGCATCGCGGAGTTGAATGTCAACACCGCTGCCACCGCACTACCCGCATTGCTGGCCCCGATATTAGCGGGCAAGGATGCCGGCCTGGTATCAGAAGCCGGCGTGCCAGCAGTAGCCGATCCAGGCGCCAATTTAGTGCGACTGGCGCACGAGCATGGCATTCAGGTGAGACCTCTGGTTGGCCCATCGTCGCTACTTTTGGCAGTAATGAGTAGCGGTCTTAACGGCCAGAGTTTTGCCTTCAATGGCTATCTTCCCACCGATACGGAACAGCGCAGCAAACGTATCAAAGGATTGGAACTGCGTTCGAGGCAGGAACAACAAACTCAGCTGTTCATCGAAACCCCATATCGCAACAGCGCGCTGTTAGAAGCATTGACCACAGCCTGCCAGCCGACCACATTGATTTGCGTAGCGACCGACCTAACACTGCCTTCCGAGTCGATCAAGACACAGACCGCAGCCCGATGGAAAGCTGCTTTGTCCGCAGGTAACAGTCCTGATTTTCACAAGAAGCCAACAGTGTTTTTATTGCTCGGGCAATAACCCCGAAATCAGGCAATTTGCGCCATACAACGCAAAACGGCGGCGGTATTGCGCCGTCGCCGTATTTGCCTGTCTCGAAAGACATTATTTTGAGAAGTCGAAAACTTCTCGGTTCCGCATCCGCGATGCGGGAGATTGCCCGGCAGATGAACAACTCTTCCAACGCTAAAATTTTGCCGCACTGGAATCAACTTCACTACCGAAACAATAGGAACTGAATGGCCAACGATTGTGCTCTTTCGATAACCGCCTCCTACGTTCGCTACTCATCACGTAACCTAAATATACGACAGGATCGCGAAGATTCAAGGCAAATTACAATATCGGATACCAGTGTCGGAATTTGAGCAGGTTCAATGCAGAGCCGGTCGTTGACTTCCCATCAAGGACTGCACCGCACCCGCCCCCATTGCAACACCAAATTTTTTCAGAACGCGCTCAGGAAAGCCTTCACTCTTGGTGTAATCCACAATATCTTCCGCCTTCAAGACGTCGCGAGCGACGCTATCCACCGTACCAAAACCATCTGCCAACCCCATCTCGACCGCTTTGGAGCCGCTCCAGAACAGACCCGAGAAGGTTTCTGGCTTTTCTTTAAGGCGCGCACCACGGCCTTTGCGGACCACGTCAATGAATTGCTGATGGATTTCGGCAAGCATTTCTTGTGCATAGCCCTTTTGGCTCGAACTCATTGGGCTAAACGGATCGAGAAACCCCTTGTTCTCGCCAGCCGTCAACAATCGACGCTCGACCCCCAGCTTCTCCATCAGGCCGGTAAAGCCGAAGCCATCCATCAGCACCCCGATCGAGCCGACAATGCTGGCTTTATTAACGTAAATCTTGTCGGCGGCGGCGGCAATGTAGTAGCCACCCGACGCGCACATTTCATCGACCACAACGTACAAAGGTTTATTCGGATATTCCTTACGCAAACGGGTGATTTCGTCGTTGATGATGCCAGCCTGCACCGGACTGCCGCCGGGACTGTTAATACTTAATATCACGCCGACCGAATCATCTGCGGCAAATGCATTATCAAGCGCAGGAATCACTACATTGGCAGAACCATTGCCTTCCGTTTCGATAGCGCCGTTGATCTTGACCAAGGCGGTATGAGCGCCGACAGTCTGCGTATCCGAGCCCTCATAGTTCATCCCGAACCAAAACCCGAATCCGATGACAGCCAAGAACGCCAGCTTGAAGAAAATCCCCCAGCGCCGCCGCGCCCGTTGCTCTCGCAGCGAAGCGAAAGCCAGTTTTTCCAGCAATTCGCGCTCCCAGCCTTCTTTCTTGTTGGCGATTGCTGTTTCCACATTATCAAATTCATTATTGCTCATGGTGCTCACTCGTTTCAATTACACGGGATCGTTAATAAGGTTGCCGCAAAGCTCATGCCATTGCGGGTCTAATATATTCGTCAGGGATCCAGAACACCTGATTATTGCTTTCTTGCACCAAAATCTTGCGCAAGCGGCCCCCACGACATGGCCCACCTGCGCATTTGCCGCTGTCCGGCTCATATATCGCACCGTGCGTGGCACACATTAGATATAAGCGGCTGGATTCGAAAAAATCCCCCTCGTTCCAGTCCAACTCCATCGACACGTGAGCGCAACGATTCAGGTACGCATGCACAATGCCATTGTGGCGTATCACAAATGCAATGGCATCCTCGCCGTCCGCGGTTACAGGGAAACGCACACCCTTGCCACGCTCTTCCAGTTCGGCTGAGCTGCAAATCAGGATAAGAGTATCGTCCATGCGGTTCGGCTTCAGGCGTTATCGTTAAGCCAGGCGTGCAATTGCAGCGCTGAAGTGGCGCTGAACACGGGATTGAGCATCTCTAATTCATTGGCCGGATGAGCGCCATATTGAACAGCGATACCAGCCGCGCCAGCATTGATCGCCATTTGCAAATCATGGGTGGTGTCACCGACCATTACCGTACGCTTCAGATCCTGCCCCAGTTCGCGGGTCAGCTCTTGCAGCATCGCGGGGTGCGGCTTCGAAAAAGTCTCGTCGGCACAGCGCGTGGCATCGAACACCGATAATAATTTGGTCTCATGCAATGCGCGATTGAGCCCGACCCGATTCTTGCCCGTAGCGACGGCAAGGAAATAGCCCTGCTGCGACAAATCGGCCAGCATTTCAGGGACGCCTTCAAACAAGGTCAAATCCTGATCCTGCGCCAAATAGTGGTAGCGATAGCGCTCCACCACACGCGGATATAGGCCGGCATCCAATCCCGGCAATGCAGTTTGCATGGCCTCCATCAGACCGAGCCCGATGACATGCGACGCCGCTTTATCGTCGGGAATAGCCAATCCAAGATCTTTTGCAGCGGCCTGAATGCATTTCACAATGATGGCGGTACTGTCCATCAACGTACCATCCCAATCGAATACGATTAAATCAAAATTCTTTCGCGCCATGTTGCCTGGCATTTGCTTGCCAGCTCCTTATATATACTTTGTTTCAGTGTTGACCATCTCCAGCAGCTCGCTGCACAACCCTATCCCGGGCCGCTCGCTAAATTCTTTGGAATTGGCCTTCTTGATAAACGCCCCGACAATCCAATAAGTAACTATTCTAATGGCCCCGGCCTATATTTATTTATCCAAGGCAACATTTTTTGACAGGCTTTTCAGAAATGCCTTGCATTCCGGCGGCAGCGGCACGTTCAGAGTCACCTGCTTGCCAGTCTCAGGATGGGTGAACGTGATTTGATGCGCATGCAAAAACATGCGTTTAAGCGCGATCCGCTCGCCGTCCGCCTTCTGCAAGTCCCGATTCAATGCAAAATCACCGTACTTATCATCCCCGGCAATGGCAAATCCGCTAGACGACAGATGCACCCGTATCTGGTGGGTACGACCGGTTTTCAATTCGGCCTCCAGCAGAGCAAAGTCACCATAGCGACGAATCAGGGTGAAGATCGTATGCGATTCCTGACCATCCTCCTGCACCCGCACTCGTCGCTCGCCGTCCGCAGTCGTGTATTTATGCAGGGGCAGCTTGATATGCTGGCGTGCATTCTGCCAATCGCCATGCACCAGCACCAGATAACGCTTGTCGGTCGTGCCCTCACGCATTTGCTCGTGCAGATTGGTCAGCGCAGAACGTTTCTTGGCCAACAACAACAGGCCGGACGTGTCGCGATCCAGGCGATGGACCAGCTCCAGGAATTTTGCTTTTGGCCGCGACGCGCGCAGCTGTTCAATCACGCCATAACTGACACCGGAGCCGCCATGCACTGCAACGCCAGCCGGCTTGTCGATGACCAGCATGCAATTATCTTCCAGCAAGATTTCAAATTCCGCACCAGGTACCGCATGAATAACCTTATCTGCAACGCGAATCGGTGGAACGCGGACAATATCGCCCTCCTTGAGTCGATAGGTTTGATCAATTCGACCTTTATTGACGCGCACCTGGCCATTGCGAACCACGCGATAAATATGGCTCTTCGGCACTCCTTTGCAAATACGCAACAAAAAGTTATCGATTCGCTGCCCAGCATCCTCCTCCGATATAGTCAGTTGCTGGACTTGCGAGGGCGCTTGCGGCGCCTCAGTCGTAGTGTTCCGCGGAACCTTAAGTTCCGTCCTATGCTTAGGCGCAGCTTCCAGCTGCACCTTGGAACGCGCCTCTAGCCGTTCCCCAGAAAATCTCGCTAAGTCCTTCATTTTGAATATATAATTGTTTCACAGCAGTTAAAAAACAGCTGTTGGTGTAAGAATAAAAAGACCATTCTACACAGGGGTGCCTCCATCAGCCTCGCCAATTTGCAAATTTGATGGAAAATGTGTACGCATCACCTCTGCGCGAGTCAAGGTCGCACCGTTGTTGTCATCGGATTGCGCGCACAGATGCTGAACAAGATTGTTTGGATGATTAGGATAAGTCTGACGAGCCCGACGCGGTTATGATGGCCGCGATGGGCTCGTCAGTTGATGATGTAGTGTTTACAACTATTTGTTGATTTTTTTACTGAACCCAATGTTCTATTTGGATCTACCAAGCTACTCACCCACAAGCCTCATGCTCGCGTTTCGCGAACTGCACGACGCTGTTCCGGTGTGCGCTGGTGTTTATCGGTAATTGGCAACACTCTACATCCGCGCCCCGTTGTGTCCTCAGCGCCCTCATCGCGCTGCCACACCAAGGCAATTCCCTCCCCCCAGACACTCCGTTCTCGCGTACATCCCTGTATTTTGTCGCTGACAGAATTGCAAAATAGCAATCATTAAGCGACATTAAATTGACCCAAGGGTCACGGAGCGAAAAAATGAAACGCATGTTGTTTAATGCTACGCAGCAAGAAGAACTGCGCGTGGCGATTGTTGACGGGCAAAAACTCATCGACATCGATATCGAAACCACCGGACGCGAACAACGCAAGTCCAATATTTACAAAGGTGTGATTACCCGTATCGAGCCGTCGCTGGAAGCCTGTTTCGTCAATTACGGCGAAGAACGCCACGGCTTTTTGCCATTCAAGGAAGTTGCCCGCACCTATTTCAAAGAAGGTGTCGATGTCCGTACCGCATCTATCAAGGATGCGCTGCGCGAAGGCCAGGAAATCATGGTGCAGGTCGAAAAGGAAGAGCGCGGCAATAAAGGCGCCGCCCTGACTTCTTTCGTCTCGCTGGCTGGCCGTTATCTGGTATTGATGCCAAACAATCCACGCGGCGGCGGCGTATCGCGTCGCGTCGAAGGCGAAGATCGCCAGGAACTGCGCGAAACCATGGACAAGCTCGACCTGCCGTCCGGCATGTCGGTCATTGCACGCACGGCCGGCATCGGCCGCAATGTCGACGAGCTGCAATGGGATTTGAACTACCTGATGCAACTCTGGCGCGCAATCGAAGGCGCCGGCCAGTCCGGCAACGGCGCCTTCCTGATCTATCAGGAATCGTCGCTCGTGATCCGTGCGATCCGCGACTATTTCCAACCGGACATTGGTGAAATCCTGATCGATACCGACGAAATCCACGACCAGGCGCAACAATTCATGGCGCACGTGATGCCCGACATGGTGCACCGCGTCAAGCGTTATCGCGACGACGTGCCGCTGTTCTCGCGCTTCCAGATCGAACATCAGATCGAAACCGCGTATTCGCGCACAGTCCCGCTGCCGTCCGGCGGCGCCATCGTGATCGACCACACCGAAGCACTGGTCTCGGTCGACGTCAACTCGGCGCGCGCGACGCGCGGCGGCGACATCGAAACCACCGCCTTCAACACCAACCTGGAAGCCGCCGAAGAAGTGGCGCGCCAGTTGCGTTTGCGCGATCTGGGCGGTCTGATCGTGATCGACTTCATCGACATGGAGAATTCCAAGAACCAGCGCGAAGTCGAAACCCGCCTGAAAGATGCGCTGCGCTACGATCGCGCCCGTGTCCAAATGGGCAAGATTTCACGCTTCGGCCTGATGGAATTGTCGCGTCAGCGCTTGCGCCCATCGCTGTCGGAAGGCAGCCACGTCACCTGCCCGCGCTGCAACGGCACCGGTCACATCCGCGATACAGAATCGTCCGCATTGCAAGTCCTGCGCATCATCCAGGAAGAGGCAATGAAGGACAATTCGGCGGCCATCCACGTCCAGGCGCCGGTCGACGTCGCAGCTTTCCTGCTGAACGAAAAACGCGGCGAAATCCTGAAGATCGAAACCCGCCACCGGGTCGGCATCATCCTGATCCCGAACAAGCATCTGGAAACCCCGCACTACAAGCTCGAGCGTCTGAAACACGACGATCCGCGCCTGGAAGAAACCCAGGCCAGCTACACCATGGCGGAGCAAGCGGATACCGACATCGGCTACAACAAACGTCAGAAAGAAGAAGGCAAGCCGCGTCAGGAAGCGGTGGTCAAGGGCATCACCCCAGACCAGCCAGCGCCTATCGTCGAACGCAAACCGGTCGAAGCCGCCCCTTCCGTGATCAGCACGGCCACCACTGGCGCGGCTGAAGAAGGCTTCTTCAGCAAGATTTTGGGCTTCTTCCGTAAGAAACCGGCTGAACCGGTAATTGCACCAGTAGCAACTACCGAGGCCAAAGGTCCGCATCACCGTGAACGCGGCGAGCGCGGCGGCGATCGCAACAATCGCGGTCAGCGCGGACGCAATCGCAGCGGACGCAATCGTGATCGCAGCGAGGAACGGGAAGGCGCCGTGCCAAGTGAAGCACGCGAAGAGACAGCTAAAAAACCGGTGGTCGAGGTAGCGGAAGTCAAAGCGCCACGTCAACCGCGCCCGCCACGGGAGCCAAGAGAGCCGCGTGAATCGCGTGAGCCGAGCGAAGCCAAGTCCGAAACCCGCAACGAAGGTCGCCGCGAGCGTACCGAACGGCCGCCACGTCCTCCACGCGAGGAGCGCAAGGAAGTCGCCAATGAAGCGACAGCCGAAGAACTCTTGCTGAAGGGTGCGGTAGTCGTTGATATTGGCGCGCCTGCAGTAGTCGCGGCAGAAGCGACAGCAGCCGAGTCCGATCAAGTCGGTACCCGCGCTGAAGGCGAAGCCGGCGAGCAAGGTGAAGAGCCGCGTCGTCGTCGCCGTCGTGGCGGCCGCAACCGCAACCGCCGCGATCGCGACAATGCCGAAGGCGCAACGGAAAATGCAGAGCATGACGAAAGCGGCAATGCTTTGGAAACGCCTGAGGCTGTCGAAACGACCGCCCCGGCCGTCACTGCCGCACTCGCAGCGGAACCGGTCTTAACCGCTACCCCTGCAGTGGCAAGCGCCGTTCCGATGATGCAGTCAGCGACTCCTGCGGCGACCGAAGTGGCCGCCCCAGGTGCGGTCGAAGCACCGGCTGCCCCAACCGCTCTGTCGAATGCAATCGCAGCGCCATTGGAGCCGCAACATGTGGCAACGCAGCCGGAAGCTACGCCAGCACCGGCAGCGCCGCAAGTTGCCGTTATTGCAACGCCGGAGCCGACTCCTGAGCCAGCCCCGGTAGTACTTGAACCAGCTTCGGCACCAGTCGCAGCAGCAAAAGCTGAACCGGCAATAGTTGAGCCGGCAGTAGTCGAGCCTGTGGCAGCTGAACCGGTGGTAGTTTCGCCTGTAGTAGTAACGCCGGTAGAAGCCGAGCCTGTGGCAGCAGCCATCAGCGAACCAGCAATTGCTGCAGTGACCGCAACGCCAGAGCCGGTAGCAGTAGTAGCCGCACCGGCGCCAGTCGCCGCGCCGGTAGTTGCAGCTGCAAAGCCGGCAGCATCGCTGCAAGTCGAAGACTTGCAAAATGTGCTGGCTGCCGCTGGTCTGACTCTGGCAGCGACCGATCCGGCCAAGCTGCGTGCAGCGCAGGAAGCTACGGCCAAAATCGTGGCGGCGCCGCACGTACCGCGTGAACGCAAACCTGCGCCGGTGCAATCCAACGAGCCGTTGGTTCAGGTCGAAACACAACGGCCGTAAAACCAAGTTGGCATGACGTCGCTGCCCGCGCGGCGACGTAAGTGAAGCCAAACCGTTCGACAGTCGCTTGTTCACAGGCAATACCGCAAAGGGAGTCTCAGACTCCCTTTGTCACGTCTGGTGCTTGCATATAGCGCGGCTCGACAGGCCAAGCCACGACGCCCGTGGTATCTTGTCTAGATCGAATTCATCAAAGAAATGCAAGATTTGGCACCCATGAATCCACACCATGACTAAAAAAGTCATCCCGCTGATTGACCACCGCAGCACTTTTCCGACCTCCCTGCCCGCCATACTTGAAACGCCGACCGGCCTGATAGCGGATCAACTGGGGCGGCCGCTGCATGACTTGCGCATTTCGGTCACCGATCGCTGCAATTTTCGCTGTGTCTATTGCATGCCGCGCGAAGTGTTCGACAAGGACTACGCGTTCCTGCCGCAAACCGCCTTGCTGTCGTTTGAGGAAATGACGCGCCTGGCCAGCTTGTTCGTCGCTCATGGCGTGCAAAAAATCCGCCTGACCGGTGGCGAGCCGCTATTGCGCAAGCACATCGAAAATCTGATCGGCATGCTCAGCGCGCTGAAAACGCCGGATGGCAAAGACCTCGATCTGACCCTGACCACCAATGGTTCGTTATTGGCGAAAAAAGCCCAGGCGTTGAAAGACGCCGGCTTGAAAAGAGTCACCGTATCGCTCGATGCGCTCGATGAAGCCATCTTCAAACGCATGAACGACGCCGACTTTCCGGTCGCCGAAGTGTTGCACGGGATCGATGTCGCGCATCAAGTCGGACTCGGCCCGATCAAGGTCAACATGGTGGTCAAACGCGGCGTCAACGATCATCAAATCCTGCCGATGGCGCGCTACTTCAAAAACACGCCCTACATCCTGCGGTTTATCGAGTACATGGACGTCGGCGCCTCCAACGGCTGGAAGATGGACGAAGTGGTGCCTTCATCCGAAATCGTGCAACGGATCCAGGCCGAGTTGCCGCTGCAGCCGATAGCGGCAAACTACACCGGCGAAACCGCACAGCGCTGGCGTTATACCGATGGCGGCGGCGAAATCGGTGTCATCTCCAGCGTCACGCAAGCGTTCTGTCACGATTGCACGCGCGCCCGCTTATCGACCGAAGGCAAGCTTTACACCTGTCTGTTCGCCAGCGCCGGTCACGATTTGCGTGCGCTATTGCGCAGCGAATGCAGCGACGCCGAAATCGCCAGCGTTATCGGCCAGCTATGGCGCACCCGCGACGATCGCTATTCCGAAATGCGGACGCAAAATACCGCCGGATTGACCCCGGCACGGAAGAAAGTGGAAATGTCGTATATCGGCGGATAAAAACCGTCGCTACCTAAACAAAATCGCCATCACCCCGAGTCCACCGTCGATGCAACTACCCAGCAACAGCCATCACCTGCAAGTCACCGGCCTGATCCTGGCCGGCGGCCGCGGCACGCGGATGGGTGGCATCGACAAAGGCCTGGTGCAATTCCGGCAGATGCCGATGGTGGCGCACGTGATCGCCCGCCTGACGCCGCAGGTGACATCGCTGATGATCAACGCCAACCGCAATCTGAGCGCCTACGCGGAGTTCGGCGTCCCGGTCTGGCCCGACCGGGAGCCAGACTTTGCCGGCCCGCTGGCCGGACTACAGGCCGGCCTGAGCCATTGCGCAACACCCTACCTGATCACCGCACCGTGCGACTCGCCATTTCTACCGACCGATTTAGTCGCACATTTGGCGCAAGCATTGCAAAACGCGGATGCCGATCTGGCGGTCGCGATTACCGACAGCGACAACGCAATCCAGCCGCACCCGGTATTCATGCTGCTCAAAACCACGCTGCTGGCCGACCTCAGCGAATTTCTGGCAAGCGGCGGCCGCAAAATGGAAACATGGTATCGCCGCCTGAATTACACCGAAGCCCTGTTTGCCGATGATTCCGCATTCCGCAACATCAATACCGAAGAAGAATTGCAGAAGCCATAGCGCGCAAGAACGATGATGAAAAATAACGCCACCTCCACGCCATCCCTATCCGAATTGACCGGCTGCATGTCGGACTATGATCCGCAAGCGGTACCGGTGATCCAGGCCCAGAGCATCATCCGCGACTACATCACGCCGATTGATTCCATTGAAAAAGTTGCCATCAGGAGCGCGCTGGATCGCGTGCTGGCGGCCGACATCATCTCGCCGATCAACGTTCCTGCGCATGACAATTCGGCGATGGACGGCTTTGCGTTCAACGCCCGCGATCTGCGCCCCGATGCCGACACCGTGCTGGAAGTGATCGGCATCGCCCACGCCGGCCGTGGGTATCAAGGCGCCGTTGGCCCGGGTCAGGCGATTCGCATCATGACCGGCGCGCTGATGCCGGATGGACTGGATACCGTGATTCCACAGGAATTCACCAGTACCGCCAACCAGCCACCGGGCACTGCGGTCACCATTCCCGCCGGTGCAGTCAGTGCCGGCGCCAATCGCCGGCTGGCGGGCGAAGATCTGCAAGCCGGCGCCCCTGCCCTGCGCACAGGCCGCATCTTGCGGCCGGCCGACCTCGGTTTGCTGGCGTCGCTGGGGATAGCCGAAGTACCGGTGCAGCGTCGGCTGCGGGTGGCGTTTTTCTCGACCGGCGACGAATTGCGTTCGGTCGGCGAAGCGCTGGACCCCGGCTGCGTCTACGACTCCAACCGTTACACCCTGTACGGCATGCTGCATCGACTGGGCTGCGACATCATCGACATGGGCGTGGTCGGCGACGATCCGTTGGCGCTGGAAGCGGCATTTCGCAACGCCTGCGAAAACGCCGATGCCATCATCACCTCCGGCGGCGTGTCGGTCGGCGATGCCGACCACACCAAACAGATGATGGCGCAACTGGGCGATGTCGCATTCTGGAAAATCGGCATGCGTCCGGGTCGCCCATTGGCGTTCGGCAGCATCGCATCCAATGGAAAACGAGCGGTATTTTTCGGCTTGCCCGGCAATCCGGTGGCGGTCATGGTGTCGTTTTACTTTTTCGCGCGCGATGCCCTATTGCACATGATGGGTGCGCAGGCGGCGGCACTGCCGCTGATGCGCGTCAGCTCCGCAGTCAACATCCGCAAAAAGCCGGGACGCACCGAATATCAGCGCGGCATCCTGACCCAGGCCGACAATCGGCAATGGTCGGTACGGCCAACCGGGGCGCAAGGCTCGGGCATCCTGCGTTCGATGGTCGAGGCCAATTGCATGATCGTGCTGGCGCACGAGCAGGGCGATGTCGCCATTGGCGAGCAAGTCGAAATCATCCTGTTCGATGGCTTAGTTTAGGGGCTGCTCTAAAAACACGTCACCAGGCTACATGACATATTATTTATAACCCCCTTGTAAATAATAATGATTCTCATTTATAATTCAAAGCATAGTCACTCCCACTCGACTCGCTAGCCTTACCCACAAGGCATTCACCCCTCTTTTTCAGCCAGCCGCACATTCAGCGTCGCCAGCCAATAAGCACTCGTTATTGACTTTGGAGAACGCTTTGCACAAGCATTACCCGATCCGCCTCTCGCTGCCGGAATTAGGCGCAGCCGCCGGTTTGTTCGCCGTCATATCAGTTACCTCTCCAGCCCATGCAGAAAATGGCGCTCAGTTGCTGGCCGCTCACAACGTCAGCCGCACGCTCGATGAGATATCGGTCACCGCCACCCGTACCGAAGCCGAATTGTCGCGCACCCCCAGCAGCATCTCGGTCATCAATGCCGACACCATCGAGGAACAGCAAGCCAAGGACGTCAAGGATGTGCTGCGCTACGAACCCGGCGTCACGGTGCGGCGCGGTCCCTATCGGCCAGCGTCGGCCGCCACTGCCGGCGGCCGCGGCGGCAACGAAGGCATCAACATTCGCGGACTGGAAGGCAATCGCATCCTGCTGATGGAAGACGGCATCCGGCTGCCCAATGCATTCTCGTTCGGTCCGCTGGAAGCCGGACGCGGCGATTATGTCGACATGGAGTTGCTGAAGCGGGTCGAAATCCTGCGCGGTCCGGCATCGTCGATGTTCGGCAGCGACGGCCTGACCGGCGCCGTCAACTTCATCACCAAGGACCCATCCGACCTGCTCCGGATTTTTAACAAGCCGACTTATTTTTCCATCAAGCCATCCTACGATTCGACCGACGGCAGCGTCTCGACCACCGCCACCGCGGCGTTCGGCGGCGAACGCTTCGAAGCACTGCTGATTGCCGGCCACAAAAACGGCCATCAGGTTGAAACCCAGGGCCAACGCAATATCGTCGGCCCCAACCGCGACACCGCCAATCCGCAGCAAGTCAGAGCCGATGCGCTGCTCGGCAAATTGGTTTTCAAGGCCAGCGCGCAAGACACCGTTACGCTGGCCGTCACGCATCAAGAACAAACCACCAATTCCGATGTGCTGTCGGCCGTCACGTCCACCACGCCGGCATTGCGCGCCAACGACAAACTGCAACGCAATCGCTATAGCGTCGAATACGACTTCAAGAACGCTACCGGCTTGCGCGTCCAGAAGGCACATGCGCTGCTCTACTATCAGGACGCCGACAACCACCAGTTTTCCTACGAAACCCGCAAGCCGGCAGCCAATCGCAGCCGCGACAATACTTATCGAGAACAAACCGTAGGCGCCACCGTACAAGCGGAAAGCGCCTTCGCTGCCGGCGGCATGCAACACAAGCTGGTCTACGGCGCCGATGCCAGCACGGCCCGCATCACCGGCCTGCGCGACGGCACGGTACCGGGCACCGGCGAAGCGCCGTTCCCCAACAAGGCCTTCCCCGATACCGACTACGCGCTGTTCGGCGCTTTCGCCCAGGATGAAATCCGCTTCAGGCGCGACGGCGCGGTCAGCCTGATGCCGGGAGTGCGCTTCGACGGCTACCGGCTGACACCGAAACAAAACGATCCCGCTTTTACCGGTCAAGCCAGCAAATCGAGTGGCCACGCAGTGTCGCCACGGCTGGCGTTGATGGTTGAGCTTAGCCCCGCGCTGGTGCCCTATGCGCAATACGCGCGCGGCTTCCGCACGCCGACGCCGGATCAGGTCAACAACAGCTTCGGCAATCCGGTCTTCGGCTACGCCACCATCGGCAACCCCGACCTCAAACCCGAAACCAGCGATACCTTCGAGCTCGGCCTGCGCGGCAAACTGAATGCCGATGCGGCCGTCCTGCGCTACAGCATGGCCGCCTTCAGTGGGCGTTACAGCAATTTCATTTCCCAGGAAACAGTGCGCGGCAGCGGCCGGCCGTTCGTCGATCCGTTCATTTTCCAGTACGTCAACCGAGCCCGTGCCCGCATCAACGGCGCTGAAGCACGGCTCGACTGGCAGTTCGCCAACGGCCTCGGGATCAAGGCCGGCATGGCTTACACCAAGGGCCACAGCGACGACGCCAATGGCAGCAAGCCGCTCGACAGCGTCAATCCGTTCATGGCGGTGCTCGGACTGCGCTATGAACCGAACGAACGCTGGTATGGACAGACCGACCTGATCTACCAACAGGCAAAACGCCGCAGCGACATGACGAAGCAAACCGATTTTGCGCCGCCCTCAGCGCTCGTGGTCGACCTGCGCGGCGCATACAACTTCAACAAAAACGTGTCCTTGTACGCCGGCATCCACAACCTGTTCGACCGCCGCTACTGGAACTGGTCCGACGTCCGCGGCCTGGCCGACAGCTCCAGCGTCAAAGACGCCTATACCGCACCCGGCCGCAACTTCAACCTTGGCCTGAAATTTCAGTACTGACAGGAGATCCCATGCTTACGTCCACCCAGGCAATATGCAACGACGCGCAACAATTGCGCTTGGATTTTTTACGCGCAAAAAATGAACGGCAATTGCGCAACCGCGATGCCGCCGCAGCCATCGGCGTCTCCGAAGGCGAGGCCATCGCGGCTTGCGTCGGCGTGGAGGCGACCCGGCTGATTCCGAATTTCATCGAACTGTTCGAACAAGTACCGCAGCTGGGTCCGGTGCTGGCGCTGACGCGCAACGACAGCGCGGTGCATGAAAAGGATGGCAACTACCAGAACATGAGCCACAACGGTCAGGTCGGCATGGCGCTGGGCGAGGCGATCGATTTGCGGATTTTTTACCAGCAGTGGGGATTTGCTTGCGCCGTGATTGAGGAAATTTCCCGCAACGCGAAACAGGTCACGCAAAAGAGCCTGCAGTTCTATGACCGCCACGGCCGCGCCGTACACAAAGTATTCCTGCGCGAGCACAGCAACCACGACGCATTCGACAGCCTGGTATTTCGCTGGCGCGACCCCGATCAAAGCCCCGGCATGACGGTTGCGGCGTTGCCGCCCGCGGTGGCAGAAAAGGCCGATGCCGAGATCGACGTCGAGCGCTTTCGCGCCGCCTGGAACGGCATGCACGACACCCATCAATTCTTCGGCCTGCTGCGCGATTTTGGCGTGACCCGGACCCAAGGCCTGCGGCTGGCGCCGGTGCAATGCGCGCGGCGGGTCGGCAATGATGCTGCCCGCACGCTGCTGCAACAGACGGCGGCTGCGGCGTTGCCGATCATGGTGTTTGTCGGCAATCCCGGCATGATCCAGATTCATTCCGGACCGGTCGGCAACATCAAGCTGATGGGGCCCTGGCTGAATGTGCTCGATCCCGCATTCAATCTGCACCTGCGCGAAGACTTGATCGACAGCAGCTGGGCGGTGAGCAAACCGACCAGCGACGGCGTAGTCAGCTCGCTCGAACTGTTCGACCGCGACGGCCAGACCATTGCCATGTTGTTCGGCGTGCGTAAGCCGGGCCAGGCCGAACTGCCGGCATGGCGCGAAGCGGTGATGCGCCTGCCGCCGATCAGCAGCACAAGCAGCGCGGAGAAACAGTCATGAGCCAAGCCGTCAATGCGCGCCGCCGCACACTGCTGGCGGCGGGGACCGCAGGCGCCGCCGGCCTGCTGCTGACGGCGCTGCCGGGCCGCGCAACCACAGCGGAACGGCGCGCCATGCCGCAACGGGTCGCAGTGGCCGGCGGCGCCATTACCGAAGTAGTGTATGCGCTCGGCGCCGACACCATGCTGATCGGCACCGACACCACCAGCACCTATCCGGCTCCTGCCCAGGCCTTGCCCAAAATGGGCTACCAACGCGCGCTGTCGGCCGAGGGCGTGCTGTCGCTGCGGCCCGACCTGCTGCTGGCGTCGGCCGACGCCGGTCCGCCGACGACGCTGCAACAAATCGCCGCGGCCGGAGTACGGGTCGTCAAACTGGGCGAACGGCATGACGTGCAGACCGTGCGCGACAAGATCCACGGCACGGCCGCCGCACTCGGCCTGCAAACGCGCGGCAACAGCCTGCTGCAAGGTTTCGATAGCGAATGGCAAAGCGCGCTGGCGACGGTGCAGCGCGAGCGCCGCCAATTCCTGGCGGCCGTCGGCAATGCGTCGCCGCGGGTACTTTTTATCCTCAGCCATAGCGGCACGCAGGCAATGGTGGCCGGCCGCGACACCGCCGCCGACGCCATGATTCGCTACGCCGGCGCGATCAACGCCATGGACGGCGGCTTCAAAGGTTACAAGCCATTGACCGCAGAAAGCGCGGTCGCCAGTGCGCCCGACATCCTGATGATCAGCAGCGAAGGACTAGCGGCGGTCGGCGGCATCGAACACTTGCTGAGCACGCCCGGACTGGCGCTGACCCCGGCCGCAAAAAACCGTCGCGTGATCGCCAGCATGGATTCGCTACTGCTGCTCGGCTTCGGTCCGCGCTTGCCGCAGGCGCTGACCCAGCTATCCACGCAACTGTATGCCTGGCTATCCTGAATTCTGATGTCATCCACGATGTCCACCCCAATGGCCGCCGTGCCTGAGCATTCCGTGCCGTCGCGAAAAAAGCGGCAGCGCCTGGTCCTGGTCGGTCTGGCGCTATTGCTGGGCGCCACAGTCTTGCTGTGCGCGGCGCTCGGCGCCTACCGGCTGGATCCGTGGCGGCTGCCGATGCTGCTGTGGCCGGGTGCGGAGCTGGATGCGGACTATGCCCAGATGCGCTCGGTGCTGCTCGACATCCGCTTGCCGCGGATACTGCTGGCGGTGCTGGTGGGCTGCGGCTTCGGCGCCGCCGGCAGCGCCATGCAGGCGCTGTTTCGCAATCCGCTGGCCGATCCCGGCCTGATCGGCGTGTCTAGCGGCGCGGCGCTCGGCGCGGCACTGACCATCGTGCTGGGCAATGCACTGTGGCCCGATGCGTTGCGGGCGGTGGGGATTTACGCGACCATGCTGGCCGCTTTCGCCGGCGCGCTGGCAGTCGCGCTGCTGGTGTATCGGATCGCGGCGACGCGCGGCCGCCTGGCGCTGCCGTTGCTGCTGCTGGCAGGGATCGCGATCAACGCCGTGGTCGGCGCGGCGATCGGCCTGTTGATCTATGTCGCCAGCGACGATCAGTTGCGCACCCTGACCTTCTGGAATCTCGGCAGCCTGGCCGGCGCCCAATGGCCGCTGCTGGCGGTGGCAGGCCCGGTCGTGCTGCTCAGCGTAGCGGCGCTGGCGCGCCATTCCGCCGCCCTCAACGCCATGCTGCTGGGCGAGGCGGAAGCCATGCACCTGGGAGTGCCGGTGCAAGCCATCAAGCGTCAGGTATTGATCGCCAGCGCACTGTGCGTCGGCGCGCTGGTGGCCTGCACCGGCACCATCGGTTTCATCGGCCTGGTCGCGCCGCACTGCATCCGCCTGGCCTGCGGTCCCGACCAGCGGGTGGTGTTGCCCGGCGCGCTGCTGTTCGGCGCGGTACTGACCTTGGCCGCCGACCTGGCGGCGCGCACCGTCGCCGCCCCGGCCGAGATGCCGCTGGGAATCCTGACTGCGCTGCTGGGCGGTCCGTTCTTTCTTGTGCTGTTGTGGCGTCGGCGCGCACAACTGGGTCTTTAACGAGGGACACATATGGAAACCGTAGTAAGTAGGGCGGAAAAGCGTAGCGCCTTCCGCCGTTCTGGATGCGTCAAACACCTGTGGCACATCCATCGGCGGATAACGCTGCGCTCATCCGCCCTACAGGCCGTTACAGATTTTGAATAGGTTTTTAGAGGTGCCTATATGCTGATGACAAAAGAACTGACAGTCCGGCGCGGCAATGCAATCATTCTGCGCAATCTGAATCTGCATATCCCGCCGGGCCAAATCGTTGCCCTGCTGGGACGCAACGGCGCCGGTAAAAGCACGCTGCTGAAAGCCATGTCCGGCGAATTTCATGGTCTGTTGCAAACCGGCGGCGCACAACTGGCGGGTGCGGTCTCGCTCAACGGCACATCGCTCGCCGGCCTGACGCCGCAAGCGCTGGCGCGGATGCGGGCGGTATTGCCGCAAAGCGTGCAATTCGCCTTTCCGTTCAGCGCGCTGGAAATCGTGCTGCTGGGATGTTATCCGCACAACGGCGGCAACGACCTCGGCGAGCGCATGATTGCGGTCGAGGCACTGGCGTTGGCGGGCGCCGCACAACTGGCGGAACGCGACGTCACCACCTTGTCCGGCGGCGAACTGGCGCGCGTGCAATTGGCTCGCGTCCTGGCGCAATTGCGTCCTCGGCATGTAGCGGATGAATCCGGCTTGCCGCCCCGTTATCTGCTGCTGGATGAGCCGACCGCAGCATTGGATCTGGCGCATCAGCACCAGCTGCTGACGACGCTGCGGTGCTTGGCCGGAGAGTGGAATATCGGCGTACTGGCAATCATGCACGACCCCAATCTGGCCGCCCGCTACGCCGATCAAATCGCCTGGCTGGCCGATGGCGATTTGCTGGCGCAGGGTAGTCCGGCCACGACCATGACGCCTGATCTGGTGCAGGCCTGTCTTGGGATAAAGGTGGAGGTGGTTCGGCAGCCCGGCAGGCCGCCGTTTGCAATGCCCTGTCCATCGCCAAGCGATGTTTACTGAGCCGATTTCAGCTTTCGTCGTCCGCCAGCAGTTCCGGCTCTTTGCCCAGTAAAGCCTGGGCCGCGTCGCTCGGCAAGGCCTCCACCGATTTCAATTTGCGCGCCATCTGGCGGCTGCGCACTTCGGCCTGATCGATATTTTTGGCGGCCCGTTCCAGCGTCAATTTGGTCGCCGCCAGCACGTCGCCGAATTTGCCGAACTCGGTCTTGACCGCGCCCAGCACTTGCCATACTTCCGACGAACGTTTTTCCAGCGCCAAGGTGCGGAATCCCATTTGCAGGCTGTTCAACAGCGCCGACAAGGTCGATGGCCCGGCAATGCTGACCCGGTGCGCGCGCTGCAAATCGTCGGCCAACCCGGGGCGACGCATCACTTCGGCGTACAAGCCTTCGGTCGGCAGGAACAGGATCGCAAAGTCGGTAGTGAGTGGCGGCGACAGGTATTTTTCGGCGATGGTTTTGGCTTCGCCGCGCACTGCGCGCTCCAGCTCCTTGGCCGCCTGCGCCACGCCGTCGGCATCGGCACGGTCGGCCGCTTCGGCCAGACGTTCGTACTGTTCTTTCGGGAACTTGGCGTCGATCGGCATCCATACCGGCGTATTGCCGTCCTCGTTGCCGGGCAGCTTGATCGCAAACTCGACCCGCTCGCCGCTGCCGGGAACGGTTTCGACATTCTTCGCGTATTGCTCCGGCGTCAGCACCTGTTCCAGCAGCATTTCCAGTTGCACTTCACCCCAGGTGCCGCGGGTTTTGACGTTGGTCAGCACGCGCTTCAGGTCGCCGACGCCGATCGCCAGCTGCTGCATATCGCCCAAGCCCTTATGCACGTTTTCGAGCTGATCGGAAACGATCTTGAACGATTCGCCTAGCCGCTGCTCCAGCGTCGCGTGCAGCTTTTCGTCGACCGTCTTGCGCATTTCTTCCAGGCGCATGCCGTTATCGGTTTGCAGATCCTTGATCTTGGCTTCCAGCGTCGCCCGCACCTCGGCCATGCGCTGCGCATTCGATTCGGTCAACGCCGCCAGCGTCTGGTTCAGCGTGTCGCCGAAACGCTTCAGCGATTGCGCCTGCTCTTCGCGGCTGGTCTGCGCCTGCTGGTTCATCGCCAGCCGCATGCTGTCGAGCTGCTGCGCATTGGTTTCATTGAGCTTCACCAGCTGCTGCGCAAACGTATCCATCTGGTTGTTTTGCAAGGTGGCGACGCTGGTCATTTGCGCCGCCAGCGTTTGCTGGAACTGGCCGAAATTGCTGCCCAGTTCCTGGCGCGTGCTTTGGGCGCTGGTTTGCACCTCGCTGCGCAGTTCGCGCTGATGGCGTTCGCCGAGGTCTTGCTGGTGACGCTGCAGATCGTTCTGCAATTGAATCAGTTGGGGCGTCAGGTCGACGCTGCGGCTGCCGCGCACGATGGCGACGATTTGCAGCACGATGATGACGGCTGCGGCAAATAACACGATGAGCAATTCTGTTTGGGTCATGAGGGCGTTTGAAAATTATTGTGCGGGCTGCGGATCGGCTTTATTGCGCATCCAGTCGGCGGTCTGGAAGAACGAGGTCAGCAGGCGTTCCTGCAGCCACTCTTGCATGCCGACATCCTGCATCGCCAGCGCCATGCAGCGCAGCCATTGGTCGCGCTCGGGGCTGGCAATCGCATACGGCAAATGGCGGGCCCGCAGGCGCGGATGGCCGAAGCGCTCGATATACAGATCGGGGCCGCCGCTCCAGCCCGACAGGAACCAGTAAAACTTATCGCGCGAACCATCCAGCGTGGTCGGATGCAGAGCCCGGATCACGGCAAATTGCGGCTCCAGGTCCATCAGGTCGTAAAAGCGGTCAACCAGTTCGCGTAATTTGGCAGCGCCGCCGATCAGGTCGTAGATGCTGGCTTGCTGTGCGTCATCAACAGCGTTAGGGGAGAGATTGTGTTCTGTAGTCATGGGGCAGAATGATAACGCATGCCGCTTGAGGTTCGCTCTACAGAAACCGCTTTTGAAGTGCGTGACCTTCATGTCAGAAAAAACCTACTGCTGACACTATTCTTAAAGCAGCTACACAAACTCCATGGATGAGAATCATAAAAGCAGTAAACGCTAGCCACTTCACCATCGTCCTTTTTAATTTTGAAAATAGAAATGCCCCGATACCAAAAACAATTGGCGCTCCGAATATCATCGCCAATATTCCGGCTCCTCTCAAAAAAGAAATCGGGCAATGATCGATCTCATAGCATCCACCCGACGGGGATGCACATAGTTTTGGATAAAAATCACAAAAATATGAATCCGCTTTTGCCCACAAACAGAAGCTAACGAATCCGAACAGAAAAAATCCAATCGTCACTGCAATCCGCTTCACTATGGAATCTCCCAAAATAGTATTTTTTTAGACTTCCCAAGATCCGACCATCCAAAATTCGTCCCCGGAAGCATGGCTTGCATGCCGACATATCTGCCCATCGTTGAGAAGCTCCCCCAAAATCCCGAGATGGTGAGTCGCTCCCCATTCCAAAGATCAATGTGTCCGCCAGAGAGATTGTCGGAAGAGTCTCCATCCTGCTGCCAATACCCGTCAAAAAATATGATCCCGGTGCGCCCTGCCACCTTGCCTTCCCAATCCGCCCCGGTGATATCTTCCGGTTTAGCGGGCAAGCCTTCAAACGGTCTCAAACTGAGCCACTGCGCCATTTCATTGGCGCGAGTCGACGTCGCTTTGCCATTCAACAGAATGCGGCCGATGGTGGCCTTCCCTTTTGCTGGCTTGACTACTTTCTGCGAAAACGATTTCATGTCGATGCCGGCCCGGTGCAAGGTCGCGCTCATGCGAATCGCGCATTGATTCTTATGCGTTCCGGCAGGATCGTCGTAAGGATTGCCGGTGACGTAGTTGTCCCATAGCTGCTGGAATGTGATCGCCTGGATATGAAGCGTGAGCACCGAGCCTTTGATATTGTTGGTTGGGATTGAACGCCGGCCTGCCGCAGGGATGGTATTCGGCATGTTTAACCCTTCGCCAGGGCATCGTCGCCCCAATAAATGTCGTAGTTTTCAAGACCCTCGGTCGCCACGCGCGGCAATTTGCCTTCGGCATCGAGTTGTCCGCTGAACTGCCGTCCGTCTGCGGTTTCGATGAAGAAAGGCAGCCCAGCCGAACCGCCAGAGCGCAACAGATGCACTTGTTCATCGAAGCAGTCTGCCGCACTGACCCTCTCCATCCCGAACGGCACCACGCCAAGCAATGCCGCCAGTTCCGCAAAACTCATCGGCGTCTGCTGCCGCGACAGAATATACGCAGCTACGTCCGGGTGGATCGGGCTGCCGCCATCGCCGATAAACACATTCGACGAACCGCTGGTCACCGTCGCGCCGCAGGATGCCGTGTCGTTGACGCGGACGGCGGGCTTGCCATTGATGAAGACGGTGGCCGAGCCTTTGCTGATGGTTTGCTTGCCGTCGGCGCTGCACGCGGCTTCGCTGGTGACGTAAGCGGCCGGTTTGCCGTTGATGAAGACATTGGATGATCCTTTGGTGATGCTGCCGCCGTGCGACAGCGGGTCGCCGACTCTTGCCGCTTCTTTTGCCATTTAGTTTCTCCTGTGCGCTCATCATGTCTCGCGCGTGAATCGTTGATCGGTTGTCAAGATTCGGGATGCTAGTCAGGAGATACACAATTGGCAATTGGTGAAATTCTTAAATCGTCTTGCAACATATCATCTTGGTCTAGGCCAACGAACGACCGAATGCAAACGCACTACCCCGGCAAATAGTGTTTGAATTTCAAGAAAAACTGCGCTATCTTCCTTAAGCCGCGAGACAAAGCGGCCTGGTGTCAGAACCAGTGTTGTGTGTAGTACCGGGCAGACAGCCGCTCCCGAGCGGTTTTTTTTCGTCTGCCCCTATCATGCGCGTCTTCTATGGCGGGCCTGCTAGGGATGCCTTCGGGCATGCCGGTTAATGGTACTCACACGCCGGTTTCTGACCCCTACGTTGTGCCCGCCTCCTTCGTCAGCCGGCGAAGGGCGGAAAATTCACCGTAAGAGGAGCCCGCATGACCTACGCCAAAAAGCCGGACCAAACCTATATCTTCCCACCTGTAAGCGATACATCTGAACCCGAAGCCCTGCACAAGCCGTTCTCCTGGCTGGTCGAGGCGCTACGGCACGATGCGGACGCGCTACGCTCATCCAAGACCAAGAACTACTGCTTGGGCATCCAAACCTGTCTGGAACTGATCCACGCCACCGACCTGGCCAGCGGCATTTATGCCGATCCGGCGCAGCCGCCGCTGCTGAGCGTCACCGCCCGCGAGCGGTTGATGTTGTTTGCGATCGACGCTTGCAGCGATCTGGCGGAACAGGCCGCTGCGGATATCGAGCGTCGCAATGCCAAGCACTTGAAAGAGCGTCGTTAAGTCAAGTAGGTCGGAAAAGCGCAGCGCCTTCCGACGGCGTGAATCGCATCAGCCGGTCAAGCCCTTGGCTCTTTTCGGCGATGCATCCAACGTCGGAAGACGCTGCGCTTTTCCGACCTACGCATAACGGTTGGGCTTTGCAGCCCAACCAACACTGCGCTTAAGCCGTACTAAGACTGACCATCGCTTTGCCAAGAAACGCCGTCACCTCGGGCGTGACCCAGGTGCCCACCAACAAACTCGGTTCGTTTTCAAGGGCGTTTCGAAATTTCAAGTGGGTTGCCGGATCGTCGATTACGCCTCGCGCAGAGTTTGCAGCGGCGGCTGGTTCAATACATTGCGCAGCCCGACCCAGCCGCCGACCAAGGTGCAAACCGCACCAGTCGTCATCCCGGCCAGCCACACCAGCGGGCTGAAGGTCCAGCTGAAGCTGAAGACATATGCGCCAGTGCCCATCCGGTGGCGGCCGCGCCGCTGGCCAGATGGCTATGCAAAAAGCATCGGCACCGCCCCAAACAAGGGCAGTGTCGATGCTAAAAGGGTCGATATCGACCTTCTGAAGATAGGTAGTGACACCTCGAAAGATCGACCTGGCACTTCAGAAACCACCTGTTCGATCCCCCTGGAACTGCGTGATGACGCTACGCGATTTCCACCACCTCAGTGCTGACCTCGGCACCCACCTCAGCGCCAATCGCTGCGAATTGATGACGAATGCAGCGAGAAGCCGGCGTAGCTTCGTAGGAGATCTGGCCGTCGATCTGGCCGCTGACGCTGCCGCTGTTGCCACCGCTACCGTCCACTCCCCAGGTCACTATGCGCTTGTCGTCGGTCAGCGCTACAAAAGCGACACTATTAGCGTAGACGGCCCGCACATTCTTCAGCTGCTCAACAATCGCCCGGGGTATGGTGCCGCCGTAAACGGCACCGCCCCAAGCCACCACGGTGCCATTGGCCCGCAGCGCTGCGAAGGCATAGCCGTTACCCACCACCTGGACAATGTCGGTCATCGTCGGAATGGTGGAGCCTAGATCGCCGCCATATCCAGTGTTCCCCCAGGCCACCACGGTGCCATTGGCCCGTCGCGCTGCAAAGGCAAAAACGTTGCCGACCACGTCGACAATATCGGTCAGATTCGAAATGCTCGTGTCGATCTTGCCGCCATATGAATCGTGCCCCCAGACCACCACGCTGCCGTTGGCCCGTCGCGCTGCAAAGGCACCGCCGTTGCCGGCCACCTCCACAATATCGGTCAGATTCGAAATGCTCGTGCCCGGCTTGCCCCCATAAGTGGCTTCTCCCCAAGCCACCACGCTGCCATTGGCCCGTCGCGCTGCAAAGGCAAAACCGTTGCCGACCACCTCGACAATATCGGTCAGATCCGAAATGCTCGTGTCCGGTTTGCCGCCATACGTAGCGTGCCCCCAGGCCACCACGCTGCCGTTGGCTCGTCGCGCTGCAAAGGCAAAACCGTTGCCGACCACCTCGACAATATCGGTCAGATTCGAAATGCTCGTGTCCGGGTTGCCCCCATAACCGGCGGCTCCCCAAGCCACCACGCTGCCATTGGCCCGTCGCGCCGCAAAAGCTTGGGGGTTGCCGACCACCTCGACAATATCGGTCAGCTTCGAAACGCTCGTACCCGTATCCGTATTGCCGCCAGCTGTAGCCAGCCCCCAGGCCACCACGCTACCGTTGTTCCGTCGCGCTGCAAAGGCATAACCGTTGCCGACCGCCTCCACAATATCGGTCATCGTTGAAATGCTCGGATCCAATTTACCGCCATAACCGACGGTTCCCCAAGCCACAAGATCGCCCCGATCCAGCCGCGCCACGAAGGCATCGGCGCTGCCGTTGCCAGTCCCCGTCAGATTCTTTGGATTCACTGTCACCCGGCCAGCACCCAACCGCACATGCAGCGGCCGCGCCGGCTGGGTGTCGCGGAAGGTCGACCCGTGGTACTCCCCCGGCTCTCCCGGCTCTCCCGCGTATTTCCAGAAGGCCGCGACGGGTAGCCGGGTGCGCGCATCGAACGCCGTCAACTGCTGCTTGCTTCCCGGGAGGAAGGCAAATCCGGGCGCCGAAGAGCGCGCCCCCATCACCAACAACTGACCGGCGCCGAGATACGAGCCGACGTCGTACGCCGCCGGAAACGAAGTTTGAATCGGATTGTTGCCGCGCTTAACGGTGTAGTCCAGTGTGATGGTATGACCGTCGTCCGCCTGCACCACTTTAGCCGGCACGATCAGCTTCAGGGCCAGACCCGCCTCGTCCCTCGTCACCGTATGGTGCACGCTAGTAGTGCCCGGCCCTGGCGTTCCCTTCCAGTACACAACGACTTTGTCGCCGGTTTTCAGATGCGCCCCGGCCCCAATGCGCACCGTCGCGCCAAACGGCGTGTCGGCCGGATCGAGCTTGTCGCCCCGCGCTTCATCGATGCTGGGTGCAGGTAAAGGCATGGTTGCAACGTAGCCGATATACAAAGACAAGACCGGCGATGAGCATACCTTGTGCCCCAGTTCGAGCTGGTAGCGCACCGTCACTTCAGTACCGATATTGGCCGTGATGTACTTGAGCGCAACCGGGAAAGGCAGTTCCTTGCCCGCGGTTCCGGCGCTGACCGGGAAGCAATCGGTGAAACTGTCGACGCCAATATTATTGGTCCGTCCGGTCCAGAACACCCGCACCGTCTCGCCAGCCCGCGTGTGGGCCGAGGCAGGTATGCGCAGTGTAGTGCCGTTGGGCACATTGTATGGATCCAGGACGCCATCCACCGCGCCATCGACCGTCGGCAACGGCAACAGCGCCTGCGCCTCTGCCGCCTTGACCTGCAGCTTCAACTCCGGCGACGTCAGTTCCGCATTCGTGCAGGTGATCACGGTGTAGCTGACCGTCAGCGAGCCACCCGCCAACCGCTCCACCTGATCCTTGGGCACCACAAAGTACACCGGCAAACCGACAGTGGAGCCATAGATAAACTTGGACTCGTCGATGGGATACGCCACATGGTCGGCCGCGCGTCCCAGCCAATTCAGCCGCACCACGTCGCCAGCGGCCATGCCTGCGTAGGCATCGATCTCGACCGTGGCCCCGACGGCCGGCACCCGGGACGGGTCCAGTTCTCCGTCCACCGCTTCTAGCACCCGCGGCGGCGCCAGCCTGCACGTCGGGTCAACAGTGCGCACCAGCACTCGCCCCGATGTCCGTTCCGGCGCACCGTAACGCTTCACGCTGTAATGCACCGTCGCCTGTCCTTGCGCAGTGTCGGCGACATAGGCATACGCGATCGACAACGGCGCAACGCCGAATTCAACATCGTCCTGCGTGACCGTGTGCTCCACCACCGCCGGCGCCACTGCACTGCCGCCTGCCGTTTGCCCCGCCCAAGTAAGCGCGATCAGATCGCCCTTCGCCACGTCGGCATAGGCCGGGATACGTACCGTGACGTTTTTGCCATTGAGTCCATGCACATCGATGACGCCATCAATCGCATCCACCACCCGCGGTGGCGCCAGTGCGTTGCAGTCAATCTCGACCGCGCCGGTGGCATGCTGCGACCAGCCCGACCAATTATTGGCCTGATCCCGAATCTCGTAACGCACCGCCAGATCGGTCGTGTCGCCCACCGCCAGAATCACTGCCTCAGGCACCTCTATCGTCATCGCCCGACCCACTTCGTCGCGCTCTACCGTATGCGTCAAGCGCGGCAGGTGTCCATGCCAGCTCAGCTGGATGGTGTCGCCCTCGGCCATGTTCAGATACGACGCGATCTGCACCGGGATGCCCTTGGCCGCCAGTTCCGGCGTGATCAATGCCGGCAGCCCCGCGGGCACGGCCAAGTAATGATTGATGTCGCCCAGCGGGCCCGGGATAACGCCTCCCGGCAGCGAGCGTTTGACGACCAACGACAAAGAGGACGAAGTGGTGTCGGTCTGTCGAATCGAATCGTGCACCACATAACGAACTTGGGCCGGTCCGTCCGGAATCTGCATCGGCAATACCTCAAAGGCCAGAACGCCACCGTCTTCCCTGCCCGGCAAGGTCTGGACCAACTCATCGTTCCAATACAGGTAAACCACTTCGCTCGAAAGCATATTCGGATAGGACACCAGGACGATGACCGGGCACTTGGAATCGAGCAGGTGATCCCAGCCCAAGCCGACACCGTTATAGGCCGCGGGCAGCTGCGGCGCAGGCAGGGCGTGGGAGCTGGCAGTCAGCAGATTCAGGGTGGAATCGAGGATAGGGGGAGAGACGGTAGTCATGTTCACAACTCCTAAGCAAAGTACATCGGAGGATAAGAATTCGCTTTACGGGGACGCACAGCAACAGGCAGGGGTCTGGCAAAAGTCGGCAGACGCATCTGTATCAAAGGAAATGGGCACAAGGAAATGGGAACGTCTCCGCATTGCCCTCCCGAGCGGAGAAGAGATGAAATGCTGTCGATTCTATGTCGAAATTTTCACGCGGAAACCAGCCAGAATTGACAGCTGGAATTTCCTTCGCGTTCTGCTTACTCGAAGAACCCATTTGGCGGGCCACGAAGTCCATGCGTTTGTCTCGGAAGACCCTCGCGATACTTCACGCTTCCCGCAAGGTTTGCAGCGGCGGCTGGTTCAATACATTGCGCAGCCCGACCCAGCCGCCGACCAAGGTGCAAGCCGCACCGGTCGCCATCCCGGCCAGCCACACCAGCGGGCTGAAGGTCCAGCTGAAGCTGAACACGTAGTGCGCCAGTGCCCATCCGGTGGCAGCCGCGCCGCTGGCCGCCAGCAAGCCGGCCAGGCTGCCGATCAGGACAAACTCGATCCGCTGCGCCTGCGACAATTGCTTGCGGGTTGCGCCCAGCGCCCGCAGCAAGCCGGCTTCGCGGGTGCGTTCATGCTGCGAGCCGACCAGCGCCGCGTACAGCACCAGCACGCCCGAAGCCAGCGTGAACAGGAACAGGAATTCCACCGCCGCCACCACCTGATCGATCACGCCCTGGATCTGCTTGATGACGCTGCCGATATCGACCACGGTCAGATTGGGGAAATCGCGCGTCAGCTGATTGCCGAAATTGACGTGCGCATCCGGCAATTTGAAAGCGGTGATCCAGGTCTGCGGCATGTCGGTCATCAGCTTGGGATTCAGGATCACGAAGAAATTGACCCGCATCGAACCCCACTCCAGCTTGCGCAGGCTGGTGATGGGCGCGCTCACGAGCTGGCCGCCGATGTCGAATTGCAGCGTGTCGCCCAGCTTCAGGTTCAAGGTCTTGGCCAGGCCTTCTTCGACCGACGCTTCCGGCCGGCTATCGTTGAACCAGCGACCGGCGGTGATGCTGTTTTGCGCCGGAATGTCATGCATGGTGGAGAGATTGAACTCGCGGTCAACCAAGCGTTTAGCGCGATCGTCGGGATAGGTCTCGGGCGTAATCGGCTTGGCGTTAACCTGGGTCAGACGGCCGCGTATCATCGGGAACAACTGCGGCTGCGGCACGCCATTGGCAACCAGGCGCTGGGTGATGTCGGACCGCTGCTCGGTCTGGATATTGATGACGAAGCGGTTCGGCGCATCGGCCGGCGTGGCCTGACGCCAGGCACCGACCAGGTCGCCGCGTATCACGGTCAGCAACAACAGGGCCATCAGTCCCAGCGCCAAGGCCACAATCTGCACGATGGTGGCGCCCGGACGGCGCTGCAAGCCGGTCAGCGCGAAGCGCCAGCTGGGGTGTTGCGACAGCCGGCGCAAATGGCGCAGCGTTTTCAAGGCCAGCCAGCCGATCAGCGCAAACAGCCCGAAGCCGCCCAGGAAACCGAGCGCCGTCAGCAAACCCAGCTTCAGATTGCCGGCCTGCCATAGCAGCAAGCCGACAAAGGTCAGCGTGCCGAGACCGTAAGTGAGCAACACCGCGACCTGCGGCGCATCCTGTTCGCGCCGGATCACGCGGTTATGCGGCACGTTGCGCAGTTGCAGGATAGGCGGCAGGGCGAAACCGATCAGCAGCAGCATGCCGGTTGCCAGCCCCTGCAAGGCCGGCATGACGCTGGCGTTCGGCAAATCATGAGCAACGAATTGGCCGAGCAACTTCAGCAGCATGAAATGCGCGCCGAAGCCGAGCAGCACGCCGATCACGCTGCCAACCAGCCCTATCAGCACAAATTCCAGCAGGTATAACTGGGTCACCTGATTCTGCGTCATGCCCAGGCAGCGCAGCATGGCGCACGCATCCAGATGACGCAGCATGAACCGGCGCGCCGCCATCGCCACCGCGACCGCTGCCAGCATCGCCGACAGCAGGCCGACCAGCGACAGGAACTGCTCGCCGCGATCCAGGGTGGCGCGCATTTCGGGGCGGCCGCTTTCCAGGTTTTCAATCCGCACGCCTTTGATCTGATCGCGGGCGATGCCGCTCTCTATCCATTGCTGGAAATCCTGCACCGGCTGCGGTGCACCGGCGACCAGCAAACGATAGGTCACGCGCGAGCCGTCCTGGACCAGATGGGTTGAGGTCAGATCGGCCAGCACCAACATCACGCGCGGCGCAAAATTGATGAAGCCGCTGCCGCGATCGGGTTCAACCGCCAGTATCCGTGCCACCTTGAACGTGCGGTCGCCGAGTTTGAGCGGATCGCCGACGCTCAACCGCAACGCCGACAACATATTGGCATCGAGCCACACCGTGCCCGCTGCCGGGATCTCCCTGGTGACGCGCTCCACCCCGTCCGGGCGCTCCGCCAGCTTCAAGTTGCCGCGCAGCGGATACCCCGCGCTGACGGCCTTGATTGAAGCCAGTTGCGACCGGCTGCCGTCGCCCTCGCCGGCAATCGCCATGCTGGGGAACACCACCGTCTCCGCCAGCTTCAATCCGCGTCGTTGCGCCTCGCTGCGCCAGGCCGGATCGATAGGCTGGTCGGCGGCGATCAGCAAATCCGCGCCGAGCAACTGGTGGGCGTCGCGATTCAAGCCGGCCCGCATGCGGTCGACAAAAAATCCCACCGACGCCAGCGCCGCCACGGCAACGATCAAAGCCACCAACAAGAAACGTAGTTCACCCGCACGCCAGTCGCGTTGGGTCATGCGCAGAGACTGCATCCAAATCATGTAGCCAACCTATGAAAAACCCAGCGCAGCCCGCGCCACAATTTGGGTAGCAGCCAAATGGCAAAGAGGAAAAACAGCAGCAGGAATATAAACAACAGCCACGGATGAAAAAATGCCGCCCACAGGGTGCCGATCACGGCCCCATCTTCCGCAAACGATGCGGTCCAGTTGCTCAACGGTTCGGGTGTGGTGTTGATCATGGCGCGACTGCCTGCCTTGGTCGCATGTGCGCCCGCAGCAAAAGTGCCGCCCAGCAGCGCCGCCACTGTGCTCCAGGCTGGGTCCATATGACCCATCGCGGCGACTGCAAGGATGGCCCCGGCCGGAATCCGGATGAAGGTATGAATCGCATCCCAGACCGAATCCAGCCCGGGCACCTTGTCCACCAGGAATTCAATCGCGGTCAGCAAACCGGTCACGACTATGACCCAGGGCGACTGCAAGATGTCCAGCGACTGCGGCAGATCGATCCAGCCCATGCGGCCGAACCAGCCGGCGATAAACAGCGCCATATACAAGCGGATGCCGCTGGCCCAGGATAGTCCGCCTGCCAGTGCTGCGGTCGAAAGTGTCGCAATCATGATGTCGCCTCGCTTTAGGGCCTGTTGACATATAACCTGTTCAGAATATTACACCGCACTTGTGAACAATTCTGCATGTATTTTGAGAACAATCTGAATCGACGCTGCTGAAAACAAAACCGCCGCGAACGAGTCGCGGCGGCAGGCATTGCAAGATCGGAGGCAGCTCGACAAGGCCGCCGCGCAAAACTATTTGGGATCGACCAGCGCCGCTACCCGCACGTCGCCGCATTGCGCGCGATGGCGCAAGGCGTGGTCCATCAGTACCAGCGCCAGCATCGCTTCGGCAATCGGCGTGGCGCGAATGCCGACGCAAGGATCGTGACGGCCGAAGGTTTCAACCATGGTTGGATTGCCCTGCTTGTCGATCGACTGGCGTGGCGTGCGGATGCTGGAGGTCGGCTTGATCGCAATCGACACCGAGATATCCTGGCCGGTTGAAATGCCGCCCAGAATGCCGCCGGCGTTGTTCGACAGAAAACCTTGCGGCGTGATCTCATCGCCGTGCTGCGAACCCTTTTGCGCGACCGAGGCAAAGCCGGCGCCGATTTCAACCCCCTTGACGGCATTGATGCCCATCATCGCGTAGCCGATCTCGGCATCGAGTTTGTCGTACAACGGTTCGCCCAGTCCTACCGGCACATTCGACGCCACCACGTCGATCCGTGCGCCGCAGGAATCGCCGTCTTTACGCAAGGCATCCATGTAGGCTTCGAGCTGCGCAATCTGGCTGCTGTTGGCGGCAAAGAACGGGTTTTCGCGTACGTGCTCCCACGATTCGAAAGCGATGGGGATTTCGCCCAGCTGGCTCATGCAGCCCTTGAACGTGGTGCCGTATTGTTGTTGCAGCCATTTCTTGGCGATCGCCGCAGCGCCGACGATAGGCGCCGTCAGACGCGCCGACGAACGGCCGCCGCCACGCGGATCGCGGATGCCGTATTTTTGCCAGTAGGTGTAATCGGCATGCCCGGGACGGAAGGTTTCGACGATATTGCCGTAATCCTTGCTGCGTTGATCCTGGTTGCGGATCAATAAGGCAATCGGAGTGCCGGTGGTTTTTCCTTCGTACACGCCGGACAGGATTTCGACCGTATCCGGCTCTTGCCGTTGCGTGACGTGGCGCGAAGTGCCCGGTTTGCGGCGATCCAGATCGGGCTGGATATCGGCTTCCGACAGCTCCATCCCCGGAGGGCAGCCATCGACCACGCAGCCGATGGCCGGGCCGTGCGATTCGCCGAAATTGGTAACGGTAAATAAACTGCCGAAAGTATTGCCGGGCATGATGATCCAGATAAAGGGGTGGGAAGCGGCAATTTTACCAGCGCCGCGCCGCGGCTGTCTCCCCGCCCGCGGCGTCTACCTTTTCGGCTCGCCGTTGATACGGACAAAATGTTCATCCTGCAAGCCGACCAGCAGCGCCTGACCGTTCGGCGCCACGCGAAACTCGCCGTAACGCGCCTTGGCAAACGCCGCACTCCGGCCTTCCTGGAAGAAATAAGCATCGGTCACCAGTCGCACGCGGCCGGCGCGCAGCCGGTAATCGATTCTGATTTCATCGGCGGCCAAAGGCTTGCCGTCATCCAGCCGCACGAATGTTGCGCCTTGCGTCTTGTTCCACAGCGACAGCACGGCCTTGCCCGACTCCGGCAACGCGGGGCCGACGGCGCGAATATCCCGCGCCAACTGCCAATCCAGCGCCATGTAATCGCCCTGCATCAGCGAGCGCGGATCGACCGGCGCCAACGCCAGCGACACCGGCGTGCCATGCGCCAGCAATTGTTCCTTGATCCAGATCGCCTGGTTCACGGTGGCCAGGATCAGCAGCAAGCCGATCACGATCAGCGAGCCGGACGTCATTTCCCTCACGTTCTTGATCATGCGGTCCCCCACACGCGGCGCATGCCGAAGTACGCCAGCAACAGCAAGCCGCCGGTCGCCATCAGGCTGACCGCCTTGATCAACAAGGTCCATTCGAGGGAATAATAAAACCACGACAGATAAGCCAGCGATGCCGCGATCCCGAGACCGGTCAGCGCCCGCCGGCCGCGGGTGAAACCCAGCAACAGCAGCAGCATGCCGACCACCAATCCCGCCGCCCACCAGCCGACCAGCGCGAACAACGACGCTGCGGCAAGAGCGGCGATACGCCTTGGGATCGGCACGCCTTGGGTCAGGCGTGCAACGGTCCACAGGAATATCAGCGCCAACACCAGCGGATTGATCAGATCGCGCTGCCCCCAGCCAAGGGCGCGCAAGTCGCCGTTCTGCCGCAGAAAATAATGCGTCTCAAAAGCCGGCGCAACAATCACCAGCAAGGCCAGCGTGACGCCCATTGCCAGCGGCAGGAATCCGGTCCGCAGATGCAATTGCGAGGTCGACTCGTACAACCACAGTACCGCCATCAACCATGCGCTGACGGCCAGCATCGGGCTGGCTTTCAAGCTCACGTTCAAGCCGAAATGCAGGGCCAGTATCGCGAACATGGTACTGAGCAAGCGATGCAGGAAATGCGGCATCAACGACGCCAGCAGCACCTGCATCAGCGCAATCCCGAACAATGCGGTCGCGGTGTCGGTGGCATGCGAGGTAAACAGCCAGATCCCGATCGCTCCCTGCCCGGCCATGCTCAACGCCAGCGCGAACTGTTCGCCAAGATCGTGCTGCGTCAGTCGATAAATGACGAAAGCCGCGGCTATCAATAGCAGGCCGACGATCATCCAGCCGTCATCGCGCAAGGCATCGAACAACAGCGCGCCGATAAATGCCAGCAGAAACATGCCGCCCAGCCAGCCGCATACGCCCAGCATCAGCCTCACATACCAGGGGGTCGGAACGGTCTGCGGCGGCCAACTCGGTGTCTGGCCCGGTTTGACTAAACCGGCTGCCTGCAATTGCCGCCAGATCTCAGGCGCGGTGGTTTTGGATGTGTTCATCTGCTCGCGTCGGCCGCCCATTGCTGCTGGATGCGCCGCAGCCAGAGCGCCGCGCCGGCCGAACTGGCGACCAGGAACAGGCCGACGATCAGCCAGCTGTGCATCCACTCGACCGGCTCCCATTCCAGCAACCATTTGATCAGTACGCCGGTGAGCAGGACGATCAAGGAAAAACAGGCCGCCGCCAGCAAGAACAAATCGCGGCGGCGGCGGTACGCCGCAAAAAAGCCGGCCAATACCGCCAGCATCGCCAGATAGCTCAACAGCATCCACGGAGATTGATCGTGCTCGCGATAGTGGGCGAACAGCCGCGTCAGCAAGCTCGGCAGCAGCGACGCCAACAGCAGCAGGCCGGCAAAACGGGCCAGCAAGCGCGACGGCAGCGCGGCCGCAGCCTTTTCGGCGGCGCTCAAGGCCAGCAAATCAAGCCAGAACAGCAGCGCATAAGCAGTAGGATTCAAGGCCGCCAACGCCAGCCCGTCGAACAGGCCGGCACCCAGGCGTCCTATATAGAGCAGCAGCGCCAGGTTCAGCAATCCCAGCCACAGACACCATGCGGCAGCCAGCCGCGCCACCAATACCCACGGCAGGATCAGCACGCTCCAGGTCAGGAACAGCTGATACGGATCAGCGCCGGTTTGATAGGTCTGGCCGAAATACGCCAGCAAAGCGCCGCACAACAGCATCGCCGCCAACAGTGCGGCTTGGCCCTTGAGGGTGGCGACGCTGTAATGCCAGGCCAGCAGCGCAGCGCCGCTCAACAGCACTTGCAACAAGCCGAATTTGGCGATGCGCGGCAATTGCTGCCAGTTAAACGCAAAGAAAAAAATCACCCCGCACGCCAGCAGCAAAGCGCCGCCGAACAGAAACACCCGCTCCAGAAAGCGCCGCCACGCCGCGCCGTCCGGCAACTCGCCGGCCAGCCGCAATCCCTGCTCGGCGGCCGCGGGCGACAGCTGCTGCCGCTGCAACCAATAGGTAATCGCCTGGCGCGCTTCCGACATGCTTGATCTCCTGATTACTTCCAGTCGCCGCGCAATTCCTGTACTTGCTGTTGCAGGAATTCCGGCGTCGCCTGCTCCGGCGCGACCGGTATCCCGACCGCCAGCGCCAGCGCCGATAACGGGCCGCGCTTGAATGAGCGATGGAAAGGATTGCCGGCGCTGCGCGTCAACAGGCTGCCCCACAAGCCGCGCAGCGCCATCGGGATCACCGGCACCGGGGTGCGGTCGACGATTTTCCGGATGCCGCCGCGGAATTCGTTCATATCGCCGGTGCTGGTCAATTTACCTTCCGGGAAAATACACACCAGGTCGCCATCCGCCAAAGCGGCAGCGATGTCGGCAAATGCCTGCTCCATCATTTGCGGATCTTCTTTGGCCGGCGCAATCGGGATCGCCTTGGCGGTTTTGAAAATCCATGCCAATACCGGAATCTTGAAAATCCGATGATCCATCACGAAGCGGATCGGCCGCGGGCTGACGCCCATGATCACGATCGCGTCGATGTAACTGACGTGATTGCAGACCAGCACTGCTGCGCCCTCTTCCGGAATCCGATCGCGATTGACGGTGCTGACCCGATGGATGGTATGAATCAGGATCCAGGCCAGGAAGCGCACCAGATATTCCGGCACCACCGAGAAGATATACGCGGCGACAATCGCGTTCAGGATCGCCGTCGCCAGGAAAATCTGCGGAATGGTGCAGCCCAGCGTCAATAGCGTCAGCGCCACCAGCGCCGCCACCACCATGAACAAGGCGTTCATGATGTTCATCCCGGCAATCGTGCGCGACAGATGCTGGCGGTCGCAGCGGGTCTGGATCACCGCGAACAGCGGCACGATATACAGGCCGCCGAACAGCCCGATCATCACGATGTCGAACAGGATCCGCAAGCTGCCTTGCTGAGCGATAAAGCCCAGCATATCGACCGCGGCGGTATTGGTATAACCCTGGCTGGACAGGAACAGATTGAAGCCGAACGCCGACAAGCCGATCGAGCCGAACGGCACCAGGCCGATTTCCACCTTATGCCCGGACAAGCGCTCGCACAACAGCGAACCGGTGCCGACGCCGACCGAAAACACGGTCAACAACAAAATGAAAACGCTGTGATCGCCATGCAGGTAATTTTTCGCGTACAGCGGGAATTGCGCCAGCATGATGGCGCCGTAAAACCAGAACCAGGAGTTGCCCAGCATGGCCAGGAACACCGGCCGGTTCTTGCGCGAAAAGCCGAGATTGCGGATGGTCTCGGTCACCGGATTCCAGTTGATTTTCAGATCCGGATCGGAGGCCGGGGTCAGCGGAATCCTGCGGCTGAACAGCCAGCCGATGATCGCGATGGCAATCGTGCCGCCGGCCACCAGTTCGATCCCCCACGACTTTTGCACCACCAGCAGCGCGCCCAGGACTTCGCCCAGCAAAATGCCGACGAAGGTGCCCATCTCGATAATGCCGTTGCCGCCGACCAGTTCGTCCTGGTGCAACTGCTGCGGCAGATACGCGTATTTGACCGGGCCGAACAAGGTCGAATGGATGCCCATGCCGACCACTGCCGCAATCAACAGCCATAAGTTGTGCGTCAACCAACCCACGGCGGCCAATGTCATGATGGCAATTTCCAGCACTTTCACGCAACGCGCGAGCCGCGATTTTTCAAATTTGTCGGCCAGTTGTCCGGCGGTCGCAGAAAACACCACGAACGGCAAGATGAACAGACCGGGAATCAGGTTGTTCAACAAGCCGACATCCATGCTGGTCCAGCTCAGCGCCTGGTAGGTCAGGATCGTCAGCAATGCGGTCTTGAACACATTGTCGTTGAAGGCGCCAAAAAACTGGGTCCAGAAGAAAGGGCCGAAACGTCGTTGGCCAAGCAGGGAAAATTGACTGGATTTACGCATGGGGCGATGAGCTAGGGATGTTAAGTTGCGCGACTATAACTGACGAACACGGCCGACAGGGCATGTTTTTTTGAGGAAGATACCAAATTTTCGACCTGAGCCGCGGCATGACGGCACGCAAAAAAAAAACCGTTTGCAGCAAATGTTGCCGCAAACGGTTTTTTATCCAAACCCGAAAATCCTATTCCTCGCTGGCTGCCGGCCAATCGCGGATATAGGCTTTCAGCATCTTGTTTTCAAATCCTTGCGCATCCAGTACCGCCTTGGCCACGTCGTAAAACGACATCACACCGAGCAAGGTGCCGGCATCCATGATCGGCACATAACGCGCATGGCGCTGCAACATGATGCGCCGCACTTCATTGACTTCGGTGTCCGGCGTCACGGTAATCGGGCTGTCGTCCATATGCTTGCGCACTGTGCTGTCGCCGATCGCGCCGAGGTTCTTATGCAGCACCTTCAGCACTTCGCGGAAACTCAGCATGCCGACCAGCGTGCCGAATTCCATCACCACCAGCGAGCCGATGTCTTTTTCCGCCATCGTGTTGACCGCGTCGATCAACGGCGTTTCCGGCGTCACCGTGTAGAGGATATTGCCTTTGACTTTGAGGATTTCAGAAACTTTCATGGGGGCCATCCTGCCTTTGTCTGGGGGGCATTTCTAAAAACCGTAGCGAACATCGCTCCCGAGATTGGCGAGTTTGCCAAACCCTGCAGTAGGTTTTTAGAGGTGCCCTAGGTTATGCTTGGTGTCCAGAATGTAGCTTAATTCCTTTTCGACATCAACCGTGCAATTTACCAGCTTCACTTTCACGGTTGCATGCAAATAATTACGCAAATAATTTATTAAAAAATCCAACATCGAGGAGACGCCCCGCAATGAGCACGCCCAAATATCCCGGCTTCGACACCCTGTCGCTGCATGCCGGCGCCGTACCGGACCCGGCTACCGGCGCCCGCGCCACGCCGATTTACCTGACCTCGGCCTACGTCTTCAAGGATTCCGACCACGCCGCCTCGCTGTTCAATATGGAGCGCGCCGGCCACGTCTATTCGCGCATTTCCAATCCGACCAACGCGGTGCTGGAAGAGCGTATCGCCGCGCTCGAAGGCGGGGTCGCCGGGATCGCGGTCGCCAGCGGTCAGGCCGCCATGCATCTGGGCCTGGCCACCATCGCCGGCGCCGGTTCGCACGTGGTGGCTTCGCGCGCGCTGT
This sequence comes from Paraherbaspirillum soli, assembly GCF_042654985.1. Classification (NCBI taxonomy): domain Bacteria; kingdom Pseudomonadati; phylum Pseudomonadota; class Betaproteobacteria; order Burkholderiales; family Oxalobacteraceae; genus Paraherbaspirillum; species Paraherbaspirillum soli. The sequence continues at coordinate 82,473 of NZ_JBHSMT010000026.1, read as the reverse complement.
ACGGCGGCTCGCACAATTTGCTTTCTTACACGATGAAGCGCTTCGGCATCGACACCACCTTCGTCGATCCGGCCGACCTGGACGCCTGGCGCGCGGCGATCCGGCCGAATACCAAAGTGCTGTTCGGCGAGACGCTCGGCAATCCGGGCCTGGATGTGCTGGATATCCCGCGCATCGCGGCGCTGGCCCATGAGCACTATCTGCCGCTGATGGTGGACGCCACATTCACCACGCCCTACCTGCTGCGGCCGTTCGATCATGGCGCCGACCTGGTATTTCACTCCGCCACCAAATTCCTGTGCGGCCACGGCACGGCGGTCGGCGGTTTGCTGGTCGACGGCGGTACTTTCGACTGGCAGCAGGCGTATGAAAAAACCGGCCGCTTCAGCGAGCTGTGCACGCCCTACGAGGGCTTTCACGGCATGGTGTTTTCCGAAGAGTCGAGCGTCGCGCCATTTGCTTTACGAGCCCGGCGCGAAGGCTTGCGCGACTTTGGCGCCGCCATGAGCCCGCATAACGCCTTCGCCATCCTGCAAGGGATAGAAACCCTGGCGTTGCGCATGGAAAAACATGTCGCCAACACCCGCAAGGTGGTCGAATTCCTGGCCGCACATGCAGCGGTCGAATCCATCGCCTATCCCGAACTGCCCTCGCATCCCGGTCATGCGCTAGCCAAAACGCTGTTGCCGAAAGGCTGCGGCGCGGTGTTTTCGTTCAACCTCAAGGGCGACCGCGCTGCCGGCCGGCGTATGGTCGAATCGCTCAAGATTTTCTCGCACCTGGCCAACGTCGGCGATGCCAAGTCGCTGGTGATTCATCCGGCATCGACCACCCATTTCCGCGTGCCGAGCGAACAGCTGGCCGCCTCCGGCATCAGCGAAGGCACGCTGCGCCTGTCGATCGGACTGGAGGACGTCGACGACTTGATCGAGGATCTGGCGTTTGGGCTGAAGATGTCGCAGCGCGTTGAGCGCAAGGAGAAATAAGATGTTGCTTAACGTTCATGGAAACGACAGCTATTGCTACACCGGCGGCAAACCCTTCGACCCGGCCCTGCCGACCGCCGTCTTCATCCACGGCGCGCAAAACGACCATTCGGTCTGGATCCTGCAAACCCGTTACTTCGCGCACCACGGCTTCGGCGTGCTGGCGGTCGACCTGCCGGGACACGGCCGCAGCCAAGGCCCGGCGCTGACCACGGTCGAAGCCTTGTCCGACTGGCTGCTGGCGTTGCTGGATGCCGCCGGCGTCAGCAAGGCGGTATTGATCGGCCACAGCATGGGTTCGCTGATCGCGCTTGAAAGCGCCAGCCGCGCTGCCGCCCGGTCGCCCTCCCGCATCGCCGGCATCGCACTGGTCGGCACCGCTTATCCGATGAAAGTGGCCGACGCGCTGTTAGACGCCGCCAACAACGAACAGCAAAAGGCGATTGATATGGTGAATATCTGGTCGCACTCGACCTTCTCGCCCAAGCCGTCCAGCCCCGGCCCCGGGTTTTACGTGCTGGGCGGCAGCCAGCGCTTGATGCAAAAAATTGCCAAACAGTCAGCCGCCACGCCAACCGTGTTTTATACCGATTTTGCCGCTTGCAATGCCTACGCCAATGGCGAACCGGCAGCCCAGGCCGTCAGCGACGCGGCTTGCCCGACCTTGTTCCTGTTGGGAAAACGCGATGCGATGACGCCACCCAAAGCCGCCGCCACGCTTAGCAATGCGATTGCGAACGCCAAAGTGGTGCAAATCGAGGCTAGCGGTCATGCCCTGATGGCGGAACAACCGGACGCGGTGTTGGAGCAGCTGTTCCGGTTTGCCGCGGCACTGTAAATGTACGTGTGGTGGTTGCTTATGATGCGTTCGGGAACTAAGCTCAAACAGGCACAACTTCAAGGAGACGGCGATGCCCACGGTGCTTGATAAAAAGCATGAAACCTTTGCCGAGTTCTACCCGACCTACCTCAGCGAGCATAGCAACCGCCACACTCGCCAAATGCATTTTCTCGGTTCCACCTTGGCGCTGCTGTCGCTGGGCGCGCTGCTATTGACCGGCAACCTGTATTGGCTGCTGGCAGCCGTGGTGTGCGGTTACGGCTTTGCCTGGATCGGCCATTTTGCGTTCGAAAAAAACCGCCCTGCGACCTTTAAACACCCGCTGCATTCGTTCATGGGCGATTGGGTGATGTATTGGCAGATGCTGACCGGCCAAGTATCTTTTTAGTTATCGCTCTTTGTCCTGGTCGACGCAAAATACGCCGCCAACGACTGCTCCAGCCCGTGCTCGACCGCTGCTTCAACCTGCTTGGCCAGCGCCGGCGCATTGACTTTATTGGCGGCCGTGTTGAACACGAACAGGCGGTAAATATCAGCCAGTTTCAGCGCCTCCGGATTGACCAGCAGCGTCCAGCGCTCCATGCCGGTCAGCACCCTGCGGCCCCACTGGCTGCGGGTCGCGGTTTCGGTCCGCAGACAGCCGACCCAGCCGGCTTCCAGCATCTGCTGCAGCAAGCTTTCCGACTCGTCGAAACCGAGCCGGGTAGCACGCCGGATTTGCGCCGCATCGACCGCCGCCGAGCAGTCTTGCGTCCGGGACTGATGCAACACTTGCAATACCGCCATCGCATCGACAAAGGCGCTGCCCGGGGTCGGCACATGCCACCAGCGTTCATATTTGACCACCGGCAAAGCCGCCGTCAGCAAAGCGCCCACCAGCGTGATCATCCACAGCATATAAATCCACAACAGAAAAATCGGCAGCGCCGCCAGCGTGCCGTACACCATCGTATAGCTTGGAAACTTGATCACATACGCGGCAAACAGCCGCTTGGCGATTTCAAACACGATCCCGGCCAGCAAACCGCCCCAGAAGGCGTCGCGCCAGTCGACCCGCTGGTTCGGCACTCCCACGTACAGCAGGGTAAAGGCCACGGTGGTCAATCCAACCGAGATCAAGGTATAAAACCAGCCCCCGATCCAGCCCACCACCAAGCCGTTGGCAGCGGCCGACAGATAAGAAGTCACCGTAATCGAAATACCGATCAGCAACGGTCCCAAAGTGATGATGGCCCAGTACACCAGCACCCGCTGAATCAACGGCCGCTGGGTCTTGACCCGCCAGATGCGGTTAAACACATGGTCGATGGTGGCCATCGTCATGGCCGAGGTCACGACCAGCGCCACCCCGCCGACTGCCGACAAACTGGCTGACTTGCTGGCAAACTGGCTCAGGTAACCGAGGATGGTATTGGCGACGCTCTTCGGCATCAGGTTTTGCACAAAATAGGTTTCCAGCGAAGCCCTAAATGTGCCAAACAGCGGAAACGCGGTAAAAATCGCCAGCGCGATGGTCAGGATCGGCACCAGCGCCAGGATGGTGGTGAAAGTCAGGCTGCCGGCAACCTGCGGCAAGCGCTCCTCGTCCAGGCGGCGCGCGGCAAAACGGAACAGGTCGCGTAGCTCATGCCACGACAGGCCGCGTAATCTGGAAAATTCAATGGAAAACATGTAATTGTTTTATTAGGTAGCGCATCTAAAATTGGTGGTATCAGTGGCCGCTGCACAGCATGGCGTCGCGATAAAGCGCCATATAATACCAACTATGAATACTTCCAACATCCCGTCCCGCACCGTCCACAATACCCCCATCCTCGTTTTGTATTACTCGCGCCATGGCTCGACCCGCAAACTGGCCGAACTGATCTCGCAAGGCATAGATTCCGTCCCTGGCTGCGAAGCGCGTTTGCGCACGGTGCCGGCGGTATCGACCGTCACCGAAGCAAGCGAGCCCGACATCCCCGCCTCCGGCGCCCCCTATGTCGAACTGCAGGACCTGGAACAATGCGCCGGACTGGCGCTGGGTTCGCCGACCCGCTTCGGCAACATGGCGGCGGCCATGAAATATTTTTGGGACGGCACCTCGACCCACTGGCTGGCTGGCACGCTGGCAGGCAAACCGGCCTGCGTGTTCACCTCCACCGGCAGCCTGCACGGCGGCCAGGAATCGACCTTGATGTCGATGATGACACCGCTGCTGCACCATGGCATGCTATTGATGGGCTTGCCGTATACCCTGCCCGAGCTGATGACCACCAGCACCGGCGGCACGCCGTACGGTCCCAGTCACTGGTCCGGCATCAACGGCACGCAACCGATCTCGGCCGAGAGCCGCACCCTGGCCATCGCACAGGGACGACGCCTGGCCGAAACCGCACTCAAACTGAACGCTTCGCTCAACACAGCATCACGGGGGGCATGATGGCAACCAAACTCAAACCGGCAGCGCCCACGCAAGAACAACCGGAAGACCCGCGGCCGCCATTGATCTTCTATTACGGCGCGATCGTCAGCCTGCTCGGCTTGATCGCGCTGTGCGTCGCCTGGGAGCTGGTATTGGCGCCGTTGCGCCCGGGCGGCTCCTGGATGGTGCTGAAAGCGCTGCCGCTGTTGCTGCCCTTGCGCGGCGTGCTCAAGCGCGACGTCTACACGCTGCAATGGTCATCCATGCTGATCCTGATCTATCTGGCCGAAGGCATCGTGCGCGCCACCAGCGATAGCAACCACCTGTCGGCCAACTTAGGCTGGGTCGAAGTCGCCATGAGCGGCATCTTCTTCATGTGCTGCATCCTGTACCTGCGTCCGTACAAAAAAGCCGCCAAGGAAGCCGCCCGCGAAGCCATCAGAAAAGCATCGCAGTAACCAACCTTCTGCTCAGCCGCCATGGATACCCACGCATTCCTCAATGCCTGCCGCGACGCCCTAGGCGCCGCGCATGTGCTGACCGCCGATGCCGACAAGGCCGCTTACCTGACCGACCAGCGACAGCGTTTTACCGGACAGGCGCTGGCTGTGGTCAAACCCGCCAATACCGTCCAGGTGGCGGCAATCGTCCGCATCTGCCGGCATTTCCAGGTGCCGATCGTGCCGCAAGGCGGCAACACCGGCTTGGTGCTGGGCAGCGTGCCCGATCAAAGCGGACAGGCGATCGTGCTGTCGCTCAAGCGCCTGAACCGGATCCGCGCCATCGACGCCGTCAACCACACAATCACGGTCGACGCCGGCTGCATCCTGCAAACGGCACAAGAAGCCGCCGTCGCCGCCGACCGCCTGCTGCCGCTCTCGCTGGCCGCCGAAGGCAGTTGCACCATAGGCGGCAACCTGTCGACCAACGCCGGCGGCACCGCAGTACTACGTTACGGCAATGCGCGCGAACTGTGCCTGGGGCTGGAAGTCGTCACCCCGCAAGGCGAAATCCTGAACGGCCTGCGCGGCCTGCGCAAGGACAATACCGGCTACGATTTACGCGACCTGTACATCGGCGCCGAGGGCACCTTGGGCATCATCACCGCCGCCGTGCTGAAGCTGTTCCCGCTGCCGCAAACGCAACTGACGGCGCTGGCGGCGGTATCGACCCCCGAGCATGCGCTGCGCCTGCTGACCCTGGCGCAAAGCCGCTGCGGCGCGACCTTGACCGGCTTCGAACTGATGTCGGATCTCTGCCTGCAATTGGTGGGCAAGCACTTCCCGCAACTGGCTTTTCCATTTGACCAACGTCATCCGCACTATGTGTTGCTGGAGCTATCCGACAGCGAATCGGCGGCGCACGCCAGCCGCTTGCTGGAAGCGCTGATCGGCAGCGCGCTGGAACAGGAAATCTGCCGCGACGCGGTCCTCGCCAGCTCCACCGCGCAAGCCCGCGCCTTGTGGCATCTGCGCGAAAACATCTCGCTGGCGCAGGCCCAGGAAGGCCCGAACATCAAGCACGACATCTCGCTGCCGATCTCCCGCATTGCCGACTTCATCGCCGCCACCGACACCCTGCTGCAACAGCGTTTCCCCGGCTGCCGCAACGTCACCTTCGGCCATCTGGGCGATGGCAACCTGCACTACAACGTCGCACCGCCGCCCGACCGCCCGGCCGACGAATTCCTCCAACGGCAAACCGAGATCAACCGCGTGGTGCACGACAGCGTCGACCGCTTCGGCGGCTCGATCTCGGCCGAACACGGCCTGGGCGCATTGAAACGCGAAGAAATCCTGCGCTACAAATCGGCGGTTGAAATCAACTTGATGAAGACCATCAAGCACGCGCTTGACCCCCTGAATTTGATGAATCCGGGGAAGGTGATTTAACCGGTGCTGCGGCAGGATATTGTTGCCGCATTGCCAAAGAAGCGTCGTAGATACTGTGGTTGAGCCGAAGGCGAAGCCCAACATTTTCACCGCTGTCGCGTCAAACGTTGGGCTTTGGAGCCCAACCTAGCAGCTGTTGCCGCAATGCCAAAGAAAGTTTATAGTCGCTTCCGTCCCTGAACAAAAAGGGGATCAGGTTTAGAAGCCTGGATCAGGAAACGCTCAGACCGCGCCATGCGGTCGTTCGTTCTATGTGTGCACACCCATTGTCGTCCTCCACGGGCGGCAGTGGCGGTGAGCTCCTTCGGGGGCTGCCGGGGGTGTGCGAAAGTTTCCTGACCGGTCTTCTAACTCTGCTATCTGCCGCCCTCCCGTTTTGGCACAGCGCGGCTCAATAAACCCCAGACCAAGGAGCCCGTATGACCTTCGCTATAACGCCTGACAAAACCCTGATTTTCCCCTCAACCGACCACCTCCATGAAGCCGCTGAATGCGCCCGTCTCGGCATGATCTGCCTGGAAGAAGTGCTGCGTCTGCTTCGCCCGCTGCGCGAGATCAACAAAGACAACGCGATGACACATGACTTGGTGCAGGCAATCATCGAACACGTCGATGATCGCCACAATCTGTTCGATGTGATGCGCGCGCAATTTGAAGAGGAAGAGAAAGCGCGCAACAAGTAGGGCGGATGAGCGCAGCGTTATCCGCCGTTTTGGATGCATCGAACGTAGGCGGCACATCCAACGGCGGAAGGCGCTGCGCTTTTCCGCCCTACGCACGCGAACTACGGAGCGCCGAGGGGTTGCTGTTGAAGTTGCCGTTGCCGTTGCGGTTGATCTTGAATTCCGCATTGGGACGCTGCCAAATGTGGCGGCTGTCAGTCGGGAATTGTGGGAAGGCGTGTTTGAGCGTAGCGAGTTTGCCTTCACACCCGACTGATAGACGACACATTTGGGGACCCGACCAACGGGAGGGCAGTGGCTTGCGGTCGCCTTTTCTTTGCTTCCTTTCTTTTGGCGAAGCAAAAGAAAGGAAGTCGCCGTCAGGGCGAAAAGCCGAGTCCGCCAAGACCAATACAAACAAAAGCAACCCTCGGCGCTCCGTCGCCCGTCACTCAGGGACACAGAAATTTTCGTAGCGTTGTTGGAGTTTGCAACTTAAGCCACGACCTCAATCAGGGTGAAGTATCCAAGTATCTGCCTGGAAATCGTAGTAGTACTTATCAAACGGATCAATTGTGGAAGCGTAAAGGAGAGTTGGCTTGCCATCGTAAAACCAATAATGGAGCATCAACTCCCTCTTTAACTGTTGGCTGTCTCGGCCTATCACTTCGAGATTGGCTGGATAAATATGATGCTCAACTTTATATTGCTTCACCGCTAGGACAATATCGTCTGCACTATGACGTGCAGTTTCACTGCGATGCCAGTGAATAGCTGACATTAGTGATAATGCAATAACCCAGATTGCAACTTTAACTAACTGCTGCGCGCGTCTCTCCGGCTTAGCGCACACTACGAAAATACTGTAGATGAACCAGATAAATAAAGGCAAAGCAAAAATAATTGCAAACATCGCCGTATCTCGCTGTGCACTCAAGACGAGCAATAAGGCGCAAGCAATCAATGTTCGATGGTGTTTTTCTAGAAACCTCATTAATTACCTAGCTTCCACCAAGATTTCCCAGGCAGTTTTTGCGCTCTCTTATATTTTTGGAATTCGCTCTCGTACCAAGGAAGCTGTGTCGCGCCGTGATAAATCCTGTGATTGCCTGAGCCGAATAAAGCTTTTGGTTTTTTTGAGTCAATTATGCTGACGACTATATCTCGCGTATCGTGCCGACCAAAGCGTTCTCTTACTGCATCGGCTATTTCCGTCAGGGTCATTTCAGACCCAAGCAATTCTTTTACGAATTGAAATACCTCAATCTCTGAATCAAGCCAATGCTGGTAGACATCAATCAGCGTGATTTCACTTTCATATAGAAGGTCATCGCAGGAGATGGTTACTATATTTCCTGCTTTTGGGCCGCTAGCGATCAAGCAAATCTCATGGCCACAGCCCTCTTGAATTACCGCAATCAAACCCGTCAGTTCATCATGATCTACTTCTATGCAATTACCGTTTAAATTCTCGGGATCTGTCTTGACGTCTGTCTTAAAAGCATCGATTCCGGGATAGTCTATTGCAGCGCGATAGTTAGTTACGTTTTCGGCAGGACTCAGTCCATAATGCGGGCCAACACCACCATTTCCAATTTCAAGATAAAACGACCTCAACTGCGTCGGTAACGTTACACCGAGTCTGTTCTCAATGATTTGAAGGTCGACAGGTGACAACCGTGGATTACATTTGTATTTATGTAGCGCGGCACCGAAAACTTGATTTTGTTTATCAAGAGAATGAAGCTCGTCAATTTTCGTTAATATTTTTTCCCACATCTTGCTATATCTTTATCGTGAATATAATGCTATCAGCGCAGTTTTCCGGCGCCCACGGGAACACCCTGTTCGCCAAAGCATCCCCGCTGAAATAATTGCCTATGACTTTGGCCGCTCAATCGGCCATTTAACAAATGCAAACACCCACAAGAAAATGATATTCACAAAAGGTAGCAACACCACCAACGACCAAGCGCCCATATATCCAGCTTTGCGCACGATGCGCCAAAGCGGGATTATGTAAATGCATACCAGAAGCAGAATGATGATCCAGTGCCAGATACTAAAAGAACCCATAGCTCGCTCCTAATTTGGAAATTTTTGTGCTTGAAATTAATACTTAACGAATCTACCAATGATACGGCGCACCAAGATAAAGCCGGACGTTGCGAGATAGCTCCCGTAGCCCGCAAATGCAATGACGCCACCATATCTGACCTCACCCCAGAACCGCACTATCAATACCAAATAAGCCAATGACGCCGCGCTGCAAATTACTTCGGCGGTATTGAGCAGCACTTCGGTTGGCACGGTATGAGCGCGCCGACGAAATGCCCAAGCCGCCAAGGGCCAGGCAAACAGCGCTACGATAAGCGCCTCGCCGATTTCTTTAAAATGGATTGTGGCCGCAGGGATGAACACCTCGGTAGCGCGGCTTTTTCCTGATCTTGCAGGATCTCCAACGTCTGCCTTGGGGGTGCACTGGCAAAGAGGAAGAAAGAAGCACACCAAAATCACGATGGCCAGGAAGCGCTTGAATCTCTCGGCTGTCAGCATCGGTAGTGTCGGGTGGAGTTATGGTGTGTTGGGCTGCAAAGCCCAGCATTTTTCTTATTCACTACTGCGTTCATTGAGTTTGGCAGTCAACTTGCGTGCTGACAGCTGTCACCTTTGGCAGCGTCCCAATGCGGAATGCACGTCAAAAACAACTTCAAATCAACAGCAACCCCTCGGTGCTCCGTGGTCCGTTAATCGGGGACACAGTAATTCGGCACACTACGGTGCCTCTTAAACTATGTCCCCGATTAACTACAACAAGGCCGTAGGGCGGATGAGCGCAGCGTTATCCGCCGCTGGATGTGCCACATACATTTGACGCATCCAACACGGCGGAAGACGCTGCGCTTTTCCACCCTACTCCACTTTGCTTGGTTTGCCACCCATCGCCTTCAAGAATTTCTGCTGCGAGGTGATCAGCTGAACATAATTAAGTTCGCGATAAGCCAGTCGATGTTTGACGGCCAGCCTGGCGATGATGCCGGCCAGCTGGCGATAATGGCGGTGGCTGTAGGTTGGGAACAGATGGTGCGTCAGGTGGTAGTTCAAGCCGCCCAGCCAGTAACCCAGCCAGCGTGGACGGGGCGCCCAGTCGCACGAAGTATGGAAGGTATGTTCCAGCCAGGTGTGCGGCATTTTGCCGTCAGCGGGAGCCTGGAAGAAATCGACTTCGGCCCAATGGGTGCCGAGGATCATCGCCACCAGGAAGCAGGACGCCAGCATCAGGCCGAGGAAATAACAGGCCAGCACCTGACCCCAGCCGATATTCGGCAGCAACCAGATCGGCAGCACCAGCACCACGCACAGATGCACCAGCTTGGCCGACAAGAATAGCGGCCAGCTGGGCCAGCCGGAGCGGCTGCCTTGGGCGACGATCTTGGTCTGACCCAGGCGATCGATCCAGTCCGAATACCAGCACAGGTAAGGCAGCGACAAGGCGGCGATCAGCGGCCAATACATATGCTGGTAACGGAACTGCGGCAGCCAGCGCTGGAACGGCGTTTGCCGCAGGAAGGGATTGGGTTCGATGTCAAGATCGTAGCCGTCGATGTTGGCATAGGTGTGATGAAAGTGGACATGGCGGATGACCCAGAAATCGGGGTCGATGCCGACCGGGATGCTGACGATGCGTATCAACAAGCGGTTTAACGCGGCGGAGCGAAACACCGCTTGATGAGCTGCGTCATGCAGCAGGTTCATCGCCAGCACCATGGCGACAAAAATAAAACCGAAGTAGGCCGGGATGAATTGCAACGGGCGGTCGGCATGCAGCGCGCACCAATACAAAGCGCCGGCCAGCGCCGCCAGAAACGCGCCCTTGACCAGCTGCCAGCCGTTGCCGAAGCGATGCTCGCCGCGCTGGTCCAAATACGATTGCGCTTCTTGTCTCAGCTCTTGGCGGAACGCGGATTCCGCGGCTTGCTTGAAGCGCAGCGGCGCTAAGATGGGCGTGTTGTTATTGGTCATGGATCGCTTTCAGCTCAGGCGAGATTTTCTGATGTGTGGATAGTCGTGCTCAGCAAGCGCCGCAGGCCGTCGATACCGTGCAACAGCAACAGCGCCATCAGCACCAGCGGCGCCGGATCGCGCACCGCGTAATACGCGACATAAAAGATCGGCAGGGCCAACGCGATCAATACCCAGCACACAGCGCCCCAGCGCCTGCCGTCCGACAGTCCGCCGATGGCAATCGTGGCCAGGAAGATGGCGCAAAACAGGATGCCTTGCTGGACCGCGGCAGCACTGCCCTGGCGGTTGACGTAATAGATCACGAGGCCGAACAAAATGACGCCGCCGCTCCCTATGAAAAAATCCGGCACCGTGAATTTTTTGCTGTTGTGCAGAGATGGCAGCGGCCATTTGAAATAGCGGAAGTACGGCAGGTTGCTGGCCCAGAAAGGGTTGTCGCTGCGGACGCTGCCGGGCACGCCGTACACCATCTCGATGTCGTCGCGTTCCGGCTGGAAGGTGCCGAACAGTTTGTCCCACAACAGCAAGGTGCCGCCGAAATTCTTGTTGATATAGAGCGGGTCGATGCCGTGATGCACCCGGTGGCTGGAAGGGGTCACCATGAATTTATCGAGAAAACCGGATTTGCCGACGATGGCGTTGTGGTTGTAGAACTGCACTGAATAATGGAACGACGACACCATCACAAAAATCTCAAGCGGCACGCCGAGCACGGCCAGGATGGCGACGAACGGAAAGTTGGATAAGGACGAATACCAGGAATTCCTGATCCCCAGCGACAGGTTGAAATGTTCGCCCTGGTGATGCACCACATGCACCGCCCACAGGAAGCTCAGCTTGTGATGCATCCGGTGCATCCAGTAAAAACACAGGTCCCAGGCGACGAAGGCGAACGCCCACTGCAATAGCGGATGCCATTGATCGACCCAATGCAAATTCAAATGCGCCAGCACGAAGCCGAAGGCGGCGGTCTCGACGCCCCGGAAAATCCACATCAGGATGTGGCCGGAATCGAGATTGAACACCACGTCTTTCCACGGGATGGTCTGCTGCCTGGCGAACTTCAGGTACAGCAGTTCGCCGAGCACGCAGGCCAGCATCAGGAGGAATGACAGCGCGAACATATTCATAGTGGGAGCACCTTGTTGTCAGGACGGGTCGCAGCTTGCAGCTGGCACAGCCAGCCGCTCATCAGCCCGGTCAGCAGGCCGGCGCCCAGGTCGATACTGATGTGGCGCCGCAGCTGGATGATCGAAAAGCAAATGCACAGGCCGCAAACCACGGCGAAGATGGAACGCAGCCAGCACCGCGCATCCACCAGTGCCCAGACGCACAGCAGGGTCAATGCGCCGTGCAGCGACGGCAGGCAGTTGTGGCTGGAATCCGCCGCCGACAGCAGGCGCAGCAGCGCGACGCTGAGACCGTCGCCGCTAATCGACGGATAGTGCAAGGTGGTCGGCCAGGCGATAAAGAATATGCCGCTGACGACGGCGCAGACTTGCATGGCGGCAGTCAGCCAGCGCAGGCGATCGAACTCGGCGACCAAATAGGTGACCGGTATCAGCACGAAAAACGACAGGTAAAACCAGACGCCGACCGGGTTGAACGGAATCATCCGGTCCAGCGCCGTTTCGGGCAACACCATCGCGTGGCCTTGCCACAGGCTGCCGAGCGTGTAGGCGACGCCGACGCAGCCCCAGCCCAGCAACATCTGCCGCAGCCGCGGCCACAATTGGAGCTTGATCGGTTTAAACATGGTTTTCTTCCATCGGCATGGCGCGAATGATTCTGCGGCGCTTGATTGTCGGATTGAACGCCGGCACCTGGTCCAGCAGGGTCCAGCTCAGGCGTTGGACATCGACGCTGATCTGGCGCAAGGCCTGCTCGATATGGGTGCGCACGGCTGCCAGCTGGTCGGCGGCAATTTCTGCATGTAAGGTCAGCGCCAGCGGCGCCTGTTGGATCAGGCGGTAATCCGCATCCATCGGCAACACCTGCGCCAGTGCGCGCGACAGCATGTCGGGGAACACCGGGACCGGCTTGCCGTCGACGCCGGGCAAGGTCAGCAGGTCGTCGCAGCGGCCTTCGATCCGATCCAGCGCGCGGGTCGCCCGGCCGCACGGGCAAGGCGTCTGCCTGGCGGCCAGCACATCGTTCAGACGGTAGCGCACGATAGGCTGGGTCCAGCGGCTGAAGTCGGTGATGATGGGGACGAAGCGGTGCTGCTGCTCATCCAGCCATTGCGGCTCGACGTGGATGTATTCCTCGTTCAGGTGCAACACGCCGTGCTCGCAGGTGCTGGCGAGGAAGCCTTCGGTGGCCTGGTAGATTTCGTGCAGCTGGCCGAATGCCTGCTCGATCACTTGCCGGTCTTGCGGCTCCAGCACTTCGGCCACCGAAATCACGCGCTTGGGCGCCAGTTGCAGCTGGCCGGCGTTGACTGCCAGCGCCAGCGCCCGCAGCACCTGGGCCGGAGCCACGATGATCGACGGCCGGTAGGCGGCCAGGCGACTGACATTGTGCTCGAAGGGCTGGAACAAATCGAAAAATTCAAAAGTCAGCCAGCGGTTTTGCACGGTGGTGTACAGATTGCTGTTGGCGCGCAAGAACAACGCGACGCGCTCGCCGCTGAACAAGCCGTCGGGCAGCGCTTTGGCCAGCATGATGCCGGCCCATTCCGCCCGCTCCCGCGCGCTGACCGCAAACACGCCGCGCTGGGCCGAGGTGCCGGAAGAAAGACCGACCGTGGTGTCGGCGATGGCCGGCGTGAAGTCGCGGCTGCTCTCGGCGCCGAGCGCCACGTTCAGCACTTGTTTCAAGCTCAGCCCGCGGGTGTTCATGCTGTCGAAATTGGCCATCATGACGGCCTTGTCCATGCCCGGCCATTGAGTCAGAGGCTGGTCCTTGAACGGCGCAAAGTAACTGCTTTTTGCGCTGAGGCGGCGCATGAATCCGGCCAGCTTGCGGGCCTGGAAAGCCTCCAGCTCGGCACGGCTGGAGAAGGTCAATCGCCGGGTGCGCCAATACGCCAGCAAGATCCAGAGCACGCGCATCATGCGTTGACTCCCGGCAGATAATCGACCGCGCCTTCGTGCGTGATGCGGATCGCGGCCTGTCCCGACTGGTGCAAGGCGTGCAATTTGCGCAGCGTGTCGTAGTAATCCTTGCGGTTGTGCTGGATCAGGAACGACAGCTCGGACGGTCCGCGCAATTGCTGATAACTGTCGGCGACCCAGGCCGCATCGGATGCCAGCAAAGTCCAGCCGTGGTCCTCGCGCACGAAAGCGCCGAGATGGCCGATGGCGTGCCCGGGCAGGTTGACGATGATGATTTCGCCGGTGCCGGTGATGTCCCACCCATGCTCGAACGGCGCCAGCTCGGACGCCAGCGCCGATTCCGGATAGCGCTCGACGAACTCCAGCCGCGCCTCGATATCGGCCGGCAGCAGCGCCGGCACAAAGGCCTGCCGCACCGCCTTGACTCCCGACAGATGGCGTACCGCTTCCCAGCCCGGCGCCGAACACAGCAGGCGCGCCGCCGGAAAGTCGCGCATGCCGGCGATGTGGTCGGCATGAAAATGCGACAGTACCAGCGTATGAATATCCTTGGGGCTGACGCCATATGCGCGCAACTGCCCTTGCAACGATTCGTGGGCATCAAACACCACCGGCGTGATCCAGGCATAAAGCTTGAAGACGCCTTGTGCGGTCGCTTCGCGGAAGCGGTCGGCGTAGCCGGTGTCCCACAAATACAAGCCGCGGCTGGTTTCAATCAGGTAGGCGCGCGACGGAAAACAACGGCTTTTGATGCCGCTGCCTTTGAGCACCATGCAAGATGGATGAGTGCAGTGTCCGACCCGGAAGGCGGTGATTTTAGCCATGGCGTTTGATCCATTGCGCGGTTCTTTGGATGCCGTCGGCCAGACTGACCAGCGGCGTGTAGCCGAGCAGCTGCCTGGCTTTGCTGCTGTCCAGCGTCATGTCGTAGCTGAGCGCGCCGACGCTATAGGGCGTCAGCGCCGGTTCCCTGCCGCTCAAGCGGGATGCCAGCAGCATGCCGCGCGCTACCGTGGCCAGCAGCGGATATGGCACCGACACGATGTTGAATGGGCGGCCGAGGGCGTCGCGATACAGCGCCTGCAGCATGTCGCGCAATAGCGCCGGTTCTTGATTGGTGATGTTGAACGCGGTGCAGGATGGAATATCCGGCCTGGTGGTCGCCAGCCACATCGCATGCACGACGTTTTCGACATAGGTGAAATCGAGCGTGACATGGCCGCCTCTCGGCAGCGGCAGACGCCCGCTGCGTTCGGTCAACACCCGCGACAGGCGCGGGATCAGCACTTGATCGTAGGGACCGAAGATCGCGCGCGGACGCAGGATCACAACCTGCATCTGCGGAAATTGCGCGGCGGCGCTGCGGATTGCCTGTTCGGCCTGGGCCTTGGTCGCGGCGTAGTCGTTGACATACGAAGCTGGCCGAAAATCTTCCTTGACCTCGAAACGGCTGGTGTAGTCGAAGTACAGCGCCGGGGTCGAGATATGCACAAAGCGCTGGACCTGCTGTTCGCCTGCGGCCTGGAACAGGCGTTGCGTGGCGCTCAGATTGGCCGCGACAAAATCGGCCAGCGCGCCCCACGGCGACGACAGTGCGGCACAGTGCCACACCGCATCGACGTCGCGCAGCAGCGGCGCCAATTGCGCCGGCGTGGCCGAGGCCAGATCAAGCTGAAAAAATTCTGCGCCGAGGATGGCCAGTTCCTGCCCAACTGCGGCATTGCGCCCGGTGGCGCGCACCTGCAGGCCTTTTTCAAGCAGGGCGTTGACGGCATTGCGGCCCAGTCCGCCGGTGGCGCCGGTGACCAGGATGCGCTTGATGGATCGCGTCATAAGTCGAGCACCAGGCCGCCTATCGTCAGCCCCGCCGCGGTCCCCATCAACAGGGCGCGAGTGCCCGGCTTGGCGCGGCCGCTGATCACCGCCTCGTGCAGCGCGGTAGGGATCGACGCCGCCACCTGGTTGCCGTGCGTGGCATAGATATCGACCACCTTCTCTGCCGGTATCCCCAGTCTTTTGGCGGCGTGCGCCATGCCCAGATGACTGGCTTGATGCGGCACCACGACGTCGATCGAGGACAGATCGTCGCCGGTCTCCGCCATCAATCCGGACAGGAACGACGGCATCAGCTTGGACGCCAGTTTGAATACCGCCTTGCCATCCATCCGGAACAGGAAGTCGCCCGGTTCGACGCCGATGCGCGGGTTGCGCCTGGTGCCGCCGGCGCGGATTTCGCAGTAGCTGCGTCCTTCCGGATAGGTCTCCAGTTTGAAGGCGCGTATGCCCTGCCCTGCGCCGCCTTTTTCCAGAATCACCGCGGCCGCGCCGTCGCCAAAGATCAGCGAAGCTTCCGGCTCGCTCCAATCGACCCCGCGCGAAGCCAGGTCCGACGACACCAGCGCGATGCGCGTATAACCGCCAGTCGCCAACAATCCCGCCGCGACCCGCAAGCCAGCCATAAAACTGAGGCAGCTGGCGTTGACGTCAAAGGCCGGCGTGCCCGGCTTCAAACCGGCCTGCTCGGCGATAAAACAGGCGGTGCTGGGCAAAGCCTGTTCCTGCACGCCGCAAGCGGAAATCAGCAGGTCGATCGAGGATGCGGGCAAGGATGCATTTTTCAGCGCGTCATGCAGCGCGGCGGCCGCCAGCTGGCTTTGCGTTTCGGCGGCGGCGGCCACATGCCGCAGGCGCACGCCGCTGGCTTTGAAAGTATGGCCGGCGGCGTGGCCGAGCCGCTGATCCAGTTGTTCGGAGCTAAGTTGTTCTGAGGGGAGTGCCTTGCCGGTGGAAACGAGTCGAACTGGGATCATGTTGAAATTTCTGGCGTTGCGGTTTGACGCATTGTTCTGATGCTGCTGTTTGATCCGAATGCGACTCGGAAAAGTTTTGCACTTTAACTATAAACAGCTTGATTGACCAGTATTGAATGTTGACTGATGTCAACACACAACAGCTGCTGCGGGGTGGTTGATGGATGGGGGAAAGCGTGGGTGGGTTTGAGGGCGGCAAACTGGTTTGCTGCGAAATCTTATGAGGAAAACTTGGGAATCTTATTCGCTCGACATCATCGCGATGCTGGACTCAGCTAACAAAAATTGAGATGTGGGATGTTGGGCTTCATTGCATCCAGCTCAACATCCCATGCTCAGAGTTAAATAGATACGCGCTTGTACTTTGTCATCGCAAATTCCGGCTGGAATTCACCTGTAGAAAAAGGAGCTTGCACGGATACCGAACCCGGTGCCGGTCCGGCGGCGACAAGTATTTCCCGCCCCGATGAATCGCTAAACACTATTCCACATTCTGCATAGACATCCGCATCTTCATAAATCAAGCGATCTATGGACTTCACATAGAATTTCTCTACGCCAGTTTTCACACATAAAGTCGCGTCTTGTGCTTGATCTAAGGTTAGCTCTTGATCAAAGCGGAGATTCAAGCTCCCCACTTCCTGCCACCCGCCGACTTCTGTGCAGGACGATGAGAACTCGACTACACACCCATTGCTAAAGAAAAGCTGAAACAGCCAGGCACTCTGAAAAGAATGCGTATCCGGCATGGCATAGGCAGTGACCTGCGTACCTTGTAGCGTTTCCTGAATTTGCTCGTAGCTTTTCCCTTCACATTGGAATTTCAAAACGAATTTCCCGTCTTTGAATGCATCAGTAATGTAGGGTTTCATGAGGTTTCTTTCCATTTCCGGCTTGGGTAGGCTGAATGTAATGAAACCCAACCGTCCTACTCCCCGTCCCCATACACATCGAGTGCCAAATCAATTTTCAGCTCACCAAGTTTGGACAACAAAGAATTACTGAAAGTATCTCCAGTATTTCCAGTCGAATACCAACCAATAAAAAACTCCGTACGTCCGCTATCCTCTCGAATGCGATCGAAAAAGATTTTATGTTGGAGAAGATTCATGACAATTCTGTCAAGCATTTCATTCAGCTCCTCGCTGCCTTGTCGCTTGAATCTAAATGAACAATAGTTGGAGCCATAAATTCCGCCAAGCGGGGCTCCTTTTATACTTACTCGTGGCTCTCCAATTTCATGCTGCCACATTGGCTCTAGACCAAGCTGCACAGATATTTCAGACGGTGCGATAGTTTGACTGAAGAAGCGTAGAGACACTACAAAATGAAACGAATGCATAGTTGCGGCTCACTTATTAATTCCCACTTGGCGCCAACAACCAATAGCTAATTAGTCCGACACCGATCAACGCGCCCCACAAGAACAATGTAAAGCGCACACTATTCGAATGCCCTGTACCCCAGAAGTGACTAAAAAGAATAATGGTACGATCGGCCCCTAACGCAAAACCGACAACACCAGCAACGACCGATACCGAAGTACCCCATATGTGGAATGTGCGGTACGAGTCAATGATGCCAACCCCGTGACCACGCCCAAACACCAAAATCGCAACTGGCGCACAGCAGGCCATAACCACGATGATTAGTGCAGAGATACAAGCAGTAATCAAACGATTAAAAAATGAAATTCGCACATTATTTCGTTCCATTTATCTTTGCAATGCCATAAAAAAAATCGAGGTCCGAATTTCGCAATATATCTAGCTTAGGGTAGCACTGGTTTATTTGATTTTTCGCCCAGGAGCAATGCCTAAGTCATTGATTCATGAAACAGTAATTTCTTGAATCCTGGATAAATCAGTGCTTCCCAAGCGGATCAGAAAACGAGATCGGGTTACCAGTCACATAACTGTAAATAAACACCAATTGGAAAAACTATCGAACAGGCCCCGCATTCAGGATTCGGAATATAGCATCCAGTGACAACAAATACGTAACCGCAGAGAGCGCACAATAAATTGAAAATTTAATGCAGAAATTCCGAAGCCTCTCCCTCTTTGCCCCCAAGAAGTACACTGTTGCAATTGCCAACACACCTGTAGTAATCACCGCAAGTACCGTGGAGTAGCCCTTCAGCGGCAAGTAGATTGAAAAAGGGAAAGCAATCATTACGTAGTCATATACGTGACCCAAAGGTGAAAGTAACGATTGAAAACTTGGATTAGCCGCGTTTGCATAAATATATGATGTCCCAAGCGTGAGTAAATATCCAAGCAGGAATAGAACAGAAAATATATTTCGCGTATTCATTGGATTCCTCATTTATGCACCACAACAGATCCATTTTTTAGCGCTTGGTTATACAGGTCTTTTGCCGTTTGTGACAAGGAATCCTGATGAATGTTATTCATTAGATTCTGAACAACAGCTGCCTGCTCGGCAGTCAGCGGTAGCGGGGTTTTCCAGAATGGAACATCTCCAAGAGACATTGCATCGGAGACATTGATCTCGTCCAAGATTTCCTGGGTCAGCTTATCCAAATCGGAATCGCTGAGCTTTCCTTGACACAGGCGACTGACAGTATTACGTGTATTAGGAATTATCTGAGGATATTTCTTCTTGACAATCCTCTGCATCAATCCGGGCAAGAGACCAGTGGGATCTGTGTACATCAGCGGATTGCCATACACATATGCATAGGTATTGATGCCGCCATCCAATCCAATCGGATCAGACTGCATATACCGCCCCAACTGCGGATCATAGTCCCTGTTGATGTTGTAAAAATTATTGGTCTCCTTGTCGTACAACTGCCCCGGGAAGCGCTGGTTGTACGTGAAAGTGCCCAGCCCACTCGGGTTCTCATCCGGCGGTAGCATGCCGAACGGATCGGCATTGTCCCAGCGCCACACCATCGAATTATCAGCACCTTCGGTGTTTGCACTAACCGTTATAAGGAATGTACGACATCGATATCTACTTCAGAATAGATTGAATCAAGAACATCCAATATTTCGCGCGAAAGGAATATCGGCGGATAGTCACGGCCATCCGTCTCAATAAATACCGAGAGCTGTGGAGTCGGAAGAGTCATCGTGACTGAAACGCCTGTGATTAAAGCAGCAATTTCTTTCAAATTTTCAAGCATAACCTCTGCCCAATCCATATCGGAATATTCATGCAACAGTCGGTAGACCACACCGGCATCCTCAAACTTCTTTGTGGCTTGAGGAATTACTAAATCTCCTTCTTTCCACGCACGATGAAGGTGGGTGCTCGTCATGAGATCGGAATTAGGTTGAAAGTCCTTACCTGACACGATTAGCTTTACGTTTACCTGGTACATAGTCGCTTCAAAAGTCTGACAACTATTGCAGCAAATCTAGAAGCGTCTTTTGAGGCACATTAAGGGTGGCAATATGGTTATCCAGAAGCTCGAAAAATACGGTATTCAGGCATTTCATAGTCCTTATCTTTTGCCACCTTTTTCTGGAATGTCGCCACTCGATGAATTAACTCATTAAATCTACGCAAATCTGCGGGCCTCGCTACATCGTCGGTACCAACCTCATATGTGTCGCGTGCAAGCATTGATAGCACGTAGAGCAATTGACTAAGCCATGAAAGCTTTTCAATTTGCGTCATTGCACTAAAACGCATTTGCACGGGCCGCCAAAAATCTTTTTTCACCATTTTATGGTTTCCCTCGGAAGAGAATTAACATTAACACTACGTTCTTCAAGTATTGTGATACGTGTATTGCCATCGTATACACGACCATCAGACTTTACTTTTAACGAATCTTCCTCCCTGGGCGATCAGTCCCTCCTGTTGACCCGTTCCAGTGAATTTCAGAAGTAAAAGGAAAGCCACCCGATCCAGGAATACCGGAGAGGGTGGCTTTTTTATTCCGAATAAGAGGATGTTGTTAGCTCATGTCGAGCTTCGCAAGCCCGACTTACTACGTTGCATACCTGCAAGCAACTCGTACTACTGGCTGTATATATCAAGAAAAATCCCGATCGTGTGCTCTGATTGCGTCTTCTAACGAATCATACCAATCGCAACGTTCATGAACAGACACTTCGATAAATAATTCAGCAAATTGGCTTTGAAAATTACGGAACTGCTGCTCTTCAAGCGGAAGTCGAAAAAAGTCTGCGCTTTGCACCGCATATTGATCGGTCTTCAAGTCGTTAAGACAACAATATCGCACGGCAGAGGTATCGCCAAGACGCTTCCAAACCATTACTTCTTTAAACAAATCCATCGCGGCCTTTCCGTCCAATTGGTCTGCGTTCAACATCCAAACTGAATCCATGCTTTTGTACTTGCTCCGGTATTTTAAACTGCTCTCCAGAACATTGCCAATTTGCAATCATACCCGTATCACCAATTATTAGTTGGTGTCCAGCGCCCAGACTGAATCCGTGCATTTGTATTTGCTCGAGAATTTTTAAACTGGGTAACAATATCACCTCGTTCATCGGTAATCACAACCCTATCACCGCTGACATGGACGGTGTTGCCAGTATCGTTATCCACCAACTGTCGGCCGTCACGGATTACCTTGTTCGCATCTCCGACGCTCCGATTTGAATCCGATTTAGCCTCGTCTGCGCGCTGTTGCCCGTGCTCGGTTCGGCCATTCTTTTTGTCATCATCATCAGGTGGCGGGCTGGCACTTGCATTGCTTGATCTTAATGGATCCCAATGACGAAGTCTTTCCAACTCATCGTGACACATCTGGTTTATGGCATCGGCCATTCGATTTAGTGCTCTACTCAGTCTCCTGGCAAGATCATGTTGCGCAACTGCCGACGGATCTGGGAAACCATAACCCCGACGAGGAGAGTCTTCGTCTGCCTGTAATCCCATTGGATCAATCCTAGTAACCGGATTGCCTCCGACATAACCATAGGTGTTGATGCCGCCTTGGAGTCCGATCGGATCACTTTGGACATACCGCCCAGACTGCGGATCGTAGTCCCGATGGATGTTGTAGAAATTATTGGTTTCCTTGTCATATAACTGCCCCGGAAAGCGCTGGTTGTATGTGAAGACTCCCAAGCCGCTCGGGTTCTCATCCGGCGGCAGCATGCCGAACGGATCGGCATTGTCCCAGCGCCACACCATCTGATTGTCGGTTGCCTGCGTAATGACCCGCGGCGTATTGATATGGTCGGCATAGACGTAATACACATTAGTTGCCGTGGTCTGATTCGCACCGGTGCCGGTGACCGTTTGTTTCAGCACCGCTACCGGCAAATCGCCCAGATACACCGTCTCTTCAATCACTTGCCCATTGGCGTCGTACTCGCCGATCAGGTGACCGGCTTCGTCGTACACATAACTGTTGCTGCCGGTCGCGACAATCGTTGCCGGGCCTTGCTTTTGTACCCGCTGGTCGAGGCCGTTATGGCTGTAGCTGACGGTATTGCCGGCGTTGGTCGCGCTGACCATGCGGCCACGGTCGCTGTAGGTGTAGCTGATTGTGCCGTCGCTGAGCAGATTGCCGGCGGCGTCATAACTGTTGCTCTTGGCCGGGATTGGTCCGGTGATCGCACTGAGCCGGTTGCTGGTCGCAGCGATGGTATTGGCATAGCTGCTGCCGCCGAACGTCGCCTGGTTGCGGTTACCGTTGGCGTCGTACTGGAAGCTCTGGTTGTTGGCGCCGCTGCTGCCGGTGACGCTAGTCAGCCGATCCAGGTTGTCATAGCCGTAGCCTTGGTTGTAATTGGCCGGAGCATTGTTGCCGGTGCCGCTGCCGATATGGCTACTGGCGACAATCCGGCCGGCGGCGTCGTAGCTGACGCTGCGGTTGGTGCCATTGTTCAGCAGGTCGCCGAGCGGATAGCTGACGACGCGGCCGTCGAGGTCGATGCCGCGGGCGTAAGTGCTGCTGCTCAGTGCATTGCTATTGCCCCATGTCCAGGCGTTGACCGAACCGAACGCTTGGTAGCCGATACCCGTCAACAGTGGAATCGTGCTGCCGCTGTTGGTGCCGCTGCCGCTGGCATTGGTCGGGTTCAGGCTCAGGCTGTTAACGCGGCCGGCAGCGTCGTAGCTGTAGTTGATCCGGTTGCCGCTCGGGTAAGTCATGCTGGTGCGTTTGCCGAAGGTGTTGCCGCTGCTGCCGTAGGTATAGCTAGTAGTACGGCTGGTGGCCGTCGTGCCGCTGACTATGGTTTGCACTTTGCTCAGCAAGTCGCCTAAACCGTCATAGGCGTAAGTGGTTTGTCCGGAGCCGTCAATCATCCGCGTCAAGCGACCTTTGGCGTACAGTGCGCCGGTGCTGCCACCGTCGTATTCGAATTGGGTCGCGGCACCGCTGGCGTAGTCGATTCGAGTCACTCGATTCAACGCGTCGTAGCTGTAGCTGGTGGTCTTGCCGCGCGCATCGGTGCGGGTCTTCAGGTTGCCGGCTTCATCAAACGTCTTGCTGGTGCTGCCAGTGTCGGGACTGGTCAGCGCGATCTGGTTGCCGAGGCCGTCGACACTGTAACTGGTGACCAGATTGCGCGGATCGGTGACCGTGCTCAGTTGGTCTAAGCCGTCGTAGCTGTAACCGACTGTCGGGCTGCTGCCGCCAGCGGTCGGGGCCGGTTGCGCTTGCTGAATCAGACGTCCTATGCTGTCGTAGCTTTGCGTCGTCACATGGCCTAACGGATCGGTAATCTTGGTCCGATTACCCATCGCGTCGTATTCATAGCTGAAAGTCGTGTTTTGCTGCGCGACTGATGCGCCAGCCAGCGTGAACAACGCGGCACCGACGATGGTCTTGATTCGCTGTTGATTCAAAGTGAAACGCCCTCTCATTGTGCTGCTCCGGTAATTTGTTGTAAGCGATTCAATGCGTCATAGACGCGACTGCTTTGACGTGCCAGGTTTCCGCTCGGATCTTTGACTTGTTCACTGAGGCGGTTGCCCATGTTGTCCAAGGTATAGACGATGCTGTTGCCGAGACTGTCGGCGATCTTGGTCAAGCGGTGCGCCGGGTCGTAGCTGTAGCTGACGGTCGACGCATCCGGCAGCGTGACCTGGGTCAGTTGGCCGACGCCGTCATAGGTATAACTGGTGGTCCCAACCATGTTGCCCACTGTGACGACCCTGCTGGTCAGCCAGCCGCGTGGGCTGTAGGTGAGTGCAGTGGTCACGCCATTCGCATCGGCAATCAGCCCGACCCGGCCGTTGGCGTCGTAGTGCGACAAGGTCGTCACTTGGCCGACGGCGTTGGTGATCGTGCTCAGGTTGCCGTTGCTGTCATACGCATAGGTCGTCTTATCGGCGACATCGGTGCGCGGACCGGTGGCCGTTAATAGCTGACCGAGGTTGTTATACGTATACGTCCAGGTACGGGCGCTGCCGGTCACGGTCGGTGACAAACCTTGCGCGCCGGTCGCATCGCTGGTCGCTTGTTCGATCTTGCTCAGCAAATTGCCGGACGCATCATAGCTGTAGCTAGTCACGCGCTTCGGTTCGGCGATCTTGAGCGGCAGGCTGAAGCTCGGATGCCATTGGGTGCTGATCGTTCTAGCCTGCGGCGTACCGGACGCTTCGACCCGGCTGGTTTCCAGGTTGCGCGTCAGGTCGTAGCTGTACGTGGTGACGGCGCCGTTGAAATCGGACTCGCTAGCGATGTTGCCGTTCGCGTCATAAGTAACGTTGCTAGCCGCAGTGCCGCAGCCGGCGCCACCCGGCTGGCTCTCTCCGGTGTACCGAAGGGTATTCTGGATAGTCTGAAAGTTGTAGGTGCGCACACTGCCCAAGGGATCGGTGACCGTGCTTTGGCTGCCGAGCTGGGGGTAAGCAACGCTGTATTTTTCGACGCCGCCGGCATGCTCGGTTGAGATCGCTTGGCCGCTGCTGTCGTAATTAAAGATCGCAAAACGCACGCCGTTCTCGTCGATGATGCCGGTCAGCGCCGTCGGCAAATCGGCGCCAGCTGTGTAAGCTGGTTCGTTGTATAGATAGGTGCGCAGCTTGCCGTCCGGGTAGGTGACGCTGCTCAGCCGGTTGGTGCTGTCGTAGCCGTACGCGGTGATGCCGCCTGCCGGGTCGGTCATTTGCACCACGCGGCTGCTGCTGTCATAGACGAAATTGAGTTGATGGCCAAACGTGTCGGCCACCCGCAGCAGCAATCCGGCCTGCGGCGCGACCGTGGTCGGGGTTGTGGCATCCGAATAGCTCAGCGTTTGCAGCAAACCTTCCCGAGTAGCGATGCGGACTAATTTGCCTGCCGCATCGTAGTTTTCTACCGATTGGTCAGCGGCCACTTTGTATTGCCAACCAGTCGGATTGCCGGCGCTATCCACTTGTCGGGTCAGACTATCGGTGATGTCTCCATCCGGTTGGTAGCTGCCGTTACCCAACAAGAAATTCAGTGCTTTGCCATCGCCGCGTCGGACGCTGGCGTTGTTCGGGAAAGCAGGGTTGGTCATGACCATCCGTTCATAGGTACTGCTCCAGCGGGCGCCGTAGCGACCATTGCGGATGCTGCTGCCGTTATAGGTCCGTTGCAATGTCAATCCAACGCTGCCGATACCAAGGTAGTCCGACTCCAACTGCCGTTTGTTGCCGGTACTGTGGTTGATCGGATTGCCTTTTTCTTTGCGGGATCTCTCCTTACAAGAGCCCTGATCACCTTCCGCTTTCTCTTGAGCAGCGTCACTTGGGTTATTGGTGCAGCTGTTCGGATTGCCCGGTTCTGGCTTGCAGGAAGGGTCAGGTGGAGTAACTGGCGGAGTAACAGGTGGGATACCACAGCTTTCCCACGCGGTGTACCAAGAAGACCAGACGCTACCGGTTGATTGTGGCCCAATATAGACATACCCATTGCGCCGCTGTTCGCTCCCATTGGATACTTGTCTCTCGATGTGAAATGTTATGTCCGAGCCGCAGGGATAGCCGCCGGGATTAAGGGACAAACAATAAAGGACATTCGGGTGCTGAGCCGCATACACATTGTTGCCGAGCGCAGTCAGCGAAGCCTCAAGCTCGCTGCACGTTGCGGCAATAGCACCGAAGGATGCAAACAGCATCGTTAAAAATGCCATTGCGACAATGATGGGGAGCAGACCGCCAATGTTGCAAGAATAGCGATTCGCCATCTGGACCACGCCCCCATTCGTGATCATGCGATACAGCCTGCCTATGGCCGTGATCCCAATCCGGTTTTTTTTCATGGCATCAACATGCCCCGTTGCGACCACCGAGAGCGGCATCACATTGATATTTCCCATTTCCACTGACATTCCTTTTTATGCGCTCGTAAAAAACATCCCCATGCCAACACGGCATCGGCCTTCCTGGCTATCCGAACGATTCGTTTATGCGTCCAAACACCAACCCGTACATGGGGAGCGGAAGCATATTTCAAAAAAAGAAAGCTTGCAATGCGGAAAATACCAATATTGCGTCGACAGGCAGCGCGATAGCTTGGGCTGCATGTTATGCAGCCCTCCCTGCTGTTCTATGGTTCAACAGCCATGCATCAGAACAGGCCGTTCGGAAAGTAGGGCGGAAAAGCGCAGCGCCTTCCGCCTTGGATGCGTCAATCACACGCGGCACATCCAAAACGGCGGATAACGCTGCGCTCATCCGCCCTACTTTTTACTCCCTGGTGATGAACAAGCAGCCTCTTCTCACCTGCACCCGGACCCGGGTCTGGGGTGTGAAGCCTGCTGCTAATAACCACTTGCCACGCAGCCGGATCCAGGGGGTTCTGAGCTTACCCTCCGGGCAGACGCCGACGGTTAAATGCCGGTCTGGCAAGTTGTTGCTGGTGGATGTGGTGATGGGGGTGGAACTGTCTTGCGTGGGTGAAGCGGATTTGCCTGATGATGCTGGCGTAGTGGTGTTTGACATATAGCCTCCAAGTGAATAGCGCCACAGGCGGGGCGCGTTCGCCAGTTGGTGATCAGGCTGTCAAACCTCATCCCCCTAGTCTTTATTTTCGGAGGACGGAGCCGACTATAAACACTATTGGATGCCATGACAATCCTGGCAGTCGATTGGCATTAGCAAGAACGTAGGTCGGAAAAGCGTAGCGTCTTCCGACGGCGAGAATCGCAACAGCCGGTCAAGCCCTTGGCTTTGCTCGGCGGTTCGCAGGGACGTCGGAAGGCGCTGCGCTTTTCCGACCTACCAGTCCCAGTCCCGCCGGGTGCATGCAAAAAAAATGGCTGCCCGCTCAGGGGCAGCCATTTGGATGCTGAAGGCAGCGAATCAGGCAGTACCGCCTACAGTCACGCCGTCAATCCGCAACGTCGGTTGGCCGACGCCGACCGGTACGCTCTGGCCTTCCTTGCCGCAGACGCCGACGCCGGGGTCGAGCTTCATGTTGTTGCCTATCATCGAGACCCGCTGCAGCACATCCGGGCCGTTGCCGATCAGGGTGGCGCCTTTGACCGGGTAGGTGACTTTGCCGTTTTCGATCATGTAGGCTTCGCTCGCTGAAAACACGAATTTGCCGTTGGTGATGTCGACCTGGCCGCCGCCGAAGTTGACTGCGTACAGACCGTTCTTGACCGAGGCCAGGATTTCTTCCGGGTCTTTGTCGCCGGACAGCATGTAGGTGTTGGTCATACGCGGCATCGGCAGGTGGGCGAACGATTCGCGGCGGGCATTGCCGGTCACCGGCATCTTCATCAGGCGCGCGTTCATGGTGTCCTGGATGTAGCCTTTCAACACACCGTCTTCGATCAGGGTGGTGCATTGGCTCGGGTTGCCTTCGTCGTCGATATTGAGCGAGCCGCGGCGGTCGGCGATGGTGCCGTCGTCCACCACGGTCACGCCCTTGGCGGCGACCCGTTCGCCGATGCGGCCGGAGAAGGTGCTGGAACCCTTGCGGTTGAAGTCGCCTTCCAGTCCATGTCCGATCGCTTCATGCAGCAGGATGCCGGGCCAGCCCGGTCCGAGCACGACGGTCATCGGACCGGCCGGCGCCGGCCGCGCATCCAGGTTGACCAGGGCCGAGGCCACGGCGTCGCTGGCGTATTGGTCCATCAGGGCGTCGCTGAAATAGCCGTAGCTGTAACGGCCGCCGCCGCCGCTGCTGCCGGTTTCGCGGCGACCATTTTGTTCGACGATGACGGTGATCGACAGGCGCACCAGCGGCCGGATGTCGGCCGCAATCACGCCGTCGCTGCGAGCCACCAGCACCACGTCGTATTCTGCCGCCAGGCCGGCCATCACTTGCACCACGCGCGGGTCTTTGGCGCGCGCCATTTTTTCGATGCGTTCCAGCAGTTTGACTTTTTCGGTGGCGTCGAGCGAGGTCAGCGGGTCGTTCGGCAGGTACAGCGAACGGCCGCCGCTGACTTGCATGCTGGAGGCGATCTTGATCTTGCCGGCGCCCTGGCGGGCGATGGTGCGGGTGGCGATCGCAGCGTCCTGCAGCGCTTGTTCCGAGATTTCGTCCGAGTACGAAAAGGCGGTCTTGTCGCCGGAGATGGCGCGCACGCCGACCCCTTGGTCGATCGAGAAACTGCCGGTCTTGACGATGCCTTCTTCCAGGCTCCAGCCTTCGCTCTTGGTGAACTGGAAATACAGATCGGCGTAATCGACCTTGTGGCTGAACATGGTGCCCAGCGCTTTCAGCAAACTCGATTCATCCAGGCCGAACGGGGTCAATAAGATGTCGCGGGCGATGGCCAGCGTACCGAGGTTGGGTTCAAATGGTTTCATGATGTTTGGGCCTTGCGTGTTGGTGTGATTGGGACGAATTGTACGGGTATTGTGCGCCACATTCGCTTATAGCTTCCGATGCCGCAACGCGGGCAAGTTGCCCCGCACTTCTTTTATGTAATGGGGGTCGATGTTGCCGCTGACAAGCCCTTCGCCTTCGGCCAGCACCGATTTGATTTCGCCCCAGGGGTCGATCAGCATGCTGTGGCCCCAGGTGCGGCGGCCGTTCGGATGCTGGCCGCCTTGCGCTGCTGCCAGCACATAGCATTGGTTTTCAATCGCGCGGGCGCGCAGCAGGGTTTCCCAGTGCGCCTTGCCGGTGGTGTAGGTGAACGCGGCCGGCATCACGATCAGGCTGCAATCGCCCATCGCCCGGTACAGCTCGGGGAAGCGCAGGTCGTAGCAAACCGACAAGCCGACCTGGCCGAACGGCGCGTCGAAGGTGCTGACATCCTTGCCGTAGGCGATGGTGCGGGCCTCGTCGTAGGATTCTTCGCCCTTGGTGAAGCTGAACAGGTGGATCTTGTCGTAGCGGGCGACTCGTTGACCGTCGGGGTTGTAGACCAGCGTGGTATTGAGGATTTTGTCGGCTTCGTCGGTCGCCATCGGCAGCGTGCCGCCGATCAGCCAGATCCGCAGTTCGCGCGCCAGTTGCGCCATGAAGGTTTGGATCGGGCCGGCATCCAGGGTTTCGGCGTGGGCCAGTTTGTCGGTTTCGTGCATGCCCATGATCGGCCAGTATTCGGGCAGCAACACCAGTTGCGCGCCTTGCTGCGCGGCCTCGGTCGCCAAGCGCCGCGCGGTGCTGAAATTCTGTTCGAGCTGCGGCGTCGATACCATTTGAATCGCGGCGACTCTAAAGCTGTCGGCGTGGCCTTGCTGCGCTGTGGTCTGACTCATGAGACGGGACTCCTGCGATGGGTAATCAGTTTGAAATGTCGGTATCAGCGGCCAGATGACTGTTCCGGCGTGGTCGCCGAGGTCTCGGTTTTGCGCTCCAGCTTGGCCACCACCGGGTCGCTCCAGGAGCCGCTAATTTTATATTCAAAGGTAAACGCGCGCATCAGTGGGTCGCGCAGGAACAATTGGGCCAGGAAGGTGCTGATGCCGATCACCGGATTGATCGCCAGCGCCACCACCGAGGCGGTGCCGGCGTTGATTTCGGGCAGTACCGCGACGTGCAGGTCCTGGGTTTCGCTGGCGATGTCGGCCACTCCATCCATCAATACCGTGGCGCTGACGCTGCGCATCTTGAAGTTATCGGTGCGCACTTTGCCCTGGGCAATCGTGGCGGTGCCGACCACGCTGTCGAATGCAAATCCATCCGAAAACACATCGCGGAAATCCAATGTCAGGCGGCGCGGCAGCGCTTGCAGGCTCAACACGCCGAGCAGCTTGGCGGCGCCCGGATCGACCTTGAGGAACTGGCCGGCCGCCATGTCCAGGTTCACTTGTCCGGACAGAGTCGGGATATCCATCGAGAACGGCAAGCCCTTCCAGCTGGCCTCGCCATCCATGCGGCCCTTGGCGCCGCGCAATACGTGGGCAAAGCCGAAGCGTTCCAGCAGTTTTCCGGCATTGTTGACATCCAGTGCATAAGTCAGGCTGGTGGTGTTGTCGCCGTTGACGGTAGTCCATTTGCCATCGGCCTTCAGCTCGGCATCCGGATTGATGATGGACAATTTGCGGATGCGCCATTCGCTGCCGACATTGGCGCGCACATTATTGGCCAGCAATTCAAGCCGGCCGAGCTTCTTGCCGAGCAACTGGAAATCGTCGGCGATGATGTCCAGTCCGGGAATCTGTTTTGAGCCGCCCTTGCCTTCCAGTACATCGCCGACATCGGCGGCGCTGCCTTGCGGAATGATCAGCGACGACAGGCGCGCAGTCACTTTACCCAGGCCGTGGCCGGAATGCGATTGGTTCCAGGTCACATAGCCGGAAGCTTGGGTCGAGTCGATATTGGCCTGCCACACGTCTTTTTGATGAGAGGCGCCGACCACCACGTTTTCCAGGGTCTTGCCGAGCAACACCAGCTGGCCGGCCCGTGCCGACACCACATTGGGTTCGACATATTGGGCCATGGCGGACGGCTCGGCCTCGGCGCCGGCCTTGGGCGCAGCGCTGTCGCTGGCGCCGCCGGTCAGGTTGTTCCAGGCGTCGAGGTTCAAGGATTTGGCGTTCAAGTTGATCGCCAGGCCGCTATCCGGTTCGGGCACCGGTGCATTGATGCCGATCCCGCCGCGCAGCACTTTCCATTCGGCGTTGTTGGCCGCACCGTTGGGCGGATTCACTGGTTTCTGCCGCTGATAGCGTGCCGTGATGGCCGAGCCCAGCGTCAGCCGCAGCTCGTCGCGCGCCATTGCGGCATCGTCGGAAGCCGCACCCAGCCACTCGAATTTGAGCGGCATGGCATCGTTGGCGCTCTTGCGCAACGGTTCGGGCAGATCGAGTGCAATCCCCTGCAAGCTGGAGTCGACCACCAGTTCGGTGTGGTGCTCGTGGATCGTGATGGCGGCGTTGTAGCGGCTATTGCCGCTGGTGTGCGCCAGCAGTTTTTGCATCGCCGGGGTCGGGTAGTTGGCGCGCAGTCCTTCCATGCCGGCAGTGCCTTCGAGCTTGACCAGGGTTTTGCCGTCGGCCTGGGTGCCGCCGCTGGCTTGCACCGGGCCGCCCAGGAAGGTGCCCTTGATGCCGTTCAGGTTGAAGCCTTTTTCGTTGAATTCCAGCTTGCCGCTGGCGTTGCTGATCGGCGGAATGATCTTTTGCAGCACCACGTCGTTGTTCAGGAATTGCAGCGAGCCGGTCACTTTGGTGTCGATGCCGTGCGCCAGCGGCATTTGCAGACTCAATTGCAGCTTGGCGTTGCCCTTGGCCTCGGACTCGCTGGTGAAGTTGCCGATCCAGTGGGCCACCGGACTATTGTTGGTAAAGCGCACGAAATCCTGCAGCGCGCCGAGGCCGCTGCCGTCGATCAGCAGCATGCCGTCGTGCGACATCAGGTCGGGCAAGGTGGCGCTGACATCGCTCAAGGCGACGGCCGAGGTTTGGGCGCTGTTGGCCTTGATTTGCAAACGGCTGCGATCGAGCGCAAAACTGCCGTTGATTTTTTCCAACAAGGGCCACAATGGCTGCTTGCCGTCCTGACCGAAGCGGCCGGGATCGTATTCCAGCGTGCCGTTGTCGATGCTGCCGGTGACGCTGAATTCGCCCTTGGTCTTGTTATTGGCCGGGTCCGCACGAAATGGAAAATCCGCCAGATCGCCCTTGAGCTTGATGTTGACGTCGCGCGCGGTGCCATCCTTGAGCGCGCCCACCAGCCAGTGACGCAAGTGTTCGGGGGTATGCAGCGGCAGATAGGTGCCGATTTTTTTCAGGTCGAATTCACTCAGCGTTGCGTTCAGGTCGGTCATTCCCAACGCCTCGCCATGACGCTCTTGCAACGGCAGCAAATGGCTGCCGGACAAAGAACCCACCAAGCCATCCTGGACGAAATGCATGCTGTCGATCTGCAACAGCACATCTTTTTGCTGGAAATGCCAGCGGGCCTGCATGTCCAGCTTGTCGAACGGCAGCAGCGGAGTCTGGAAATATCCCGGCAGGTTCAACTGCATCTGTTCCGACATCAGCTTCAGGCTGCCGCCGTCCTGAGTGGCGGCTATGCTGCCGCTCAGGTTTTCAATGCCGGGGATGCCGGGCACTGCCGCCTGCGCCGGGTGGCCGGCGCTCTTGGGCACTGCCGCGCGCGGCGCCTGGGCGTTCATGCTCAAGCCGCTGAACTGGCCTTTGACGTTGTACGACACTAGCGCCGGATAGGCGCCCTGCCATTGCGCGGAGAAATCATGCAACTGCCCGCGCGGCGCAAAGTCGTTCACCATCCGGATCTGGGCCGGCGTCAGCGGCAGGCGCTGGACAAAATCGGCCACGGTTCGCAAGTCCAGTTGTTCGGCATGCAAGGCGTATTTTTCCGGCTGCGCGCCTTGCGCCGGCAAATACGATTCGCTGATGGTGGTCTGCGGCAGGCTGAGGCCGTCGGCGGTGTTGAGCGAGAAATTGGTCAGCGTGATCGTATGGCCGTTGGCGCCGTAGGTCGGCTTGCCGTCGGCGGGCTTGGAGCCGATTTCTTCATGGGCCGACACGCGCCCGCTGACCTGCGTCAATTGCAGCGGCTGCAAGTCCGGCCGCAGGCGGGTCGACAAATCCGACAGCAGCAAGTCGGCGGTAAAGTCGCGCACCTTGCCATGATCCAGATCAAGCCAGGCACGCACCCCGCCCTTGCCTTGGTTGACCTCCAGCGGATAGTCGACATAGGCTTTCCAGATGGTCAGATCGGTATTTTGCAAGTCGGTATACAGCGTGCCCTTCCAGCGCGTCACATCGGCTGTTTTGCTGGCAAACACCGGATGCACGAAATCCGCCCGCACGTCCAGCGGCGCCGCGAACGAGGCCGGCGGCGTGGCGCGCACGGTCAGTTGATGACGGCGCCAGCGATTGCGCAGGATCAGGTTGATGTCGGTCAAGGCCAGCTCCGGCGCCCGGCGCAAATCGTCGCGCCAGCGCACTTGACCGTGACGGATCACGACCTGGTGCTGGGCCAGCAGCCACTCGGCGCCGCCGCCCTTTTTTTCTTCGGGATTGATCAGGATGCCGGCGACGAATAAATTGCCCTGCGCATCGCGTTCGATTTCCAGGTCGGGCCGATTGATTTCCAGCGTATCCAGCCGCAGCCCGCCCACCAGCAGCGAGCGCCAGGAGACGGTGGCGGCCACTTGCGGCAAGGTCAGCGCGGCTTGCCCCTGCTTGTTATGGATGACGACATTGTCCAGCGCCAGATACGGCTGCAAGCCATGCCATGAGGCATGCAGTTGTCCGATCGAAATCGGGCTGTCGATGGCCTGGCTGACGATGTGTTCGATATTGCTTTTGTAATGATCGATGTTCGGCAGCACCACGTAGCGCAAGCCCAGGAACAGGCCGCAGAACAGGAAATAAGCCACCACCAGCAAACCCACCAACGCACCGACCAGAAGACGGGTCGCCCGGTTGAGGTGGTTATAGGCAGCGACGCCCGCACGCCAGCACAGCGCAAGGCGGCCGGCGGATGAAGGGGATTTTGCTTGTGGTTCCGACATCAATCAGAATGGGTAAAAATGGATAACATGCAGGAACTCAAGGTAGAATAATTTTGCTGTACTAAGTGGCGGCACCAAGCGGCTGCAATTGCCCGATTTCAGACTGACTGCCGCAAAACTCCAGGTTCGACAAACTGCAAGGCCGTATGTTCGCATGGATCGGCCTGTCGATAGCTAAAAAACCATCAGACTCCCCCTCTTTTTCCGTCAAAATCCGTGACCCAATCCCTATTAAGCAGTGCCGCCGCCTCCCGCTACTACACCCGCTGGGTCAATGCCGAAGCCGGCCGTGCCGGGCAGGTCGCCGCATTGGCCGGGCAACCGGCAAGATTAACTGTCGATCCGGCGCTCCTGAGCCAGTTGTTACAAAAGGAAACAGATGCCGGCATGCCATTGCCGCGTGCCATGCGCCGCCTGCGCAATTTGCTGGTGTGCACGCTGATCGAGCGCGATCTCGGCGGCCGTGCCGACCTGGATGAAACGGTCAGCGCCATCAGCGCCTTTGCCGACTTTGCGGTGCAGACCCACTTGGCGGCGCTGATGGCCGAGATGGTGGCGCTGCATGGCAATCCGGTCGGCGCGGAATCGGGCGAAGCACAAGAATTGATCGTGCTGGGCATGGGCAAACTGGGCGGCGGCGAACTCAATGTTTCTTCCGACATCGACTTGATTTTCGTCTACCCGGAAGATGGCGATACGCAAATCGCCAGCGCCGAGCAAAGGACTTTATCCAATCATGAATTCTTTACCCGGCTCGGCAAGAAACTGATCGGCGCCCTGTCCGAGATCACCGAAGACGGCTTCAGCTTCCGTGTCGATATGGCGTTACGGCCGAATGGCGCTTCCGGCCCGCTGGTGGCCAGCATGAATATGGTCGAAACCTACCTGATCACCCAGGGCCGCGAATGGGAGCGCTATGCCTGGTGCAAGGCGCGCGCGCTGACCGGACGCGCGGCCGACATCGCGACGCTGGAAAATATCAGCCGGCCGTTTATTTTCCGGCGCTACCTGGATTACGGTTCGATCGACGCCATGCGCTCGATGCACACGCAAATCCGGGCCGAGGTCAAACGGCAGGAAGCGCTGCATCCGGGCCGCAGCAACAATGTCAAGCTGGGACGCGGCGGCATCCGGGAAATCGAATTCCTGGCGCAAGTGTTCCAGCTGATACGCGGCGGCCGCGAGCAGGATCTGCGCGATCGCTCGACCCGCGCCACGCTGCGCACGCTGGCCGAAAAAAACCTGCTGGACGCCGAGGTCGTGGCCCAGCTGTTGGAAGCCTACGATTTCTTGCGCAACCTGGAACACCGGCTGCAATACCTGGACGACGCCCAGACCCATACCCTGCCGCCGAATCCGGACGACCAGTTGATCATCGCCCGCACCATGGGCTTGGCCGATGTGACGACCTTGCTGGCCGAACTGGATCAGCGGCGGCAGTTGGTGGCGGCCCAATTCGACGCCATCTTCAGCGACAAACAGGGCGGTGCTAGCGGCGACAGCGATGAAGACGATGGCGACGCCCCGGCGCTATGCAATCTGAG
Organism: Paraherbaspirillum soli; assembly: GCF_042654985.1. Taxonomy (NCBI): domain Bacteria; kingdom Pseudomonadati; phylum Pseudomonadota; class Betaproteobacteria; order Burkholderiales; family Oxalobacteraceae; genus Paraherbaspirillum; species Paraherbaspirillum soli. The sequence goes on along the minus strand of NZ_JBHSMT010000026.1, from coordinate 47,426 downwards.
CGACACCGACAGCAGCGAAACGATCGCCGCCAGCTTGACCGTGCTCGGCTTCAGCGATCCGCCGGCGGCGGCCAGCCGCTTGCTGTCGACCTGGCAATCGTCGCGCCTGCAAAGACTGCCGGAAGCCAGCCGCAGCCGCCTGGTGGCGCTGATCAATGCCGCCTTGCCTATCGTCGCAAAAGCGCCGGACGCGCATTTGAGTACACTGAGCCGCTTGCTGGATTTCCTGGAAGCGATCGCCCGCCGCGCCGCCTACCTGGCGCTGCTGACCGAATATCCGCACACGCTGCAGCGCGTAATCCGGATGGTGGCCGCCAGCGACTGGGCCGCCAAATACCTGACCCGCCATCCGATCCTGCTGGACGAATTGCTGGACGACCGCAGCCTGAACGCGGCACCCGACTGGCCGGCGTTCGTGCAGGATTGCCAGAACCAGCTGGATATCGCCGCCGGCGACACCGAACGCCAGATGGATATCCTGCGCGAGATGCACCACGCGCAGTTGTTCCGTTTGCTGGCGCAGGATCTGGAAGGCAAGCTGAGCGTCGAAAAACTGGCCGACTACCTGTCCGCGCTGGCCGACATCCTGGTCGCCGTCACGATCACCGCGGTATGGCAGTCGATCGCCAACCGCCATCGCGAAGTGCCGCAGTTTGCCGTGATCGCCTATGGCAAGTTGGGCGGCAAGGAACTGGGCTACGCTTCCGATCTGGACGTGGTGTTTCTGTATGACGATGCAACGGACGACCAGGATGCGCCGGCGCTGTATGCCAAGCTGGCGCAACGCTTCATCACCTGGATGACCAGCCACACCCCTGCCGGCATCCTGTTCGACATTGACATTGCATTGCGCCCGGACGGCGCCAGCGGCTTGCTGGTATCGTCGTTTTCCACTTTCGAGAAATACCAGCGCGAGTCGGCCTGGCTGTGGGAGCATCAGGCGCTGACCCGAGCCCGTTTCTGCGCCGGCGACAGCGCCATCGGCGACCGTTTCGAAGTGCTGCGCGAACAAGTCCTGCGCCAGGTGCGCGACGCCGACAAGCTGCGGCAGGAAGTACTGGGCATGCGTCAGAAAATGCGAGAAGCGCATCCGAACCGCGGCGACCGCTTCGACCTCAAGCACGACGTCGGCGGCATGATAGACATCGAATTCATCGTGCAACTACTGATCCTGCGGCATGCCGCCGACTTCCCGCAACTGACCGCCGACATCGGCAATATCGCGCTATTGAAACTGTGCGGCGAACTGCAATTGATCGACGCCGCGCTGGCCGGGCAAGTGGCGGACGCCTACCGCACGTTCCGTAAATTGCAGCATCAAATGCGCTTGCAGGGAGAAGAACGCGCACGCGTGACGGCGGAGCGGATTACGCATGAAATCGCGGTGGTGAAGCAGTTGTGGGATGCGATGTTTTTGCCGGATGCGACAGCCTAATTGCTGAAAATGCGGCACCAGTCGTCTGGCAGGCAGCACGATGGCACTACTTATTAGTTTCACACCAAAGCAAGGTCACTGCTGCTAACCAAGATAACGCATCAATCTGCACGTATCTGCTTGCGAAGTCCTGAAAGACACATGGCCAGATTGCAGATGCAGACAGTCTACAGTTCCAGATAATTCCATGAATGGAATGTGAAAAAGTGCTTTAATCACTTGGGTTTACAGCATTTCTTTGCAGATAAGTCAAAGATGAATTCAAGATAATCTGCGATACTATTCCAGATGTTGAACTGGAGTCGTACCATGCCTGCCTTTCGTCACCATGACCTGACTTTGCTGAACCCAGCGTTCGACTCGCCACTAGTGGATGTGGTGACCGAACTGGAGCATCTGCGTCGCCTTCAACTGGGCGGCACTACCCCGGCCCCCGTATTTTTTCAGCTCAAGCACATCTTCCACATGCTGGAGAGCTTGGGTTCGGCGCGCATTGAAGGCAACCACACCACGCTGGCAGACTACGTTGAAAGCCGTCTGGAGAAGCAACCAGCGACACTCACCGACCAACTGCGTGAAATGGCCAATATCGAAGAGGCCATGACCTATATCGAAGAGCATTTCGAGCCGGGACAAGATATTACCGAACACTTTGTGCGTGAGCTCCATGCAATGGCAGTGAATGAGCTTCAGCGCGAAGGCGATGCTACGCCGGGTACTTACCGACAGAGGCCGGTGCAGATTTCCCAGTCTGAACATTTGCCACCCGAAGCTGTGCTGATTCACCAGTACATGAGCGAGTTGATAGCCTTTATCAACCGCCCCGACCCGCCGAAATATGACCTCATCAAGGTCGCGCTGGCTCACCATCGCTTTGCGTGGACACATCCGTTCAGCAACGGGAACGGCCGAGTGGTGCGTTTGCTCACCTATACGCTTCTCATTAAGTATGGCTTCAACGTCAAAACTGGTGGCCGGGTACTTAACCCGACGGCGGTGTTTTGTAATGACCGCGACCGTTACTACGCCATGCTGGGACAAGCTGACAGCGGCGCACCTGAAGGCCGGGAAACATGGTGCGTCTACGTGCTGGAAGGCATGCTCGATGAATTGCGCAAGGTAGACCGGCTGACCGATACGCACTACCTCATCGACCGCATCCTGACCCCGGCGCTGCACTATGCCCGCGAACGCGGACTGCTGACTCAACTAGAAGAGCGGGTACTCTTGACCACGGCCCGCGCAGGAATCGCCAAGGCCAGTGACTTGCAAGACGCCATGCCCGAAATGACCGACACCCAGCGCACCTATCAAATCCGCAAACTGGTTGAGCGTCGGATGCTCACACCTATCCGCGAGGGCGCACGTCAGTACACGGTGGGCTTTAGCAACAACTTCCTGATTCGGGGCGTGATTCGCGCCCTCTCCACAGAGGGATTCATCCCCGATGCGCTGAACACACCGAAATAAAGACCAGCAGGGTGAACCAGAGCGTGAGCAAATTCAGCTTTCTACAATCTGACCTTACCCCTGCGGCTTGGTCGCCACCAAGTTAATCAAAGTCTCTTCCCGGTCGCGCGGCGGCTTAATGCGCAAGCAGGTCTCAACCAAGCCGAGATCCTCCCTGCTCCACCACAGATACGGATAAGAAATGGCCTCGTCCGCCACCTCAAATCCCGTGTTGCGAATCAGCGCCAGATATTCGGGCGCGGTTTTTTGCACATCCATCGGATGACGAAACAGCAAACGGATGATCCAGGAATGGATATAACGCCGGGTCGATTCGGCAAACAGCAATATGCCGCCCGGCTTCAACACCCGGAAGAATTCCTGGATCGCTTGTTCCTGCTCGATCAGATGATGAAAAGTCTGGTGGCAAAACAATAGATCGACGCTGTTGTCTTCAAACGGCAGGCTGGAACTGGAACCGTGAATCAGTTCCACCTGGATCCCGGCCGCAGCCGCCTCCGCCGCCGATTTTTCCAGCATGTTGGGATCGACATCCAGACCGATCAGACGCTGCGGCGCAAACCGCCGCTGCAGTTTCGGCAGCGAACGGCCCCAGCCGCAACCGACATCGACCACCACCGGGTACGACTCCCGGCGCGCAGGAATCAAGCGCTCGACATCCTTGATGGCGCGCTCCAGCACATGCCAGGTCCAGACCTTGGTTTGCAAAAACCAGATGCCGAAGGCGGTCTCGGGAACATGCGGATGGGACGTGGCGGATGGAGCAACGGTGGGTGCGGTCATGCGGGGCCTTAAATGGTCTGATGAATATTGGTGTTGGTATGTGGACCCTGATCAAGCGGCCCACATTATAGCGTCGGATATTGCTCCCGACACACTTCAAATCAAGCCAGATCCAAGGTCAGTTCAAGCAATGACCATGCTTGAAGCGTCGCCCTGCTTGAGCGCGTCTTGCCACAGGCGAACCGCTGCATCCGGCGACTGCCGCTGGGATGAAATCAGGTAGTCCAGATAAGTGACGGTTCGATTTCCCAATGACAGATTTCTCAGGGAAGCGAGCGCGGATTCAGGCATTTTTTCCAGACTGGTTTTGCGTACCATCAGCGTCGCCTGATCTTTCCCTCTGAGCAGGCCGCTGGGCTCTTCCAGCTCGCGGATGCCATGCGTCCAGTGCAGATACTGCGGCTGCCACAGCGGCACTACACACCACCGCTGTTCTGCCGCAGCTTGCTCAAACGCCGTAACGCAATCGATCAAGCTGCCGTTTTCAAATCGGTAGCCTGCCCGGTCGAGCTGGTAATGGGTCATGATTTCCCGCGAAAACCGGCTGATCCCTGCGCCCGGGCCGATGCCCTGGATCAGCTTGGTCATGCGTTGTGCCACATCCGGTCTGGCCAGATCCGCAACGCTACGCACCTCTGCTGCCGGCACATAGTCCGGCACGCCCCACAATGCGTAGGGTTCATAAAGCACGGCGAGTTGCTCGAGTTGATCCAGCATCGGCGCGACGTACGCGCCATGACTGCCGGGCAGCCAGGCCGAGCACAGCAGATCGGCTTTTCCCTGGCGCAGGAGTTCAAAGGCTTGCTCATGCGGCGCACGGATTTCCTCTAGCGCGATTCCGTGCGGCGCGAGCACGCTCCGCACCACAGCCGAAGCGGCCACGTGGAACGATAAATCGATAGTGGCGATAACCAGTTTTTGAATCTGTTTTGACATGCTGACTCTCTTTTCGATAATGGAAACACTGCGACAAAGCGTAATGTCGGCCATTTCCGTTCGATCAAAAAGGTGCTGTCGGCACTATCAGTTTCAAACAAAAAATGAAAATCAGAGATCAAAAAAAATCCTCCAGGATTTGGTCCTGGAGGATTTCACTGAAACCCGCAACTTGTTTGAGCGGCCCCGGCCTGCGGAGCCAATTACGCAAATTACTTGGCGCCCATCAGTGCAATCGTGGTGTCCAGCATGCGGTTGGAGAAACCCCACTCGTTGTCGTACCAGCTCGACACTTTGACCAGACGGCCGGAAACCTTGGTCAGCGTGGCGTCGAAGTTGGACGATGCGGCGTTGTGGTTGAAGTCGATCGAGACCAGCGGCTCGGTGTTGTAGGTCAACACGCCGTTCAGCGCGCCTTCCGAAGCTTTCAACATGATCGCGTTGACTTCTTCGACCGTGGTGTCGCGCGCGGCGACGAACGACAGGTCGACCAGCGAGACATTGATGGTCGGCACGCGGATCGCGAAGCCGTCCAGCTTGCCGTTCAGTTCCGGCAATACCAGGCCGACTGCGGCAGCGGCGCCGGTCTTGGCCGGGATCATGTTCATCGTCGCCGAGCGAGCGCGGCGCAGGTCTTCGTGATAAACGTCGGTCAGCACCTGGTCGTTGGTGTAGGAGTGAACGGTGGTCATCAAGCCGTTCAACAGGCCGATTTCATCGTTCAGCGGCTTGACCAGCGGCGCCAGGCAGTTGGTGGTGCAAGAGGCGTTGGAGATGACGGTGTCGGTCGCCTTCAGCACGCCGTGATTGACGCCGTAGACCACGGTCGCATCGACGTCTTTGCCGCCCGGTGCGGAGATGATGACTTTCTTGGCACCGCCTTGCAGGTGGGCGCTGGCCTTCTCTTTGGTGGTGAAGAAGCCGGTGCATTCCAGCACCACGTCAACCTTCAGCTCGCCCCATGGCAGTTCGGCCGGATTGCGTTGCGCCAGGACCTTGATGCGGTCGCCGTTGACCACGATCGAATCGCCGTCGACAGTCACGGTGCCTGGAAACTTGCCGTGCGCGGTGTCGTACTGGGTCAGGTGGGCGTTGGTTTTCGGGTCGCCGAGGTCGTTGATGGCGACGATCTCGATGTCATGCTTTTTGCCGCCTTCGTAGTGAGCGCGAAGGATGTTGCGGCCGATGCGGCCGTAGCCGTTGATTGCGACGCGGATGGTCATGCTTTTTCTCCTAAGGTATAAAAAAACTCATTCAACTCGAATAGTCCGCCAACCGTAGCCGACTTCCTGCAACTCCAGCCCGTCCCAGCTGAACGATTGCTCGGTCAGCGGCTCGGCGCCAAGCTTGGTATAAAAATCCCGCGCGATGTGATTGTCTGCCAGTACCCATGCCAGCAGGTTGTTGGCGCCGGCTTTGGCCAGCGTGGCGGCGACATGCGCCACCAGACGACGGCCGACGCCGGCCCGCTGCACCGATGGGATCAGGTAGATCGCGGTCAGCTCGCTGTCGTATCCGAGCTTGGGTTCGCGCAAGGTCATGCCGGCGGCAAAACCGACGATTTCGCCGTCGATCTCCGCCACAAAAACACAGGCCGCATCGGACGCCGCGGTCAGGATGCGGGTCCATAGTGCGGCGCTGCTCTCGCTCTCCATGCCATCCAGGTAAGCATCGGGAACGATGCCGCGGTAGGTGGCGCGCCAGCTGTCGATGCGGATCGCCGCGATCACCGGCGCTTCAGCGACGGTGGCGCGGCGGATGACGACTTCGCCGACGATGTTGGTGACGTTCTGGCTCATGCCAGCGTCAGTTTGACTTTGGCCACCACGTTTTCCACGGTGAAGCCGAAATGCTTGAACAGGACGCCGGCCGGGGCCGATTCGCCGAAGCTGTCGATGCCGACCACGGCGCCTTCCAAGCCGACATATTTATGCCAGAACGCGGTCACGCCGGCTTCGATTGCGACCCGCGGCAAACCGCGTTGCAGCACGCTGGCCTTGTAAGCGGAGTCCTGACGGTCGAAGACGTCGGCGCACGGCATCGACACCACCCGCACCGGGATTCCTTCTTGCGCCAGCGCTTCGGCGGACTGCATCGCCAGCGCCACTTCGGAGCCGGTGGCGATCAGGGTGGCTTTGGCATTGGCGGCATCTTTCAGGATGTAAGCGCCGCGTTGAATGTTGGCGATCTGCGCCGCGTCACGCTCCTGGTACGGCAAATTCTGGCGCGAGAAAATCAGCGTGCTTGGGCCGTCCTTGCGCTTGACCGCATAGCCCCATGCCACCGCCGATTCAACCGTGTCGCAAGGACGCCAGTTGTCCAGCTGCGGGATCAGGCGCAGGCTGGCAACGTGCTCGATCGATTGATGGGTCGGGCCGTCTTCGCCGAGACCGATCGAGTCGTGCGTGAACACGAACAGCGCGCGGATCTTCATCAGCGCCGCCATCCGCAATGCGTTGCGGCTGTAATCGGAGAAGGTCAGGAAGGTCGCGCCGAACGGGATGTAGCCGCCGTGCAGCGTGATGCCGTTGATGATGGCGCTCATGCCGAATTCACGCACGCCGTAATTGATATGGTTGCCCGGCTGGTCGGCGCGCACCGCGACGCACTCTTTCCAGTTGGTCAGGTTGGAGCCGGTCAAGTCGGCCGAGCCGCCGAGGAACTCCGGCAGCACCGGGGCCAGCGCTTGAATCGCGTTCTGGCTGGCTTTGCGGGTGGCGATGGTTTCTTTTTTGTCGACGCAGGCGGCGATGTAGTCGTTCAGCGTTTGTTCGAAATTGCCCGGCAATTCGCCCTTCATGCGGCGCGTCAGTTCGGCTGCTTGCTGCGGATAGGCTTCGCTGTAGGCGGCGAACAGCGTATTCCAGCCGCCTTCGACTTGCTGGCCTTGCTGTTTGGCGTCCCAGGCTTCATACACCTCGGTCGGGATTTCAAACGGCGCCGAAGTCCAGCCCAGCGCTTCGCGCACTGCGGCGATTTCCTTGTCGCCCAATGCCGCGCCGTGCACCTTGTCGGTTCCGGCCAGGTTGGGCGAGCCTTTGCCGATCACGGTCTTGCAGCAGATCAGGGTCGGCTTGTCGGACAGCTTGGCTTGATGAATCGCGGCGCTGACGGCTTCGACATTGTGGCCGTCGACGCTGCGGATCACGTTCCAGCCGTAGGCTTCGAAACGCTTCGGGGTGTCGTCCTTGAACCAGCCTTCGACGTGACCGTCGATCGAGATGCCGTTGTCGTCGTACAGCACGATCAGTTTCGACAGCCGCAGCGTGCCGGCCAGCGAGCAAGCCTCGTGCGAAATCCCTTCCATCAGGCAGCCGTCGCCGACGAAGGTGTAGGTGTAATGGTCGACCACCGGGAAATTGGCACGGTTGAATTCCGCTGCCAGCAGTTTTTCCGCCAGCGCCATGCCGACCGCGTTGGTCAAGCCCTGGCCGAGCGGGCCGGTGGTGGTTTCGATGCCGGGTGTGATCTCGAATTCAGGATGGCCCGGCGTTTTGGAATGCATTTGACGGAAATTGCGAATTTCATCCATCGACAGGTCGTAGCCGGTCAGGTGCAACAATGCATATTGCAACATCGAACCATGTCCGTTCGACAATACAAAGCGATCGCGGTTGATCCATTGCGGATTGGCCGGATTGTGGCGGTAATGCTTGGCCCACAAAGCCACGGCGATTTCCGCCATGCCCATCGGCATGCCGGGATGACCGGAGTTCGCTTTCTGTACTGCGTCCATCGCCAGTGCGCGGATCGCATTGGCCATCTTGGTGGTCGGGAGTGTGGTGGTCATGTTGTTGGCAATAGCAGTAGTTGGCAATTGGGTCGACGCGGATACGGGAACAGCGGATGGGGGCTGAAACGTTCGAATCGCAAAGGGCGACATTTTACCAAAAAGGTGCTACTCCCGGTTCAAATCCCGCGGCCGGGCTGTAAAATGCTGCCGCTTCGGGCTGGCGTTCAATCCGCGCCTGATGCGCATCTAGGTTGCATTTTTCATTTAATTAAATGCCTGTTCAACATCTTCTTGTCATGGGTACGGCGGCAAGTAGGGCGGAAAAGCGTAGCGTCTTCCGCCGTTCTGGATGCATCACACACCTGTGGCTCATCCAACGGCGGATAACGCTGCGCTTTTCCGCCCTACGCCTACCGCAGATTTTGAACAGGCTCTAAGCGGACTCACCATGCAAGGCTTACACCTGACGGCCGATTGTTACGGCTGCCGCTGCGACGGCGCCTTATTGCTGGACCCCGAACAGTTGCGCCGGTTTGTCGTGCAGCAAACCACGCTGTCGGGACTGACCATCGTCGGCGAGAAATTCCACCCGTTCCAGGCTGCCGACGGCAGCGCCGCCGGAGTCACCTGCGCCTTGCTGCTGGCCGAATCACACTTGGCGATCCACACCTGGCCGGAACGCAATGCCGTGACGCTGGATGTGTATGTCTGCAATTACACGTCTGACAATAGCGCCAAGGCCAGCGGCTTGCTGGATGCATTGATCGCCGGTTTTGCGCCGTCGCAATCGCAAACCCACCGCTTGCAGCGCGGCGAAGGGGGAGCCGGCCAGACGCTGGCGTTGGAGCAATTGACGCCGCACAGCGCATATGGCACACGGCTGTCGCCGCCGCTAGCGCAAATGCAATCGCCTTTCCAGCGGATAGAAATCGCCGATTCGGCCGAATTCGGCAAAGTGATGCGGCTGGATGGTGCTTTCATGACTTCCGAGCGCGACGAGTTTTTTTATCATGAATGCCTGGTGCATCCGGCCGCCCTCGCCCATCCGCAACCGCGGCGGGCGCTGATCATCGGCGGCGGCGACGGCGGCAGTAGCGAAGAATTATTAAAACATCCATCCATAGCACACATCACGCTGTGCGAAATCGATCCCGCCGTGATTCAGTTGGCGCGTCGGCATTTGCAGCAAATTCATCGCGGCGCGCTGGACGATCCGCGCGTGCGCCATGTCGCGCAGGACGGTTTTGCTTTTGTGCTGGAGGCGGCACGCCATCCTGCGGCAGAGCACGCTTATGACCTGATTCTGTTGGACCTGACCGATCCGCAGACGCCGGACGGCAGCGCGCTGGCAGCCGATTGCTATACGCGGGAATTCCTGCAAGCCTGCCATGCACTGCTGGCCGACAACGGCGCACTGGTCATGCACCTCGGCAGTCCGTTCCACCATCCGCAACGATTCGGCTTGCTGCGGCAGCGCCTGAGCAGCGTCTTCCGCCAGGTCAGCCCGTACACCGTGTACGTGCCGCTGTACGGTGCGCTGTGGGGCATGGCGGTCGCCAGCGACACGCTGGCTCCTCGCGGGCTCGACAGCGGCGCGGTCGCCAGCCGCTTGCGGGAGCGCGGACTGCACGACCTTCAGTATTACAACGCCGAGGTGCATCCGGCACTGTTCGCGCTGCCTAACTTCGTGCAGAATCTGGGCGCTTAGAGGAGCTTAATCAATGCCAACCCGCCCCCTTCAGAATCAAGCAGCAAAACCTGCCGGCCAGTCCGGCCGCAAGAGCCGCGCCGTGCCGTTGATGCTGGCGGCGTCGGCCATGCTGGCCGGCTGCGGTCCCAAACAGGCGCGCGACGAATATCTTAGTCAGGAAGATTGCAGAAAGGATTGGGATCGCCCCGAGCTATGCCAGCCGGCATCCGGCAGCGGCTCCGGCAGCCACGGCGGCGGCCGCTATTACGGTCCGAGCTACGACGCTGGCGCCCGCGAAAGTGCGCAACGCAGTGTGCGCAGCGGCGGCGACAGTCTTGGCGTGCACGGCGTCAGCAATAACTCGATCGGCCGCAGCGTGTCGCGCGGCGGCTTTGGCGGTGGTGCGCATGTTTCCGGCGGCGGCTAACCATGATCCGCGAAAGCCTTACCCCACGCCCCGGTTGGCAAAGCCAGTTTGAAGCACTCGGCTTCAACTACCACTCGATTGACGGCCTGTACTGGGATGAACGTTACGCCTACCGCTTCACCGCGGCGCAAATCGATGCGGTCGAGGACGTCACCAGCGAGTTGCACCAGATGGCTTTGCAGGCGGTCGAACATGTGATCGCTCACGAGCGGCTGGCGCAGTTCGCCATTCCCGAACCGTTCTGGAAGCTGATTGAGGACAGCTGGCGCGAAAAGGAATTCTCGCTGTACGGCCGCTTCGACCTGTCCTGGGATGGCCAGGGTCCGCCCAAGCTGCTGGAGTACAACGCCGATACGCCGACCGGCCTGGTGGAGTCCAGCGTGGCGCAATGGTATTGGCTGCAGGACGTATTCCCCGACGCCGATCAATTCAACTCGATCCATGAAAAACTGGTGGCCCAATGGCAAACGCTGGCCACCCGGCACCAGGGCAAAGGCTTGCTGCACTTTGCCTGCATCGGCGGCCATGAAGAAGATGAAGGCAACCTCGCCTATCTGCGCGATACCGCGATCCAGGCCGGCTTCGCCACCAAGCAGCTGGCGATCGAAGATATCGGCTGGGATCAGCGGCACGGCGAATTTGTCGACGACTTCGACCTGAAGATCGACAACCTGTTCAAGCTCTATCCATGGGAATGGCTGTGCCGCGAACAGTTTGCCGCTCACTTGCCGGCGCGGCCGCTGCGCCTGATCGAACCGGCCTGGAAGATGGTGCTGTCCAACAAGGCGATCCTGCCGGTGCTGTGGGAGTTGTTTCCCGGTCATCCGAATCTGTTGCCGGCGTTTTTCGATGCCTGGCGCATCAGCGGCGATTTCGTCAAGAAGCCGCTGTATTCGCGCGAAGGCGAAAACATCACCATCTATACCGCCGGCCAGGTGATACACCAGCCCGGGCAATACGGCGCCGAAGGCTATGTTTATCAGGCGTTTGCGCCGCAACCGAAGTTCGACGACGGCATCACGCCGGCCTATACTTCGGTCGGTTCGTGGGTGGTCGGCGACGCTCCGGCCGGGATCGGCATCCGCGAGGATGTGTCGCTGATTACCAAAGATACCAGTCGTTTTATACCGCACTATTTTGTCGATTAATTCATGGGCACCTCTAAAAGCCTACTGCGCGACCCAATCTCGGGGCTGTGATGCTCACCTACTCCGTACGGCTGCAGGTGTTGCAACTTCGTCGCCCCGACATTGGGCCGCTCGCTACGGCTTTTAGAGGTGCCATATGTTATCCAATTCACCAAATGATCCAGGAGCATTAAGCCAATGAGCATGACCTTCTTACCTGCCGGCCTGCCCGCCTTCCTGTCCCATTTCGGGCTGGCGCTGGCGTTGACCGCGGCTTTTTTCGTGATTTACATCTTGATCACGCCGTACCACGAGCTGGCCTTGATCCGTGCCGGCAATCATGCCGCGTCCGCCAGCCTGTCGGGCGCCTTGCTGGGTTATATCGTGGCGCTGGCTTCCGCCATCTCCAATAGCGTCAACCTGCTGGATATGCTGGTATGGGGAGTGGTGGCGCTGGTGGCGCAGTTGCTGGCGTTTTTTATCGTGCGGCTGCTGTTGCCGACGCTGGTGGCCGATATTCCTGAAAACAAGATCGCATCCGGCATCTTCCTGGGCGCGGCCAGCGTCGGCCTGGGCTTGCTGAGTGCCGCCTGCATGACCTACTGACCAAGGAATTTACAAACCTCATGCCCCGCTTCTACGTTTCCACTCCACTCAAGATCGGCGACCTGCTGCCGCTGCCGGACCAAGTCGCCCACCATGTACAGGTCTTGCGCCTGGCGGTGGGGACGGTGATTACCCTGTTCAACGGCGAAGGCGGCGAATATATCGCGACCATCGTCAGTATCGAAAAAAAGCGAGCCAGCGCCGAAATCAAATCATTCTCGCCGCGCGAAGCCGAGCTGCCGTACGCGATCACGCTGGCGCAGGCGCTGCCGGAATCGTCAAAACTGGATTGGATCATCGAGAAATCGGTCGAGCTGGGCGTGGCCGGCATCCAGCCGCTGGCCTCCCAGCGTTGCGTGGTGCGCCTGAACAGCGAGCGCGCCGAAAAAAAACAAGCGCATTGGCAAGCCGTGGTGGTGGCCGCTGCCGAGCAAAGCGGGCGCAATCGCCTGCCGCACCTGGCGCCATTGAGCTCCTATCAAGACTGGATAGTCCAGCAGGACTTACACAAACGCATCCTGCTGTCGCCGCGCGGCGAACAGTCGCTGTCGGACTGGGCCCGCCATCAGCCGCCGCAAGCGCTGGCGCTACTGATCGGTCCGGAAGGCGGCTTTAGCGAAGCGGAGGAAAACATCGCCTGCGCTCAAGGGGCTTTGATGCTGTCGATGGGACCCCGCATTCTTCGTACGGAAACTGCGGGTCTGGCTGCTTTGGCGGCGCTTAATGCTATTTGGGGCGAAATGTAGGGCATCTCGAAAAACCTACTGCGCGGCCCAATCTCGGGCCTGTGATGCTCGCCCACTCCGTACGGCTGCAGGTGTTGCAACTTCGTCGACCCGACCTTGGGCCGCTCGCTACGGTTTTTCGAGGCGCCCTGCAAATGTATGCAGATTTACCCAGCTTTGCGCAATAATTTACCTGCCGCAGATGCCGGCAATCGCAAATTTTATTACCACAATGCAAGATTAATCTGGTAGCGTTTCACCTGTAATTCTTTACAGGCCGGATTGCATGGTCTTTGGACGGTGTTTGTTTTATTTTTTCAGGAGAACGTAATGGGACTACTTGATTCAGTACTTGGTGCACTCGGTAACGGTCAACAACAAGCCAACGACCCCAAAGCCCTTTTGATCCAGGCTGCGCTCAGCATGCTGACCAGCCAAAGCGCCGGGCAAGCAACTGGCGGCGCCGGCAGCGGCGGCCTGGGCGGATTGCTGAGCGCATTTGAAGGTGCCGGACTCGGCCAGCTGGCACAGTCATGGATAGGCAACGGCCAGAATCAAGCCGTTTCCGCCGAGCAGGTACAACAGGCCTTGGGCGGCGGTCATCTGGAACAATTGGCGCAAGCGGCAGGCATTTCGCCCGCCGAAGCGGCTAGCCATCTATCGGGCATCCTGCCGGATCTGGTCAACCAGCTGACGCCGCACGGCGAAGCGAGCGCGCCGGCCGGCGGCTTCGGCGATCTGGCTGGTTTGCTGGGCGGCTTGCTGGGTGGCGACAAGAAGGCTTGAAAACCTTCAGTCCTCCCCCCAAAAAAAAATCGCCTTTCGAGGCGATTTTTTTATTCTGGGGCTGGGTCTTTTATGAATTACGCATTACTCAGGCGACCATATGGTCGCGTGGGGAACGGCAGGTACGATGGGCAGGCCGGCCGCGACCCAGGAATCGATGCCGCCGCGAAACCAGAGAACGTTGCTGTATCCGATGGCCTGCAGCCTCAACGCTGCATTGATTGAAAACCAGCATTTTGCGGAATAGCAAAATGTCACAATCGGGGTCGACTTGTCGGGGACGACCAGTTGCAACACCTCTTCAAAGCTTTTGCGTAACTTTTCTTCGCGTCCCGGGATGCTTGTTTGCTCGGTACCGGCCCAGTCGATGACGAGAGCGTTCGGTATCGTGACGATACGTTTTTCCTCCCACTCCCTGGTGTCGATCATCACTGCCTGCTTCTTTAACAGGAGTTTTGCCAGCTCGGCGGTCTTGATGGTGGTGATGCCATCGAGATTAAGCGGGGTTGGTTCGTCGTAGCGCTGCACCGTCGCTTGCGTCGCCAGCGTCGGTGCAGGAATACCCCAGTCAAATCCTTCCAGGTGGTAATTGATGGCCGGCGGCACCAAGATGTCCTTGAGGGCGTAGTTGGAGCCGCGGGAAAATGCCTGGTATTCCCCTTGAAATTCCTTGTCGTTGATCTTGTGCAGGCGGCACGGTGTTGCCGCATATTGCTGACACCAGTACATTGCGGATCTGACCGGGATGTCAGTGCTGCTGGCCGCGAAGCTGTAACCGGAATGCCCGTCCGCCGATATGGCAATAGCTTTGTTGACGGCCAAGCCATCGTACTTTTTCAGCATCTCGGCTTGCGATCGGTCGAGTTCGATCGGGTTCGGGTACAACAGCGGATCGTTGTTGGATTTTGGAGAGCTGGCGCAACCGGATAGCAGCGCCAGAGTCAAACCAGCCAGGAGAATATGTTTCATGAATAATGTTGGTTTCATAGTCAGCGATCGGGATCCCAGTCTAAAAATCGGCTTCATTACGCATGCTGCAAATTTTCTTGCTTCAATGGTTTATCAAGAATAACTGCTTAAGTGAAATTTGTAGAGCCTATTTCACACCTTTTCTTTCTCTTGCATATCACTCAACTAATTGCTTTTTCCACCACAAGCAAGCCATTCATCCAGGAAACCCATCTGCGGACGCGGGTAATGCGCCGAAAGCATTTATAATCCAGGGTTTTTGCGATAAATTTTCCGGCCACATCAATGAAGGTATTTCGCGGACTTCCCAACGCCGAATCGCGCGCACCTTGCGCCTTAACTATCGGCAACTTCGACGGCGTGCATCGCGGCCATCAGGCACTGCTTGCGCACGTCCGCAAAGCGGCCACGGAGTTACACCTGGACGCTGCCGTGATGACGTTCGAACCGCATCCGCGCGAATTTTTTGCGCACCAGGCTAGCCAGCCGCTCAACTTGCCAACCCGCGTCGCCAATTTGCGCGACAAGCTGCAATCGCTGTCGCAGGCGGGCATCGACCGGGTGATCGTCGAGCACTTCAATGCCAGCTTTGCCGCCATGTCGCCGCAGGATTTCATTGAAAAAGTGCTGGTGCAAGGCTTGCACGTCAAATGGCTGATGGTGGGCGAAGACTTTTGCTTCGGCGCCAAGCGCGCCGGCAATATCGAGACCCTGATCGCCGCCGGCAAAAAATACGGCTTCCAGGTCGAAACCTTGCCGACCGTGATGAATGACGGCACCCGCGTATCGTCATCGGCGGTACGGACCGCGCTCGCAGCCGGCGATTTTGCGCATGCGCAAGCGCTGCTGGGCCATCCGTATTCGATCTCGGGACACGTTGTACACGGCAAAAAACTCGGCCGCACGATCGGCTTCCCTACCCTCAATCTGCGCGTCAGCCATAAGCTGCCGGCGGTGTCCGGCATCTTTGTGGTGCAAGTGCATGGACTGGCGGAACAAGCGCTGCCGGCCGTGGCCAGCATCGGCATCCGGCCTACGGTGGACGACAGCGGCCGCGTGCTGCTGGAAAGCTACCTGCTCGACTTTGCCGGCGACTGCTATGGCAAGCTGATACGGGTTGAGTTTTTGCAGAAGCTGCGCGATGAAGAGAAATTTGTCGACCTGCCAACCCTGATCGCTGCGATTGCACGCGACGTCGACAATGCACGCGCCTATTTCCGCCAGCAGCATAGCGCCGCGATATCGGCTACCGACCGAATTTGACGCTGTTCCTGTTGTGAAGAATTAATCTCGCTCTGCCAGATAGGTCAGTACTGACTTACTATCGTTTTTTAGCAGGCATCCACTGAATTCCATTGAAGAAAATTATGCCCGATCAGCCAAGCAAGCCAGAACACAATCAAGCCGCGAAATCAGCGAAGCCGCAAAGCAAATACCCGGTCAATATGACCGAGACGCCATTCCCCATGCGCGGCGATTTGGCCAAGCGCGAGCCGCAATGGGTCAAGCAATGGCAAGACAAAAAGGTGTATGAGCGGATCCGCAAGGCATCCAAGAATCGCCCGAAGTTTATCCTGCATGACGGCCCGCCGTATGCCAACGGTGAAATCCACCTGGGTCACGCCGTCAACAAGATCCTCAAGGACATGATCGTCAAGGCCCGCAATATGGCCGGTTTCGATGCGCAGTACGTGCCCGGCTGGGATTGTCACGGCATGCCGATCGAGATCCAGATCGAAAAAAAATACGGCAAGAATCTGCCGGTGGCGGAAGTGCAGTCCAAGGCGCGGGCCTATGCCAACGAACAGATCGACCTGCAAAGAAAAGATTTCATCCGTCTCGGCGTGCTGGGCGAATGGGACAATCCGTACAAAACCATGGCCTTCAGCAATGAAGCCGATGAGCTGCGCGCGCTCGGCACGATCCTGGAAAAAGGCTATGTCTATCGCGGCCTGAAACCGGTCAACTGGTGCTTCGATTGCGGCTCGGCGCTGGCCGAAGCGGAAGTCGAATACCAGGACAAGCGCGATCCGTCGATCGATATCGGCTTTCCGTTTGCCGAACCGGCAAAAATCGCTGCCGCATTCGGCCTGGCAGCACTGCCGACCGATAAAGGTTATGCGGTCATCTGGACCACCACGCCCTGGACCATCCCGTCCAATCAGGCGCTCAACGTCCATCCCGAATTCGATTACGCGCTGGTGCAAACCGAGCGCAACGGCGAACCGCTGCTGCTGATCCTGGCGCAGGATCTGGTCGAAGCCTGCCTGCAACGCTTCGGCCTCGAAGGCCGAGTCATCGCCAGCTGCAAAGGCGAGGCGCTGTCATTGATCAATTTCAAACATCCGCTGGCCAGTGCCGATCCGGGCTACGACCGCTTATCGCCGGTCTACCTGGGCGATTACGTCACCACCGACAGCGGCACCGGCATCGTTCACTCGGCCCCGGCCTACGGTATCGAAGACTTCATCTCGTGCAAAGCGCACGGCATGAAAGACGACGACATCATCAGTCCGGTCATGGGCGACGGCCGCTTCGCATCCTGGCTGCCGTTCTTTGCCGGTCTGACCATCTGGGAAGCGTCGAAGCCGATCTGCACCAAGCTGGAAGAAGTCGGCTCGCTGTTCAAGCTGGTCATGTTCGATCACAGCTATATGCACTGCTGGCGGCATAAAAGCCCGATCATCTATCGCGCTACCTCGCAGTGGTTTGCCAGCATGGACAATGCGCCGAAGGACGGCGGCCACAGCCTGCGCGCAACGGCTTTGCAAGCGATTGACGACACCGCGTTCTTCCCTAGCTGGGGCAAGGCGCGCCTGCATGGCATGATCGCCAACCGTCCTGACTGGACGCTGTCGCGCCAACGCCAATGGGGCGTGCCGATGGCCTTCTTCGTGCACAAGGAAAGCGGCCAGCTGCATCCGCGTACGCCGGAATTGCTGGAACAAGTCGCGCAGCGCATCGAGCAAGGCGGGATTGAAGCGTGGCAGGCGCTGGATCCGAAAGAGCTGCTGGGCGACGACGCCGAGCATTACGTCAAGAATAAAGACACGCTGGATGTCTGGTTCGATTCCGGCACCACTCATCAAACCGTATTGCGCGGCTCGCACGATGCACAATCGCAGTTCCCGGCCGACCTGTATCTGGAAGGCTCGGATCAGCATCGCGGCTGGTTCCACTCGTCGCTGTTGACCTCGTCGATGCTGAATGGACGGGCGCCCTACAAGGCGTTGCTGACGCACGGCTTTGTGGTGGACGGCCAGGGCCGCAAAATGTCGAAGTCGTTGAAGAACGGCATCGAACCGCAGAAAGTGTCGGACACGCTAGGCGCCGAAATCCTGCGCTTGTGGGTGGCATCGAGCGACTATTCCGGCGAACTGTCGATCTCCGACGAAATCCTCAAGCGCGTCACCGAATCGTATCGCCGCATCCGCAACACGTTGCGCTTTTTGCTGGCCAACACTTCCGATTTCAATCCGTTGACGGATGCGGTGCCGATCGCCGAGTTGCTGGAAATCGATCGTTATGCCATCGCCGGCATGGCGCAATTGCAAGCCGACATTCTGCAACACTACGAAG
Source organism: Paraherbaspirillum soli (assembly GCF_042654985.1). Lineage (NCBI taxonomy): Bacteria > Pseudomonadati > Pseudomonadota > Betaproteobacteria > Burkholderiales > Oxalobacteraceae > Paraherbaspirillum > Paraherbaspirillum soli. The sequence continues at coordinate 29,160 of NZ_JBHSMT010000026.1, read as the reverse complement.
GCTACGAATTCCATCCGGTGGTGTCGAAATTGCAGATGTACTGTTCCGAAGATCTGGGCGGCTTCTACCTCGACATCCTGAAAGACCGGCTGTACACCGGCGGCGTCACTTCGCATGCGCGGCGCTCGGCACAGACCGCGATCTGGCATATCACGCAAGCGCTGTTGCGCGTGATGGCGCCGACTCTGTCGTTCACGGCCGAAGAAGCCTGGTCGTTCTTTGCCAGTGCGGACGCTTATGCCGCCAGCGATGAAACCATCTTCACCCAGACCTACTACGCCCTGCCGGAAATCGCCGATGCTGCGGCACTGATAGCGAAGTTCAACGCCGTGCGCACCGTGCGGGCCGAAGTCACCAAGCAATTGGAAGAAGTCCGGGTCGCCGGCGGCATCGGTTCATCATTGCAGGCCGAAGTGGAAATCAAGGCCAGCGGCGCCAAATATGCGTTGCTGAACAGCCTGGACGACGACCTGAAATTTGTCTTGATCACCTCAGCGGCAACCGTCACGGAAGTCGCGACCGAAGCTGAAGAAGCGATTGTGGTCACCCCATCGGCGCAGCAAAAATGCGAGCGCTGCTGGCACTATCGTGCCGACGTCGGCAGCCACGCCGAGCATGCGGGCCTGTGCGGACGCTGCGTGTCCAACCTGTTCGGCAGCGGCGAACAGCGGCACTTCGCCTAGTGAGAGAAAGCCTGGCATCGTCCGCCGCATGCAGTGCATCGCATGCGGCGGACGATGCCTAACTGATCTCCCGACCACCCCACTCAATCGCTAAAGCATTTCCAATATGGCTACAAAAAAACGCTCCTCGGCATCAGCCTCAACCAAGCCTTCGCCCAAGGCTTCATCCAAGTCGTCCTCCCAATACGGGCTGGCGCCATGGCTTGGGATTGCCGCACTGGTGCTGCTGCTCGACCAGCTGACCAAGATCACCATCGTTCGCCTGTTCAGTTATGGCGAATCGCATCCGGTCACTTCATTCTTCAATCTGGTGCTGATCTATAACAAAGGCGCTGCGTTCAGCTTCCTGGGGACGGAGTCCGGCTGGCAGCGCTACCTGTTCACTGCGATCGGCATCTGCGCCGCGCTATTCATTATTTTCCTGCTCGCGCGTCATGCCGGACAGCGCATGTTTTGCTCGGCGCTGGCGCTGATCCTGGGCGGCGCCGTCGGCAATGTGGTCGACCGCATCGCCTACGGTCACGTGATCGACTTTCTCGACTTCCATGTCCGCAACTGGCACTGGCCGGCGTTCAATGTTGCCGACAGCGCGATTTGCGTCGGCGCGGTATTGTTCGTGATTGATGAATTGCGCCGGGTGAATAAATAAGTATCTTGTTGACGTCAACTTCCAGGAGTAGCCATGGATCTCGCTGGTAAAAAAATCGTGCTGGGACTGACCGGCGGCATCGCCTGCTACAAAGCGGCGGAATTCACGCGCGCACTGGGCAAGGCTGGCGCCTCGGTACAGGTCGTGATGACGCAGGCGGCATGCCATTTCATTACGCCGGTCACCCTGCAGGGCTTGTCCGGCAAGCCGGTATTTACCGATCAATGGGATGCCCGCGTCGACAACAATATGGCGCACATCGATCTGACGCGCGACGCCGATGCGATCGTCATCGCGCCCTGCTCGGCCGATTTCATGGCCAAGCTGGCGCACGGCGCATGCGACGATTTGCTGTCCACCCTGTGCCTGGCGCGACCGGCGACCTTGCCGCTGTTGATCGCACCAGCCATGAATGTCGAAATGTGGCAAAACCCGGCGACCCAGCGCAACGCCGCGCAATTGCTGGCGGACGGGATCCAGTTGCTGGGGCCGGATGCCGGCGAACAGGCCTGCGGCGAAGTCGGCATGGGCCGCATGCTGGAAGCGGATCAATTGCTGGAAGAAGTGGTCGCCTCGTTTCAACCCAAACTGCTCAAGAGCAAGCGCCTGCTGCTGACCGCAGGTCCGACTTTCGAGCCGATCGACCCGGTGCGCGGCATCACCAATCTATCGTCCGGCAAAATGGGCTATGCGATCGCCCGCGCTGCGCGCGAAGCCGGAGCCGAAGTCACGCTGATCTCAGGCCCGACTGCGCTGGCCGCCCCCTACGGCGTGCGCCGCATCAACGTCCAGACGGCGCAGCAAATGCACGACATGGTGATGTCGCAGCTAGTCGGCATCCCTGCCTCCGAGCAGAATGCGCGCAACGGCGCGACTGTTTTTGTCGCGGTGGCGGCAGTGGCTGACTGGCGCGTGGTCAATGCCAGCGCGCAAAAATTGAAAAAGAATGCCGACGGTAGCGCGCCGACGCTGGTGTTCGAACAAAACCCGGATATCCTGGCAGCGGTCGCCGCACTGCCAAAGCCGCCTTACTGCGTCGGCTTTGCCGCCGAGTCGGAGCAACTGCTGCGCTATGGCGAAGCCAAACGCATCAAGAAAAATGTACCGCTGCTAGTCGGCAATATCGGTCACGATACTTTTGGCAAGGACGACAACCAATTGGTCTTGTTCGACGCCAATGGCCATACCAGTTTGCCGCGCGCCGGCAAGCAACAACTGGCACGTCAGCTGATCGCGGAAATTGCGCATCGCCTGGACTGACCTGCCCCGCTCTCCCGAACTCTTATCACTCAATAGATTAATAGACTGTTACCACATTTCATGAACACCATCGACGTTAAAATCCTCGACCCGCGCATGCAGGACCAATTGCCCGCCTATGCCACCGAAGGCAGCGCCGGCCTCGACCTGCGCGCCTGTCTCGACGCACCGCTGACCATCAAGCCGGGCGAAACGCATTTGATCCCGACCGGTCTGGGAATTTACATCGCCGATCCCGCCTATGCAGCGATGATCCTGCCGCGCAGCGGTCTCGGCCACAAGCACGGCATTGTGCTGGGGAACCTGGTGGGCTTGATCGACTCCGATTACCAGGGGCAACTAATGATCTCTACCTGGAATCGCGGCCAGACTGAATTTGTCCTCAACCCGATGGAACGGCTGGCGCAGTTGGTCATCGTGCCGGTAGTACGTGTCGGCTTTAATGTAGTAGAAGAATTCACGAGCAGCGAACGCGGCGCAGGCGGCTTCGGCAGCACCGGAAAACATTGATGGAGAAATTAATGAGATTGGCAAGTTACACTCAATGGCTCACATTCAAGCCTTATGCGGCGGCCACATTGCCGCTGCTGTTGCTGGCAGCCTGCTCGACGCCAGGCGAAGTCGCACCCGGGGCACAGAAGCCGCCGGTCGCTACCGGCACAACGCAACCCGCGCCAAAACCGGCGGCCAGCACCGCAACGCCAGAACAGGCTGAACTGCGGGCTTTGGTTGTGCAACAGGATCGACTGTACGATGTTGCCGCCCCGCTGCTGGTCAATAATGCCGAGCTGTGCAGGAACAATGCACGCAACCTGCTGGGATTCACCGCCAAGACAAAATTTTCGTACTCCGCTGAATTCATCGACGCAGCAACCGCCATGGGCTTGACCGACCAACTGCAAGTAGCGGGCGTGCTGGCCGGCAGCGGCGCCGCACGGGTTGGGCTCAAGCGCGGCGATTTGCTGGTCTCGATCCAGGATAAACCGGCGCCAACCGGCGCGGACGCGGAGCGCAAAACGGCATTGATGCTGGGCGCCTTGGTCAACGGTCGCAACAGCATCAAGGTCACTATCGCCCGCGACGGCAACAACCAGCCTCTCAACGTGGCGCTGACCCGCGCTTGCGCATTCGGCATCGAACTCGGCAACACCGACAACGTCAACAGCTATGCCGATGGCCGAAGAGTCTTGATCACCTCGGGGATGATGAAATTTGTCCAAAGCGACGATGAACTGGCGTATGTGATCGCCAGGGAAATGGCGCATAACACCTTGACCCATCCGGCCAAACAACGGATCACAGCCACCATGAGCGGCATCATCGACAACCTGATGCGCCTGCGTCCGGATACCTCGTCGCTGGGCGGCAGTGCCGGCGTTAAACCGTACACACAACAGCAAGACGCCGCAGCCGATAAACTGGCGCTATTCATGGTCGCGCGCGCCGGCTATAAGATCGAAAACGCAGCAGCATTCTGGCAGCGTCTGGCGACACAATATCCCGTCACCGTACTGAACGCCCATACCGCGATCCACCCGGCCACCGCCTACCGGCTGTCGGCAATCCAGCAAGCCGTTCAGGATATTCAGGCCAAGCAGGCGGCAGGAGCGAAGCTGGTGCAATAAACCAGCCGGGAAATGGTTGAAAAGCGATCCATCGCCACTGCGCTGGATCGCTTCTTTAAAGGCAATGTGCGCAGCACTGCACAAAATACAAAAAAGCCCGAATCACTTTCGTGAATTCGGGCTTTTTTTGAGCCTATCGGCTTGCTTGATACGCCTCGAATTTACTGCTTACTCCACTTCAACCGTCTCCTGCGGCGCTGCCGGCGGTGTCGCATCTTTGTCCGCAAAATCAAGTTTGATTTGATCCTTGTCATCCAGATCGACTGTTACACGACCGCCGCTTACCAACTTGCCAAACAGCAGCTCGTCCGCCAGCGCCTTGCGTATCATGTCCTGAATCAGGCGTGCCATAGGACGTGCGCCCATCAATGGATCGAAACCTTTTCTAGCCAGGAATTTACGCAAATTCTCGGAGAAGACCGCTTCCACTTTTTTCTCGTGCAACTGCTCTTCCAATTGCATCAGGAACTTGTCGACCACGCGCATGATGACTTCTTCGTCGAGTGCGCGGAAGCTGATGATGGAATCGATCCGGTTACGGAATTCCGGCGTAAACATGCGTTTGATGTCGGCCATCTCGTCACCGGCTTCCTTCTTCTCGGTGAACCCAATCGAGCGTTTTTGCAGACTTTCCGCGCCGGCATTGGTGGTCATGATGATGATCACATTGCGGAAATCAGCCTTGCGCCCGTTGTTGTCGGTCAACGCACCATGATCCATGACCTGCAGCAAGATATTGAAAATGTCCGGATGTGCTTTTTCGATTTCATCCAGCAACAATACCGCGTGCGGCTTCTTGGTCACAGCCTCGGTCAGCAGCCCGCCTTGGTCAAAGCCGACATAGCCCGGCGGCGCGCCGATCAGACGACTGACCGCGTGACGCTCCATGTATTCGGACATGTCGAAGCGAATCAGGTCGATGCCCATGATGAACGCCAATTGCTTCGCCACTTCGGTTTTGCCGACGCCGGTCGGACCCGAGAACAGGAACGAACCGATCGGCCTGTCGGTCTTGCCCAGACCGGCACGGGCCATCTTGATTGCCGATGCCAGCGCATCAATTGCCGGATCCTGACCGAACACGACATTTCTCAGATCGCGGTCGATGGTCTGCAATTTGCTGCGATCGTCCTGATTGACCGATTGCGGCGGAATCCGTGCAATCTTCGCAATGATGTCTTCGATCTCACCTTTGCCGATGGTTTTCTTTTGCTTCGACTTCGGCAAAATCCGTTGCGCAGCACCAGCTTCATCAATGACGTCGATGGCCTTGTCCGGCAAATGGCGATCGTTGATAAAGCGCGCCGCCAACTCCGCAGCACTGGTCAGCGCCGAGGCGGAATATTTAACGCCGTGATGTTCCTCAAAGCGCGATTTCAAGCCACGCAGGATTTGTACGGTTTGTTCTACAGTCGGCTCGTTGACGTCGATCTTCTGGAAGCGTCGCGACAGCGCGTGATCTTTCTCGAACACGCCACGGAATTCAGTGTAAGTAGTTGCTCCGATGCATTTCAGCTGACCACTCGACAGCGCCGGTTTCAGCAGATTGGATGCGTCCAGCGTACCGCCGGAAGCCGAACCGGCGCCGATGATCGTGTGGATTTCGTCGATAAACAAAATGCCGCTCGGGCTGTCTTTCAATTGTTTCAACACTGCCTTCAGGCGCTGTTCGAAATCTCCGCGATATTTGGTACCAGCCAGTAATGCACCCATGTCGAGCGAGTACACCACTGCATTTTGCAAGATCTCGGGAACCTCGCCCTGCGTGATGCGCCATGCCAATCCTTCCGCGATCGCGGTCTTGCCGACACCGGCTTCGCCGACCAGAAGGGGATTGTTTTTGCGACGACGGCATAACGTTTGAATCACGCGCTCGACCTCATATTCACGCCCAATCAGCGGATCGATTTTTCCTTCGACCGCCAATTTATTAAGATTTTGCGTGAATTGATCGAGTGGACTTTCTTTTGGCTGCCCTTCGGCTTGCACCTCTTCTGCGCCCTCCGAAGATTTCTGTGCGTCGGTTTGCTGATCCTTGCGCACCCCGTGCGAGATGAAATTCACAACGTCGAGACGTGTCACTCCCTGCTGATGCAAGTAGTACACCGCGTGCGAGTCTTTTTCGCCGAAGATCGCCACCAGCACGTTGGCGCCGGTCACTTCCTTCTTGCCGTTGGAAGCGGACTGCACATGCATGATGGCGCGCTGAATCACTCGCTGAAAACCGAGCGTCGGTTGCGTGTCGACCTCATTCGCCCCGGGCACGGTCGGCGTGTTGTCACCGACAAAGATGGTCAGCGTCTTGCGCAAATCGTCAATGTTGACAGCACACGCGCGCAACACTTCGGCCGCTGATGGATTGTCGAGCAGCGCCAACAGCAAGTGTTCAACGGTAATGAACTCATGCCGTGCTTGTCGAGCTTCGACAAATGCCATGTGCAAACTTACTTCCAATTCCTGCGCAATCATGCTTCCTCCATCACGCATTGCAGGGGATGCCCTGCTTTTCGAGCGTGGGTTAATACCAGTTCAACTTTTGTGGATGCAATATCTTTCGGATAAACACCACACATGCCTTTTCCCTCTCGATGTACCTTCAACATGATCTGCGTTGCCGCTTCTCGATCCTTGTTGAAATATTCCTGGATGATCGCGACGACAAATTCCATCGGCGTGTAGTCATCATTTAACAAAAATACTTGATACATGGGCGGCGGCTTGAGCTTTTGCTCTTGTCGCGTCGCTAATGTCCCGTCTTCGTGCTTGGTTGCCATGCGCCTATTCTAAAACCTTAAAACAAATGCGCAATGCGCAATACTGGATCAAATAATATTTACACCGATATTACGCGTTTTCCGGCTCCCATGCAGATGACGTTAGAACAGATTAAATCAATAGCAAGAAGCGTTACAAAACAACAAAATTAATTGCCCAATGGAAATTACTTGACATTTTTATTTTTAACGAGAAGAATGCATCTATTGATAAGTATTTTTATTTATCAATAGAAGTGAGCAAGTTTTAGGAGGGGGCAGCGTTACGCGAGGCTTCTTGCTTTTACGGCTCGTGTGATTAGTCATTATTTGAGAGACGCTATTTTATGGCAACAGGTACAGTCAAGTGGTTCAACGACTCTAAAGGCTTCGGCTTTATCACTCCGGACGACGGCGGTGAAGATTTGTTTGCACACTTTTCCGCAATCCAGATGAACGGCTTCAAGACCCTAAAAGAAGGTCAGAAAGTCCAGTTCGAAGTCACGCAAGGCCCTAAAGGCAAGCAAGCTTCTAACATCCAAGCCCCTTAATTCTTTTCATTAAGTACTAAGTAGCTTTTGTAAAAGGTCTCGCTGCGGTGGGGCCTTTTTTATTGGGGCGCCGTAATACAGAGATAGGCTTTTCACAAATGTAAAAGGCGTAAAAAAAGCCAGAACAAGTTCTGGCTTTCTTCAGATTTTCACAAAATTTACATATTTTCAATCATTACATCGCCAAAACCGGAGCAGGAAACCTGCGTCGCACCTTCCATCAGGCGTGCGAAGTCGTAGGTGACTTTTTTCGACGCGATCGATTTTTGCATCGAGTCGATGATCAGGTCGGCCGCTTCCAACCAGCCCATGTGGCGCAACATCATTTCAGCCGACAGGATCAGCGAACCTGGGTTCACATAGTCTTTGCCTGCGTATTTTGGCGCTGTGCCGTGCGTGGCTTCAAACATTGCCACAGAATCCGACAGATTGGCGCCAGGAGCGATACCGATACCGCCAACTTGTGCAGCCAGTGCGTCGGAAATATAGTCGCCGTTCAGGTTCAGCGTAGCAATCACGCTGTATTCGTTTGGACGCAGCAAGATTTGTTGCAGGAACGCATCAGCGATCGAATCCTTGACGATGATCTCGCGACCGGTCTTCGGATTCTTGAATTTCGCCCATGGACCGCCATCGATCAGCTCGGCGCCGAATTCCTTTTGCGCCAGTGCGTAAGCCCAATCACGGAAGCCACCTTCGGTGAACTTCATGATGTTGCCCTTGTGAACGATGGTCACAGACGGCTTGTCATTGTCGATCGCGTATTGAATTGCCTTGCGTACCAGACGCTCGGTGCCTTCACGCGAAACCGGCTTGATACCGATACCAGAGGTGTTAGGGAAACGGATTTTCTTGACGCCCATTTCCTTCACCAGGAAATCGATCAGCTTCTTGGCGCCATCGCTACCTTCTTGCCATTCGATACCGGCATAAATATCTTCCGAGTTTTCACGGAAAATCACCATGTCGGTTTTTTCCGGTTCGCGCACTGGCGATGGCACGCCCTTGAAATAACGCACGGGACGCAAGCAGACATACAGATCGAGTTCTTGACGCAGGGCCACGTTCAGCGAACGGATGCCGCCGCCGACCGGAGTCGTCAATGGGCCCTTGATCGAAACAACATAGTCCTTGACCGCAGCCAGCGTTTCTTCAGGCAACCAGACATCAGGGCCATAAACCTTAGTCGATTTTTCACCGGCAAACACTTCCATCCAGCTGATCTTGCGCTTGCCGCCATAGGCTTTGGCCACCGCAGCGTCCACCACCTTGATCATGACCGGGCTAATATCCACACCGGTACCATCGCCTTCGATATAAGGAATGATTGGAGTGTCTGGAACGTTGATTGAGAAATCTGCGTTAACGGTGATTTTTTTGCCTTCTGCAGGCACTTTGATATGTTGGGACATCAGTATCTCCGGAGTTGGGGAGGAAAGATCGGCTCGGGTTTTGATTGTAAAGCAAGCCTGAGTCTTATATAAGACATAAGACAGTCATTTCGTATTATGCACTAGTATTTTACTAGACGCCATGTTTTTGCGACACTACGGTATGCCTCTTATTCTATTCAACAAGCCATTCCAGGTGATGTGCCAGTTCTCGGCACACCCTAGCCGCGAAACGCTGGCCGACTACCTCGACATTCCGAATATTTACCCGGCAGGACGCCTGGATGCGGATAGTGAAGGTCTATTGCTTTTGACCGATGACGGTCAATTGCAGCACAACATCAGTCACCCGACATCCAAACAGCCGAAGACCTATTTAAGTCAGGTCGAGGGCATACCTGATGCGACGATGTTGGCAAGACTACGGGACGGAATCGATCTCGGCGATTTTGTCACTCAACCATGCCAGGTCCGGCAGATCGAAACGCCGGACTGGCTATGGCCACGTACGCCGCCGATCCGGGAGCGCCACGACAAACCCACCAGTTGGCTGGCGCTAACACTGACCGAAGGTAAAAATCGTCAAGTACGCCGCATGACGGCGGCTGTTGGATTGCCTACCCTACGCTTGGTCAGAGTTGCTATCGGTCACGTCTCCCTGGAAAGCCATCCACTGTGGCCAGGTGAATCGTGTGAAATAAGTCCTGCCGACTTAAACAAGCCGAGCAATCGATAAAGCTAACGAACGTCAGCTTGCCTCGCAAGAACAAATTTGCATGAAAGAAATTTTTTCTTGCGGCTCCAAAAAATTTATGGGTTTTTATAAAAAACCTGTCAACCGACTGCGCCTCACCCCGTTAATTGTCGTGATTCAAGTGAATCATGAATTGATTAACTCGCTAACTGAATGGACTACAAAATGAACAAATTGATCGCTGCTTTGGTTGCTGGCCTGTTTGCAACTTCCGTTTTCGCTGCTGACGCTGCACCTGCTGCTCCAGCAGCACCTGCTGCAACAGAAGCTGCTGCTCCAGCTCCAGCTGCTAAGAAAGCACACCACAAAGCTAAGAAAGCACACAAAGCTAAGAAAGCAAAAGCTGCTCCAGCCGCTGCTGAAGAAGCACCTGCTGCTAAGTAATTTAGGCATCAGCTTCAATAAAAAGGCAGGCGCGTCCTGCCTTTTTTGTTGTCCGCACAACATCTGTGATACAGCAATACCGCGCTTCATCCGCTTTTCCGAATTTTCCTCTCCGCCATTTTCCTCTCTGTATAATTCCTTTACTTCAAAGGAGACCTCATCAACATGAGAAAAAATCGCGCATTTCGTGCAGCACTGGCTTCAGCGGCATTGACCACTTCCCTCGCATTCGCTTCGTTACCCGCCTCGTCTCAGCAACTCCAGCACTTTCCAGTGACCTCGCTTAATGTCGGGATTCATCTGATCAAAGCAGAAGTTGCCACGACGGAAGCACAACGCGAACAAGGTCTTATGTTCCGCGAAAAAATGGGATCGAATGAAGGAATGGTATTTCAGTTTGGCGCACCGCAAGGCATCTGCATGTGGATGAAGAACACCTTGATCCCGCTGTCGGTCGCGTTCATTGATGAAACCGGCAAGATTATCAATATCGAGGAAATGAAGGCGCAAACCCTTGATTCGCATTGCGCCCAGCAGCCTGCGTTCTATGCGCTGGAAATGAACAAGGGATGGTTCAAGCAAAAGAACATCAAGCCGGGAACTGTGATCGAAGGTCTGCCAAAGCAGTAATCACACGGCGCGAAGAAGGCAGGCGGCTCTAGAGCCGCCAATCACAAAACAACATAAATACTCAGAACGCAGAAAGACCCTGCATAAAAACTTTATGCAGGGTTTTTCTTTCGTCTAGCAATAACCGTCAGCCAGGCCAACGGTCAAAATACTATTTAAGCCAGTGCTTTCAGGGCAGCGGACAGACGGCTCTTGTGACGAGCAGCTTTGTTCTTGTGGATGATCTTCTTGTCCGCGATACGGTCGATGGTCGACACGGAATTTTGAAGCACCACGGCTGCAGCAGCCTTGTCGCCACCAGCGATTGCCTTGCGTGCGGCTTTGATCGCTGTACGCAGGGTTGAACGCTGACTGGAGTTGTGCAGGTTTTGCTGAACTGCTTGACGAGCACGCTTACGCGCTTGTGCGGTATTTGCCATTTATATTTCCTAAATCGAGGTCGGGATGCTTACGCGGCAAACCAGACCGCGGCGCAGAATTCTGTAAAGCCACGGATTATAACTACTTTTCAGAAAACAGGCAAATCAGACTTATCCCTGAAACAATTCTGTTGCTAGAAAATCGTTCCAAGCTACCGCCTCGACGCACATCGCCTCGCATCGTCCCGACCGGCGTACCGTGCAGGCGCAATAGCCAGGGGAAATATTGCCCCCCTGCCGTCAGCCCCACCCATCCGACATTTTTTAAGGGCAAGCAACGCCTGCCTCCAGCTATAATCCCGCTCCATGAACTTGCACAAAACGCTTGCCACCGTCTCTGGCATGACGATGTTGTCCCGCGTGGCTGGGCTGATTCGCGAAATTTTATTCGCGCGTGCTTTCGGCGCCTCCGCCTACACCGACGCCTTCAATATCGCCTTCCGCATCCCCAATCTATTGCGCCGACTGTTCGCAGAGGGCGCGTTTTCACAGGCCTTCGTGCCGATTCTCGGCGAATACAAAAACCAGAAAGGCGATGCCGCGACCAAGGAGCTAGTCGATCATGTCGCCACCGTGCTGTCGCTGGCCATGCTGGCCACCTGCATCATCGGCATCCTGGCAACTCCCGTGCTGGTCTATTTTCTGGCGACCGGGCTGAAAGACAATCAAGACGCTTTCCACGCCTCGGTGGTGATGACGCGGATCATGTTCCCGTACATCGGTTTCATGTCATTTGTTGCATTGGCCGGGGGCATTCTCAATACCTGGCGCGAATTCAAGATTCCGGCCTTCACTTCCGTATTGCTGAACCTGGCGTTCATCGTTGCCTCGCTGTTCGTCGCGCCCTATTTGCAACAGCCGATCTATGCGATGGCATTCGCGGTGTTGGTCGGCGGCATATTGCAAGTCGCGATCCAGGTCCCGGCCCTACGCAAAATCGGCATGCTGCCGCGCATTTCGCTCAATCCCATGATCGGCTTGCGGGACGTCGGGGTGCAAAGGGTGCTGAAAAAAATGGGCCCCGCAGTATTCGCGGTATCCGCCGCCCAGATCAGTCTGATGATCAATACCAATATCGCGTCGCGCCTGGAACACGGCAGCGTCTCGTGGCTATCGTACGGCGATCGTCTGATGGAATTTCCCACGGCGCTGTTGGGAGTGGCGCTGGGCACCATTCTTTTGCCCAGTCTGAGTAAAGCCAACGCCGACAACGACCGCGCCGAATATTCATCTTTGCTGGACTGGGGCTTGCGGCTGACCTTCCTGCTGGCGTTGCCGTCCGCGGTCGGACTGGCCACGCTGTCAATCCCGCTGACATCCACGCTGTTCCAGCACGGAAAATTCGATGCTAACTCGGTCACTATGACCAGCAAAATCCTGATTGCCTATGGGGTTGGCTTGATCGGCCTGATCGTCGTCAAGATCCTGGCTCCCGGCTTTTATGCCAAGCAGGACATCAGAACGCCCGTCAAAATCGCCATCGGCGTGTTGCTCGCCACCCAGGCGATGAATTACCTGTTTGTCCCTATTTTCAAAGTTGCAGGACTGGCGCTATCGATCAGTATCGGCGCCTGCCTGAACGCCGGCTTCCTGCTGTGGAGCCTGCTTCGCCGTCAGATTTACAAACCGGAAAAGGGTTGGGGGCTGTACCTGGTACGTCTGGTCGGCGCATTATTCCTGATGGCCGCAGTCGCCTTATGGAGCGCAGGACAATTTGATTGGACCGGTCCGCATACCAGTTCATTAGCCCGCACCGGCGCCTTGCTGGTCGTCATGGCGGCTTGCGGCGCCACCTATTTCGGCGCTTTACTGATCATGGGATTTCGCTTTCGCGAGTTCATACGCGTAGCGCGTTAAGCACCGACTATTTACTAGGAAGAGGAAAGCCAGCATGACGATCACTTCCCTGGACTACTTCACTTCGCTGGTGCAACAGGCCAGCGATGTGCCGCTGTTTGAGGCAGCGCTGGCGATTGCGCAAGACGCCTATCCAGAGCTGGATCTCGGCACGCCGCAAAACGAGCTTGATCGCCTCGCCAACACGCTGCGCCAGCGCTTGCCTGCTGACGCATCTTCAATTCAAAAATTGCGCTTGCTGAATCACTTCTTCTTCCAGGAGCTGGGATTCGCCATCAACGTCAACAATTATTACGATCCGGACAATAGCTATCTGCATAGGGTCATCGTCAAGCGGCGCGGGATTCCGATTTCGCTGGCGCTGGTGTACATGGAGCTGGCGCATCAGATTGGCTTGCCGGTCAACGGCGTGTCGTTTCCAGGGCATTTCCTGATGAAATTATCCATTCCGTCCGGCGACATCATGATCGACCCGGCCAGCGGCGCCAGCCTGTCGCGCGAGGAACTGGAAGAACGGCTCGAGCCCTATCTGGCTGCACATGAAGATGCGGACCGCGCGGCAATCCCGTTGATTGCCTACTTGCAAATCGCCCATCCGCACGACATCCTGATCCGCATGCTGCGCAATTTGAAAGCGATTTTCCTGGAAGGCAAACAGTGGCAGCGCCTGCTTGAAGTACAGCAGCGAGTCTTGATTCTGCTGCCCGGCGATGCGGTGGAACGGCGCGACCGCGGACTGGCTTTTGCACAACTGGATGCTCCGCAAGCGGCACTGGAAGACCTGGAAAATTATTTGGCGCAACGGCCGCATGCGGCCGACGCACCAATCGTGCGCCAGCAGGCAATTGCATTGCGGGAGGCTCGGCGGCCGCAGCGCCGTTGAGTTGGCTCCGGCGCTGCCCCTCAAGCCAGCGCCGGCGCCGCCGCAGTATTACCCCTTGCTGCGCGCCTCGATCACTTCCCACTTCTCCAGACTTTCCAGCAGCAAGCCGTCGATCTCGGCAAAACGATCGTTCAGGCGCTTCACTTCTTCCGGTTTTTGCTTGTACAAATCAGGGTCGGCCAACTGACCTGAGATCGTCTTTTGCTCCGCTTCCAGTTTGGCAATCAACAGCGGCAACTCTTCCAGTTCGCGCTGCTCTTTGTAGCTCAATTTTTTCTGTTTCGGCGCTGCCGGTGGTGCGACCTCGGCTTTAGCTTCAACTTTCATCTCGCTCTTGGCTTTGGCGATCGACGCTGCCTGACTCGGACGCACCCGCTCCCAGTCGGTGTAACCGCCGACATATTCGCGCCACATGCCGTCGCCTTCGGCGGCGATCACCTGCGTCACCACATTGTCGAGGAAGGTGCGGTCATGGCTGACCAGGAACACGGTACCGGCATAGTCCTCCAACAATTCTTCCAGCAATTCCAGCGTGTCGATGTCCAGATCGTTGGTCGGTTCGTCCAGCACCAGCACGTTGGCCGGCTTGGCGAACAAGCGCGCCAGCAGCAGCCGATTGCGTTCGCCGCCGGACAGCGATTTGACCGGTGAACGCGCACGTTCCGGCGCAAACAGGAAGTCGTTCAAATAGGTCATCACATGCTTGCGCTGACCGTTGATCTCGACCCAGTCGCTACCCGGCGCGATGGTGTCGGCCAGGCTGGCGTCTTCATTCAGCTGCGCCCGCATCTGGTCGAAATACGCGACCTGCAATTTGGTGCCTTGTTTGACGGTGCCGCTATCGGGCTGATTTTCGCCGAGGATCAGCTTCAGCAAGGTGGTCTTGCCGGCGCCGTTCTGACCGATCAGGCCGACCTTGTCGCCGCGCAAAATGGTGGCGCTGAAATCGCGCACGATCACTTTGCTGCCGAACGCTTGATTGACTTCCGTCAGCTCCGCCACGATCTTGCCGGAACGCTCGCCGGAAGAAACATCCAGCTTGACCTGCCCCTGTTGCTCGCGGCGCGCGCTGCGCGCCAGCCGCAATGCTTCCAGCCGCCGTACCCGGCCCTCATCGCGAGTGCGACGCGCTTGCACGCCTTTGCGGATCCAGATTTCTTCCTGCGCCAGAAATTTGTCGAATTTGGCGTTTTCAATTTCCTCGATTTCCAGCTGTTCAGCCTTGCGCACCTGGTAGGTAGTGAAATTGCCGGGGAAAGACAGCAAGCGGCCGCGATCCAGTTCGATGATGCGGGTGGCGACGTTATCCAGGAAGCTGCGATCGTGGGTGATGAACAGCACACTACCCTTGTAGTCGCGCAGCAAGCCTTCCAGCCACATGATCGAGCTGAAATCCAGATGGTTGGTCGGCTCGTCCAGCAGCAGCACGTCGGGCGCACTGACCAAAGCGCAAGCCAGCGCGACGCGTTTTTGCATCCCACCCGACAGCGTGCCCATCAATGCTTCTTTGTTCAGATTCAGGCGATCCAGCGTGGTCTCGACCTTGTTGGTCAAGCTCCAGGCATCGGCGGCATCCAGCTTGCTCTGGATATCGTGCATGCGCTCCATGATGGCGTCATCGTCGTCGCCGCCGAACTGGCCGGTCAGCGCATCGTATTCGCTCAGCAGCGCCTGCATCTCGCCCATGCCCGACGCCACCGCGTCGAATACCGACATCTCGGGCTCGAAATGCGGCTCTTGATCGACATAAGCGATCTTGATGCCTTGCTGCATCACCATCAAGCCGTCATCCAGCTTGGACACGCCGGCGATGGTCTTCAGCAGCGACGACTTGCCGGTGCCGTTACGGCCGATCAGGCCGACCCGTTCGCCGGTTTCCAGGGAAAATTCCGCGCGATCGAGCAACGCGACGTGGCCAAACGCAAGCTGCGCATTGGTAATAGAGATGACTGCCATAAATAGGATGGGACCAGAAAGATCTGCGGCAAACGACACGCAGTGAATTAAATGAATGAAGTGCGCATTGTACCTATAGCGCGGACCAAATCGCTGTTAGTTGCGCAGTTGATGCGCTGATGCCAATTATTCTCGGCTGTTGGGCACTACGCGACATCGACCTGTCAACCGGTTCCAGCCTCGCAACCGTTAATACGCGGTAGTCCAACATTAATAGTGACTGGGGAAAAAATGAAATCAAAGCTTATTATCGTACTGTCATGTGCAATTGCTCTCACAGCTGCATCAGGGATTGCCAGTGCTAAAGGATGCCTGAAAGGCGCAGCGGTAGGCGCCGTTGCCGGACATTACGCGGGTCATCATGCGGTAGTCGGCGCCATTGGCGGCTGCGTCGTTGGCCGCCACATGGCTAACAAGAAAGCTGCGGAGCAGAAAGCACAAGCTGCTGCCGCTCCTGCCTCGACGCCTGCCCCAGCCCCGGTCGAAGCCCCTGCTGCCGCTCCAGCTAATCAATAAGCAGTTCTGCGTATTTTGCGAAGATGATCAAACCTGCGGCCTGATGGTCGCAGGCCTGTGAAGTTCGAGGTGCCCGTCGGATTCGCAGCAAAATCTCACTCTTCAAGCGCAGTAATCACGCCGTCAAGAAAACCGTTCAAGCTCGGATTCCGGGTATTGCCGCGCAGCTCCA
This sequence comes from Paraherbaspirillum soli, assembly GCF_042654985.1. NCBI lineage: Bacteria > Pseudomonadati > Pseudomonadota > Betaproteobacteria > Burkholderiales > Oxalobacteraceae > Paraherbaspirillum > Paraherbaspirillum soli. Next base: position 12,677 of record NZ_JBHSMT010000026.1, on the reverse strand, counting down.
GCGCCAATGCGTTCAGGTCGGCCAAGGCCGAGAAAAGTTGCGCCTTGCGCTGCGGCTTGAGCGAGGTGCCTACCTCAAAGCCGATATCGCGGCAAATCAGCGCAAAGTCGGGATGCAGGCTGTCGTTAGGGATCTCGGGCGTAATGACGATGTTCTTGGGGTCGGCCATGCTATCTCCGTAAATAAAGCCGGGAGTGTAGCAAAGTGAAAAGAAATCTCAACACTTTCACCGCGCTTGATGATATCGCCTCAAGCAGATGCCGCGCTACGATTGGCGTCCTCCAAAGCCGCATTCAGCGTAGCGATTTGCTGCTTCAGCGCAGTATTTTCGGCCGTCAGCTCGTCAATTCTCGCGCTTAGCAAGGCAACTTCATTGGCTGCCTCGTTGACCACTTCGCTTTCCTTTGCCGGCGCTGCACTTGGCGCTTCGAGCGGATCGTCGGTGCGGGCCGGCCTGGCCGACGATTTCTTTTCGCGCACCAGTTTCGCCGCCTGCTGCAACTCTTTTTTGCCGCCGGCAACCGCCGCGACTTGTTCGGCGCTGGGCAGCGAAGCAACGGCCGCCGCGGCATTGATCGAGATGGTGCCGGCCCGGACTGCCTCGACCAATTCAGGCGCGGCGGTTTTCTGGATTTTTTCGATCTGGCTGATCGTATTGCTGCTGATGCCGGCGATCTTGGCGATCTCTTCGCGCGTGCCGATCGGAGCCGGCGCCGGCAGCTCCGCCGCAACAACCGGCAGCGCGCTGTCCTGCTGCGCTCTGGTGCGGGCCGCAACCAGGTCTTTCTTGCGCAGCGCCAGCACGCCGCGCTGGAAATCAGACACGCTGCGCCGTGCCAGATGATTATCGATCAACCACAACAGCACATCATCGATAGTCGAGAAATTAGCATTTTGCACGGTCCGGAACTCGATGCCGTGTTTCTGGCAAATTGCATAACGGTTGTGACCGTCGATCAGCACCTCGCCCCACAACACCAGCGCGTCGCGGCAGCCTTCGGCCAGGATGCTGCGCTCAAGTGCTGCATATTCATTGGCGGTCAGCGGGTCGATATAGCTGCGCAGTTCCTCGTTGATAGTGATGTTCATTTCTTCGATGGCATGGTTGACAGGTAGCGCGGACTGCGGGTTCCGGTCGGCAATCTTTGCCTGCCGAAACCACCTCCCGCCACCTTGGGGACACGAATTCTACACCACGCAAATGCGACGGAAAGACCCGTTCCGCGGCTACCAAATTCTGTGGACCACCGATCCGCTTGCGGCCTCTTGCTCGGCGCCGGCGGCATACTCGTCCCGGTTGCGCTCCACTTGTTCGCCGTGCAGCGCAGCCCAGGCGGCCAGCCCCTCCAACAGCGGATGCAAGGAGCTCCCCAAATCAGTCAACCAGTATTCCACCCGCGGCGGAATCGAAGGATAGACCTTGCGGCCGATCACGCCAGCCGCCTCCAGCAAGCGCAGCTGCTTGGCAAGCTCCTTGGGGCTGATGCCGTCAACCGAATGTTTCAAATCACTGTTACGCAAAGGCGATTTGGCATGCAGCGTCAGAACGATAGGCACCGCCCATTTATTCCCGATCAACTCAAGCGTCTCCTGCACCAGACGCCGGCATCGCTTCGATTCCGGCAGGCATGCCACTTTTATAACTTGTCCATTAGTATCCATCTGGTTACTTATTCCCCTTGCGGTGCGTTCTTGTGACAACTGGTGTTCGATTTTAATATTGCCTCCAGTTCATTTTTTGGAGGATATATGAAAAATACCGATCATCTTGCAAACACCCCTGCCGACCTGACATTTAAAGACCACACAGAAATTATTGATGCCCTGTATCGTTTCGGCGCCGGCCAGGATACCGGCGATAAAGCGCTATTCGAATCGGCATTCGCGCCAAATGCAACGCTAGACTTCACCGGCCCGGCCGCACGCTTCGGCGTGGAAATGCCTGTGCTGAAGGGCCGCGACAACATCGTCAACACCATCATGCACGCGGTATCGGGCCTGGCCACCACCCATACCGTCACCAATCCGCGGGTGGCGCTAGAGGGCAGCGGAGCGACCTTGTTTGCATTGGTGGAAGCGCAGCATGTTCCAAAAAACGATCACACCTCTAACCTGCTGCTGAAGAACATTTACACGGTCTCGCTGGTGCGCGAACAAGATAGTGAGCAAGGCAAGTGGCTGGTCCAGGATATGAAAATCGAGAATGTATGGTTCCAGGGCAATCCCGCGGTGCTGTTTCCTGCATAGCGGCTTGATCGCTTCAATTCTCTTTCATAAACATCCAGCTTCCGCCTTTGATCGGAAAGTCTTTGTTATACTCTTGCCGGTTCGCCGGATTTGCGCCCTCCAGCGCCTGCCGATTTGTAGCAAATCGGTAGTAAGGAGGTCGTGATATCGGGCGATCCGGATTGATGCGGGACGATATGAAGGCGCACAAAAGTTTTCTTAAGCGCTTGAATTCATTAGGAATATCGTTGAAAGCAATGACTTATTCTATCCCGTCAAAATCATTCCCTCGCCATAGTTCAATGGATAGAACAAGTGCCTCCTAAGCGCTAGATACAGGTCCGATTCCTGTTGGCGGGACCACCTCCCCTATTTCACACGGTTTCAACCGCTCGCCAGATTCACCAGCTTCGGCTTGTCGTGGAACAGGTTGAATCTGTTCTTGCCAAGCTTCTTGGCGTCGTACATCGCTTCATCGGCTTCCTGTAAAGCGCGGGTCATATCCGTATTGCAAATACTGACCCCGACGCTGGCGCCTAGGCCATCGCCGATCTTGCCGATTTTGTCGACGATGCGTTCGGAAATCTTATTGGCAATCTCCAATACGGCGCCGGCGGGCGTGCTCAGGCATGCGACAAATTCATCGCCGCCGAGACGCCCTACTACATCGGTATCGCGCAACACGGATCGCAGCGCATCAGCCGCGCGAATCAGGACGATATCGCCATGTTCATGGCCGAAACGATCGTTGATCGACTTGAAACCGTCCAAATCGATAAACAAGGTGGCAAAGCCCAAGCCGCCCGCCACACTTGAGGCGCGCAGCAATTCGGCTCTCTCGCCGAACAGATCGCGGCCGGGAAGTTTGGTCAGCGTGTCGAGCCGCGCTTTATCGACCTGCATTTCCAACTGCGCATTGGAACTGGCCAAACGGTCGGCAATCGCCATGCTGGTCACATAGGATTGCTTGATGTCTTGCAGGTAGACCAACATCATGACCGATGAGGAAATCAGCGCATTGATGCGCCCGATATACCAGCCGAGCGACAGCCGGGATGCTCCCATCATCGTAATGGCGTTATCGCACAACAGCGCCACCAGCGTGATGCCGAGCCACACATGCAAAACATTACGGAAGCGACTGGCGCGCCATAGTATGACCAGCGACAGCGTCAACAGCACTTGAAGCGCAGGTGCGATGCCGGTGCTGGTGATCCTGCTGAAATTGCCTTTGACGTCCAGCACCGGAAGCCAGGCATGGAACACGGTGACCAGGACCACCGTCGCCGCAAACGCGATTGCCAGCACGATCCCTGTCTGGCGAATGGCTTGCTGATGATTCACGGCCAGATAGCCGGGCCGTCTAAATTCGCTCCACGCAAAAAGCAGGATGCCGACCGCCGGGCCTGCGTGCCAGAAGAACCACAGCCAGATTGTGGTTTGCCCTCCTCCCAGTAGAGAACCATGTTCGACAAATGCGCCGGGGAAGGACATGAATTGCACGATCAAGATGCCGGCAGTGTACAAACAACCCGCGCTCAGATGCAGCAACGCTTCCGAACGGGTGGCTTTGTAGTGGCCGTACATCAGGTAGGCAGTCACCAGATAGGTGCCGATCACCGCCGTCTGATAGGAGGGAAGAAACGCCGGCACCTTGCCCCATTGCGCTTGCGCAAACGGCAGCAGGAAAACGGTAATCACGCACAGCGTGACGCACATCCAGAGCGCGAACTTGCGCTGGCTGGCGGTGGCCATCCGCGTCGCCGGCGACACCTCGTTCTTGGCGACATCGTTTGGCAGTTTATCGGTCGCGCGGCGGGAGAATTTCATGGCCCATCTCCACATAAAAGAACGCTTGCCAGGCAAGCGTCATATCTTCTACAGCTTATTCTCCGATTTCCGAATAGCAATGGTTTTATCAAGCTCGCCGCGCTCGCTGTATGTCAAATGCGCATAAAAAAACCCGCCGGATTACTCAGCGGGCGAATTATTTGATGCTTTATCTGTTGGCAGCTACGAAATGCTAGTGCGTCACATGATGCTCATGCATCCATTTATCGAAATTCTTGTCGTGCACCATGGCCCAGCCAGCAAAAGCTGCAACCAAAATACCGACGACCACGGCATTCGCGGCCACACTTTTTTCAGAAGCAAAGCCCAGCACCCAAGGCGACACAATCATCCAGATGCCCAATGCCGTATTCAGCGCTTCCTCCCATACCCTGGGGATATAAACGGCAAATGCCGCGAACACCACAATCGCCGCCCCAAGCAGGTGGGCGTTCCAAATCGCGTTGGGCAGGTCGGACGAATACTGCATGACCCAAGGAGAAACAAATAGCCAAGCCCCAAGTAATAAATTGCCCCAATCCTGCCATCGCTTGACGCTCAATTTCATGTCCATATGCATTACCTCCTACTCGATCAATACTCCTTAGATTTTTTTGAAAATGGAATTGTTCCGCTGCCACCAGCACTAACCACGCATTGCTCAGGCGTACACGTAAGCCTTGGGCTTTACCTCGGACGCATTCGCGCGCTCCTGTTCCTCCAGGTCAAGCGGCGGCCGGTCCCACAGCAAGGCGAAACCCTCGCGCTGATGTTCCTCAATCTCGGGATGTTGTTGCTTTAATTCTTCGAGGAATTTGGAAAACTCCGACGCGTAGTGTAGATAGCGTATGTGGTGTTTCATCACAGATCGAGACCGGTTCTCTCAAATTTCATTCTAGTGCGTTTTTTTGACGTCGCCACTAGGTTTCCAGGCCAAATCCCCGAGCATGCCGCGCTAGGAATTACTTCTTAATCCAAAGCCACACCGCATCCACCATCCGCGCAAAAATGTTGGCTTGCTCGACATCCTCCAGCGCCACAATCGGCCTGGTCAGCAGGACCGCACCGTCAACCGCCACCTTCAAGTGCCCCAGCTGGTTGCCGGCAAAAATAGGCGCCAGCAGCGGATCATTCATTTCAAGCACCGGCTTGAGTTTCTTGACATCCCCTTTGGGGAGCGTGACAAAGACATCCTCGGCGAACCCGACTTTGACTTGCTTGCGCAACCCTTTCCACACCGCTGGCGTCGCAATCGCTTGTCCCCGCCCATACAACTTGACGGTGTCGAAATTCTGAAAACCCCAATGCAATAATTTCTGGCTTTCCTGCGTCCGCACGTTGCCGGACGGCGCCCCCAACACCACCGCGATAAGCCGCCGAGTGCTCGTACCGGTGCCGCTGGGCCGGTTGGCCGAAGCAATCAGACTGTAGCCCGATGCCTCCGTGTACCCGGTCTTGATGCCGTCGATATTGGCATCCAGCGATAACAAGCGATTCCGATTCGGTTGCGTGATTTTGTTATAGGTGAAGCTCTTGACCGCATAGATTTTGTAGCACTCCGGATAATCCTCGACCACATGCGTCGCCAAAATAGCCAGATCGCCCGCGGTCGAATAATTGTCCGCGCTTGGCAGCCCATGCGAATTGGCAAAGCGGGTGTTTTTCAAGCCCATGATGTCCGCCATGCCGTTCATCTCGGCCACAAAGGCTTCTTCGGTGCCTGACACCGCCTCGGCGATAGCCACCGCGGCGTCGTTGCCGGACTGCACGATCAAGCCGTATAACAAGTCCTGCACGCTGACCGGTTTGCCAGGTTCGATAAACATCTTCGAACCGTCGCGATCGACTTTCCAGGCCCGGGTCGAAACGTTGACCATTTGCGCCATATCAATTTTTTTGGCATCGATGGCGGCGCATGCAAGATAGCCTGTCATCAACTTCACCAGCGACGCAGGCTCGACCCGCAGCTCAGGTTCATGCGAAGCAATCACATGCTCACTGGTTACGTCCAATAAAAGCCAGGATTTGGCGGCGACAGCGGGCGCTGCCGGACTCTCCGCCCAAGCCATCGAGAACACAAAATAATTCAGGGCCAGGACCGCTGGAATTCTTTTCATTAGTGCCTCCGGATCTGCCGATTCAGGGTGCCTCAAGTCGGATGTTGCGCTCAAGGCAAGGAAGGTTCATTTCTTTCGGTGCTGAAATAGTGCCCGAAAACTGCAGTCCATGAAACTTTCGCTGCTCTTTTTCAATTCCCCCAAAGCCCAGGCGTTAACGACCAAAAGAAACAAAAAACATGACCGTCTGCGGAAAATATTTTTCAACCAGTCATTCGGAACAAATCGTGTCGGGGGATAATGTGCAAAAAACCTGATTTGTAAGCAGGGGAATCACGACACGGGGGACGCGTAGCGTGATCGGAATCAACCATCATTACTGGAAATAGCATATTTTGAACACGACACGAAACAAACGTTGGAACGGCAAGATCGAGACCCTCAAACCAGACTACCTGAACGACGTCATGGGAAAAATGGTGGCCTACGGCGATCGCGTGCAATTCGGCCTGACCGGCCCCGGACAGCGCCCGAATTACCAAGTAATCAACACTGCCGGCAAAAAAATGGCGTTCGACAGCAACAGTCATCTGCTGCAGCCTAAAGAAGATGAATTCGTCGGCAGCAACGCCACCGGCATATTCACGCTCGATCAAGTCAAGCTCGCCATCGCAGGCGGCGGCAAGACCAGCACCACCACCCGCACCAGCCGCGTCGGCAGCGGCAGCACCCGCAGCAGCACCGCAACGATCAAAGCCAAGGACCTGGTCGACACCGCCAAGTACGAATACTTCAAAAACAACCGTCAGACACTGCCGGCCAGCATCGGCGAATATTCGGACGAAATCACCGATCTGATGAAAAAGGGCATGTCGGCCGAAGACGCTTTTGGCGACGTGATCAAGCGGTATTTTGAATAAGTAGGCGCGCCCTGCCGGACGCACTCCTCAAAAGAAAAAAGCGGCTCATGCAGAGCCGCTTTTTTTTTTCATGCTGCAACCATCAAGCAGATGACTTGACAACTACAACCCGCACTTCTCAAAACAATCTCAATTCCATATCTTTACGCGATGCCATTGACACGAATTCATCGATGTCTAAACTGATCACGAAGCTCTGACATCAAGCTGAGCTTCGTGATCGCTTCGCGGCTTATTCCCAGTACCTCACAATTGCGCTCAAGGAGACTTGCTATCTAGTGGTGTGTGCGTAAGAACCACGGATTTACGCGTCTCGTTTCCCTCGCACAAAACAAAAACCCAATCTGGCATTCGTTCAACGATGCGTTCAAGCGCTGGCACTACTTTTTGCACGGAAACGTTATGGTCGGTACGCGAACGCTGCGATCAACGTGCAGAGGCAAATTTCCGCAGGGGATATTGAATGCTGAACAAGGCGTTGTATACCGACAGCCAAGATCATTTGAGGCATCTCCACTACATTAAATTACTTGCCGAGGAGCTCAAACGGCCGGTACAAGAAATTACGCCTGTGTATGAAGAGATTCTGATGCTGCTAAAAGAGCAGGCCCAGATTCACGATTATCTGGCGATCTTTGTATCAAGGAGGGTGAGGTTAACTTTCCACAAAATATCTCAGGCTCGATCCGCCGGTCAGGATTGGCGTCAGTTGATCTAGTGTCCCGAGTGATGCGCACGCGCAGACCAACATCAAATTTCGGAGTTGGCCTGCCAAGTCAGATTGACCTTATCGCGCTTTTTTTACATAGCGTTGGTTTTTCGCCCACAAGAAGCGTGAAAACTGGTCGATCTTGCCAGTGGCCTTACCGACGGTGAGATCCGCTCCCACCATGTTTTGATACTGGTCCGGCAAAAATTCCGCCAGGAAGAAATAGCCGCCTCTGACGTAGTTGGTTGGCGCGCTGTTGCCGGTGCCGTCGCCGCCGTTCATACGGCCTGCATAGTCATGCGGGCCACGCGTCACCACGTCGACATAGGTGTTGGCGAACTTGGTCATTTCTGCGCTGGACACACCATAGCCGCCAGCCATATAGGCGCGATAGAAGCCGACCATATCGAGACTGCCGTGGTTATTGTCTTCGCCCGTCCGGTTGGGCAATGCGTAGCCCCAATCGTAGACTTCGTGGCCTTTTTTACTGACGTAAGGCGTCACGCCGGAAGCAAAGAAAGAGGAGAAATTGGCGCTAATGATGGCGTTGTACTTTGCCGCGCGGGCCGGATCATCGCCGAGAATTTCGTGAGACGCCGCGAGATTTTGCAACGCGTAGTTGAACATCATCTGCTGGTTCCATGGCACCGGCTCGCCGGATTTATACGGCGATGCGACGGAAAAATAATAGAGATTATTTTTCGACAAATTCAGCAAGGATTTGAAAATGTGATGATCGATGCTGTAATCCGCTTGCTCCACATATTTCTTGGCGCGACTAAAATAATCCGCGCCAAAGTTATTGGGATCGCCGCCGCCGACTTTCAGATGCCAGATCGAGGGCGTGCTCAGAATCAGCCGGGCGCAATAACCAAGATGTCCGACCGGATCGCCCTGCTCGCCGCCGGTCCCGATCGGCGTGACCGAAAGATCGTTGGGCCAGACCGGATCGACGTTACCGGTCCATATTTGATGTTGGCCGACCGGTGCTGCGGCCAGGTCGTTGCGCTCGGACAGCACGCTGTCGCAAAAGACGATCATCTTGTCCAGGATAGCCCGGTCGCCGGTGATTTCGTAGACCAGGCCCATTGCCTTGGTCTGTTCGCCGCTTGCCCCCTGCGCCCACTGATTGCCGATATTGTCGGTCGCCGGCACCAGGGTCTGGATATACGACTTGAATGAATTTATTTCGTTGGCCGTGACCGGGCCGCTAAAGCTATCGACCACCATGCCGGCACTGGCAACCGGACTTGCCTTGACTTGATTGGCGGCGACCATCGTGGCCGGCACCGCAGCAAGATGGTCGGCAGCGTCCTGGCCTGCGTTGCTTGCGTATCCGGTGATGGGGGAAATGACAGCTAAGGCGATAAGTGCGGGCAGTATGTTTTTGCGCATGAATAGACTCTTCCGAGAAAGACGTGGATCGGGGGTTGGGTAGTACAGAGCTTCAACGCGACCACATGAAAATCGTTGACTATCGGCAAAATACTTACAAATGCTTACCGCCAGACATTTTCAGCCGTACGACTGCCGGTGTTGCTACGTCGTCGCTCCGACCTTGACCGCAGGCTACGGTTTTTTGGAAGTGCCCAGTAGATATCGAGGGAACTAACTTCCCATATTTTTCCACGCATCTATGGCCATCTCGCCTTCCTGGAAAGCTCATGATGCGTATCAATCTCCCTTCCTTTTTCAAAACGTCCACTTCTCCGGTGCCCGGGAATGACGGCCCCGGTTTATCAGGAACGTCCGGCAATCGTTCATCGGCGTCCGCGCCCGTCCGATCCGAGACGGCCCCTCCCAACTCCGACATACGGCAGACGACCGGCAAGATGAACTTGGCTCAGGCAAAAGTGCTGGCCGATCTGATGCGCACTTCGCTAGGCGCGCCGATGGCGGGAGGCGTCTTGCAGAGGGAGATAGCCACCGAAAATTTTGGCGCAGTCAACGTCTCGGATGTCATGAATCAATACGCCAGGGATATCGGCAGCAAACTCAGCCCACGCGAAGTTGAAACGTACATCAACATGGGGGAGCGTCTGGTTCATGCGATTGGCAATAAGGAGCCTGGAGCAGGCAAGGAACTGACGGTAAAAGGCGGGGATGGAAGAGCGTTTAACGTCAGCTCCAATCTGGAGACGACCCGTGCAATCTCCTGGTATTTGCAGGCAAAGGCCGTCATGGACAATGCGTCGCCCGACAGAGACCCAGTGGTACTCGGCAAAGGGTCAATGCTCATGAAAGATGAAGGTAGCAAGTTGTTTGATTTTCTTAACGGGTCTTCCAATGCCTACGGCAGACTCTCAACCCACTTTAACGAACGCAGCAATTCGATGCCGGCCAATTTATCCAATACCGGACTGGCGGGCGGCGTCGCTGGCATGCTCAAGCCTGGTGCAGCCCAAAAGGGTATTGAAGATTTTTCAAATCGGATGCCATCAGGCAAAGGAACCGTGATTTTCGACAAATTGAAAGAAAAAGACGGTGTACCGCAGCTCTTTTTAAAATGGGAGTCAGTCGGTATGCCATCCGTATTTTCCAAGACGGTTCACGCGGACAAAGAAGACGGACTGAAGAAGGCCCTCCAGCGTCATATCGGGGCAGTCGGAAGGTGCGTAACGCACAGCGCCAATTTTCTCCATACGATAACGGGCACGAAGAAAGACGTTGATTGGGGAGTTCGCCGGGAGGACGTGCACAAGGGCGCATCCGAGCATTTATACAAGGATTTTAAAAACATCGTCGCCAAGGTAGGCAAAGACAAAAATTTGATCAAGACAATGCAGGCCGAGGGCAAGGAAAAAGGGCTTGATTTTATGACGGACGAGTTGGAAAAGATGCGCACAGACATGGCGAATTCCCCCGGTCACGAACAAACTAAAACGAAGATCGACGACCTGTTGGGAAAAATCAACAAATTCCACGATGAGATGGGAGAAAACTTAGGTCTAGACAGAAAAGGTTCGGAAGTGCACGTCAGCCTGAATACTGCTTATCTCACGTCACCGGCATCCCAGCCCAGCGTATCAAAGACTTGAAGTGCAAGACCAACGTCCTTAGCAGTAGGCCATCCCCACGATCAAGTAAGCACGCCCTGCCGGACGTACCACTCGAAAGAAAAAAGCGGCTCGCGCAGAGCCGCTTCACTTCATGCATCAACAATCAGTCAAATTACTTCGCAATCGCTGTCTCGCCGGTAAAACTAAGCGAAGGCAATTCTTTGCCAGCCAGCTCGGGCGTTTCCAAAGTTGGATTGACCCGACCCACGAGCGCGCCAAACGATACAGAAGTCCGCACATACTTGGTTTCACCCGCCTCCAGAGAAAAGCTCAAGGTCTTTTCCGTTTCGGTCGAACTGGCTGCGCGATATTGACCGGCTGGACGATCGACAAAGAAGAATCCGCCAGGCTGGGATTTACCGACGACTTCATCGTTCAAGCGGATTTCAGGTTGAATCGCCGCGCCCATCATGGATGAAGAACGGAAGAAATAAATACGTCCCTGATCCGCTTTAAGGGTTGGAATGGCCGATGCCATTTCCGAATACTTTACGCCGCTGGCACAACCGGTCAGTAGGGCCGCCAGCACGGCAACGGCAAATAATGGACGGAATTTTTTAATCATTTAAAACATTTCCTTTAGTGAGAGCTACGCGGTTTGATAAAGCAGAATAATTTGACTCGCCCGGCATCGAGGTGCTCGCTTGCAGCAGCGGCTGACTTCAAGCGAAAGTGGTTGATAGAGGGTGATGGATGGCATGCGGCGGGTTCATATAATTGATGATTGAAAATTATATGAATGACAAGCGTTGGCGGCAATAAGGTTTTGCCCTAAAGATTCTGAACTTGGGGACAGGCGATTGATAGACCGGGATGAACGGTAAAGCCCGACCTTGGGTTGGCACTGAGACATCACCTCCTGCTTCCGAAGCTCGATGC
>NZ_JBHSMT010000026.1:0-987 GCF_042654985.1 Paraherbaspirillum soli | reverse complement strand
CTTCCGAAGTTCGATGTCCTGCTTCCGAAGTTCGATGTCCTGCTTCCGAAGTTCGATGTCCTGCTTCCGAAGTTCGATGTCCTGCTTCCGAAGTTCGATGGCCTGCTTCCGAAGTTCGATGTCCTGCTTCCGAAGTTCGATGTCCTGCTTCCGAAGTTCGATGTCCTGCTTCCGAAGTTCGATGCCCTGCTTCTGAAGTTCGATGTCCTGCTTCCGAAGTTCGATGTCCTGCTTCCGAAGTTCGATGTCCTGCTTCCGAAGTTCGATGTCCTGCTTCCGAAGTTCGATGTCGCCCCTCTTAGCATCGACGTTGACTCTTCGAACGCCAACGACGCCCTTATTTGAGGCAATGTCGACTCTTTTGGTGTCAACAGCCCCCCTATTTAGGGCGCTGCCGATGCATTTAGCATCGCCATCGACGCTCAGAGCGTCGACATCGCCCCTATTTGGGGCAACGCCGACGCTTTTAGCACCGTTGGCGGTCAGCGGCTAGGCTTTGCGCTGTCTGGCTTTCCACGCGTTCAGGTAATCAACGCTGGCTTGGGCTTTTTCCGCCATCACGTCGGCAGAAGCCAGCGCCCAGCGGAACATCACGTCGATATCGTACGCGTTCAGCGGCGGCGGACAGGCCGGGTCGCCGTGCTCTTGGGCCAGTGCGTTGGCATGCAGCGCCGCCAGGCACTTGCGAATGCCTTGGCTCATGTCCAGCGAGAGCTCGATGAAATGCGCTGCTGGATCGGTGCGCAGGTCTTTGTCCAACCAGGAGAATGGTTGGAGATCTGCTTTTTCTGGGATAGGTGGGGATTGGGTAGAATTGCGAAACTTTTTAGTACTCATGCGGCCTCCGATTGACAGTAAACAAACCGCTCCTCGCTACGAAACGAGTAATCGAGTCGCCCAAAGGAACCTCCCCTTCAGGCTCTCACAGAACCGGACGTGAACCTCTCGATTCATCCGGCTCTTGTCGTTCAGCCCCAACCCGGTAGC
>NZ_JBHSMT010000025.1:0-112939 GCF_042654985.1 Paraherbaspirillum soli | reverse complement strand
TTGGGGCTGAACGACAAGAGCCGGATGAATCGAGAGGTTCACGTCCGGTTCTGTGAGAGCCTGAAGGGGAGGTTCCTTTGGGCGACTCGATCACCCCGTTTAGCAGCGGGACGCGGATTAATCGCAAGTTAAGGAGGTCGTAATGAGTAATTCCAAGAAATCCCCACAATCCCCACCCATCCCAGAAACAGCAGATCTCCAACCGTTCTCCTGGTTGGACCAAGACCTGCGCACCGATCCAGCAGCGCATTTCATCGAGCTCTCGCTGGACATGAGCCAAGGCATTCGCAAGTGCCTGGCGGCGCTGCATGCCAACGCTCTAGCTCAGGAGCACGGCGACCCCGCCTGTCCGCCGCCGCTGAACGCGTACGATATCGACGTGATGTTCCGCTGGGCGCTGGCTTCTGCCGACGTGATGGCGGAAAAGGCTCAAGCCAGCGTTGATTACCTGAACGCGTGGAAAGCCAGACAGCGCAAAGCCTAGCCGCTGACAGACGCCATTCTCACAAGGAGTGGCGGGCACCTCGAAAAACCTACTGCGCGGCGCAATCTCGGAGCTGCGATGCTCGCCGTACCTCCATACGGCTGTGCTTCTCGCTCCGACCTTGCGCCGCTCGCTACGGTTTTTCGAGGTGCTCTGGCATCCTGAGCAATTGAAAAGGGGGCGATGCCGCCCCCGGAAGATGAATAAAGAAATACCTCACGCGGCGTTGTGCAGGGCCGCCTTTATTACTTCGCTCTGATTGCTTTGTAGAAGAATCCTCGCCAGAGAAAAACGATACTGTTTTTGCTTTGGATATATACCGAGTGAACACCCATTGCATTTTTATATTCAATATCTATTTCAGTAACCATTTCTGGGAGATGTAGATTAGTAGGATCCATATTTCTAAAGCCTTTGCCGTTGTAAAAATAATCAAGCGTATCGTATCGAGACTCAGTAAAAATTGGCAATAGTCCAATTTTTTTCTGAAAGTGCACTTCATTTTGATTGATGATTAAATATTTTCCAATGGCATGTTTTTCTCCATTTTCATCTGATCCCAGTATTGGTAATGGATCCAACATCGCCACCACCTTCCATTTTCCGAACAGCATATCTCCGGGGCTTGATGCGTGAGTAGGGACTAACACACATAGGAAGCTTAAGAATATCAATATTTTCTTTATCATTTTTCATCCATTATCTGGATCTGATTGCCTTATAAAAAAATCCTCGCCAATAGAAAATAATGGAATTTTTGTTTTTTGGATAAACAGCATAAACGTCTATGGAATTCTTGTAATTAATTCTAATCTCCGTTACGGTTTCAGGAAGATGCAAATTGACAGGATCCATACGATAGCCATGATAAAAGTAATCAAAAGTATTTTGTTTTGATTCTGTAAAGGTCGGTAACAGCCCGATTTCCTCTTGAAAACGAACAGCTTTCTTGTCAATAACCAGATATTTTCCGAGCGCACGCTTTGCCTGTTCATCTGACATTTCCGCTATTGCACTTGAGTCCAATACCTGAATAACTTTCCATTTTCCTAAAATCCTATCACCAGGATTGATGGCGTAAGCAATGTGAAAAAATAATAACAATCCTAAAAGTGCCAATATTCTCTTAATCATTTACCGCCTCCTTGAGAGCTGCTTCGAATGGTGCGCTTTCTTCTTCTCTACGATTGATCAATCCTCGCATAGCAACCTTCTTTCCGTTCTGAGTTGCATAAATCATTTTTTTGATCTTATCTATTGCGGCCTGCAATTTTCCTTCATTAAGTGAAAGAAATACTTTTCCTGCTCCTGTAGGACCAGCGTTATATGTAAGACTAACCAAAGCATCGAATTGATCTTGATTTAATGGATAAGTCAAATTGCGCTTGATCGCACTTTCCGCATCACGGATTCCTGAATTTAGTTTCACTTCCGCCTTTGCAAGCGAAACAGGCAATTTCATTTCTTCTTTTGTACATACTCCGCGATGAACCAGCGTGCCATAACCATAAGTGCAATGGCCTTTATTCTTGCCGCCGTCGTTGTAATAAGCCAGTACCAACCTTTCCCGGCTTGCTAATCGTAAACGTCCTTTAGCACTCATTAAAAATCCAGTATTTGGTTTATCTTTTTGCTCCGCCATATCGGCCTCCAAATTAGTTTGGTTTCAAATAAAAAGGAGAAAATTCAAAAACATGAAATTTCTCCTTCTTGCCAATGAGGCCGGAACCTGGTTCCGGCGAAGAGGTATCTTATTAAAATTAAGACAATAAAAATCACACATCAGGTCAATCCGTTTAAAAACAGAATTTTCTTAATGTGATTTGAGGAGGGGCTTAGATGGGGATGTTGGGCTTCGCCTTCAGCTCGACCGCAACGATGTTTAGAGGTGCCCTATTGGCGCTCATTCATACAGCAAGTAGGGCGGAAAAGCGTAGCGTTATCCGCCGTTCTGGATGCAGCACACACATGCGGCACATCCAAAACGGCGGATAACGCTACGCTCATCCGCCCTACTTTTCCGGACTTATAACTCAGCGCACAGCGTTAGCCAGTTCCGCCCGCGGCACCGTCATCCGAAAGCCGACTCCCAGCCGGTTCCATGCATTCATCAACGCGACGGCATAGGTCAGCTCGGTAATTTCCAACTCGGAAAAATGCGTTTTCAGCGCTTCGTACAACTCATCCGGCGCCTGCGTTTCGGCAATTGCCGTGACCGCTTCCGCCCAAGCCAGCGCGGCCCGTTCGCGCTCGCTGTAAAAAGTCGTTTCGCGCCAGGCAACCAGGCTATTGATGCGCTGCCACGACTCGCCATGGGCCAGCAGATCGCGGGCGTGCATGTCGATGCAATACGCACAGGCATTGACTTGGGACACGCGCAAAAAGAGTAAATCGATCAGTGGCTTGCCGACGCTGGCGGCATCGACCACCGCGCTCAAAGCGAGCATCGCCTTATATCCTGCCGGCAGCACGGTGTTATGCGGAATACGTTGCTTGGACATGAAAACTCCTTGTAAAAATTGGCATGAGAGGCTTCTCACGCCATCAAGACGTTTCATGTCGGCCGTTTGTGACAGGCCGCACCGATTAAGCGAAAGATAATTTATCCGGATTGCGCACCAGATACGCCGCCTTGATGCGCGGCGCGCGATTGTCTTCGCCGGCCTCCAGCAGGAACGATACTGCCGCGTCCAGCCGGCCATCGACATAGCGCAAGACACCCGGTTCGCCATTGATCTCGGTGGTCCGGTACGTCGCGCGCTGGCCGAGATCGCGTGCGATGATTTGCAGCAGGCGCACAATCCGTTCCACGCCATGCAGCACCTTCAGCACGGCCAGCACCTTGCCGCCGCCATCGGCGGTAAAGCTCGCATCGTCGGCAAAAATATCGCTCAGCAGCGCATGGTCGCCGCTCTGGCTGGCGGCGATGAATTTTTCCAGCAGCTGCATGTGGGCCTCGCGGCTGACCGCAAAGCGCGGCGCCGGCTGCCGCACCTGGTTGCGGGCCCGATGCACCAGCTGGCGGCATGCGGCTTCGCCCTTGCCCAGCATCCGCGCAATCTCCGGATAGCCGACGTCGAATACCTCGTGCAATAAAAACGCCGCCCGCTGCTCGGCCCCAAGCCGTTCCAGCACCATCAGGAAGGCGGTCGAGACATCGCTGGCGAATTCCATGATTGCTTGCGGCGACTGCAGATCGGCTGCGGCCCCGATCAGCGGTTCCGGCAGCCACGGCCCGGTGTAGGTCTCGCGTTCGAGTTTGGCCTTGCGCAGGCGGTCGATGCACAAGCGGGTGACTACCGTCACCAGCCATGCCTCGGGATTGTCGGGCGGATCGGCATCGTGCCAGCGCAGATAGGCGTCCTGCAACACGTCCTCGGCATCGGCACGCGAACTCAGCATGCGGTAGGCGATGCCGAACAGGCGGCTGCGGTGTTGATTGAATTGGGTGGATGGATGGTGCGGTAGGTTCATTGCGCTCTGCTCCTCGGTCGTCATGATAAGACGGATCGGCAGACGTTTTGTGACAGCGGCTGCACCCTTTTTTTAAAAGGGCCAGCCGCGAGTATTAATCCGGTGATTACAGCGCCAAACGCTTCCTGGCCGCCTGATATTCCGTCTGCAAACGATCCACCATCTGCGCCACGGTCGGCACGTCATCCATCAAGCCAACTCCTTGACCGGCGCCCCAGATGTCGCGCCAGGCCTTGGCGCCGGTGCCGCCGGAACCGAAATTCATTTTGGACTTGTCGGCTTCGGGCAGGTTGTCCGGGTCGAGACCGGCATTGACGATGGATTTTTTCAGGTAGTTGCCATGCACGCCGGTGAACAGATTGGTGTACACGACGTCGGCCGCGGTCGATTCGACAATCGCCTCGCGATAGGCGTCATCGACATGCGCTTCCTTGGTCGCCAGCCAGCGCGAACCGATGTAGGCGAAATCGGCCCCCATCGCTTGCGCCGCCAGGATCGCGTCGCCGGTCGCAATCGCGCCGGACAGCGCGATCGGTCCCTTGAAGAATTTGCGCACTTCGCCCACCAGCGCGAACGGCGACAACGGACCGGCATGGCCGCCGGCTCCCGCCGCCACCAGGATCAAGCCGTCGACCCCGGCTTCCAGCGCCTTCTCCGCATGGCGGATCGAGATCACGTCGTGCAGCACGATGCCGCCGTAACTGTGGATCGCTTCCATCATCTCCGGCGGCGGCGCGCGCAGGCTGGAAATGATGATAGGCACCTGATGCTTTACGCAGACCGCGACGTCGTGCGCCAGGCGGTCGTTGGATTGATGGACGATCTGGTTGACCGCGATCGGTCCCACTTTGGCATCCGGATGTTGTGCTTGATAAGCGGCCAGCTCGGCCTGCAGGTCGGTCAGCCAGGTATCCAGCAATTCCGCAGGACGCGCATTCAATGCCGGGAACGAGCCGACGATCCCGGCCTTGCACTGCGCAGCCACCAAGGCCGGGCCGCTGGCGATAAACATCGGCGAACCGATGACGGGAAGGCTCAGGTTTTGCAACGCAACGGGCAGTGCCATAACGACCTCTTGAGATGGGATGAAAGAGTCTGATTATAGGGGGAATCCCTAGGGGAAAAAGTACGATCGTGCTAGATTTTGTCCTCTAAAAACCCATGATAATCCTTCTGGCAACTGCCTATTTCCCGCCTGGTGGAGAGGGCGCCGCGCGCTTCAGGAGCCGACTCCGCAGCCCCGTATAATAGTTGCCCATCCACATCAAGAACGAACACTGAGCATGCCGAACATCCTCCTGGCCGAAGACGAAAGCGCCATCGCCGACACGGTGATTTATGCGCTCAATAGCGAAGGCATGCAGGTGCAGCATTGCCAGTTGGGCCGTGCCGCGCTGCAACAGGCGCAATCGGGTCAGTTCGACCTGGCGGTGCTGGATGTCGGCTTGCCCGACATGAGCGGCTTTGACGTCTGCCGCGAGCTGCGCAAGTTTTCATCGCTGCCGGTGATTTTCCTGACTGCCCGCAGCAGCGAAATCGACCGCCTGATCGGGCTCGAAATCGGCGCCGACGATTACATGGTCAAGCCGTTCTCGCCGCGTGAACTGGCGGCGCGGATCAGGGTGGTGTTGCGGCGTTCGACCCAGCAGGACGCGCCTGTAGTCAATAACCACGAGCCGACGCCGGGGCTGTTTGAGGTCGACCCTATCGGCATGCGGATTCGTTATGCCGGTCAGACCTTGCAACTGACACGCTATGAATATCTGCTGCTGAAGATGCTGTTGAGTCGCCCGGGCGGCATTTTTCCGCGCAGCCAGTTAATGGATTCGATCTGGCACGACGCGCCGGACAGCACCGACCGCACGGTGGATACCCACGTCAAGACCTTGCGTCTCAAGCTGCGGGCCATCATGCCCGCCGCCGATCCGATCCGCACCCATCGCGGACTGGGCTATTCGATCGATCCGCAGCAGCCATGAAACTCGGCATCCGCATCTTGCTCGGCTACTTCCTGATCGTCGGGCTGGCCGGGGTCTTTATCCAGCGCGTGTTCCTGGGCGAAGTCAAACCCGCGGTACGGCAGGCGATGGAGGACACTCTGGTCGACACCGCCAATATCCTGGCGGAGCTGGCGGCCGACGACATGAAGCAGCAGCGGATCGCCGACGGCAACTTCGCCAATCGGGTGCGCGAGTACGCACACCGTAAGGTCGATGCAAAAATCTGGGGCTTGCACAAGACCTCGCTCGACTATCGGATCTACGTCACCGACGTTCGTGGCATCGTATTGTTCGACTCGACCGGACGCGCACTCGGCCAAGATTATTCGCGCCGCAACGATGTCTACCTGACCTTGCACGGCGGCTACGGCGTGCGCTCCACGCGCGATGTCGACAGCGACGAGCGGACCACCGTGATGCACGTGGCGGCGCCAATCAAAGACGGTGAGCGGCTGATCGGCGTGCTGACCGTAGCCAAGCCCAACAGCACCTTGCAACCGGCAATTGTTCAAAGTGAACGAACCATCCTGCGCTGGGGCGCCCTGCTGCTGGCGCTGTCGCTGGCGGTCGGCCTCGGCGTGACCTTGTGGATCAGTCGTTCGCTGGGAGCCTTGCAACGCTATGCGCGTGCCGTGACTGCCGGCCAGCGGGTGCAACCGCCGCAGCAGGGCGCCAGCGAGATCGTTGAGTTGGGACAGGCGCTGGAATCGATGCGGCAGAAACTGGAAGGCAAGCAATATGTCGAGCAATACATCCACAGCCTGACGCATGAAATGAAAAGCCCGCTGGCGGCGATCCAGGGCGCGGCGGAATTGCTGGACGAGGAGTTGCCGGAGATGCAGCGGCGGCGCTTCGCCAATAACATCCGCAAGCAGTCGCAACGGCTGGCTGAACTGATTGAAAAAATGTTGGCGCTGGCCGCCATCGAACATCGGCAGGCGTTGGAAAATGCCGCGCCGCTGGCGCTCGCGGAATTGGTCGAAGAGGTCGTCAATCTGCTGGAGCCGCGCCTGCAGCAGGCCACGCTGACGGTGCAACTCAGCGTCTCGCAGCCGCTGCCGCAAATGTATGGCGAAGTCTTTCTGCTGCGCCAGGCGCTGGTCAATCTGCTGGAAAATGCGATCGAATTTTCGCCGCCGCAGGGCCGGATCGGCATCGCGCTCGAGTACACGACTGGCGGCGCCATCACGGTCTCGGTGACCGATCAGGGCCCGGGCATTCCGGACTATGCGCTGGGGCGCGTGTTCGAACGTTTCTATTCGCTGCCGCGTCCCGGCGGCAAGGATAAAAGCAGCGGTCTCGGGCTATGTTTCGTGCAGCAGGCGGTACAGCTACATCATGGCGATGTGCAGCTGCGCAACCGGCCCGGAGGCGGTGCTGAAGCGCTGCTGACGCTGCCGGTAAATATAGTCTGAAGCGCGCCTGCTGTCCTACTTCACACCCGCTTCACATTCCCGCCCCGGCGGCTTCTTGCAGCCGCCATTACCGGTTCACACGGCTTGCCTACACTGATAGTCAACGTGATCCCATGTCACTTCGACCTATAGGCAGCTCTAAAAACCTACTGCGCGTCCCAATCTCGGGGCTGTGATGCTCGCCGTACAACCGTACGGCTCCGCTTCTCGCCCCGACCTTGGGCCGCTCGCTACGGTTTTTAGAGGTGCCCAATCAAGCGAGACACCATGAACCGACCTCTACTACTCAAATTACTGGCAATTATTTTCCTGACTTTATTGATCCTGATCCCGCTCGGCTTGATCGGCGACACGGTCAACGATCGCCAGCAACACCGGCGCGAAGCGGTGGCATCGATTGCCGCCAGTTATGCCGGCAATCAAACCGTTACCGGGCCGATCCTGGTGCAGCCGTTCCAGGTGAAGATCGAAGAAGTCAGCCAGGATGCGGACGCCAGAAAGATTTACCGCAGCAGGGTTGAGACGCGTGAATACCTGTTCTTCCCGAAAGACCTGCAGATGCAGGGAACGCTGGTGCCGGGCGAGCGCTACCGCGGTCTGCACAAGGTACAGGTGTATGAAATGCAGGGCCGTTTCAGCGGCCGCATCGACTATCAGCTGCCATCCGCCGCACAGCTTGAAAGCGAGCACGCGACCTTGCTGAAACCGTATCTGGCGATCGGCATCAGCGATGTGCGCGGCGTGGTCGGCACGCCGTTGCTGAAAGTCGATGCGCAGGCGCTGCCGTTGGAGCAAGGCGCCGGCCGTCTCGGCAAGGGCATGCATGCGAACTGGGCCGATAACAACATGGCCGAGCGCGGCAGCTTGAATTTTTCGTTCGACCTGACCTTGGCCGGCACCGAAAATCTCGCCGTCACGCCGATCGGCGACAACAACCGGATCGAACTGACGTCCAGCTGGCCGCACCCGCAATTCGGCGGCAGCTTCCTGCCGCGTACCCGCAGCGTATCGGACAAGGGCTTCCAGGCGGTCTGGGAAATTTCATCGCTGGCATCCAGTGCTCAACGTCAATTGCTTGCCGCCAAAGGCCAGGACGGCAATGTCGAAAATCTGGAAATCCGGCTAGCGGAACCGGTCAATATTTATTCGCAAGCGAACCGCGCCACCAAATACGGCCTGCTGTTCGTGCTGCTGACCTTTGCCGGTTTCTTCATTTTTGAAATCATCAAGCAGTTGCCTATCCATCCGATTCAGTACCTGCTGGTCGGACTCGCACTGGCGCTGTTCTTTTTGTTGCTGGTCAGCCTGTCGGAACACATCGCCTTCTGGCTGTCCTACCTGATCGCCAGCATTGCCTGCATCGGCTTGCTGACCTTCTACCTGAGCAATGTGTTGCGCAGCGCCTGGCGCGGATTCGGCTTCGGCGCCATGTTGACCTTGCTGTACGGCGCGTTATACGGCTTGCTGATTTCGGAAGACAACGCACTGGTGCTGGGCGCGCTGATGCTGTTCGTCATCCTGGCCGTGATCATGATCGTTACCCGCCGCATCGACTGGTATCAGGCCGGGGTGGCGAAACCATCGGCGGCGGCTGGCAGCAACACATTGGGCGCGTAAATGATAGTCCCGGATTCGACCGCCATCGCGACCCGCTCAGTCAGCTCCGGCGCCTGCATCAAAGCGGCCGTGTCGAGATTGCTGAGCATCGCGCTCTGCACCGCGATCGCGATTGTGCTGGTCGGCCTGGGCGACACCTATCGCAGCCAGGACCCATGCGACGTCGCGCTGGTGCTAGGCAGCGGCGCGCATTCGTATCGGCTGAAGGCACGCCTCGACCAGGCGGCGCAATTGTATTTTGCCGGCCGCTACCGGCACTTGATCGTCAGCGGCGACAGCAAGACCAGCGGCTTCGACGAAGCGGGCGTGATGCAGGAATACCTGGTGGCAGCTGGCATCCCGGCCAGCCGCATCACGATTGATCGCGCCGGCTTCGATACGCGCGCCAGCGCGCGCAACACCGCCGCTGTCATGCATGCGCAGCATTACCAAACCGTCTGCGTCGTCACACAATATTTCCACATCGCGCGCACCCGGCTGGCGTTGCGGCAGCAAGGCATCAGGCGGATTTCATCGAGCTATCCGCCGTTATTCGAACTGTGGGATGTGGTGATGGCCGTGCGCGAGGCGGTGGGGTTTTATGCCTATCTGCTGCGCGGCTGGCTGACGCCGGCCTGAGCAGGAAATGAAAGTCAGCTGCGCAGCGCCACATCCGCGACCGGCGCCGCGGTCATCGCCACCAATTGCTGCGGCGTCAGGTTGAACACCGCATGCGGATGGCCGGCGGCGGCCCAGACGCTATCGAGCTGCAATAAATCCTGGTCGATCAGCATCACCGTTTTACCGGCATGGCCGATCGGGCACACGCCGCCGATGGCGTAGCCGATACGCTCCTTGACGAAGCGGGCATCGGCCTTGCCCAGCGCGCCGACCAGCGCCGCCACCTTGGCTTCGTCGACCCGGTTGCTGCCGCTGGCGACCACCATCACCGCCGCGTCGTCGCTCAGTCGTCTGAAGACTATCGACTTGGCGATTTCGGCGACGCTGCAACCAAGCCCGGCGGCAGCCTCGGCTGAAGTCTTGCCGGTTGCCGGCAACATCACGACCGGCTTGTCATGGCCGATCCCGGCTAGCAGGTCGGCGACTTTTTGGGCGGTTTCGGGGAGTTTTGTTTCGTTCATATGGTTAATGCGTCAAATTTACTGACAATCCAAGTCGGCCGCTCGCTGTACATAGGCGCTTGTCACGCGTCCACAGGAGGGAACCGGGCGTAAGCCGCACGGCGGCCAGCAAGTGCGCATCGATATACCCGATTCCGAGTCCGAAAAGATTGTTTTGGTCTATAAACCGCATTACTTCTTCATCGGTGGCAACACAGGCTTGTGGCAGGTTCTGCAAAGTGCCAAGAATTACATCTCGCTTCTGCAGGTTACCCAACGCCAGTTCGCCTGTTACAAACGGATGAGCCAACACCAGTCCAGAATTTAACAGGCGCGATAATTCAGCATCGCTGTGCCGCAAATGATCAATCCAGACTGACGTATCAATCAGAATCACGCCGGCTCCGACTGTCGTCTTGGTACGACATCAAGCATAGGTTCAGAGCCGCCTAGCAAGGCTAATCGCTTTGCGCTCTCGCGTTGAATCAATGCTTTGAGCGCTTCTCGAATCAAAGCGGTCTTTTCCATTGGGCCGGTTAAGGATTGCGCTTTTTCCAATAAATCATCATCAAGTGCAAGAGTGGTACGCATCATGTTCCCCGTGAGTGTAGGCACAAATAATAGCATCAAATGATGCTTATTTCACGCATGCCGGATTTAATCCGCTGCCGCTAGCCCCTTCACCAACAATTCCGCCACCACCTCATTCACACCGATCTGCCGTTCCTGCGCCAATGCCTGCACCTGTTGCACCAGCTCGCTGTTGAGCTTGACCGCGAACGGCACCAGGCCCAGCGACTGATCCAATTTGCGTTGCTCGCGGCGGTCCGGCGCGGCGGTTTCCGCTTGGCCGAATTGCGCGCTGGTGCCGGCCTGTTTCATTTTGCCGGTGATTTTCATTGCCTTCATCTTTTCGAGACCGGACTTTTTCATGGCTGCACTTCCTCATTATGTTGGGTGGGCCGTTCTACGCAGTTGCGGCAGCTCGATCCGACTCAATTTGCCCGTTTGGCGGCAATCGCGTTGCCGGCGCGGCTGGCGGCCTTGCGTCCGAGGTGCTGCGAAATGAACTGGCCGGCATCGACCACCGCATCGAGGTCGATACCGGTCGCTATGCCGAGACCTCGCATCAGGTACAACACGTCTTCCGAGGCGACGTTGCCGGTGGCGCCTTTGGCATACGGGCAACCGCCGAGGCCGGCGACCGACGAGTGATAGATCGAAATGCCGACTTCCAGGCTGGCGTAGATATTCGCCAGCGCCTGGCCGTAGGTGTCGTGGAAATGGCCGGACAGGCGGTCGATCGGGAACTCCTGTGTCAGCCGTTGCATCACCGCCTGGACTTTGTTGGGAGTGCCGACGCCGATGGTGTCGGCGATGTCGATTTCATCGCAGCCGAGGTCGCGCAGCCGGTGCAGTACGTCGACCACGGACTCGACGCCGACTTCGCCCTGATACGGGCAGCCGAAGGCGCAGCTGATGCTGCCGCGCAGGCGCTTGCCATGCTGTTTGACGGCTTGCGCCACTTCGCGGAAGCGCTCGATCGATTCGGCGATCGAGCAATTGATGTTCTTTTGCGAGAACGCTTCCGACGCCGCGCCGAAAATCACCATCTCATCGGCGCCGGCCGCCAGTGCCGCTTCCAGCCCTTTCATATTCGGCACCAGGGCGGAATAGATCACGCCCGGCTTGCGCGCGATGCCGGCCATCACTTCGCTCGAGGTCGCCATTTGCGGCACCCATTTCGGCGACACGAACGAGGCCGATTCGATGTTGACGAAACCGGCCCGGGTCAAGCGATCGACCAGTTCGATCTTGATCTCGGCCGGGATGGTTTCCTTTTCGTTTTGCAAGCCGTCGCGGGGACCGACTTCGACGATTTTCACTTTGCTTGGGAGTGTCATTTCGATTCCTATCCGGGTGTTTCAAACTTAGATACGTAGGGCGGATGAGCGCAGCGTTATCCGCCATATTTTGGATGCGTCAAGCGCATGCGGCACATCCTTCGGCGGATAACGCTGCGCTCATCCGCCCTACTGGAAAAATAGTGTTAATACCCTTGCTGCCGATTCACCAACCCCGCCACCGTCTCGCCCCGCTGCAGCACCTCCACCTTGTCGGCGATCTGGCGTATCGTGTCCTTCGGCACCGACAGCGCCGAGACATGCGGCGTGATGCTGATGCGCGGCTCTTGCCAGAACGGATGATCGTCAGGCAACGGTTCTTGCTCGAATACATCCAGCGTCGCGGCGGCAATGTGGCCTTGCTGCACCAGCGCCAGCAAGTCGGCTTCGACCACGTGACCGCCGCGGGCGACGTTGATCAGGTAAGCGTCCTGCGGCAATTTTTGCAGATTCCGGCGGTTCAGGATGCCGTGCGTATCGGCCGTCAGCGGCAGGATGCAAACCAGCACCCGCGATGCCCGCAGGAAGGCATCCAGGCCGTCCTCGCCGGCATAGCAAGCGATGCCGGGCAAGTCCTTCTGGCTGCGGCTCCAGCCGTTCAACGGGAATCCGAAGTGCGCCAGCGCCGCCGCGATGCGCGAGCCCAGTACGCCCAGGCCGAGGATACCGACGCTGAAATCCTGCTTGTCGAACGGCGGCAACGGCTGCCATTCGGCGCGCTGTGCTTGTTGCCGGTAGCTGTCGAAACGGCGGTAATAGCCGAGCACCGCATGCGTCACGTATTCCGCCATCTGGATCGCCATGCCGCCGTCGTCGATCCGGATCACCGGCACTCCGGCCGGCAACGCAGCACCGAGTTGCAGGATCGCATCGACCCCGGCGCCGAGGTTGAAAATCCCTTTCAGATCGTGCCGCGCCTGCAGCATCTCCGCCGGCGGCCGCCACACCAGCGCGTAGTCGGCGGGCGCATGGTCGCCCTCCTTCCATAGCCGGAATTCGGCCTGCGGCAAGGCTGCACGGAAATCATCCAGCCACGAGCGCATATTGCTGGACGGCGGCGCGTAGAACAAAATCTTCATTGAAATTCCTTGAATCGGGATTGCCGTTAAGTAGGGCGGAAAAGCGAAGCGTCTTCCGCCGTCTTGGATGCGTCGAACATATGCGGCACATCCAGCGGCGGATAACGCTGCGCTCATCCGCCCTACGTCACTTGAATTTAATCGGCTTTAAATGCCAATAGCTGTGCCGCCTCCGTCACCTGATCGCCAACCGCATACAGCACCTCTTCAACCAAGCCATCAGACGGCGCGGTAATCGTGTGTTCCATCTTCATCGCTTCCATGATCAGCAGCGGTGCGCCCTTTTTGACTTGCTCGCCCTGCTTCACCAGCACCGCCACGATCTTGCCCGGCATCGGCGCGGTCAGGCGGCCGCCTTCGGCTTCAACTTCGCCGGCATGCGCCAGCGGATCGGCATAGCCCAGCGTGAAGTGGCTGCCTTCGCTGAAGACATGGAACTGCTCGCCATCGCGCACCACAGTGCCGCTGACGGTGCGGTCGGCCAGGCTGATTTCGATATCGCTGCCGTCTTGCCGCAACAGGCGCATCTGGCTGAATTTTTCGGCGTGACGCAGCAGCCAATGACCGCTCTCGTAAATCACTTCCAGCGGACTGGCCCGGCCGTCGTCGACGAACGCCAGTTGCCGCTGCAGATTGCTGTTCAAACGCCAGCCGTTATGGTCGCCCCACGGATCGCTGATGGCGCTGTGGTTGAGCTGGCGTTCGGCTTGCAGCAATGAGGCCGCGGCCAATGCCAGGATAGCGGTCGACACCGGCTGCGGCGGCGGGAACAGCGCGTCCTGGTTGCGCTCGATCAGGCCGGTGTCGAGGTCGGCCTCGGCAAACGCCTGGCTCTCGATCAAACGTTGCAGGAAGCTGATATTGCTGTGCAGGCCGACGATCTGGTACTGCGCCAGCGCCTTGGCCATCGCGGCCAGCGCTTGCTGGCGGTCGGGGGCCCAGACGATCAGTTTGGCAATCATCGGATCGTA
This sequence comes from Paraherbaspirillum soli, assembly GCF_042654985.1. Lineage (NCBI taxonomy): Bacteria > Pseudomonadati > Pseudomonadota > Betaproteobacteria > Burkholderiales > Oxalobacteraceae > Paraherbaspirillum > Paraherbaspirillum soli. The sequence continues at coordinate 98,895 of NZ_JBHSMT010000025.1, read as the reverse complement.
GAACGGCGAAATCGCATCGCCCTGGCGCACGCCGGAATCGATACGCACCACGGTGTCGCTGGCATGCGTGATCTCGAACTCGCAAGCGGCCGGTGTGCGCAGATGGCGCAAGGTGCCGATCGACGGCAAAAATCCCTTGTCCGGATTTTCCGCGTAAATCCGCGCTTCCAGCGCATGTCCGCGCAAAGTCAGTTGATCCTGGCGCAACGGCAGCGGCTCGCCAGAGGCGACCCGCAATTGCCATTCGACCAGGTCGAGGCCGGTGATCATTTCGGTGACCGGGTGCTCGACTTGCAGGCGGGTGTTCATTTCCATGAAATAGAACGAGCCGTCCTGGTTGGCGATGAATTCGACGGTGCCGGCGCCGACATAGCCGACCGCCTTGGCCGCCGCCACCGCCGCTTCGCCCATTGCTTTGCGACGCTCGGCGGTCATGCCGGGAGCCGGCGCTTCTTCCAGCACCTTCTGGTGCCGCCGCTGCACCGAGCAATCGCGCTCGAACAGGTACACGCAGTCGCCGTGGGTGTCGGCGAACACCTGGATTTCGATGTGGCGCGGACGGGTCAGGTATTTCTCGACCAGCACCTTGTCGTCGCCGAAACTATTGATCGCCTCGCGCTTGCAGGATGCCAGCGCGGCCTTGAAATCGGCGCTTTGCTCGACGATGCGCATGCCCTTGCCGCCGCCGCCGGCGCTGGCCTTGAGCAGCACCGGATAGGCAATCTGGTCGGCTTGCTGTTGCAGGAAATCGGCGTCCTGCAGCTCGCCGTGATAGCCGGGCACCAGCGGCACGTGCGCGGTTTCCATCAACTCCTTGGCGGCGGACTTGGAGCCCATGGCCTGGATCGCGCTGGCCGGCGGTCCGATGAAGACCAGGCCGGCATCTGCGCAGGCTTGCGCGAACTGCGCGTTTTCCGACAGGAAGCCGTAGCCCGGATGGATCGCCTGGGCGCCGGTGGCCAAGGCCACCTCGATGATCTTGTCGGCGCGCAGATAGCTTTCCCTGGCCGCGGCCGGTCCGATCAGCACCGCCTCGTCGCAGATTTCAACGTGCTTGGCGCCGGCATCGGCTTCCGAATACACGGCCACGGTTTTGATTCCCATGCGGCGCGCGCTGGCCGCCACGCGGCAAGCGATTTCGCCGCGATTGGCAATCAGGATTTTAGTAAACATATTGTCTCCTCCAGCTTGTTTTATTGTGCTTGGGTGGTGTCGGCGGCGGTCACTTCGCAGCGCGCATCGAACGCCGACGAACGCGAGTGCATGCCGAGCTTGTCGAGCAAGGCGCGGTCTTCTTCGACTTCCGGATTGCCGGTGGTGAGCAATTTGTCGCCATAGAAAATCGAGTTGGCGCCGGCCAGGAAACACAGCGCCTGGATCGCTTCACCCATTTGACGACGGCCGGCCGACAGCCGCACGCGCGCCTTCGGCATCGTGATGCGGGCCACCGCCACGGTGCGCACGAATTCGAACAGGTCGAGCTTCTCGATGCCGTGCAGCGGCGTGCCTTCGACTTGCACCAGGTTATTCACCGGCACCGACTCCGGATACGGCGTCAGGTTGGCCAGCTGCGCCACCAGACCGGCGCGTTGCAGACGCGATTCGCCCATGCCGACGATGCCGCCGCAGCAGACTTTGATGCCGGCGCCGCGCACGCTGTCGAGCGTATCCAGGCGGTTTTGATAGTCGCGGGTGGTGATGATGTCGCCATAGATTTCAGGCGCGGTGTCCAGATTGTGGTTGTAGTAATCCAGACCGGCGCCCTTCAAGCGTTCGGCCTGGCCTTCGCCCAGCATGCCGAGCGTGGCGCAGGTTTCCATGCCGAGCGCCTTGACTTCGCGCACCATTTCTTCGACCCGTTCCAGGTCGCGGTCTTTCGGCTCGCGCCATGCGGCGCCCATGCAGAAACGGGTCGCGCCGTGCGCCTTGGCTTGACGCGCTGCTGCCAGCACCTCGTCCAGCGGCAGGATTTTTTGCGCGGTGACGCCGGTGTCGTAACGCGCCGCCTGCGGGCAGTAGCCGCAATCTTCCGGGCAGCCGCCGGTCTTGATCGACAACAAGGTCGCCAGCTCGACTTCGGTCGGATCGAAATGTTCGCGATGGACTTGCTGGGCTTTGTACAGCAGTTCGTTGAACGGTAAATTGAACAGTTCCAGCACGGCTTCCACCGGCCACTTGGCATCGGCTGGCAGCACCAGCGGTTTCGCGGCGGGCTGGAACGTAATTGGTTGGGATGACATATTCAAACTTCCTTTGTGTTGAGGGAATAAGGTTAAGAACGATTGCCGGCAGGCCAGCCCGGCAATCGCGAGAAATCGAGGTGGGCGGCAGCCGCAGCCGCCGTGCTATGCGCCAGGCGCGGAACGCGCCCCAACAACGGCGCGGCTATGCGGCTGCTCAGCGCTTCCAACGTGGCGTCGGCATTGAGCATGGTGGGATCGACCGTGTTGGCGACCCAGCCGGCCAAGTGCAAGCCGCGGGCGGCGATCGCCTCCACCGTCAGCAGCGCGTGGCTGATGCAGCCGAGCCGCAAGCCGACCACCAGCAGCACCGGCAGGCCGAGTTGCTGTGCCAGATCGGCGGTATCGTGATGGTCGTTCAGCGGCACGCGGAAACCGCCAACACCTTCGACCACCACAGCTTCGGCGACGGCAGCGATTTGCCGGTAGCAATCGAGGATGTACGACAACACGATCGGCCGGCCCTCTTGCGCTGCCGCGATATGCGGCGCGGTCGGTTGTTGCAGCAGGAACGGCGTCGCCAACGCCGGCGGCAGCAGGATGCTGGCTTGCGCCGCCAGCGCATCGGCATCTTCGTTATGCCAGACGCCGTCGCGCAGTTCGGCGCCGGCCGCCACCGGCTTCATGCCGGCCGTGCTGAGACCGGTACGGGTCAATGCATGCAGCAAGGCGCTGGCGACCAGCGTCTTGCCGATTTCGGTATCGGTGCCGGCCACGAAGTAGGCGGTCTTGGGCAAGTTAGGCATTTCAGTCATGCGCGATCACGCTTTCAAACACAGCGGCGGTGCGCGCGGCCAGCAAGTCTATTTCTTCGTCGTCGAGGATGAACGGCGGCATCAGGTAAACCGTCTTGCCGATCGGCCGCAGCAACAATTCGTGTTCCAGCGCGCTGCTGAAAAAACGCTGTGAAAATTTGGCCGCGGCGGCGCTGTTGTCGATCGCCGCATCGAACGCCCAGATCATGCCGCGCTGGCGGAAGTGGCGCACCTTCGGATGTTGCGCCAGCGGCGCCAGCGCTGCTGTCATGCGTTGCGCCCGCACCCGGTTGGCGTTGAGCACATCGTCCTCGTCGAAAATCGCCAGCGTCGCCAACGCAGCGCGGCACGCCAGCGGATTGCCGGTGTAGGAATGCGAGTGCAAAAAGCCGCGGCGCACATCGTGGTCGTAGAACGCCTGGTAAATGCTGTCGCGCGTCATCACCAGCGACAACGGCAGGTAGCCGCCGCTGATGCCCTTCGACAAGCACAGGAAATCGGGCCATATCGGCTGGGCTGTGGCGCCCTCTTCCGTGCCTTTTTCTGTAGCTTGCTCGGACGCGAAGAAGGTGCCGGTGCGGCCGCAGCCGACTGCGATTTCATCGAATATCAGATGCACTTTATAGCGGTCGCACAAGGCCCGCACTTCGCTCAGATACAGCGGATCATGCATCGCCATCCCGGTCGCGCATTGCACCAGCGGCTCGATGATGACGGCGGCGATATGGCTGGCGCGCTGCTGCAGCAGTTTTTCCAGCGAGGCGGCGGCGCGGTGGGCGACATCGGCCGCGCTCTCGCCATCGCGTGCGCCGCGCGCATCGGGCGCGGCCACCACGTGCGCTTGCCGCAGCAACGGGCCGTAGGCGTCGCGGAACAAGGCGACATCGGTGACCGCCAGCGCGCCCAGGGTCTCGCCGTGGTAGCTGCCTTTCAGGCAAACGAATTCCTGCTTGTCGCCATAGCCGGCATTGCGCCATGCATGGAAGCTCATCTTCAGTGCGATTTCGACCGCCGAGGCGCCGTCCGACGCATAGAAGCAATGTCCCAGCACGTTGCCGGTACGGGCCGCCAGCTGTTCCGACAGCTGTACCACCGGCTCGTGCGTGAAGCCGGCCAGCATCGCGTGTTCGAGCCGGTCCAGCTGGTCCTTCAGCGCGGCGTTGATGCGCGGATTGGCATGGCCGAACAGATTGACCCACCAGGAGCTGATCGCATCCAGATAGCGCTTGCCGTCGGCGTCATAGAGCCAGGCGCCGCGGCCGTGACTGACCGCCACCAGCGGTACCGTTTCATGTTGTTGCATTTGGGTGCATGGGTGCCAGACGCTGTGCAGGCTGCGTTTGACCATGTCCGATTGCCAGTCCGATGTTGCCGTCTTATTTGTTTTCATTGGTAGTGTCCTGAGTTATTAATTCGTTGAAGAATTAAATATGGCGAAATCGCCACAAGGCAAGGAACAAAACACAGCAAGGCTGGAGCCTTGCGCGTATTTGTGACGCAGTATTGGGGTGATTGTCGACATATTTATTCAACGAATTAGTAATTCAGGACACTAAGTTCCTGCAAGGCGTTGATCAATTGATCTATCTGTTCTGCACTGTGCGCCGCCGACAGCGAGATGCGCAAACGGGCAGTTCCCTTTGGTACGGTGGGCGGCCGGATCGCCGGCACCCAGATGCCGCGCGCGCGCAAGCCTTCCATCAGCGTCAGCGCCAGCTGGTTGTCTTCGACCACCAGCGCCTGCACCGGCGTCTCCGACGGCAGCAAGCGCCATGGCAAGTTTGCCAGCCCGGCGCGCAGGCGTGCGATCAACTGGCGCAGATGCTGCTGCCGCCAGTCTTCGGTTTGCAACAGTTTGAGCGTGGCCAGCAAGGCGCCGGCCAGCAACGGCGGGCTGGCGGTGGTGAAGATGTAGCTGCGCGCGGTTTGCAGCAACCACTCGATCAGCGTGGCGTCGCCGGCGACAAAAGCGCCGTACACGCCGGCCGCCTTGCCCAAGGTTCCCATATATAAAATCCGCGGCGAGGACAGACCGAAATGCGCCAGGCTGCCGCGTCCCTGCGGCCCCAGCACGCCGAAGCCGTGGGCATCGTCGACCAGCAGCCAGGCGTCGTATTTCTCGCACAAGGCCAGCAATTGCGGCAGCGGCGCGATGTCGCCGTCCATGCTGAACACGCCGTCGGTCGCGATCAGTTTGCGCGGGCTGGTATTTTTGGCCAGCAGCTGTTCCAGCCGGGCCACGTCGTTGTGCGGATAGATGCGGAATTCCGCGCCCGACAGCCGCGCCCCGTCGATCAGGCAAGCATGATTCAAGCGATCCGAAAACACCGTGTCGCCGGCGCCTACCAGCGCCGGGATGATGCCCATATTGGCCATGTAGCCGGTGGAAAAATGCAAGGCGCGCGGCATGCCGACGAATGCGGCCAACTCGGTTTCCAGCTCCTCGACCGCGCTGCTGTGGCCGCTGATCAATGCCGAGGCGCTGGCGCCGACGCCATAGGTGTCGAGCGCGGCATGAGCGGCGGCGATCAGCGCCGGGTGATTCGCCAGGCCCAGGTAATCGTTGCTGCAAAATGCCAGGTATTGCTTGCCGTCGAGCTTCAGCAGCGGGCCTTGCGGGCCGTCGACGGTGCGCCGCTGGCGCAGCAGGCGTTGCTCCTGCAACGTTGCCAGTTGGGCGCGGATGTCGTCGATCAGGTCAGGCATATAGCGCGTCCTCCGGCGTCTTGGCCGCGCTGGCCGGGTGCGCAAAGCGCAACGGCAATTGCTGCAGGCTGCGGTACACCGCGTTCTGGCCCCAGGCTTGGGTGTCGCTGACCAATTGCAATTGCGGCAAACGCTGCATCACGCTGCGCATCGCGATCTCCGCTTCCATATAAGTCAGCGTGGCGCCGATGCACACATGCGGGCCGTAGCCGAACGACAGATGCGCGCCTTCGTTGCGCGTGATGTCGAGCTGGTCGGGGGCGCTGAATTTGGCCGGATCGCGGTTGGCGGCGCCGATCAACGGAATCACCAGATCGCCTTTTTTCATCAGCTGGCCGTGCATCTCGACATCCACCTTCAGGCGGCGGCCGGTGTACTGCACCGGGCTGTCGAAACGCAGCAACTCCTTCAACGCCGACGGCAGCAAAGAAGGCGTCTGTTGCAAGGCTTGCCATTGCTGCGGATGTTGCAGCAATGCCAGGGTGCCGTTGCCCAGCAGGTTGCGGGTGGTTTCATGGCCGGCGAACAGCAGCGTGCAGCATTGCGCCAGCAATTCCTTGGTGGTGATGATGCCGCCGGCGGCTTCGGCCGCCAATAACTGGCTGACCAGGTCGTCGCCTGGCTGCTGGCGGCGTTGCGGCAGCAGTTCGCGGAAATACTCGTTCATCGCGATCAGGCTGGTTTGGGCGCGCCGGGCGATTTCCAGCGTCGGCGTCGGGCTGCCGATAAAGGCGGCGATGTCGTCCGACCAGGCGACAAAATCGGTGCGGTCGGCGGCAGCGATGCCCAGCATCGAAGCAATCACCAGCGCCGGCAGCGGACGGGCGAAGTCTTCCATAAAGTCAAACTGCGCCGGCGCATCCTTGGCCACAATGTTATCCAGCAAGCTGTCGACGATGGTCTGGATGCGCGGTGCCAGCGCCTGCAGCGCGGCCGGTTTGAAACCGGCATTCATCACTTGCCGCAAACGAGTGTGCTGGGCGCCATCGACGAACAGCAGCGAGCGCGAAAAAATCCGCTTGAATTCGCGCAGCTCGGTCAGCGCTTCGGGGCCGCTGCTGTTGGCCCAGCCGCCGGCGCGCCGCACCGTGAAGCGCGGATCGCGCAGCACGCTGGCGACATCGGCGTGGCCGGTCAGCAGCCAGGCGCCGCCGCAGAATTCCGGGCTCCAATGCAGGGCTCCGGCAGCACGCAATGCGTGGTAAGCCGGATACGGATCTTGCATGAATGCATCGTTAATCATTTGTCTATGAAGCAGTCCAAAAAGACGGAAAGAGCAGGATTGTATGTGATCGGGCGCTGTTGTTACGCCAACCAGGACGGTTTGCGCTTTTCCAGGAACGCCCGCACCCCTTCCCGTCCTTCCGCCGAGGCGCGGATTTGGGCGATGCCTTCCACCGTTTCGGCAATCAGCTCGGCCGTCAGCGGCTGGCCGGCGACTTCGCGCACCAGTTGCTTGGCCTGGCTCACGGCGTTCGGACTGGCTGCCAGCAAGGACTTCAGCAAGGCGTTGACGCTGGCGTCCAGGGTATCGGCGGCGACCATTTCATTTACCAGCCCGATGCGCTGCGCCTCTTGTGCGGAAAAGCGTTCGGCGGTAATGAAGTAGCGCCGCGCCGCCGACTCGCCGATGGCCTTGATCACATACGGCGAAATGGTGGCCGGGATCAGGCCGATCTTTACTTCCGACAGGCAGAAATTGGCGCTATCGACCGCGACCACGATATCGCAGGCGGCCACCAGTCCGATGCCGCCGGCGTAGCAATCGCCCTGCACTTTGGCGATTACCGGTTTCGGGCATTGATAAATGGCGTTCAGCATGGCCGCCAGCTGCGCGGCGTCGGCGCGGTTTTGCTCAGGCGTGTAGTCGGCCATCGCCTGCATCCAGTTGAGGTCGCCGCCGGCGCAAAATGCCGCGCCGTTGGCGGCCAGCACGATCGCCCGCACATCCTGTGCCGCGCCCAGTTCGGTGAAAGCCCGGTTCAGTTCGGCAATCGTGGTTTCATTGAAGGCGTTGCGCACTTCGGGACGATTCAACGTCACGGTGGCGATGGCGCCCTGGCGCTCCAGCAATAGTGTTTGGTAGCTCATGTTCGGTTTTTCCTTTGAATTACATTCTGAACACGCCGAACTTGGTGTCGGCAATCGGCGCATTCAGCGCCGCGCTCAAGCCCAGTCCCAGCACCATCCGGGTATCGGCCGGGTCGATCACGCCGTCATCCCACAGCCGGGCCGAGGCGTAATACGGGTGGCCTTGATGTTCATATTGATCGCGGATCGGGGCCTTGAAGGCTTCTTCCTCTTCGGCGCTCCAGCTGCCGCCCTTGGCTTCGATGCCGTCGCGCTTGACGGTCGCCAGCACGCCGGCTGCCTGTTCGCCGCCCATCACCGAAATCCGCGCGTTCGGCCACATCCACAGGAAACGCGGCGAGTAGGCGCGGCCGCACATGCCGTAGTTGCCGGCGCCGAAACTGCCGCCGATGATCACCGTCAGTTTCGGCACCGATGTGGTGGCGACCGCGGTCACCATCTTGGCGCCGTTGCGGGCGATGCCCTCGTTTTCATATTTGCGGCCGACCATGAAGCCGGTGATGTTTTGCAGGAACACCAGCGGGATTTTGCGTTGCGAGCACAACTCGATGAAATGGGTGCCCTTCAACGCCGCTTCCGAAAACAGGATGCCGTTGTTGGCGATGATGCCGACCGGCATGCCGAAGATGTGCGCAAAACCGCAAATCAGCGTGGTGCCGTAGCGCGCCTTGAATTCGTCGAATTCGCTGCCGTCGACAATCCGCGCAATCACTTCGCGGACGTCGAACGGCTTGCGGGTGTCGAGCGGGATCACGCCGTACAACTCGTGCGCCGGATATTTGGGTTCGACCACCGGCCGCAGCACCGGGCCTTCCGGTTTTTTGCGGTTCAGGTTGGAGACGATGGTGCGTGCCAGCGACAGCGCATGCAGGTCGTTTTGCGCCAGGTGATCGGCCACGCCCGAGAGCCGGGTGTGGACATCGCCGCCGCCCAGATCTTCGGCACTGACCACTTCGCCGGTGGCGGCTTTGACCAGCGGCGGACCGGCCAGGAAAATCGTGCCCTGGTTCTTGACGATGATCGATTCGTCGCTCATCGCCGGCACATAGGCGCCGCCGGCGGTGCACGAACCCATCACCACGGCGATTTGCGGAATGCCTTTGGCCGACAGGTTGGCCTGGTTGTAAAAGATGCGGCCGAAATGGTCGCGGTCGGGAAACACTTCATCCTGGTTCGGCAGATTGGCGCCGCCGCTATCGACCAGGTAAATGCAGGGCAGATTGTTTTGCTCGGCGACTTCCTGCGCCCGCAAATGTTTTTTGACGCTCAGCGGATAGTAGGTGCCGCCCTTGACGGTGGCGTCGTTGCAGACGATCACGCATTCCTGGCCGGCGATGCGGCCGATGCCGGTGATGACACCGGCCGCCGGCGCGGCATCGCTGCCGTCCTTGTCCTTGTAGACGCGATAGGCGGCCAGTTGCGAAAATTCCAGGAAGGGCGTGCCCGGATCGAGCAGCAGCTGGACCCGGTCGCGCGGCAGCAATTTGCCGCGTGCGACGTGCTTGTGGCTGGCCGCCGGTCCGCCGCCTTCGGCGATCTGCGCCACCTTTTGACGCAGGTCGTCGACCAGCAAATTGAGTGCGCTGGCATTTTGCTGGAATTCTTCACTACGCGGATTGAGTTTGCTGTGCAGTTGCGGCATTTGTTTGTCCCTTTTGTTTGGTTTTTGTCGCTTGTGGTTTTAGTGAAACCCTTAGGCGGTATGAATATCGGATAACTTCAATTCTTTTTGCATTGCTTCGCGGATCTTGAATTTCTGGATCTTGCCGGTCACCGTCATCGGGAACGCATCGACAAAGCGGATGTAGCGCGGCACTTTGTAATGGGCGATCTGGCCTTTGCAAAATTCGCGCAACGCTTCGTCGTTCAGCGTCTGACCGGGGCGCAAGATAATCCACGCGCACAATTCCTCGCCGTATTTCGGGTCGGGCACGCCGACCACTTGCACGTCCTGGATCGCCGGGTGCCGGTACAGGAATTCTTCGATCTCGCGCGGATAAATGTTTTCTCCGCCGCGGATCACCAGATCCTTGATGCGGCCGACGATGTTGACGTAGCCTTCGCCATCCATCGTCGCCAGGTCGCCGGTATGCATCCAGCCGTCGGCGTCGATCGCTTCACGCGTCTTTTCTTCGTCGCCCCAGTAACCGTGCATCACTGAATAGCCGTGCGTGCACAATTCGCCGGTGCTGCCGATCGGCACGATCTGGCCGCTGTCGGCATCGACGATTTTGACTTGCAGATGCGGGTGCACCCGGCCCACGGTCGAGACGCGTTTATCGAGCGGCGTATCGGTCATGCTCTGACAACTGACCGGGCTGGTTTCGGTCATGCCGTAGGCGATCGTGATTTGTTCCAGGTGCATATCGCGCACCACCCGTTTCATCACCTCGATCGGGCACGGCGAGCCGGCCATGATGCCGGTGCGCAGCGACGACAGGTCGAACTCTGCAAAGCGCGGATGGTCCAGTTCGGCGATGAACATGGTCGGCACGCCGTGCAGGCCGGTACAACGTTCTTCCTGCACCGCCTGCAAAATCGAGAGCGGCTCGAAACCGTCGTTCGGATAAACAATCGTCGCGCCGTGCGTCAGGCAGGCCAGGTTGCCGAGCACCATGCCGAAGCAGTGATACAGCGGCACCGGAATGCACAGCTTGTCCTGCGCCGTCAGCCGCATCGCTTCGCCGATAAAAAAGCCGTTGTTGAGGATATTGCGATGGGTCAGCGTCGCCCCTTTCGGGAAGCCGGTGGTGCCGCTGGTGAACTGGATATTGATCGGATCGTTGGCGCTCAAGCTTGCGGCCAGTTGCGTCAATTGCGCATCGTCGGCGTCGCCGCTCGCCATCAGATCGTCGAAGCGCAGCATGCCCGCCACCGGTTGCGTACCGAGCTGAATCACCGCTTGCAGCTGCGGCAGGCGGGCCGCCTGCAAGCTGCCCGGCGTGCAATGTTGCAGCTCCGGCGCCAGCGTGCGGATCATCTCCAGGTAGTCGCTGCTCTTGTAACTGGGCATCGCGATCAAGGCCTTGCAGCCGACCTTATTGAGCGCGTATTCGAGCTCGCTCAGACGATAGGCTGGATTGATGTTGACCAGGACGATGCCGGTGTAGGCGGTCGCCAGTTGGGTCAACAGCCACTCGGCATTGTTATGCGACCAGATGCCGATGCGGTCGCCGCGTTGTATTCCTAATTTGAGAAAAGCGCTGGCGAGTTGCTTCGCTTGGCGCTGCAGCTGTCGATAGCTCAGCCGTATGTTTTGATGGCGCGAAACCAGCGCTTCATTGTCCGGCACCTGGTTCACCATTGAGTCGAAGAACTGATCTATGGTTTGTTCGATCAGCGGCGTGTCCTGGCTGCCGCGGTCGATGCTCGAAATCAATTGCGTCATAGTGTTGTCTCCTATTAGCCCTGTTGATGCTTTCCGCAATTCTTTTCTTTGTAATTGGTACGTCTTATATCTAGTCAGTTGGGGACAGAGTAATTCGCCGCGCTACGGCGGCTCTTAAACTCTGTCCCGCAATTATTTTCATCTGGCTTTTTATTTTTCAGGGAAACTGCCATCGACATAAAACCAGCGGCCGCCGTCGCTTCCTTCGCGCACAAACCGACTCAGTTCATGCAGCCGATGAGCGCGACCGCCCACTTTGTAGCGTGCGACAAATTCCACCGTGGCGCTGTCGCCGTCGGCTTGATGGCCGCGTATTTCCAGCCCCAGCCACTTCAGGTCCGGCTCGGCCGTGATCGCTTCGCTCGGACGGGTGCTCGGGTGCCAGGTCGCTTGCAGATACTCGCCCTGGCCCAGCACGTAAGCGCTGTAACGCGAGCGCATCAGCGCCAGCGCGGTCGGGGCGGCAGCGCCGGCGTGGTAGCGGCCGCAGCATTCCGCGTACTTGCCGCCGCCGCAGGGGCAGTCCGGTTGTTGGACGGGCTTTGCCATTTTCGATTTAAATCTTGCCGTCGCGCAGGAAGGCGTCCAGTTGATCGAAGCGGTCGAAACCCCAGAACGATTCGCCGTCGACAATCACGAACGGCGAGCCGAACACGCCGCGCGCCATCGCCAGGTCGACTTCCGCTTTCAACTGGTTTTTGATCGGCAGGCTGTTGATGCCATCGGCCAGGCCGGTGGTGTCGATATTGGCTTGCTGGGCAATCTCGACCAAGCGCATCGGTTCGCCGATATTGATGCCGTCGACAAAATAGGCGGTGTAAATCCGCTTGGCGAGCTGGCTCGCCTTGTCCGCGCCCTGTTTGCTGCGGACCCACAGTACGGCGCGCGCTGCCGCCTGGGTCGGGATCGGGAAGGCCTCCGGCCGCCGGTACGGGATGCGATGAAAGCGTGCGCTGCGTTCAAAGTCGTGAAACGCGTAATCGCCCTTCATTGGCACCTCGGTCAACGGCGTCGAGCCGGTGGTCTTGAATACGGGGCCCAACAGGATAGGATGCCATTCGACATCGCGATCGTATTTGGCCGCCAGCTGTTCAATATGGGTAGCAGCAAAATAGCCGTACGGGGATGAAAAATCAAAATAGAAGTCGATTGCTGCTGCCATCTGAATTGCCCTGTTTAATGGAGTGAAACCTGTCCTGACAAACTGCCAAAACAGGGTCAGCGTTCTTTCGCGCGATGCTGAGTAAAACTGCTGCGAAAGAACGCTGACCGAGTACTGCTTGATGTTTCCTGGTGCGACCGGGATTACATCAGTTCGATCGCCAGCGCGGTCGCTTCACCGCCGCCGATGCACAGCGATGCCACACCGCGTTTGCCGCCGGTCTTCTTCAATGCGCCGATCAAGGTGACGACGATGCGGGCGCCGGACGCGCCGATCGGGTGGCCCAAGGCGCAAGCGCCGCCGTGAATGTTGACCTTCTCGTGCGGGATGCCGTGCTCTTTCATGGCGGCCATCGGCACTGCTGCGAACGCTTCGTTGATTTCGAACAGGTCGACGTCGCCAGCGCTCCAGCCGGTCTTTTTGAACACTTTGTCGATCGCGCCGACCGGTGCGGTGGTGAACCATTCCGGCTCTTGCGAATGACGGGCGTGAGCGACGATCTTGGCGAGCGGGGTGCAACCCAGTTTCTTGGCGGTCGATTCGCGCATGATGACCAGTGCGGCGGCGCCGTCGTTGATCGAGGACGAGGAGGCAGCGGTGATGGTGCCGTCTTTCTTGAACGCCGCTTTCAGTGTCGGGATTTTTTCGACCTTGGCTTTTTGCGGGCCTTCGTCTTTTTCGATCACGACATCGCCGGCGCGGGTGGCGACGGTGACCGGCGCGATTTCCCATTTAAACGAACCGTCGGCGGTGGCTTCCTGGGCGCGCTTGACCGAGCTGATTGCAAACGCATCCTGGTCGGCGCGGCTGAACTGGTACTTGGCGGCGCAATCTTCGCCGAAGGTGCCCATCGCACGGCCTTTGTCGTAAGCGTCTTCCAGGCCGTCCAGCATCATGTGGTCGTAAATCGTGGCGTGGCCGATGCGATAGCCGCCGCGTCCCTTCGGGATCAGGTACGGCGCTTGCGACATCGACTCCATGCCGCCGGCGACCACTACTTCATTGGTTCCGGCCAGGATCGAATCGTAGGCGAAGATGGTGGCCTGCATGGCCGAACCGCACATCTTCGACAAGGTGACTGCGCCTGCCGACACTGGAATGCCGGCCTTGATCGCGGCCTGGCGTGCCGGCGCCTGACCTTGACCGGCCATCAGGCAGTTGCCGAACAAAACTTCCTGCACTTGGTCCGGTTGCAGACCGGCGCGCTCCAGCGCAGCCTTGATCGCGACCGCGCCCAGGTCGCTGGCGGATACGTTGGCAAAATCCCCTTGAAGCGCACCCATTGGCGTACGCGCTGCACCGACGATAACAATTGGGTCATTCATGTTGCTTCTCCAGATTAGGGCAGCTGATGCTGCCGGTTTATGAAAAATACTACCCATACATTCACTACAGATCTTCAACAGGCTCTATAAGCATGTTTTAAAACGACATTCCTGCGGATACGGAAAAACGTCGTCGAAATGTCCTTCAAGTATGTGTTGTTTGCGTTGCTGCCAATACTGCTGCGTTAATAAATCGGCGTGGTGCTTGATAAAGTATTTTTTGACGTTCTGATTACCGAGAAGAAATGTGCCGAACTGTTCCGGGAACACATCGTTTTTTGCCACCGGATACCAGGGTTCGGCGGCCATCTCCTCTTCCTCATTGTGCGGCTGCGGAATCGTGCGGAAATTACAATCTGTAATGTATTCGATTTCATCATAGTCGTAAAATACGACGCGTTTATGACGCGTGACGCCGAAGTTTTTATACAGCATGTCGCCCGGAAAGATATTCGCAGCGACCAGTTCCTTGATGGCATTGCCGTATTCGACGACGCCATGTTCCAGCGCCACCTGGTCGTCGTTTTTCTCGGCATTGCTCAGATAAATGTTGAGCGGCATCATGCGCCGTTCGATATACAGATGGCGGATGATGACCTCGTCGCCGTCTTCTTCGACCACCGATGGCGCCACCTGCTTCAGCTCGGCCAGCAGCGCGTCGGAGAAGCGCGCGCGCGGGAAAGCGACGCTGGAATACTCCAGCGTATCGGCCATGCGGCCGACCCGGTCGTGATTTTTGACCAGCTGGTATTTTTCCTTGACCAAGGCCTTGGTGGTGTCTTTCGGCGCCGGGAAATAATCCTTGATGACCTTGAACACATACGGAAACGACGGCAGCGCAAATACCAGCATCACCAGTCCGCGGATGCCGGGCGCGATTTCGAAATGGTCGGAGGAATGCCGCAGATGGCGCAGGAAGTCGCGATAGAACAGCGCCTTGCCTAGTTTCTGCAAACCCAGGATGGTGTAGATTTCGCTGCGCGGTTTGTTCGGCAACAGGCTGCGCAGGAACTGCACGTAGGCCGACGGCACTTCCATGTCGACCATGAAATAGGCGCGCGTAAACGAGAACAATATCGCCAGCACCTTGCTGTCGAACAGCACCGCATCCAGCACCAGCTCGCCGTGGCGGTTATGCAGGATAGGCACCACGAACGGATGTTCGTGCGGGCCGTTGATGATCTTGCCGACCATGTACGCGCCCTTGTTGCGGTAAAACAGATTCGATAGCACCTGCACCTGGTGATTCGGCTCCAGCGGCGCGTGGCCGAACACTTGGCGGATGCGGCGCTCGACCTGCGCGACATCGCGGTCGAGGTCGGCGAACGGGCGCTGCAACTGGAAATTGGTGATCAGGCGCTTGATGGTGTAATGCACGCCGTCGCTGGCCGGGTAATACACGCGATAAGTCGGCTGCGCTTCGTCGGTGTCCAGGTACTCGGTCGATACCGCCGGCCGCACGAAAATGAAATCGTTATGAAAATAAGTGCGATGCAAAATCTTGCAGCACACAGAATTGAAAAAAGTCTCGGCCAGTTCCGGCTGCTTGTGATGGGTCAGCAAGCCGATGTAATGCAGTTTGACCTCGCGCCAGACCTCGTCGGTCAGGTCGCTTTCATCGTATTCGTCCTCCAGCACCGCGACGCATTCCTCGACTCGGGCGTCATAAAAGCCGATTCGCTCGCGGGCGGCGATCTGGGCCGTGCCCCAGTCGGCATCTTCGAAATGCTGCTTGGCCAATTGGCTGGCTGCGCGAAACAGCCGGTAATGCTTGTCGAACCCGTCCAGGATCGTGCGCGCAGTATCGAAGGCGATCTGCGACGACAGCAATTTAGGAAATTGGACCGGGTTACTCACAATGAAAACTGTTCCTTCCAGGCCGCCAGCGCCGCCAGACTGACGCCGATGCCGCCGCACACCACGATCAGCGGCCGCTTGCAGGCTGCCAGCACCGGCAGGTTTTGATAAGCCACCGCGAGCGCCGCGCCGCAGGCCGGCTCGACCAGGGTCCGCATATCATCCGCAAACGCCAGGCAGGCCGCGACCGCCTGCGCATCGCTGACGGTCACGCACTGCACCGGGTGACGCCGGGTCCAGTCGAACGCCTGCTGCGCCACGCGCCGCGCGCCGAGGGTGGAGGCGATCGAGGTGATGGCGGGCAGCGTCACCAGTTCGCCCGCTTGCACCGCGGCATGCAGCGACGCCGCGCCTTCAGTTTCCGCTACGATCAACGGCACTTGCGCCAGACCGTTGCGGTGCATGCCGGTCAATATGCCGCTCAGTAAACCGCCGCCGCCGGCCGAGCAAATCACGGCGTCGAATTCGACGCCCAGCTCCCTGCCCTGCGCCACCGCTTCGTCGATCAAGGTGGCGTTGCCTTCCCAGATATCGGGATGGTCGAACGGCGGGATATAGACAGTGCCCGGCTGCGCGCACAAGCGCAGCGCTTCTTGATTGGCCTCGTCCCAAACGCTGCCGTGGACGATCACCTCGGCGCCGATTTCGCGGATGCGGCGACAGACTGCGGCCGAGGTGGTGCTAGGTACCAGGATGGTGGTTTTGACGCCCAGCGCGGCGCCGGCAAACGCCGCCGCAAAACCTGCATTGCCGCCCGACGGACAGACCAGATGGCGAGCGCCGTCAGCCACTGCGCGCTGGCATAGCAAGCCGATCCCGCGCAGCTTGAAGGAGCCGGCCGGCTGCATGTTTTCCATCTTCAGCCAGACTTGCCGCGCCAGCGCCGCCGACAATTGCGGATGCGCCAGCAGCGCGGTTTGGATATGCAATGCAGGCATTGATGCAGACATATGCGTCGCGCCTGTTATCGCGTTTCGGCGAACAATTCGCGGCCGATCAGCATGCGCCGGATTTCGCTGGTGCCGGCGCCGATTTCATACAGCTTGGCGTCGCGCCACAAGCGTCCGACCGGATACTCGTTGATGTAGCCGTTGCCGCCCAGCGCCTGGATCGCTTCGCCCGCCATCCAGGTGGCTTTTTCAGCCGCGTACAGAATCGCCCCGGCCGCGTCCTTGCGCAGCGCCCGGGCCGCTTCCGGCGTCTTGGCGCGGTCGCAAGCCTGGCCCACTGCGTACACATAGGCTTTGCAGGCCATCATGGTCGAATACATATCGGCCAGTTTGCCCTGCATCAGCTGGAATTCGCCAATCGGCTGGCCGAACTGCTTGCGGTCGTGAACGTAAGGCACCACCACATCCATACAGGCCTGCATGATGCCGAGCGAGCCGCCGGACAGCACGCTGCGCTCGTAGTCCAGACCGGACATCAGCACGTTGACGCCCTGGCCCAGTCCGCCCAGCACGTTTTCAGCCGGCACTTCGCAGTCCTGGAACACCAGCTCGCCGGTATGCGAACCGCGCATGCCGAGTTTGTCGAGTTTTTGCGCGACGCTGAATCCCTTGAAGTTCTTTTCGATCAGGAACGCGGTCATGCCGCGCGCGCCGGCTTCGATGTCGTTCTTGGCGTACACCACCAGCACATCGGCGTCGGGACCGTTGGTGATCCACATTTTGGTGCCGTTCAACACCCAGCGGTCGCCCTTGAATTCGGCCCGCAATTTCATGCTGACCACGTCGGAGCCGGCGTTCGGCTCGGACATCGCCAACGCGCCGACGTGGTCGCCGGAAATCAGCTTGGGCAGGTATTTGGCTTTTTGTTCGGCCGTGCCGTTGCGGGAAATCTGGTTGACGCACAGATTGGAGTGGGCGCCGTAAGAAAGGCCGACCGAGGCCGAGGCGCGGGAAATTTCTTCCATCGCGATGATGTGGGCCAGGTAACCGAGGCCGCTGCCGCCGTATTGTTCATCGGCGGTAATCCCGAGCAAGCCGAGGTCGCCCATTTTTTTCCATAAATCCATCGGGAACTGGTCGCTGCGGTCTATCTCTGCGGCGCGCGGCGCGATTTCCGCGGCGGCAAATTCTTGAACAGCGCCGCGTAAGGCGGCGATATCCTCGCCGTGATCGAAGCTCAAACCGGGTAAGTGGACCATCTTGTCATCCTCCGTAGGGGGTAATTATAGGGCGTTAATAAGTTATTAAAGGTGCTGCTAAATATCTTCAAAAAGCGATACCGCCAATGCCGGCAGCGATTGACGTATACGTCAGCGCTGCCTGCCGGATCAGGCGTTTTCCTCGGCCGATGCGGCGCTGGCCGGCTGGCCAAACTGACCGCTAGCCAACAAGCGCTTGCACTCGTCCTCGTGCGCGGTAATTTCCGCCAGCGTCACTTCGATGTCCTCGCGCTGCTGTTCCAGGTGCTCCCGATGCCGCGCCAGGACTTCCAGGAACAGGCTCAGTTGCGGCGCCGAATCCTTAGGCGAGTCGTACATCTCGACCAGGCTCTTGATCTCCGACAGCGTGAGCCCAAGCCGTTTTCCGCGCAATGTCAGCTTCAAGCGGGTACGCTCGCGCGCCGCGTAAACCCGGTTGCGGCCGCCGGCGCCATCGCGCTTCGGGCTCAATAAACCCTGGTCCTCATAAAACCGGATCGCTCGCGGGGTAATGTCGAATTCGTGTGCAAGTTCGGTAATGGTGTAGGTTGGCATGGTCAAATGTGCATCGGAGTACAAGGTTGTTGTTTACTTACAATGGCAGTTTACGTTAACGTAAAGCGCATTGTAGGCGCGCTGGCGGAAAATGGGAACACCGGAAGAACATTTGCCATGCCATGCAGCAATAATCGATTGGGCTGCGTAGGTCGGAAAAGCGCAGCGTCTTCCGACATGCAGCGCCGGCAGGCGCTGCGCTTTTCCGACGATACGGTTTAACTTATAGAAAGAAATCTCAATGAACGCTCTAGAAGCCCAGCTCAGCTACGCCTTCGGCGACACCTTGCCAGCCGGCGGCAGCACGCTAGAAGTCGCGCCCGGCGTGCGTTGGTTGCGCATGGGCTTGCCATTCGCACTGGACCACATCAATTTATGGTTGCTGGAAGACAGCATCGAGACTGCGGACGGCATCCGGCACGGCTGGACCATCGTCGATTGCGGCATCGCCAACGATGCTACGCGCAGCGCCTGGGACAGCATTTTCGAGACGCAACTGGACGGCCTGCCGGTGTTGCGTGTCATCGCGACCCATTGCCACCCGGACCATGTCGGCCTGGCCGCATGGTTATGCGAGCGCTGGCAGGCGCCGCTGTGGATGAGCGCCGGCGAATACCTGTCGGCGCGCATCATGTCGGCCGCGTTGCCCGGCGCCGACGGCAGCGCGGCGATACCGCATTTCCAACGGCACGGCATGCGCGATCCGGAGATGGTGGACAAAGTGGCGCAGCGCAAATCCTATTACGCCTCGATGGTGCCGGCGGTGCCGCTGGCCTATCGCCGGCTGGCCGACCGGCAGCACTTTCGCATCGGCCGCCATACATGGAGAGTCATCACCGGTCACGGCCACTCGCCGGAACATGCGGCGCTGTATTGCGCGGATCTGGAACTGTTGATTTCCGGCGATATGGTGCTGCCGCGGATTTCCACCAACGTCTCGGTCTTTGCGATCGAGCCGGAATCCAATCCGGTCCAGCAATACGTCGATTCGCTGGAGAAATTCCGCGAGCTGGGGGCCGATACATTGGTGCTGCCGTCGCACGGCAAACCTTTTCGCGGCTTGCAGATCCGCATCGACCAGTTGCAGCAGCATCATCGCGAGCGGCTGGCGGAAGTGGTCGAGGCTTGCGTCACGCCGCAATCGGCCAGCGATATCGTGCCAGTCATGTTCCGCCGCCCGCTGGATGCGCATCAAATGACGTTTGCGCTGGGCGAGGCGCTGGCGCACCTGCATAAACTCTGGTTTGACGGCGTGCTCACGCGACAGCTGGATGCCGATGATGTATATCGCTTCAAAGTCCGTTAATTATTTTTGCAGCGTCGCCACCATCATCGCCACGCCCAGCATCAGGCTGCCGGCGATGCGGTCGGTGACGCGGGCAAAGCGCGCCTGGGTCGCCAGCGTTTGCATCCGGCCGGCCAGTGCGCCGTAGCCGATCAGGATAAAAAATTCCGGAATCACCGAACCCAAGGCCAGCCACACCATTTGCGCCTGCACCTCGGCGGCCGGGTTCACGAACTGCGGCAGGATCGCCATGAAGAAAATCAGCGATTTCGGATTGGCCAGCTGCAGCGTCAGTCCGCTAAACCACATCTTCCAGCCGGACGGATTGTCCACACTCAAGCGCGATGCCGTAATCGGTGACGGCCGGCCAAAGATCGCCGACAGCCCGAGATACGCCAGATAAACCACGCCCAGCCATTTCACCACGGTAAACAAAGTGTGCGAAGCGACGATCAACGCTCCCAGGCCGGTCGCCGAAATCGCAAAATAAATCAGGTTGGCGCTCAGGATGCCGAGCGTGGCGAAAATCGATTTCCGCCAGCCGACCGTCAAACCATAAGCCACCACCAGCATCACCGCCGGTCCCGGCGACAGCGATAGCGCGCATTCGGTCAGTACGTAGAACAGGAAGGTGTGGAGATCCATGTTTGCCTTGGTTTTATTTTTAAATCGCTATTCTCCAGCAAATGATGCTGTTGAGGAGCTTCTTGACTCTTGCGCCGAGACGCGGGTGCGTCGATGTTATTATGAAAACAATGTCGTTTTTGCATTTTCCACTTGATTGGACGACGGCATAAATAGTGATTCCTGCAATCAATTGACTCCTCCCATGCGGATATCGAATAAAAAATTCCTCATTTACCTCGTTTCCGTCACTGCATGCTTGCTGGCGGCATTCGCGCTCTACCGATTTCTATTTTCAACCGGCAATGAGCCGCAAAACCTAACCGCACCGGTCGCGATTGCCGACATTCAAGATACAGTTCTGGCCAGCGGTTCGCTGGAAGCCCTGCAACAGGTAAATGTCGGCGCCCAGGTATCCGGTCAACTGAAATCGCTAAAAGTAGTGCTTGGGCAGCAAGTGAAAAAAGGGCAGCTCGTCGCCGAGATCGACTCATTGACGCAGCAAAACGCGCTGCAGAATGCGCAGTCGGGGCTGACCCAGGTGCTTGCCCAGCTACGCTCCAAACAGGCGATGCTGGTCCAGGCCCAATTGAATTTCAAGCGCCAGCAGCGCTTGCTGGCGGGCGACGCCGGCTCGCGTGAAAATTTTGAAAGCGCCGAAGCAACGCTGCAAGCCACGCTGGCCGACATCGACTCGCTGAATGCGCAAATCGAACAAGCCAGGATCACGGTCAGCACGGCGCAGCTGAATCTCGGCTACACCAAAATCATTGCGCCGATGGATGGCGAGGTCGTGGCTATCGTGACCAAGGAAGGGCAAACCGTCAATTCCGCCCAACAGGCGCCGACCATCATCATCCTGGCCGAATTGAAAACCATGACCGTCAAGGCATTGGTGTCCGAAGCCGACGTGATTCGCGTCAAGCCGCAACAGCCAGTCCATTTCACCATTCTGGGCGATCCCGATCACCGCTATCACGGCACATTGCGCACGATCGAGCCTGCTCCGGATTCGATCAGCCGCGATGCCAGCCGCAACGAAAACAACGTCAGCGCAACCCCGATTTATTACAACGCCTTGTTTGATGTCCCCAACCCGGATAACCGGCTGAGGATTTCGATGACCGCGCAAGTCTCGATTGTGATCAAGCAGGCCAGGGACGCACTGGTGATTCCATCGACCGCCTTGGGCGAACGCGGCGAGGACGGCCGCTATCAGGTCAAGGTATTGGAAACCCGGAACGGCAAGCGTACGGTAGCCACGCGCCGGATACGGATCGGCATCAACAACATCCATGCGCAAGTGCTGGACGGCCTGGCCGCGGGCGAGCAAGTGGTCATCGGCGAGGCCGACAGCAGCCCGGACAGCGACCAGAACTCCATAATCATGAGCCAAGCATGAAGCCGGCCCTGTTAGAACTGACGGCAGTGTCCCGGCAATTTCCATCCGGCGAAGACGCCGTCACCGTACTCAACAACATCAACCTGAAGATTGCAGCGGGAGAAATGGTGGCCCTGGTCGGCCCGTCCGGCTCGGGTAAGTCGACGCTGATGAACATCCTCGGTTGTCTGGACCGCCCCAGCAGTGGCAGCTACCATGTTGCCGGTCACGCTGTCGGCGACCTGCCGGCCGATGCGCTGGCACAGCTGCGGCGCGAGCATTTCGGCTTCATTTTCCAGCGCTATCATCTGCTGCCGGACCTGGACGCGATCGGCAATGTCGAAATTCCGGCGATCTACGCCGGCCAAGCGGCTGCGGCCAGAAAGCAGCGCGCGCACGCCTTGCTGACCCGACTGGGACTGGGCAAGCGCACCCATCATCGCCCCGGTCAATTGTCCGGCGGCCAGCAGCAACGCGTCAGTATCGCCCGCTCGCTGATGAATGGCGGTCAGGTGATACTGGCCGACGAACCGACCGGCGCGCTGGATCGTCATAGCGGCCAGGAAGTGATCAGGATTTTGCAGGAGCTGCATGCCGAGGGCCATACCGTGATCATCGTCACGCACGACATGCACGTCGCCGAGTACGCGCAGCGCATCATTGAAATCAGCGACGGCGAAATCGTCGCCGACCGGCTGCGGACCATCCCGCCTGACGAGATGGCCGCTGCTGCGGCAACCAGCACCGATCCGGCAGCCATCGAACTCACCCAGGAATCCTCATGGCGCGCCGCCGGCGCCAGTCTGATAGAGGCTTGCAAGATGGCGTTGCTGTCGATGAAATCGCATCGCTTGCGCAGCTTCCTGACCATGCTGGGCATCATCATCGGCATCGCATCGGTAGTCTCGGTGGTCGCGCTGGGCGAAGGCTCGCGCCGGCAAATCCTGAAGGAGATCAGCTACCTGGGCACCAACACCATTACGATTTATCCCGGCAAAGACTACGGCGACGAAAAAGCCGCGGCGCTGCGCACGCTGGTTGCCGCGGATGCGGACGTGCTGGCGCAGCAGGTCTATGCCGACAGCGCCACGCCCGGCGTTGCCGCCTCGGCGACGGTGCGCTATCGCAACCGGTCGGCCAGCGCCACGCTGGAAGGCGTCGGCGAACAGCATTTCCGGGTGCACGGGATTCAGATGGCGGCAGGCAGTGGATTCACGACGGCCAGCATCAGACACCAGAAGCAGGAAGCGGTGATCGACCACAACACCCGCCAAAAATTATTCGGGAGCGACAGCAATCCGATCGGACAGATTCTGATGCTGGGCGATATCCCGATCCGCATCGTCGGCGTCGCCAAAAAGGAACAGAACAGCTTTGGCGGCGGCAAACTGACCTTGTGGGTGCCGTATACCACCGCCCTGCATCGCATCATCGGCCAGTCGCCGCTGCAATCGATCGTGGTGCGCATCGGCGATACGGCATCGCCGGCAGCGGCGGAAAAAAGCATCGTCAAGCTGTTAACACAGCGGCATGGCAGTAAAGATTTTTTTATCTATAACAGCGACAGCATCCGCAAGACCATAGAAAAAACCACCGCCACCCTGACCCTGCTGGTATCGATGATTGCGCTGATCTCGCTGGTGGTCGGCGGCATCGGCGTGATGAATATCATGCTGGTGTCGGTCACCGAACGGATCCGCGAAATCGGCGTGCGGATGGCGGTCGGCGCCCGCCAGGCCGACATCATGCGGCAATTCCTGATCGAAGCGATATTGGTGTGCCTGCTGGGCGGCATCTTGGGAATCGCGCTGGCGCTGGGCATCGGCGCAGTGTTTTCCGGCATCAATGACAATTTTCAGATGCATTATTCGCTCGCCTCCATCGTGGCGGCTTGTACCTGTTCGACCGTGATCGGCATCGTTTTCGGGTTTTTACCGGCCCGCAACGCGGCGCGCCTGGATCCGGTCGAGGCGCTGGCACGAGAATGAAGACATCGACATGAATTATTTCAACGCAACCATCTGTGTCATCGCCTGCGGCTTGCTGGCCGGCTGCGCCGGGTTTCACACGCGTTATCAGCCGGCAGAGCTTGCAACGCCGGACCAATGGCAAAACAGCGATGCCGCCAGCGCAACGCAGACCGCGCCAGGCGACCGCTGGTGGCGCAATTTCAACGATCCGCAATTGAATCAATTGATCGAACTGGCGCTGGCCCGCAATAACGATCTGGCGGCGGCTGCGCTCCTGGTCCGGCGCGCCCGGTTGCAAGCCGGACTGGCGGTCATCAACCCTACGCTCGCGCTCGATTTAACTACCGCCAACAGCCGCAACTTGCGTGGCGCGCCGAACACCGTTCGCAGCCAGTCGCTCAGCGCTGCTGTCCGCTACAAACTGGATCCGTGGGGCAAGCTGGCCAGCCAGCGCGACGCTGCCGAATGGGAAGCATTGGCCAGCGCCGAGGATCGCGCCAGCGCCGCACTGGCCCTGATCGGCACCACCGCCAATTTGTATTGGAAGATCGGCAACCTGCAACAACGCACCGCCGTCAGCGAACAGAGCATCGCCTATGCTGGCCAGGTCCTGCAATTGGTCCGGCTGCAACGCGATGCCGGAGCGGTATCGTCGCTAGAGGTGCTGGAGGCGGAGCGCTCGCTGGCATCGCAGCAGGCGAGCCATACCCAGCTGCTGCAACAATTGACGGAGACGCGTGCCGCGCTGGCGATCCTGTTCGACAGTCCGCCGCAAACGCGCTATCCCGAGCTGCACACGCTATCTGTCGAGTCTTTGCCAACCATCGACGCCGGTCTGCCGTCGCAGTTGCTCAGCCGCCGGCCCGACCTGCATGCGGCCGAACTGCGGCTGCGCAAGATGCTGGCCGACGTCGACGCCACCCGTGCCAGCTACTATCCCGCATTGACCCTGACCGGATCGCTGGGCAGCGCCAGCACGGCGCTGCTGAACCTGCTGCAAAATCCGGTGGCGACGGTGGGAGTCGGTTTGAGCTTCCCGTTTTTGCAATGGAATCAAATGCGCTTGAGCGTCGAAGTATCCCGGCTCGACTATGAAAAGGCGGTAATCGACTTTCGCCAAACCTTTTACAAAGCGCTGAGCGAGGTTGAAATCGCCTTGTCGGCGCGCAGCCAGTTCCAGGTTCAGGCGGGCAAGCTGGCACAGTCGCTGGCTGCGGCAAGCAAGATCGAAGGTCTGTATCAAGAACGCTATCGCGCGGGCGCAGTGCCGCTCAGGGCCTGGCTCGACGCGCAAGAGGCGCAACGCGCCGCCGAGATCGCGCTGGCCGACAACAATTTAAATCTGCTGAACAGCCAGGTCGCGCTATACCAAGCCTTGGGTGGCGACGCCGCCGTCCGGGAGCGGACGGCGCAGCCTTGAGCGGGAGTTTGCTTACTTCAGCGGAAGATCGGAGATGGCATCCCTGAGCTGGGCGGCGCGTCTGGAGTTCAGTTCAAATACGCAAGCCAAGCGCCCTATCTCTAGCGCATTGCCAATTGCACCGCCGCCGAGCGATACGTCGAACGCGCAGTGGGCGTCACGGTAACGCCCAAATTCTTTGTTCGAGGTTTCAAATTTTGCTTTGGCGAGATTGACGTACTTAGTGTCCTCATCCCATTTGGCAAGCGTCCTGCGTACCTTGTTTTCAGCCTTGCTTAACTCGGCAGCGCTGGCGTTGGCTTTTTTTGCGAGGCATTCGCGCATGCCTGCCTGTGAATATGCGCTGCATTCTTCGCGTGCAGCCCGTTCGCTTTGCACCGTCCCTGCCCAGGCATTGCAGCTCGTGATTGCTGCCACTAGCAGGCAAGACAAATACTTGGTTATTGCGTGCATATAGCGGCCTGTCCTTTCTGCACTTCATTGAAACGGATGTGGTTAGCATGGCAATATTTTCGGCGCTGTCTATGAGAAATTTCTTGGGTGTGTGCGGTTCTTTAGATTCTGTTGAGAATGTTTGGGAGTTCGACGTCGTCCTGAAAAAATGAACGCGGCCGGAGGCTTCGGCGTGGCCGTTGTAGTGCCTTCCGGTGTTTCCGTCTGTTGGCTGGGTAGAAGTGTGATTAAATTATTAATTTTTTGAGAGGGCTATACATGGATAGGCGGCAATTTACAGCTTCACTAGCAGGCATGCTGGCTGCGACCGGCGCCATCGGCGCGTTACCGGCTCGGGCCGGCAATCAGGCGGATCCCGGCTACGGCCCGGGGTTGCCGTCTTCAAAGCGTCTGAAAATGGCTTTTGTGTTGTATCCCGACATGACCTTGCTGGATTTGATCGGTCCTCAGCAAACCTTGAATTTTCTGCCCAATGTCGAATCGCACCTGGTGTATGTGGACAAGCGCACCATCGTCACGGACAGCGGCGTGCATATTGTGCCGACCACGACTTATTCGGCCTGCCCGGACGATCTGGATGTGCTGCTGGTGCCCGGCGCCGGCAAGGGGACTATCGGTGCGCTGCAGGATCCGGCACTGATGGCATTCGTGGCCGAGCGCGGGAAAACGGCGCGTTATGTGACGAGCGTCTGCACCGGTTCGCTGATTCTCGGCGCCGCCGGTCTGTTGAACGGGTATCGCGCTAGCTCGCATTGGCTGGTGCGCGACTTGCTGCCGGTATTCGGCGCGACCGCCGTCAATCAACGAGTGGTCCATGACCGTAACCGGGTGACCGGCGGCGGCGTCACCGCGGGCATCGATTTCGGCTTGGCATTGGCAGCCATCTTGCGCGGCGAACAGACGGCAAAAATGGCGCAACTGGCGCTAGAGTACGACCCGGCGCCGCCGTTTGACGCCGGCAGCCCCGAGAAGGCCGGTGAGGAACTGGTTAACTTGGTGCGCAAGAAGGCGGTTTTTGCGCAAGAGCTGCACGATATCTATGGCAACGGCAAGTTGCCGACTTCTCGCTAACTCCGCTCCGACCGCAAGTGCCGATGGTGTGCTCGGGACCCCGCTGTCATCTCAATTGGGTTGCGCCATTGCACCGCAATGGCGCGCTATCTTTATGTCCGCACCGTTCTGGTGCGGTGCAGCATCAATATCCCTGTTGCAGCGCACTGTAAAAATTAACAGAGTGTAAAAAACAGCCTGTACAAGGTTAAATGCCGCTTGGCATGGGTTCTGCTATGGAGTGGTTGAACACGACGGATTTTTCGGTTTTTGCTTCCCCCATCCAACAGGAACTCTCATGAAAAAGCTGGTTCTAGCCGCCGCAATAGCAGCAACTTTCACCGCTGGTTTGGCCCATGCCGAAGAGGCCAAGCCCGCCAACGAAATCAGTTACAACATCGGAGTGGTCAACGATTATCGCTACCGGGGCATTTCGCAAACGCGGTTCGACCCGGCACTGCAAGGCGGCGCGGATTACACCAACAATCCGACCGGTCTTTACGCGGGTACCTGGCTGTCCAACATCAAGTGGATCAAGGATACGGTCGATAGCGCCGGCCTGGATGGCAAAGGCCCGCTGGAGTGGGATATCTATGGCGGCAAGCGCGGCGATTTGCCGGGCGGCTTTACCTATGATGTGGGTGGCCTGTATTACTACTACCCACGCAACAATCTCAGCCTGGTCGCCAGGAACGCCAATACCTTCGAGCTGTACGGCCAGATCGGTTACGGCCCGGCCTATTTCAAATATTCCCACGCAATGACCAATCTGTTCGGCACCGCCAACAGCAAGAACAGCGCTTATTACGACCTGGGCGCCAACATCGATGTCGGCGCCGGGGTGACGCTGGGTTTGCATGCGGGCCATCAGCGCGTCGAAAACCTGAGTTTCGCCAGCTATAACGACTGGAAAGTCGGCGTCACCAAGACCTTTGAGCAAATCGGCGGCGTGACGCTCGGCGCGGCGTGGGTCGGCACCGACGCCAAGAGCGGCGCTTATGTCGCTCCGGATGGCAAGAATCTGGGTAAAAACGGGGTGGTGTTTTCTCTTGCGAAAACTTTCTGATCAGATATGACCCGCGAATTGCAATGAAAACAATTAAGGAGCCAGCATGAAACTGATTACAGCGATCATCAAACCGTTCAAGCTCGACGAGGTGCGCGAAGCCTTGTCGGAAATTGGCGTGCAAGGCATCACCGTGACCGAAGTCAAGGGCTTCGGCCGCCAGAAGGGCCATACCGAGCTGTATCGCGGGGCCGAATATGTGGTCGATTTCCTGCCGAAGACCAAGATCGAAGCGGCGGTGGACGATGCAATCCTGGAGCGGGCGGTTGAGGCGATTGAAACCGCCGCCCGCACCGGCAAAATCGGCGACGGCAAGATCTTTGTCTTTGAGTTGCAGGAAGTGATACGGATTCGTACCGGTGAAACCGGCAAAGATGCCATCTAAGGGGGAGGGTTATATGAACATTAAAAAAATATTCGCCACGCTGTTGGCAGGGGGCACGCTGGCGCTCGCGTTGGGCTTGGCGTTACCGGCGGCGGCTGATGAGGCTGCGCCGGCGGCTAGTGCCGCCGTTGCATCGAATGCGGCATCGGCGAAGGCAGAGGCAACGCCAGCTGCGGCACCGGCAGAGCCGGCTGCCGTGGCGGCACCGGTTGCTGCTCCAGCCGCGGCACCCGCAGCACCGGTGCCGAACAAGGGCGACACCGCCTGGTTATTGATTTCCACTGCCTTCGTGATTCTGATGACCTTGCCCGGCCTCGGCCTGTTTTACGGCGGGCTGGTGCGCAGCAAGAACATGCTGTCGGTGCTGATGCAATGTTTCACCATCTTTTCGCTGGTGCTGGTGCTGTGGGTCATTTACGGCTACAGCATTGCGTTCACTGAGGGCAATGCGTTTTTCGGCGACTTCAGCCGCTTGTTCCTGCGCGGCATGACCCCGGATTCGGTGGCCGCGACGTTCAGCAAGGGCGTGGTGGTGCCGGAGTATGCCTATGTCGTGTTCCAGGGAGCGTTTGCGGCAATTACCTGCGCCTTGATCATCGGCGCCTTCGCCGAGCGCGCCAAGTTCTCCGCGATTTTGGTGTTCGTCGTGCTGTGGTTCACCTTTGCCTATCTGCCGATCGCGCACATGGTCTGGTACTGGCCTGGTCCGGATGGCTTCACCAGCGCTGCAGCTGCAGAGAAACTGACTGCCACCGGCGGCTGGCTGTTCCAGAAAGGCGCGTTGGATTTTGCCGGCGGCACCGTGGTGCATATCAATGCCGCTATCGCCGGCCTGGTGGGTTCTTATGTGATCGGCAAGCGGGTCGGGTTCGGCAAGGAAGCTTTCAAGCCGCATAGCCTGACCTTGACCATGGTCGGCGCTTCGCTGCTGTGGTTTGGCTGGTTCGGCTTCAACGCCGGCTCTGCGCTGGAAGCAAACGGCAGCGCTGCGCTGGCCTTTATCAATACCCTGCTGGCAACTGCCGCTGCGGTCCTGAGCTGGAGCCTGGGCGAGTGGATCGGCAAGGGCAAGCCTTCGATGCTGGGCGGCGCTTCAGGAGCGGTGGCCGGTCTGGTGGCGATTACGCCGGCGGCCGGTTTTGTCGGCCCGATGGGGGCGCTGGCAATGGGCTTGATCGCTGGCTTTGCCTGTCTGTGGGGCGTTACCGGCCTGAAAAAGCTGCTGGGTGCGGACGATGCGCTCGACGTGTTCGGCGTGCATGGCCTGGGCGGGATTCTGGGAGCCTTGCTGACGGGCGTGTTTGCCGCGCCTAGCCTTGGCGGCACGGGTGTCTGGGATTACGTCGCCAACGCGGTGACGCCTGACTATTCGATCAAGGGTCAGGTGCTGATTCAATTGCAAGGCGTGCTGACCACCCTGATCTGGTCGGGCCTGGTATCGCTGATCGCATTCAAGCTGGTCGATATGGTGATGGGCTTGCGGGTGACGGAAGAAGAAGAGCGCGCAGGCCTGGATATTTCCAGCCATGGCGAATCGGCCTACCACGATTGAATTTTTGCGGATTGATTGTTGCTGGGTGACGATCCCGGAGCGCTGGCAGGCGCTCCGGGATCGTTGACGTATTGGCCATTTTGCAAGTTGCCGGACTGTTTATAGCGCCTTTCGAAGGCGCTTTTTTGCTTTTCGAGAGGGGTTTAAAATCAGCTTATTGCCCTGATATTAAGTGACTCTACAGGCCGAGGACTCTTCGATCTCCTGCATTGCCGGACTTCGACGACCAGTTGTGACCTGTGAAGTAGTGCGTTTCCCGTTAGAATCGGCGTCTTTCACTTTTTGTAAAAGTACCATCTCAAGCGCAGCATCAAGCCTTGGTTAGGCACTAGGACACCTCGAAAAACCGTAGCGAGCGGCCCAAGGTCTGAGGGAGAAGAGGAGTCGTACGAAGGTACGGCGACGATCTTGCCAACCCTGCAGCCCCGAGATTGGCGAGTTTGCCAAACTCTGCAGTAGGTTTTTAGAGGTGTTCACTAATAAGAAGGTTTTCACAGAAGGTTTTATATGGTTCCTCACCTCGTTACGGCCCTGAACGGTCCGTTGCTTGATCTCGAAAAGAAAATTCTCGGTGCCACGCCTGCCATCGAGCGCTGGTTCCGGATGGAATGGCAGGAACATACGCCGCCGTTTTATTGCTCGGTTGATTTGCGCAATTCGGGGTTCAAGCTGGCACCGGTGGATACCAATCTGTTCCCCGGCGGCTTTAACAATCTTTCGCCCGAAATGCTGCCGCTGGCGGTGCAAGCTGCGATGGCGGCGATCGAGAAGTATTGCCCGGACGCTAAAAACCTGCTGCTGTTGCCGGAACTGCATACCCGCAACACTTTCTATTTGCAGAATGTCGCGCGCCTGATACAGATTTTCCGTCAGACCGGCTTGCATGTGCGGCTGGGTTCGCTGTCGGATGATCTGAAGGAGCCGCATACGATAGAACTGCCGGACGGCACCACGCTCACGCTGGAGCCGCTGGAGCGCTCGCCGAACGGCCGTCGGCTGGGCGTGAAGAATTTCGATCCATGCACGATTTTGCTGAACAACGATTTGTCGTCCGGAATTCCGCCTATCCTGGAAAACCTGAATGAGCAAAACCTGCTGCCGCCGCTGCATGCCGGCTGGACCGTGCGCCGCAAGAGCAATCATTTTGCCGCTTACGACGAGGTGGTGAAGAAATTCTCCAAACTGGTCGATGTCGATCCGTGGATGCTCAATCCGTTTTTCTCCAAGTGCGACCAGATCGACTTCAAGGAGCATGTCGGTGAAGACAAGCTGGCAGCCAGCGTCAGCTCGCTGCTGGCGAAAATCCGCAAGAAATACAAGGAATACGGCATCAAGGAAAAACCTTTCGTGATCGTCAAGGCCGATGCCGGCACCTACGGCATGAGCGTGATGAGCGTGACCGACGCCAGCCAGATCAAGGAATTGAGCCGCAAACAACGCGAAAAGATGGCGGTCGGTAAAGAAGGGATCGAAGTGCACGACCTGATCATCCAGGAAGGCGTGCATACCTTCGAGCACATCAACGATGCGGTGGCGGAACCGGTGGTGTACATGATCGACCGCTATGTGATCGGCGGTTTCTACCGGGTCCATGCCGAGCGCGGCATCAATGAAAACCTGAACGCGCCCGGCGCCCATTACGTGCCGCTGGCATTTGCGCAACAGCACGCATTACCGGATTTGCTGGCCAAGCCCGGCACCACCGCACCCAACCGGTTCTATATGTATGGCGTGGTGGCGCGGCTGGGACTGCTGGCGGCTTCGCTGGAAATGGAAAAGACGGATCCGAATCCGGAGATCTATTAACTAATTGCGGGACAGAGAAACCACAACAATTGCGGGACAGAGTTTACGAGCCACCGCAGCGTGGCGAATTACTCTGTCCCCAACTGACCAAACCGGAAGCTTGAAGCAACAAAATACTTTGCAATACCGGGTTTAAAAAACCTGCATCACAACAGAATTACCCCGCCCCACATAGATTAAAAAAACCACCCCCCCCAATCCACTAAAAGGTGATTAACCAATGAAAATCGCTTTCCTCGCCGACCCCCTCGCCAGTTTCAAGACCTACAAGGACTCGACCTACGCAATGATGGTCGAAGCGGTAAAGCGCGGTCATACCATTTATGCCTTCGAGCAGAAAGACATGGCGCTGGAAAGCGGCATCGTCACCGCCAACGTGGTGCGCGTGACGCTGACCGGCGACGCCAAGGAGTGGTATCACGCGACGGCGGCGACCTCGATGTTCTTGTCCGAATTCGACGCCATCCTGCTGCGCAAGGATCCGCCGTTCGATATGGAGTACATCTACACCACGTATTTGCTGGAGATGGCAGAAGCACAAGGCGCACGTGTGTTCAATAAACCACAGGCGATTCGCGATCACAACGAAAAACTGGCGATTGCGAAGTTCTCGAAATTCACCTCGCCGACCTTGGTGACGCGCGACGTTGCGCGCCTGCGCGCCTTTCACGAGGAGCATCAGGACGTGATCCTGAAGCCGCTCGACGGCATGGGCGGCGCCGGTATTTTCCGGGTTCGGCAAGATGGCTTGAACCTGGGGTCGATCATCGAAACCTTGACCAACCACGGCCATCGCACCATCATGATCCAGCGTTTCATTCCAGAGATCGTGACCGGCGATAAGCGGGTATTGGTGATTGGCGGCGAAGTGGTCCCTTACTCGTTGGCCAGGATTCCGCAAGGTACGGAAGTGCGCGGCAATCTGGCGGCCGGCGGCATCGGCGTGGCTAGACCGCTCACCGCGCGCGATCGTGAAATCGGCGAAGCGCTTGGGCCGGTGCTTTCAAAGTCCGGCTTGTTGCTGGTAGGATTGGACGTGATTGGGGATTACCTGACCGAGGTCAACGTTACCAGTCCAACCTGTTTCCAGGAAATCATGCAGCAGACCGGCTTTGATGTTGCCGAGATGTTCATTAATGCGCTGGAAGCGGCGCTGGAGTAAGAATTGCGTTATCGTCGGCAGCAGCACGGATATCAATGCCGAACCGGATTCAAATTGTTGTGAACTGCGGACAATCCGCATTGCAACGCATTGCAAGATTAATAGTGAAATTATGATAGGCATTCTCCTTTTGACTCACGCCCCGCTTGGCCAGGCCTTCATCGCGGCTGCTTCCCACGTATTTCGCCAGACGCCGGAGAAAGTCGAAGCGATTGATGTGATCGCCGACCAGAATCCGGCTGAGGTGCAGCAACTGGCAAAACAAGCTGTCGCCCGCTTGGATGACGGCTCCGGCGTGTTGGTGATTACCGACGTCATGGGCGGCACCCCCTCGAATTGCACGTTGCCCTTATGCAGCGCCAATCAGATTCAAGTGATTGCCGGCATCAGTTTGCCGATGCTGTTGCGGGCCCTGACTTATCGCAACGATACGTTGGACGTGGTTGCAGAAATGGCCTTGGCGGGCGGCCAGGGCGGCGCGGTCAGAGTCGACAGTCGGGTGCGTGTCGCCCATTAACGCCCTTGCTCCACTGCGGCGCGATGATTCAACTATACATTTGCCAAAAACACAAAACCAGAAGACAAAATGATTCAAAAAGAAATTGAAATTATTAACAAGCTCGGCCTGCACGCGCGTGCATCGGCCAAACTGACCCAACTCGCGACCAAATTCAAAAGTGAAGTCTGGATGACCCGCAACAAGCGCCGCGTCAATGCCAAGTCCATCATGGGGGTAATGATGCTGGCGGCCGGCAAGGGCAGCACCGTCTTGCTGGAAGCCGAAGGCGAAGATGAAACCGCGTGCTTCGATGCATTGCATCAGCTGATTCTGGATAAGTTCGGCGAAGGCGAGTAACGCGCTGGTTGTCGCTTCCTGTTCAACCTGTTGGATGTCTGTCCCGTAGCGTGCCGGATTTCCCAAATTCGCCCGCCGACGCTTGCAGCTAGTGATTCTCAAGTAGTTGCGCAGCAAGATATCAGATGGGTTTTCAGCCAGGAACCTCGGTGAGGAAAATAGCCTCTCGGTATTATTATAAAAATCAGGCTGGCGCGCTTTATTTTTAAGCGTGCCGAAAATATACTGGGGCGATCATTTGCAGCCGGCACGGTTCCGCATTATTTTCAAACATCATTTTCCAGCGGGCTGATTCGATGGCATCTTTCACTTTACACGGCATCCCGGTTTCACGCGGCATTGCGATCGGCCGTGCCCATTTGCTCGCGCCAGCGGCGATGGACGTCAAACATTACCTGATCGGCGAAGTTCAGGTGGAGGCGGAAGTACAGCGCTTGCAGAACGCCATCTGCAAGGTGCGTGAAGAGTTGCAGACCATCCGCAAGACATTGCCGAAAGAATCGCCGGCAGAATTGGGCGCTTTCGTTGACGTCCATCTATTGATCCTGTCGGATCCGATGCTGGCCGACATGCCGCTCGACATTATCCGGAATCGCCAATATAACGCCGAATGGGCGCTGGTCACCCAGATCGACGAGCTGTCGGCACAGTTCGACGAAATCGAAGATCCCTATCTGCGCGAGCGCAAGGCCGACGTCCAGCAAGTCGGCGAGCGCGTTTTGAAAGTGCTGACCGGCACTGCCTTGAGATTGCCGGAAGTTGACAGCGAAGGCACCTCTTTTGCCAACATCGTGGTGGTCGCGTACGACATCTCGCCGGCCGACATGCTGCAGTTCCGCGATCGTGCTTTCGCCGGTTTCGTGACCGATCTGGGCGGCCAGAACTCGCATACGGCGATTGTCGCCCGCAGCCTCGATATTCCAGCCGCAGTCGGCATGAACAACGCGTCGCGGCTGATCAAGCAGGACGACTGGATCATCATCGACGGCGATGCCGGCGTGGTCATCGTCGATCCCGCCTCCGTGATACTCGAACAGTATCGCGAGCATCAGGTACAGCTGCTGCGCTCCCGCAGAAAACTCGGAAAGATCAAGAAAATCCCCGCAATCACCTTGGACGGCACCGTAATCACCTTGTTGGCCAACATCGAATTGCCTAGCGATTGTGCGACCGCGATGGAGTCGGGCGCCAGCGGCGTCGGCCTGTTCCGTTCGGAATTCCTGTTCATGGGACGGATCGGGACGCAGCACGAATTGCCGACTGAAGATGAGCAATTCGAGTCATATCGGCAGGCAGTGACGGCAATGAAAGGCCGCCCGGTGACGATACGCACGCTCGACGTCGGCGCCGACAAGCCGCTCAACGTCGAAGAACAGACCGCCCTCAATCCGGCGCTTGGGCTGCGCGCCATTCGTTATTGCCTGGCCGAACCGCAACTGTTTTTGACGCAGTTGAAAGCAATTTTGCGGGCATCCGCTTTTGGTCCGGTCAAGCTGCTGATTCCGATGCTGGCGCACGCGTTTGAAATCGACCAGACGCTGGCGATGATAGACCGGGCCAAGCAGGAACTGCGCAGTGAAAAGATCAAGTTCGACGAACACATCAAGATCGGCGCCATGATCGAAATCCCGGCTGCCGCACTGGCCTTGCCGATGTTTATCAAGCGCATGGATTTTTTATCGATCGGCACCAACGACTTGATCCAGTACACGCTGGCGATCGACCGCGTCGACCACGAAGTGGCGCATTTGTATAACCCGCTCCATCCGGCTGTTTTGTATCTGCTGTCGACTGTGATTGCGCTCGGGCGCAAGGCGGGAATTCCGGTGTCGGTATGCGGAGAAATGGCGGGCGACGTCAAATTCACGCGTTTGCTGCTTGGCATGGGCCTGCTGGAATTCTCGATGCATCCGGCGCAATTGCTGGCAGTAAAGCAGGAAATCCTGAATAGCGACCTGGACGGGCTGATCGCACAAACCAAGAAAATCCTGCGCAATACCGAACCGAGCGCGATTGCGGCGGCGGTTAATCAAATGCGAGCAAATCCAACCCCAAGCCACAAGTCATGTCTCTAGGAATCGTCTCCCCCCAATCCATGCAATTTGCGACGCCGCTACTCTTGCAAAGCGGTGCATCGCTGGCGGCATACACACTGGTTTATGAAACTTACGGCGAGCTCAATGCGGACAAGTCGAACGCCGTGCTGGTGTGCCATGCGCTGAACGCATCGCATCACGTTGCCGGAGTGTACGAGGGCGACGAAAAAAACGTCGGCTGGTGGGACAATATGGTGGGGCCCGGCAAGCCGCTCGATACCGACAAATTTTTCGTCATCGGCGTCAATAACCTGGGCTCCTGTTTCGGCTCCACCGGACCGATGCATATCAATCCGGCGACCGGCAAGCCGTATGGCGCCGACTTCCCGGTGGTGACGGTGGAAGACTGGGTGCAGGCGCAGGCGCGCCTGGCCGATGCGCTCGGGATCGCGCAATTTGCCGCGGTCATGGGCGGTTCGCTTGGTGGCATGCAGGCGCTGGCCTGGAGCTTGTTGTATCCGACCCGCTTGCGCCATTGCGTGGTGATTGCATCGACGCCTAAGCTGTCGGCGCAGAACATTGCCTTCAATGACGTCGCGCGGCAGGCGATCCTGACCGACCCGGGCTTTCATGGCGGCGATTATTACGCGCATGGCGTGGTTCCCAAAAACGGACTGCGGGTGGCGCGCATGGTCGGCCACATCACGTATTTGTCGGATGACGACATGGCCGAGAAATTCGGCCGCGACCTGCGTTCCGGCGCATACCAGTTCGGCTTCGGCGTCGATTTTGAAATCGAATCGTATCTGCGCTATCAGGGCGATAAATTCTCCGAATACTTCGATGCCAACACCTATCTGTTGATCACCAAGGCGCTCGATTACTTTGATCCGGCCAAGGAATTTGGCGGCGATTTGACCCAGGCGCTGAGCAAAACACAGGCGCAATTCCTGCTGGTCTCGTTCATGACCGACTGGCGCTTTGCGCCGGAGCGCAGCCGCGAGATAGTGCAGGCACTGGTCAACAATAAACGGCGCGTCAGTTATGCCGAAATCGATGCGCCGCACGGTCACGACGCTTTTTTGCTGGAT
Source organism: Paraherbaspirillum soli (assembly GCF_042654985.1). Classification (NCBI taxonomy): domain Bacteria; kingdom Pseudomonadati; phylum Pseudomonadota; class Betaproteobacteria; order Burkholderiales; family Oxalobacteraceae; genus Paraherbaspirillum; species Paraherbaspirillum soli. Next base: position 62,530 of record NZ_JBHSMT010000025.1, on the reverse strand, counting down.
GACCCGCGTTACCTGAATGTGATGCGCGAATATTACGAGCGTATCTGGCAGGAGCTGGGTCCGGTGCATATGACGGAAGCGAAGGAAGCGGCAGGAGTGGCGGCATGAACTTTAATCAACTAAGCAGCTTGCGGCCCGATCTGGCTTTTATCGCCCACTGGGTACGCGGCCAATCGCAGGTGCTGGATCTTGGCTGCGGCGACGGCGTCATGCTCGACTACCTGCAATCCGACAAGCAGTGCGGCGGTTACGGCGTTGAAATCGACGATGAAAAAATTCCGGCGTGCGTGGCGCGCGGAGTCTCGGTGATTCAGCAGGATCTGGAAGTGGGTTTGGCGATGTTTGCCGACAATGCATTTGATACCGTGCTGTGTTTGTCGGCGTTGCAAATGATGAAGAACGTCGAAGGTGTATTGCGCGACATCGCGCGGGTGGGGCGCGAAGCGATCGTGTCTTTTCCCAATTTCGCTTACTGGCCGCATCGGGTGGCGTTATTGCGCGGCCGTATGCCGGTGTCGAAAACGCTGCCGTATGAATGGTACGACACCCCCAATTTGCGTTGCGCAACCATCAAGGATTTTGAAGAGCTGGCGAACGAAGTGGGGCTGGAAGTGCTCGAGTGCGTCGCGCTGCACGACGGGCAACCGATATCGGTGCTACCCAACTGGCGTGGTAGTCTCGCAGTCTTCCGTTTTCGTAAAAAATGACGGCCATCCCTGAAAATCCACTGCCGAGCGTCATTTCGTCAAGGCCGGGCTTGCGACGTGTACCGTACAGCCGTCCGGCCGCATGGTCTTGCAATACCGCTGCCCGACTTTGAGCGGCTCGTGACTATTTTTAGAGATGTCCTAAAACCTCCCGCAACAACGGGCGCATCCATGACATCAACTTCACGCCCCTGGCATCACTATCTCAACCGGCGCATGCTGATCTGCGCTTTTCTCGGCTTCAGTTCAGGCTTGCCGTTGTTCATTTTGCTCAGCCTGTTGCAAGCCTGGCTTACCAAATCCGGCCTGAATGTGAAGGCGCTCGGCTTGTTCGCGCTGGTGATGTTTCCTTACACCTGGAAATTCCTGTGGTCGCCGTTGATGGACCGTTTTCATTTCGGGAAATTGGGCCGTCGGCGCGGCTGGATGGCATTGACGCAGGCGACTTTGTTCGTCGCCATCGGCGCCATGGGCATGCTCGATCCGAATACGCAGGTGGCGACGATTGCCGGCATCGCATCGCTGGTGGCTTTTTTGTCGGCCAGCCAGGATATCGTGATCGATGCCTATCGGCGTGAAATCCTGCCTGACAGTGAGCAAGGATTGGGCGCCGCCGTCAATGTGAATGCCTACAAGGTGGCCGGCATGGTGCCGGGGGCGCTGTCGCTGTTCCTGGCCGATCACATGGCATGGCAGGCCGTATTCTGGATTACCGCAGCCTTCATGCTGCCAGGCTTGATTTGCACCTTGCTGATCAAGGAGCCGACTGTATATGGCGCACCGCCGAAGAATATTCGCGAGGCGGTACTGCTGCCGTTTCAAGAGTTTATTGCGCGCGATGGATGGCGAAGCGCGTTGTGGATCCTGGGTTTCATTTTCCTGTACAAGCTGGGCGACAGCATGGCGACCGCTCTTGCCACGAGGTTTTATATCGACCTTGGATTTTCGCTGACGCAGATCGGGGCGATTTCCAAGACCACCAGTCTTTGGGCCAGCCTGGTTGGTGGGCTAGTGGGCGGCATCTGGATGGTTCAGCTCGGGATCAATCGGGCGTTGTGGATTTTTGGCGTGGTGCAGGCCGTGACCATACTCGGGTTCGCGTGGTTGGCGCAAGTCGGCGCAGATCCGATCGTGCTGGCAATAGTGATCGGCGGCGAGGCCTTCGGCGTTGGTCTCGGTACCGCGGCTTTCGTGGCATACATCGCCCGTACCACCGATCCGCGCTACACTGCGACCCAATATGCATTGTTCACCAGTCTGGCAGCGGTGCCGCGTACATTTATCAATTCATCGGTGGGATACATCGTTGCCGAAACCGGCTGGTTTACGTTCTTCGTTCTGTGCTTCTGGCTGGCGGTGCCAGGCATGCTGATATTGACCAAGGTCGCGCCGTGGAACGAGAAGTGATATAAATGAAGGTGTACAGGATTTGGTTTAGATGTCGCGTTTCTGCACAATCTTCTGTTGTATCTCAGAAAAAGATATAGAATCAAAACGTATAGCCCTCTTCTGCGTTACTTCGAAAGCGGCACTATTTCATCAAGGAACTGTCAGGAAGCGGGAAATCTAATAAGCATAATGTGAGTTCATTCAATCTGTTTTCGCAACATCGTTGATGCGGGGGTGATATGGATATCTACAGCAGCTTTGCGAGCCGGTTCGACAAAACCAGAGAAGAAGAGTTTTCGTTAGAAGAATATCTGTCGCTTTGTAAGAACGATCCTGCCGTCTATGCGACGGCCGGGGAACGCATGCTGATGGCGATAGGCGAACCCCAGAAGATCGATACTCGCCAAGATCAAACGCTATCGCGGATCTTTGCCAACAAGGTGCTCAAGATCTATCCGACCTTCAAGGAGTTTTACGGAGCCGAGGAGGTGATCGAACAAGTGGTCGCCTACTTCCGCCATGCGGCTCAAGGCCTGGAAGAGCGGAAACAGATCCTGTATTTGCTGGGCCCAGTCGGCGGCGGCAAATCGTCGATCGCAGAACGACTGAAACAATTGATGGAACACGTACCGTTCTATTCAATCAAGGGCTCGCCGGTCAATGAGTCGCCGCTTGGCTTGTTCGACTATGAAGAGGATGGCGCCATCCTCGAAGAGCAATACGGCATCCCGCGCCGCTATATAAAATCGATCCTGAGTCCATGGGCCGTAAAGCGGCTGCACGAATTCAACGGCGATATCCGCAAATTCCGTGTGGTTAAACGCTATCCGTCGATATTGCGTCAGGTCGGGATTTCAAAAACCGAGCCGGGCGATGAAAACAATCAGGATATTTCAACGCTGGTAGGCAAGGTCGACATCCGCAAACTGGAGCAATATTCGCAGGATGACGCCGACGCGTACAGCTATTCCGGCGGTCTGTGCCTGTCGAATCAGGGCTTATTGGAATTTGTCGAAATGTTCAAAGCGCCGATCAAGGTGCTGCATCCGTTGCTGACGGCGACGCAAGAAGGCAATTTCAAGGGTACTGAAGGTTTCGGCGCGATTCCGTTCGACGGCATTATCCTGGCGCACTCCAACGAATCCGAATGGAAGGCCTTCCGCAACAACAAAAATAATGAAGCATTGCTGGATCGTATTTACATCGTCAAGGTCCCTTATTGCCTGCGGGTTTCGGAAGAAATTAAGATCTACGAGAAGCTGATTCGCACTTCGTCGCTTGAAAAAGCCATTTGCGCACCGGGCACATTGAAAATGATGGCGCAATTCGCGATATTGACGCGCCTTCGCGAACCGGAGAACTCAAGTATCTTTTCGAAAATGCAGGTGTATAACGGCGACAATCTGAAAGATAGCGATCCCAAAGCCAAGTCTTTCCAGGAGTACCGCGATTATGCCGGCGTCGACGAAGGCATGACCGGCGTCTCGACCCGCTTTTCCTTCAAGATCCTGTCGCGCGTTTTCAACTTCGATTCGACTGAAGTAGCGGCCAATCCGGTGCACCTGATGTATGTGCTCGAACAGCAGATCGAACGCGAACAGTTCCCGCCAGAAGTGGAGCAAAAATATTTATCCTTCGTCAAGGATACGCTGGCCACGCGTTACGCCGAATTCATCGGCAAGGAAATTCAAACCGCTTATCTGGAATCCTATTCGGAATACGGCCAAAACGTATTTGACCGCTATGTCACTTATGCAGACTTCTGGATCCAGGATCAGGAGTACCGCGATCATGACACCGGTGAAAGTTTCGACCGGGCGGCCTTGAACAGCGAACTGGAGAAAATCGAAAAACCGGCCGGCATCAGCAATCCGAAAGATTTTCGTAATGAAATTGTCAACTTCGTGCTGCGGGCAAGGGTATCGAATGCTGGCAAGAATCCGCTCTGGACCAGCTACGAAAAATTGCGGGTGGTCATCGAGAAAAAAATGTTCTCGAATACAGAGGATTTGTTGCCGGTTATTTCGTTCAACGCCAAAGGCTCCACCGAAGAATTACGCAAACATGAGGACTTCGTCAATCGCATGGTCAGCAAAGGTTACACGCCAAAGCAAGTGCGTTTGCTGTGCGAATGGTATCTGCGAGTGCGTAAGTCGTCGTGATGGGCGGCTCTGCAAATTTACCGGGCAACCCAGTCTCGGGGGCGGCGATGTCTACCGCGCCGGTGTACGGCGGCGGAACATTGTCGCCCCCTATCCTTGGGAAGCTCGTGACGATTTTTAGAGGTGCAATGATGTAGCGACTGCGAACTGGCAATGCTGTCATCGTTGTCAGTAGCTCACCAGGCGCGTTCCGACAAGGAGACTGGATCGTGTTGCATCAGATAATCGATCGTAGGCTGTCCGGCAAGAATAAGAGTATTGCCAATAGAGAACGGTTTTTGCGACGTTTTCGGACAGCCATCCAACATTCAGTAACCGAGGCTGTGCGTGATCGCGGCATCAAGGAAATCGAGAACGCCAAAAGCATCAGCATCCCGCGCAAGGGCATCACCGAGCCGGTGTTTAGCCATGGTCCCGGCGGCACGCGCGAGATCGTCCATCCCGGCAATCAAGATTATTTGCAAGGGGATCGCATTGCGCGCCCGAATAGCGGTGCTGGCGGTGGCGGTAGTTCGGCCAGCGATCAGGGCGAGGGCGAAGATGAGTTCATCTTCCAGCTGTCGCGCGAAGAATTCATGCAGTACTTCTTCGAAGACCTGGAACTGCCGCGCTTGATCAAGACCAATCTGATGTCCGTGCCGAGTTGGAAAAGCATGCGGGCAGGTTATTCCGTCGACGGCACGCCTAACAACATCGACATCGTGCGTTCGCTGCGCAGTTCGCTCGGGCGTCGCATCGCATTGGGTTCGCCGCTGGTAGCCAAGTTGCGCGAACTGGAGCAGCTGATGGAAACGCTGAAGGCGGATCCAGAAGACAGGCGCGACGAAATCAGACGCCTGGAAGAGGATATCCATCACTTGAAAGGGCGTATCTGGCGCATTCCTTTCATTGATCCATTCGACCTGCGCTACGTCAATCGCATCAAGCTGCCGCAACCGTCGACCCAGGCCGTAATGTTTTGCGTGATGGACGTATCGGGATCGATGGACGAACAACGCAAAGATTTGTCCAAGCGCTTTTTTATCCTGCTTTATCTGTTCCTTACCAGAAGTTACGAACATATCGAGGTAGTCTTCATCCGTCACCACACGCGTGCCGACGAGGTGAATGAAGATACGTTCTTTCACTCGCAGGAAAGCGGCGGTACGGTGGTGTCGAGCGCGCTGGAATTGATGAAGCAGATCATTGACGATCGTTATCCTCCCGGCGATTGGAATATCTACGGCGCACAGGCTTCCGATGGCGACAACTGGAATGACGATTCGCCGAAATGCCGACAGTTGCTGGAGCAGGAAATCCTGCCGCGAGCACGCTATTTTGCATACATCCAGGTGACCGTCGAAGAGCAGAATTTATGGACCGAGTACGAGCAGGTAGCCGCCGTTTATCCTCATTTCGCAATGAAAAAAGTACAAACGGCGGGCGAGATTTATCCGGTATTCCGCGAGTTATTTGAAAAACAGGTGAGAACATGAGTTCCTGCCCGGTCAACAAGCCGCTGCCGTGCCCATCCGATTGGACCTTCGAGCTGATCGAACAATATGAACAGGAAATTGCGCGGGTGGCGGCCAGCTATAAACTGGATGTTTATCCGATTCAACTGGAGATCATTTCGGCCGAACAAATGATGGATGCCTATGCGTCGTCCGGGATGCCGGTCAATTATCGGCACTGGTCGTTCGGCAAGCATTTCCTCACCACCGAACGCGATTACAAGCGCGGGCAAATGGGCTTGGCCTACGAAATCGTCATCAACTCGGATCCTTGCATCGCCTATTTGATGGAAGAAAATACGATGACGATGCAGGCGCTGGTGGTGGCGCATGCGGCGTACGGACATAACTCGTTCTTCAAGGGCAATTACCTGTTCCAGTTGTGGACGGATGCGCGCGCAATCATCGATTATCTGGTGTACGCAAAGAGCCACATCGCCGAATGCGAAGAGCGCTACGGCTTGTCGAAGGTGGAGGAACTGCTCGATTCATGTCACGCGCTGATGCACTACGGCGTCGATCGCTACAAGCGGCCGCAGAAATTGTCGCTGGCAAAAGAGCAGGCGCAGCGCCGCGAACGCGAACAATACATGCAATCGCAGGTGAATGAACTGTGGAGCACCTTGCCGGAAAAAAAGGAAGAAATGGCCGAACAGGTTGGTGGACGCTTCCCGCCCGAGCCGCAAGAAAACCTGTTGTATTTTGCCGAGAAAAATTCGCCGCTGCTGGAGCCCTGGGAGCGCGAAGTCATCCGTATCGTACGCAAGGTCGCGCAATACTTTTATCCGCAACGGCAAACGCAAGTGATGAACGAAGGCTGGGCCACGTTCTGGCATTACACGATCTTGAACACGCTCTACGATCAAGGCCGCCTGACCGATGGCTTTATGATGGAATTTTTGCACTCGCACAGCAACGTGGTGTACCAGCCGCCGATCACCAAGTCGTATTACAGCGGGATCAATCCGTATGCGCTGGGATTTTCGATGATGTGCGACATTCGGCGCATCTGTGAAAAACCGACCGAGGAAGATTATCTCTGGTTCCCCGAACTGGCGGGTACGCCGTGGCTGGACGCACTGCATTACGCGATGCGCAACTTCAAGGATGAGAGCTTTGTCGCGCAATATCTGTCGCCCAAATTGATACGCGACATGCGCCTGTTTTCCGTATTGGACGATGAAAACCGCAGCGAATTGGAAGTCTCGGCGATTCATAACGACGCCGGTTATCAATACGTGCGTCAAGTGCTGTCCCGGCAATACGACATCAATCATCGCGAGCCGAATATCCAGGTCTGGTCAGTCAATACGCGCGGCGATCGCAGTCTGACGCTGCGCCACTTCCGCAGCGATGGCCGACCGCTGGCCAACAACACGGATGAAATGCTGCGGCACATGGCGCGCCTGTGGCATTTCGATGTGTACCTGGAAAGCGTGGACGAGTTCGGCAATATCCTGCAACGCTACGAATGCGTCAGCGACAACCGGTATATGTTACGGCCGTAGACGCAACGCCCGCTGGTCGCCTTCACGGCGACTGCGTCGTCAAAATCCAGCAAGCATCGCAACGCTTCGCTCGAATTAAATGTCTGACGGATACTCGCGTCTATGCACCAGTTTGCCGGCGGCATAAGTCGCCGCAATAGTCCTATCGTCCCCCAGCAGCGCCAGCGCAAACAGCAACTCTTCCAGGCTCTCCGTGCGCATACTGCGACGCGCCAGTAACGGCGTCGCTTTTGGATCGAGCACGATAAAGTCGGCTTCGTTGCCCGCAGCGAAATTGCCGATAGTGTCCTCCAGCCGCATGCTGCGGGCAGCGCCCAGCGTCGCCAGATAGAACATCCGCAACGCAGGCAGAAAGCAATTGCCCATGCGGGCGACCTTGTAGGCCTCATTCATCGTCTGCAACATCGAAAAGCTGGTGCCGCCGCCGACATCGGTAGCCAGCGACAACGGCACCTGCAACGCATCGGCACGCTCAAAATCGAACAGGCCGCTGCCGAGGAACAGATTGGAAGTGGGGCAAATCGAAATCGCCGATCCGGTTTCCGCCATGCGCTGCCGATCGCCGTCGTCGAGCCAGATGCAATGCGCGTACATCGAGCGCGGCCGCAACATGCCGTACTTGTCGTAGACATCCAGATAGCTGCGCGCATCCGGGTACAGTGACTTGACCCAGGCTACTTCGTCGGTATTTTCGGCGACGTGAGTCTGTAGAAATGCGTCCGGATAAGCGCGTGCCAGTTCGCCCGTCAGTTGCATCTGAGCGTTGCTGGAAGTCGGCGCGAAGCGCGGCGTGATCGCATACATTTGACGGCCGCGGCCGTGCCATTTTTTCAGCAGCTCTTCGCTTTCGCGAACGCCGCCCTCGGCCGTATCTTGCAAAAAGGCGGGGCAATTCCTATCCATCAGCACCTTGCCGGCGACCATGCGCAGATCGCGCTTTTCGCTCTCGTTGAAAAATGCATCGACCGAAGTCGGGTTCACGGTGCAATACACCATCGCAGTGGTGGTGCCGCAGCGCAGCAGTTCGTCGATAAAAAAGTGCGCGACGTCGCTGGCATGGGAAGGATCGCTGAACTTGCGTTCGGTCGGGAAGGTGTACTTTTCCAGCCATGGCAGCAAGCCCGGCGACGGCGACGCGATCATGTCGGTTTGCGGATAGTGGACGTGGGTGTCGATAAAGCCCGGCATGATGATCTTGCCGCGATAATCATGGATCTCCAGCTCCGTCGACAGCGACGCCTTGAGTTGTGTCGCCAGTTGCAGATAGTCGCCGACCATCAGCACCCGGCCATCGGCCACCACCAGCAAGCCATCTGCATGCCATGCATAAGCGTCCGCATGTTGTGCCGGATCGGCGGTGAAATGCAGCACGCTGGCGCGATAGGCTTGCAGGGTGGACGGATTGAGGTTGGTGAGATCGGAGAGATTGGCGACTGCCATGAGGTACTTCCTTCTTAAGCAAATAAGCAAACAAACAGCATTATCGGATGATCGTTAGCGCCGCATCAAGGGCAGCTCTTAAGCAATGCCAGCCGTAGCTTCCTGCATCCGCGATGACACCGCAGACCGTTGCTGCTGCTGCGCGATCCGTTCCCAGGCCTGCAGCAATTGCGCGCTGACCGACGCGGCGATGACCGCCGGTTCCTTGCCGACAATGCCGGGGATGCCGATCGGACAGACCATCTCGGCCAAACGCTCCGGCGCAATCCCGCGCTCGCGCAAGCGATGCTCAAACTGCATGCGCTTGGTTTTCGATCCGATCAGGCCGAACCAGGCGACGTCGTCACGCCGCAAAATTTGCGCCGACAAACGCTGGTCCAGCGCGTGGTTGTGGGTCATCACCAAGAAGCTGGAACCGGGCGCAGCGCTGTCCACCAGCGCCTCCGGCACATCGGTGGCCTCGATGCTGACGTTGGCCGGCAGCAGATCCGGGAACATCTCTTCGCGCTCGTCGACCCAGACCACGCGACAGGGCAAATCGCCCAGCGCCTTGACGATCGCAGCACCGACATGCCCCGCGCCGAACAGGAACAATTGCGGCCGCACCGCCAGGCAGCCATCCAGCAGCCAGCGCTGACCGCTGGCGCCATGCAGAACGCGGCAGGGGCCGTCAGCCGTGAATGGCAGCGCCGGCAAGGCCGGCAATCCGCCCGGACCGTGCACGCGTTGACCATCGTTGTCGCACAGGGTCGGCGGCAACGCCGCATCCAGCGCCACCACGCGCCAGCTGTCTTCGGCGTTGCACAGGCGCGTTTGCAGATGACTGAAATAATCGGCGTCGGCCGAGGTGATGCGTTCGAACGCCAGATGGACGACGCCGCCGCAGCACTGGCCGAGCGACGGCCCGAGCGGAAATCTTTGCAGGCGCCGCTCGCGGCTGATCGACAATCCTTCCCGCAGCATCTCGCGCGCAATTTCGATCGCCCGCAGCTCAAGATGGCCGCCGCCTATGGTGTCGAATTGCGCCACCGAGGTCACCACCATTTTGGCTCCCGGTTCACGCGGGCCGGAGCCTTCCACCTGTGCCACCGTGATCAGGATCGCGGCGGAAGTCGGTGGCGTTTGCGTCATCAGCGTGGTCAGCGCATGCAGCCAATGGTTCATGTTCAGGCTCCCATGATGGATCAGGCGGCGCGCGTCATGACGCGCACTGCCTCGATTGACTTCAGGATCGCTTCGCTGGTGGCCGGCGCATTGAGCGGCGGATTGAAGCGATTGCCGCCGACGCTAGCGATCGCATCGCGGATCGCGAAAAATACCGAGAACGGCAGCAGCAGCGGCGGTTCGCCGACCGCCTTGGAACGATGAATGCTGTCTTCGACGTTCCGGTTCTTGTATAAATTGACGCGGAAATCCTGCGGGCAATCGGACACGCCCGGGATCTTGTAAGTGGACGGCGCATGCGTCATCAGCTTGCCATCCTTGTTCCACCACAGTTCCTCGGTGGTCAGCCAGCCCATGCCCTGAATGAACGCCCCTTCAACCTGGCCGATGTCGAGCGCCGGATTCAGCGACTGGCCGGCATCGTACAGCGCATCGGCGCGCAACAACTTCCATTCGCCGGTCAGGGTATCGACCACCACTTCCGACACCGACGCCCCATAGGCAAAGTAAGAAAACGGCCGGCCGGTCATGGTCTTCGGGTCCCAGTGCAAGCCTGGCGTGGCGTAGAAGCCGTCCGACCACAATTGCACCCGCGCCAGATATGCCTTTTGCGCCAGTTCGGCAAACGACATCGACTGTGCGCCGAGATGCACGGCGCCGGCGGCAAAGGTCACTGCCGCAGCCTCGCCTGCGCCCGGATGCAATGTGGCGAAAAAGTCCGCCAGCCGCCGGCGAATCGTATGTGCCGCATCCTGCGCCGCCTTGCCGTTCAGGTCGGCGCCGGTCGATGCCGCGGTGGCCGAGGTATTGGCGACCTTGCTGGTATCGGTGGCGCTGACGCGCACCAGCGCCAGCGGAATGCCGAGCTCGTGCGCCACCACCTGCGCCACTTTGGTATTGATGCCCTGGCCCATTTCGGTGCCGCCGTGATTCACCAGGACCGAGCCGTCGGTGTATACATGCACCAGCGCACCGGCCTGGTTGAAATGGGTCACGTTGAATGCGATGCCGAATTTGACCGGCGTCAGCGCCAGTCCTTTTTTGAGCACCGGACTGGCGGCGTTGAAGGCTTCGACCGCAGCGCGGCGCTGGCGGTAATCGCTGCTGGCTTCAAGCTCATCGACCAGTTCATGGATCACGTTATCGACGATTTTCTGGCCGTACTGGGTGACGTTGCGGCCCTCTTCATCGTTGCGGCCGTAGAAATTCAATTTGCGGATATCGAGCGCATCGCGTCCCAGATTGCGGGCGATCTCGTCGACGATGTATTCGATCGCAATCGCCCCCTGCGGCCCGCCGAAGCCGCGGAACGCTGTGTTCGACTGGGTGTTGGTCTTGCCGCACATGGCGCGGATATCGACGTCCGACAAGTAATACGTATTGTCGAAGTGGCACACGGCGCGGGTCGCGACCGGGGCCGACAGGTCGGCCGAGAAACCGGCGCGCGTCACCATCTCGAGCTTGGCCGCGACGATGCGGCCGCTGTCGTCGTAGCCGACCTGGTAATCGTAATGAAAGCAGTGACGCTTGCCGGTCACCATCATGTCGTCGTCGCGGTCGGCGCGCAGCTTGACCGGCCGTTTCAGTCTGGCCGCGGCAATCGCCGCCGCCGCCGCCCACAACGCCGACTGCGATTCCTTGCCGCCGAAGCCGCCGCCCATGCGCCGGCATTCGACCACGATATTGTGCGAATGAACGCCCAGCGCGTGCGCCACCACGTGCTGCATTTCAGTCGGATGCTGGGTCGAGCACAGCACCAGCATGCCCTGGTTTTCCTTCGGGATCGCGTAGGAAATCTGGCCTTCCAGGTAAAACTGCTCCTGGCCGCCGACGTAGAGCTGACCGCTGACCCGATGCGCCGCTTGCTCGAAAGCCTGCTGCGGATTGCCGCGCGCCAGCCGCATCGGCGGCAGTACATACGATTGCGCCGCGTGCGCCGCTTGCGGGGTCAGGATCGCCGGCAATTCTTCATAGTCGATGACGGCTTTGCGCACGGCCCGCCGTGCATTGTCGTGACTGTCGGCGATTACCACGAAGATCGGCTGGCCGACATATTCCACCAGGCCATCGGCCAGGATCGGATCGTCATGAATGATCGGTCCGCAATCGTTGGTGCCGGGGATGTCGGCGGCGGTGAGCGCGGCCACCACGCCGGCCGCGCTGCGCACCGCATCCAGGTTGATCGAACGGATGCGGGCGTGCGCCTTTTGCGACATGCCGAGCGCAGCATGCAGCGTGCCTTGCGCTTCAGGAATGTCGTCGGTATACGTCGCCTCGCCCAGCACGTGCAGCGCTGCCGATTCGTGCGGATGCGATTGTCCGACTTCAGCCCAGGCCGTGCTGCCGCCCTGCGCCGGGGGATGTGTTTTGATGAAGGCTTCAGTTTGCGTATTCATGGCGTCTCGCTCGTGGTTGCGCGCTATGTCGGATTTGACTGGTAGGGCGGAAAAGCGCAGCGCCTTCCGCCGTAGCGCATAGTCCTACTGCCGTTTAACGTCGGAAGGCGCTGCGCTTTTCCGACTACGATATTTTTTATGTGTTCAGACACACGCGAATGGATTGACCTGGTCGGCCCGCAGTGGTGAATCGGTGCGGGTTTCCAGCCAAAAGCGGCGCAGCAGGTTTTGCGCGGTCTTCATTCGGTAGTCGCTGGACGCGCGCATATCGGACAGCGGCTGGAAGTCCTGCGTCATCAATGCGATGGCGGCATCCAGCGTCGCCTCAGTCCATGTTTGTCCGCGCAGCGCGGCCTCGGTCAGCGCCGCGCGCTTGGGAGTCGCCGCCATGCCGCCGTAAGCAATGCGGACCTCGCGAATCGAGTCGCCATCCAGCGTGATCGAAAACGCGGCGCACACCGCGGAGATGTCTTGGTCGAAGCGCTTGGCCAGTTTGTAAGTGCGGAAGCGTTGCCCGGCATGCGGCAGCGGGATGCGCACCGCTTCGACCAACTCGTCCGCCTGCATGTCTTTTTTCATGTAATCCAGATACAGCGCTTCCAGCGGCATCACCCGTTGGCCGGCCGGGCCGCGCAACACGACTTGTGCTCCCAACGCAATCAGCCACGGCGGCGAGTCGCCGATCGGCGAGCCGTTGGCGACATTGCCGCCCAGCGTCCCCGCATTGCGGATCGGCAGCGAAGCAAAGCGCTGCCACATTTCGGACAGCTCGGGATAGTGCTTGCAGACCTCGGCGTAAGCGTCGTTGAGCGTGACGCCGGCGCCGATCTCCAGCTGCCGGTCGCGCAGCGTGATCGACGTCAGTTCGGCGACCTGGCCGAGATAAATGATGTCGCCCAGATCGCGCATTTGCTTGGTGACCCACAGGCCGACATCGGTCGATCCGGCCAGCATGCGTGCGGTCGGATGAGCGGCACGCACCGCCACCAGTTGCGCTAGCGTGCGCGGCGCATAAAAAGTCTGGCCCTCATGCCGGTAAGTAAACATGTCGTCGCGCTGCAATGGCTGCAGCGCTTGCTGCAATGCGGCGCGGTCGAAGCTGACCGGCGGCAGTTCACCCATGCGGTGCGCGGCGTCGATGATAGGACGATAGCCGGTGCAGCGGCACAGGTTGCCCGACAGCGCGGTGTCGATTTGCTTGCGTTGCAAGGGTTGGCAGGCGGGGGCTGTCGGGCCGCCATCCTGCTTCAGATACAAATCCCACAGCGACATCACAAAGCCCGGTGTGCAGAAACCGCATTGCGAGCCGTGGCACTCGACCATCGCTTGCTGTACCGGATGCAAGGCGCCATCGTCCTGCTTCAAGTCTTCCACGGTAAACAGCGCCTTGCCATCCAGCGTCGGCAAAAACTGGATGCAGGAATTGACCGATTTCAACACGACGCCATCGGCAGTCGGTTCGCCGATGACCACGGTACAGGCGCCGCAATCGCCCTCGGCGCAACCTTCCTTGGTGCCGGTGCAATGCAGGTCTTCGCGCAAGTGCTGCAGGATGGTACGAGTGGGCGCGCCTTGCTCGACGCTGTGGACTGCGCCGCGATAGTAGAAGTGGATCACATTGTCCAACTGAGCCAACTGGGCCGGCTGGGCTTGCTGAGAGTGAGAGGCGGACGTAGGCAAGATGGTCTCCGTTCTGATGGTTTTATCATCACAGCTTAGCACTCGCGCCAGCCCCCTATAGTGCCCGACGACTGATGTCTATTATCTGCAGAATGAAATAGCGAAAAGACGTTTGCCAACGGCAACAAGAACGTTTTGGAGGCCGCATTCGGTTCTATCAAGCGCCCGGAGCGGTTATCATCACGCCGGAATAATTAACATTTAGCCCGGAGCATTCTTGTGACCTCATTCTGTATGACATTACAACGCCAGGGCACCTCGAAAAACCTACTGCGCGCCCCAATCTCGGGGCTGCGATGCTCACCGTACCTCCGTACGGCTGCGCTTCTCGCCCCGACCTTGGGCCGCTCGCTACGGTTTTTAGAGGTGCCCGCCAGAACACTGCGCAAAGCAGGGAAAATTGGTGCGTTAGCGACCAAAAACCATCAAAGAGACAGTTGTGGATGCAATCCGGACGGGCTTCCCAAGGTGAACGGGCATGTCCAGCCACCGCCGTCTCCTCACGATAATCAGGAGACAACAGCATGCATGAATTAAAGGAAAGCGGCGCGGAAATCCGTGCCGAGGCTGGCGTCGGCTTTGCTCCAGGCAATAGTCGGCAAGGCAACATAATGCAGTTTCTGGAGAGATTCTTTAAATTGAAAGAAAACGGCACCGATGTTCGTACCGAACTGATCGCCGGTCTCACCACCTTCCTGACGATGGCTTACATCATCTTCGTCAATCCCTCGATCCTGGGCGATGCCGGCATGCCGAAAGGCGCGGTTTTCGTCGCCACCTGCGTCGCCGCCGCGGTCGGCACCCTGATCATGGCCGTGTACGCCAACTATCCGATCGCACTGGCGCCGGGCATGGGCTTGAACGCCTACTTCGCTTACGCCGTGGTCAAAGGCATGGGAGTGCCGTGGGAAGTGGCGCTGGGTGCGGTGTTCATTTCCGGCTGCCTGTTCATTTTCGTCAGCCTGGTCGGGATACGCAGCATGATCGTCAACGGCATCCCGCCCACGATCCGGATCGCGATTACTTCCGGGATCGGGCTCTTTCTCGGCTTCATCGCGCTCAAGAGCGCCGGCATCGTGGTGTCCAGCCCGGCCACTTTCGTGCAAATGGGCGACCTGCACAAGATGCCGGCGATCCTGGCGATTGTCGGTTTCCTGATGATCGTGGTGCTGGACCGGCTCAGGGTCAAAGGCGCGATCCTGATCGGCATCCTGACCGTCACCGTGCTCAGTTTTGTGCTGGATGGCAACCAATTCACCGGTGTGGTCTCGATGCCGCCATCGGTTTTGCCGACCTTGTTCAAGCTCGACATCATGGGTGCGCTGTCGATGGGCGTGGTGAACGTGGTGCTGGTGTTTTTCCTGGTTGAATTGTTCGATGCCACCGGCACCATGATGGGGGTGGCGGGCCGCGCCGGTCTGCTCAAGAACGGCAAAATGGAACGCCTCAACAAAGCCCTGCTGGCCGACAGCACGGCGATCGTGATCGGCACCGCGCTCGGCACGTCCAGCACCACCGCCTATGTCGAAAGTGCGGCCGGGGTGCAAGCCGGCGGCCGTACCGGTCTGACCGCGCTGGCGGTCGGCGTCTTGTTCCTGGCTTGCCTGTTCATCGCCCCGCTGGCCGGTGCGGTACCGGCCTACGCCACGGCGCCGGCCTTGTTTTATGTGGCCGGCCTGATGCTGCGCGAATTGGTCCATCTGGATTGGGAAGACACTACCGAAAGCGTGCCGGCCGTCATCACCGTGCTGATGATTCCGTTCACTTATTCGATCGCCAATGGGATTGCGTTCGGCTTCATTTCCTATGCGGCCTTGAAATTGTTCAGCGGCCGCGCCAAACAAGTGCCGGTCGTGGTCTGGATTATTGCCGCGGTGTTCCTGTTCAAATTCATCCACCTGGGCGGGGGTTAAGAACCTGTTCAAAATCTGCAAGCACCCGTAGGGCGGATGAGCGCAGCGTTATCCGCCGTTCTGGATGCATCACACGCCTGTAGGACATCCAACGGCGGAAGACGCTCCGCTTTTCCGCCCTACTTGCTCACCAGCGTGAGAAATGATCCTCCGTCACGCCCACCAACTGTTCTAGCGGACGCGCCGCGGCATCCCGCCGCGGCTTGACCCAGCCGCTGAAAGTGCCGATCGCTTGCACATAGCGGCTGGCGGCTATCAGCAGATTCTTGTTTTCATGGCGTGCTCCTGCCGGCTGGAAGTGCAGATCCAGCAAGCCGTCGTCGGTGACGATATGCCACGGCGCCAGCGGTGCCGCCGGGTCGAAATCAAATCGGGCCGGACCCAGCGGATGCAGTTGCCCATCCAGCCACAGCACGTTCTCCTGCTGGCCGAAGTAACCGGCCTGCAGGTTGAATCCACATTCCAGATCATGCGCAGAGGCCCAAAGCCACGCGGTTTCGCGCGCCAGCAAGCCGTTCGAATAATCGAAGCTGGCGACCCCGCCGCTCAAGTCATAGCGCTGACCGCCAACCCGTACCTGGCCGCCAAGCGGCATGCCGGACGATTTTTGCGTGGCGTGCACCGAGCCTTTTTCAATCGGCCCCACCGCCAGCAATAACGGCGCGGCTT
This sequence comes from Paraherbaspirillum soli, assembly GCF_042654985.1. Lineage (NCBI taxonomy): Bacteria > Pseudomonadati > Pseudomonadota > Betaproteobacteria > Burkholderiales > Oxalobacteraceae > Paraherbaspirillum > Paraherbaspirillum soli. The sequence goes on along the minus strand of NZ_JBHSMT010000025.1, from coordinate 46,009 downwards.
CGGTCGCATCGAATACAGCATCGATCTCGAACCGGCCGCAACGCAACTGCAGGCCATGCTCGCTGCCGTCAGCGGCAGGCCGATAGTCGATCCGATTGCCGAACCAGCGGAAGCGGCTGGCCGCGCCCGGGCCATCTCCGACCTGCGCGCTCAAGCCCGGCACCCCATCCTGCGAGAACGCCGCCACTACTTTGCGCTGCCGGCGGTCGAACGCATACGCGAAAGCGGTATTGGTCCAGCCGACGTCGACGATGGCGATGCCGCAAAACAGTTCGGCGGTGGACAGCGCCACGTATTGCCAGCGCTTGTGATGAAACCGCCGCCACCATCCGCTGCGCGCATAAGGCGGCGCCAGTGCCGACCAATCGATTTCCCCGGTCGCTCCGGCAAAGCGGCCGAAGCGAGGCTGGCCGTCGGCGCTCAGTACATTGCCGGGGGCCGGCAGCAGTGGTGGCAAAGGTAATGTCATGGCGGCTATTTTAGTGCCTACTGGAAATTTATGACTACGCCGCTTGAACCTTCATGCGCGCCACAGTCGGCTCAGGACGGGGAAACAGCGGCAACGCGATCAGCGCGCAAATGCTGCCGACTACCCATACTGCCGGCCAAGACCACGCTGCCAGCAAAGCAGGGATCGCCAGCGGCGTGACGAACATCGTGACGAACACGCAAGTGTTGGCCATGCCCAGTGCGGTCCCGGCGCGTTGCGCTCCGGCCAGCGTCGCCAGTTCAGCATAGGCCACGCCGTGCCAGGCCGACCCGCAGATTCCGCCCAGCAACAGCATGACAATGATCGCCGCCGTCACGCCGGCGTGCTGCGGGCCGCTGCCGGCAAACACCACGATCACGGCCAGAGCGGCGAAAATCAGCGCGGTCAGTTGGCTGCAAGTGCGCATATATGCACGCCGATTGCCGTTGCGATCGGTCCAGCGGCCGCTCCAGATGCGCATCACGATCGCACCAACCTGGATCGCCACGATGGTCGCGCTGATGGTTGCGACTCCGGCATGGCTGAAGTCGTGCAAGAAAATGGTGGCGAAAGTCAGCACCGCCAATTGCGGCGCGCACAGCACCCCGATCGCAATCGCGATGCGCCATACGAGGCCATCGCGCAGAGGATTGCCAGCGGTTGCCGCGGCGGGTAATGATTTCTTGGCGGCCGCTGCCGGTGCTACGACATCCGAAGGCGGCTCATGCAGCCAGTGCCAGGCGAACAGCGCCGTCACCGCGCACAGCAATGCCAGCAGCGCATAGACCGAGGCAAATCCGCCCCAGCCGGCAAGCGTCGGCAACACCAGCGCGCCCAAGCCGCCGCCGAGCGGCACCGCGGTTTGCCGAATGCTCATCGCCAGTCCCCGTTCGCCTTCGCGGAACCAACTCATCACGGCGCGCCCGCTAGCCCCGTTCACGCTGCCGCCCATCAAACCGACCACCAGCATCCCCGCCGCCAGCCACGGCAAGCCGGGAACGTGCGAGTGCGTCGGCGCAGCGAACAAGGCCATCAGGACCAGCGCCGCCGCGGTCGCTCCCAGGCCGCTCAACAATACCCGGCGGTCGCCCAAGCGATCGGTCAGCAGTCCCCAAGGCAACTCGCTGAGTGCGATGCCCAGTCCCAGCAAGCCCAGCACCAGCCCCAGTTCGGCATTGCCGAGGTGATAATCCGAGCGCATGAACACCGCCGTGGTCGGCAAGCCCGAAAACGCCGCAGAAAAACTGGCATTGGCCGCGACGCCGAGGCCGAGCACCTTCCAGCGATGGTTGGGCTGACGCAGCGAGGCTTGGCGATCGCGGCCGCCTGGCATGGTTGAAGACGATTTATTAAACATGACGTTTTCCTGAAAAATGATGGAATGCAGCCATGCTACGCAAACGCTTGCCATCGGAAAAGCGGGAAGATATGATGACATCCATCGTGTTTTCCGAAGGATTGCCGTGAACGAATTCAACCTCAACCAGCTGCGCACCTTTGTCGTCGCCGCCGACACCGGCAGCGTCACCGCCACTGCCGCCAGCGTTTTCCTGTCGCAGTCATCGGTCAGCGAACAACTCAAGAAACTGGAAGAGCGCGCCGGTCAGCCCTTGCTGTTGCGTAGCAAACAGGGCGTCGCCCTGACCCCGGCCGGCGACAAATTGCTTGCGCACGCACGGCGGATTCTGGCGATGAGCGAAGCCGCGTTCGAAGATTTGCAAGGCCGCGGCCTGGACGGCGAACTGCGCATCGCGATCACCGACTACTACCGTCCGCACGACATCGCCCGCATTCTCAAAAGCTTCACCCAACTATATCCGCGCCTGCGCCTGCACGTGACCGTGCTGAAAAGCGCGATGATCGAAAGCACCGAAGCAGACAACGATTTCGACATCGGCCTGTCGATGCGGATGCTACCGCTGGATGGCAAGCGCGCAGTGACCAGCCGGCCGCCCGGGATCGTGGTCCGGCGCGAACAGCTGGTATGGGTCACGTCCGCCGACGTCGAGGACGTAGCGGAAGGACCGATGCCGCTGCTGGTCCTGCCCGCCACCTGCGCGCTGCAGATATTGATTCTGAAATTGCTGGATCAGCACAAAGTGCCATACCAGATCGCCCATTCGGCCTCCGGCGTGGCTGGGCTGCAGCTGGCGCTGTCGGCTGGCTTGGGCGTGTCCTGCCTGAACGCATCGGCAATCGGCGCCGGCATCGTGGCCTGCCCGCCGGAATGGAAACTGCCGGCGCTGCCGATGGCGGAGTTCCATCTGTTGCCGCCGAAAGCCGGGGAAGATGCACTGGTGAGCAATGCGCGGGTGGCGTTGACGAGGCTGTTTACGTGAGCCGGTGCGCTAAGCAGAGCAAGTAAGAATGTAGGGCGGATGAGCGCAGCGTTATCCGCCGCTGGATGTGCTGCATACGATTGATGACGCATCCAGAACGGCGGATAACGCTACGCTCATCCGCCCTACTCACGTTGATTCTTCCTCTCGCAATATTGCCGCCAAACTTTAATCTGAAAAAAATGCGAAAAATTTGATTGGAAATGACGTGTCGTGTCATCAAATTGACGTGCTGCGTCATTTACCAAGCAACAAGCCTGTAGCAATATCGGACTCGGAAAACCACCACCAGAAAGAGTCCGCAATGAGCAAAAAAACGCCTAAATCACTTCATCAACCGTTTTCATGGCTGAACGATGCATTACGCGCCGATGCATTGGCGCAGTGCGTGGCTGATACGAAGGATCTGTGCCGAGGCATACAAACTTGTCTGGAACTGGTGCACGCCAGTTATCTGGCGCAAGGCGATTATGCCGACGACTATTTTCCTCCGGTGCTGGACGCCGTCGCCAGCGAGCGGCCGCTGCGGCTGGCGATTGTCGTCGCCGGCATGTTGGCAGAACAGGCTGAGCGGAATGTGGACGGTCTCAACGAACTGCCAAATGAAGCGACGGGGCGCGTTCAAGCAGGCGGCCACAACGCCTGAAAGTCAAACGACAGTTCCCGATGATGTCTAATCGAAAGCAAGTAAACGACATCTTCATACCGCGCATACAGGATCAGATAATCGGCCATCAGGTATTCGTGTAACTCACCTTGTCCAAGCTTGTTGCGCAGCGCCGCCAAGCCGTTATTCGCTTCCACCGAGCGGGCCGGTCTTTTGATGAAAGACGGCCCCATCTCGGGAAATCGTTCCAGGTTCGGAATGACTTTTTCCATCAACCCATCCAACAAAGCGCCAAACGCCTGCGGGGCGTCAGCCGCGGTCAGGAACTGCTCGATGCGATCAAGGTTTTTTTCAAAGTGAGCGGTGAGCTTGACCGCAATTTTCTTGGTCATGAGCGACGGCGTTTCAGCGACTGCAGCGCCGAGCGCGCATCTTTCACGCGGCCTGCCGCCACATCGTCCAGCCCTTTGCCGGCGTCATCGATCAACAGCAGGTGAATGTGTTCGCGCTCCAACTGGTGGTAGTAGTCCAGTCGTTGCGCGTCGATCAATGCGATATAGCTCTCGCCGTTCTTGGTGATGATTTTCTCGGCCCCGGCTTTTACTTGCTCAGCCAATTCAGAAAGGTTGGCGCGGGCCAGGGAGAAAGGCACGATGTCGCTTGCAGAGATTCCCATGACTTACCCTCAGTTAAATGTGCAAAATTTTGTACATTATATGGCACGCACGGATACCCCTGGGCACCTCTAAAAACCGTAGCGAGCGGTCCAAGGTCGGGGCGAGAAGCGGAGTCGTACGACTGTACGGCGAGCATCGCAGCCCCGAGATTGGGCCGCGCAGTAGGTTTTTAGAGGTGCCCCTCTGTCAGGACGGCTGAATCGCCGCCCTGGCCGCTCCACTGCGCTCGCTGACCCACCACACAATCAACCCAATCGCGCTCAACGCAGCCCCTGCCGCCGACACGCCATACCAACCAGCCCGGGCGAACATCGCTGCCGACAACAGCGAACCGCAGGCGCCGCCGATGAAATAGCTGGTCATATAGCCGGAGATCAGCCGGTTTCTGGCTTCCGGACGGATATGGGTGATCACGCTGAGATTGGTCACATGCACCGCGTGGATCGCCAGGTCGAGCGCCAGGATGCCGACGATCAGCGCCAGCAGCGAGCTTTTGGCAAACACCAGCGGCAGCCATGACAGCAGCAACGCGCTCAAGCCGACGCTGGTGGCCAGCCCGGCCTTGCCGCGATCGGCCAGCCGTCCTACCGGCGAGGCGGCCAGCGCGCCGGCCGCGCCGAACAGCCCGAACAAGCCGATCGTGCCGTCCGAATAATGGAAAGGCGCAGCCGACAACAAAAACGAAATCGAGGTCCACAACACGCTGAATACGGCAAAAATGACGCCGCCCAGCAAGGCCCGGATGCGCAGCACCGGCTCTTGCACGAACAAGGTCAGGATAGACGCCAGCAAGCGCGGGTAGCTCAGCCCCGGCGACTGGTGGTGGCGCGGCAGCGTGCGGCCCAGTGCGACCGCGGTCAACAGCAGCATGCCGGCGCCGAACCAATAAACCGTTTGCCAGCCGCCGATGGAAGACAGATAGCCGGCCACGGTCCGCGCCAGCAAGATGCCCAGCAGCAAACCACTCATCACATTGCCGACCACTTTGCCGCGCTGTTCCGGCGCCGCCAGGGTGGCGGCAAAAGATACCAGCACCTGGGCCACGACAGAAAACAGCCCGGTCAACGCGGTGCCGATCAGCACCAACGGCAGCGCAGGTGCCAGTGCGGTCAGCACCAATCCCGCGGCCGACAACAAGGTCATCACGATGATCAGTTTTTTTCGCTCGAACATGTCGGCCAGCGGCACCATCAGCGCCAGCCCCAACGCGTAGCCCAACTGGGCCACGGTGACGATAAAGCCGGCGCTGCCGTTGGTGATGCCGAACTGGCCGGCGATCGTGTGCAGCAACGGTTGCGGATAATAATTGCTGGCCACCGCCACGCCGGTCGCCGTCGACATCAGCATGACCAGACCCGGGCTGAGCTTGGTGGAGGAAGGTTCTTGCATTGTTCAACGCCTTTCAAAATGAAGAAATCTGCACGACAGCGAGTGCATCCCGCCATGGTGCAGATTGGAGCGGCAGTGTAGCTTGCCTGGGATAAATTTTCAGGCGGGCATCAAAACGCGGGATTGCCGGTTGTGCGTTCGGGTGAGTGCGTATTGTGCGGCAAAGTAATTATTGAATCCAATGGTGGATTCCTCTGATTGCTATAGGTTATATCTATACTTTGGCGCCTCAAAATGGCCGGTCATAAAGGAGTAGGGCGGAAAAGCGCAGCGTCTTCCGCCGTTCTGGATGCATCAAACATTGGTGGTACATCCAACGGCGGAAGGGTGAAGCAGGGGTTTCGGATGGCATGCCATCCGCCTGCTGAACGGTATCCGCCTGCCAGCGGATACGCGCCCTGCAAGGGCTGCGCTTCCGCCCTACGCGAGCCAGCCTTATTTGATTAACTTGAGGACTTCCCTGAATCGCGGGTGCTCGCTATTGCCGATCCATTCGAACATCACCATTTCCGACGTCACGATTTCCGCACCGGCCGCCGTGGCGCGATTGATCGCCGCCAGCTTGTTGTCGGCATGGCGCGAGCCGATCGCATCGACCACCAGCTTCACTTTCCGCTTTCTATGCAGCAGGCCGAGCGCGGTTTGCAGCACGCACACATGCGCTTCGCAGCCGACGATGACCAGGTCGTCGCGCTCCGACGCCAGACTGTCCAGAAACTCCGGCACGGCGCAGGCATCGAATGCCGTCTTCTCGATCGACTTGTGCAGCAGCGGGCCGATCGACGGCACGATATCGCCCAGCCGCAGCGGTTGTTGCACGGTGCCGACGACCGGGATGTCAAGCAGCCTGGCGGCGTGCATCAGCAGCTCCGTGCGTTTCAGGATGCCGGCAGCGTCGGCAATCACCGGCATCAGTTTTTCCTGCAAGTCGATGACGACCAATGTCGCACGGGAGGCTTCGCATAGGTAGGGCATGATGTCGTTCTCTCAATGAGTCGGTTCGCGGATCGGATGCGGGCCGATATCATCTGCCGCTGACCCGGTCCGGGCGGGTAAAATGCTGAACAATTTTAATCCTCTACTCAGCCAAGGCACACTGTTCCCAGTCTCGGCAAACTTGCGCAGGAAGAATCACTTGTTTTTTGAATCAGATCGTCTTCATTTCTTTAGACCCCTTGCAGGAAAACACCGTACCGTCGTAGTTGCCTGCGTGCACGCCCTGTACGAGCGGCTGCATGGCCCGAGCGCCGATTATGCGCAAAACCTGACCCGCGACAGCTTGCGCGAGCTGCTGTTGCCGGTGGTGCAGGAAGCGCGCCAGAGCTTGCTGCTGGCGGATGCGACCGACGATATTTCAGCCGACGACGAGGGTTTTATCCCGGACGGCGCGGATGACCAGCAAAGCACCAGCGCGGTGTTGCGCACCCTGCTGCGGGATGGCTGGCTGGAAACATTCGGCGACCGCGCCGGCCTGGTCACGGCTTATCGTTTCAGCCGCGCCGGCAAATTGTTCGCCGAAGCGTTCTGGGCGCTCGACCGCCATCGCGCCCGGACCCGCCAGCGCAATGTCCGCAGTTGCCGCAACGCACTCAATGCCGCCTTGCGCAACGTCGATGCCTATGACTTGATCGACGCTTACGATTACGCCGAGAAAGTCATCAGCGATTTATCCGAAGGCGTCGATTATTTCCAGGAGCTGGTGAGGCGGCTGATGCTAGAGGCATCGCATACGCCGTGGGACGGCTTCATGGAATTCCTCGACCGCTTCGAGAAAGAATTCAAGAAGCAACTGACCGCCGACAGCATTGAGCGCCATCGTCAGGCGATCCGCGACGTGATCGCCGAGCTGCACCGTCTACCGCCGGAAAAATTGCAGGCGCTGGAAACCCAGCTGGACGACATCGCACCCTGGGCCAGTCAGGAGCGGGTCGGCGATTCGACCCTGGACTGGATGCTGGAACGGATCGAAGAAATGGTGGAGGCCGCCTGCACCACCAAACACCCCGAGCTGATCAAGGCCATGAGCGTCTACATGCAGCGTGCCGCCAGCATCGTGCAGCAAGCGCTGATGCTGCGCGGCGGCCAGACGCGGCAGGCGTACAGCATCGCCATCGGCAAAGTCGCCGGCCGCAGCGGCAGCGCCCAGGATCAATTGCTGGAACGGCTGGGGCAGGCGATTGCGCCGGCCGAAGTGCGGTTGCTCGACCCGGCCTCGTTCAAGTTGCGCAGCGCCTCGCAGCGGCGCAAGGCACTGACCGTCACCGCGCAACCGAAGGTGACGCGCGACGCCCGATTGGCGGCCGCCATGCATAGAGCCGAGGCCGACGCCTTCGCGCTGTCCAACGACGACATCGTGCACCGCATCCGCGCCGAGCTGCACGTGCGCGACCGGCCGATCCGGCTCTCGACGCTGCCGGTGGCCAGCACCACCGACGTCCTCAACAACATGCAACTGGTGGAAGCGGTGCGCGGCGCGCGCGACGACAAGCTGACCGTGACCAAACTGCCGGGCAAACTCTGGAACGCGTTTTACGCCGGAGATGATTATCAGATCGAGATGAAAAAATGAATTTGAACGAGGCATTGAATCAACAACTGGGCTTGCACAATCTGTCGCCCGAACGCTTCCGCGAAATCGTCGGCCGCCTGTTCGGCGCCGGCATCGTGGTGCGTGAAGAAGACGGCGTCGAACAACGCCTGTACGACGACGCCCGCAGAATCGAAGCCTGCCTGAACGACTATTTCCAGCTCGCCGGGTTTCGGTTGGAGCATAACCAGAAGGGCGAATTTTTCCGGCTGTATGCACCTGGCGCGGTGATCCCCGGCCTGCCGGAAGACGGCCTGGAACCGGTGCCGGCGTTGCGCGCGCGCCTGACGCCGGAGTTCGTCGCCGCCGCCCTGGCGTTGCGCTTTCAGTATCAGCAAGGGCTGGCCGAAGGCGGCATGCGCCTGACCGATGCTGGCGAAGTCTTGATCCGTTTCGAAGAACTGGCGGCGACGCTGCAAACCCAATTGAAGCGCGCGCTGCCCGCTACCGTGGTGGAACGCCAGCGCTTGTTGAACGACCTCAAGCGGCATCGCCTGATCCGCCTGGCGCCGACCTTTTCGATGGATGACGAAGACGCGCTGCTGGCGATCCGCTCGACCATACTCGGCATCATCAGCGACGACATGCTGGAGGCCGCGCTGGAAGGCGAACTGCCGGCGGCCGGAACCGAGGCCGACGCCGAAGACGAACAAGGCCGATTGCAGGAACGCAGCAACGCCGAAGAACCGAGCAGTGAAGAACAACAAGGAAGCACCGAATGAAGCTGGAAAAACTGATCCTGGTGAACTGGGGCGCGCTGCGCTCGCAGGAATACCCGATGGGCAACATGACCCTGCTGACCGGCCCTACCGGCTCCGGCAAATCGACGATGCTGGATGCATTGCAGACCGTCATGACCGCCGTTTATCAAAACATCTTCAGCTACAACCCCGGCCAGGATGAAACCACGCAAGGCGCGCGCAACGGCAAAACCAAGCGCACCCTGTGGTCCTACATCGTCGGCGCCGAGGACAATCTGTTCGCCCGTCCCAACGGCGCGCACGGTTACATCGCCGCGGTATTCAAGCCGAGCGAAGGCGAAGAAGGGCGCGAATTCACCGCGCTGGTGGCGGCCTCCGCCCGCGTCGACGGCGCCGGCGAGCGCCGCCAGGCGGTGGCGGAACGGCTGGCGCTGTTGATCGTGGACGGCGCCGGACTCAAGCTGGGAGACCTGACTTCGTCCGAACTGGACGGCGGCATGGCGGTGGTGGCGGTCGAGAAGATCGAACAGCACCTGTCGGCCCGATACCGCAGCGTGATCAATTTCCGCGACAGCAAGCGCGAATACCTGTGCCAACTGTACGGCCGTTTCCGCGGCCAGAAAACCGTTTCCTTCGCCGAAGCCGAAGGCGCCGCCAAAGCCTGGAGCCAGTCGATCGCGCACAAGCCGATCGGCAGCGTCGACGACCTGGTCAAGCATCAAATCCTGGAACTGGACACCAGCCAACTGTCGCAGCGGATCGGCCAGATCAGCAAGCTGATGCGCCAGGTCAATGCCTTGCGGCAGGAAGGCGAACGTCTGACCGACAACGTCAAGCGCCTCGAACGCCTGGGCAAAACCGTCGGCGACACCGCGCACGCCTACGAACTGGCGACGCAGTCGCAGTTGCTGGTGTCGGCGCTGGCCCTGCGCGAAGACCAGCGCCAGCTGGATAACGCCACCAACGCCATCATCGCACTGGAAGAATTGATCGCCGACGAGACCGAGAACGCCGACAAACTGGAACAGGAACGCAACGCCAAAAACCGCAGCCTGACGCAGTTGCACGCGCAGATGATGGGGATCCCGGCGGCCGAGCAAAAGAAACGGATTCAGCACCAGATCGCCGAAGTCGGCAGCAAGATCAAAGCCGTGTTCACCTCGCTGCAACACAATGCACTGGCCGCGCAACAGCTGGAAACCGCCGCCCGCAGCGTGGCCGGCATGCAGATCCCGCCGCAGCAAAGCGAGATCGCGCATGCTGCGCGGCAGGTGGTGCAAGCCCTGTCCGCCACCGCCGATCTGGATATCGGCCGCCACCTGCAAAGCATCGCCGAGCTGAGCCGTGCGGACGAAGTGGACGTGCTCAAATCGCTGATGCTGGTCAACGCATTTGAGGACGTCGATGCCAGCCTGACCATCTTGCATGCGGCGCTGGCCGGCACCGAAAACAGCTTTGTCTCCGCGCTGCACACGCAGATCGCGCAACTGCGCGCCAGCGAAGGCGACCTGCTGCGGCGCGAGAAAGACGCCGCGTCGCGCAAGGCCAATCTGGCCGAAGGCGGCGCCGATTATCCGTCGCATATCCGTCATGCGCTGAAAGAATTCCGCACCGACCTGGTCGGTGCCCGGGCCCAGGTGTTGTGCGATCTGATCGAGCCGATGGCGGAAGACTGGCAACCGGCGATCGAAGGTTATCTGGGCGGCGCCCGTTTCAGCCTGGTGGTGGAACAAGCCTGGGAAGCGCGCGCGATCGAATTCGTGCGCCAGCGCAAACTGCGCGCCAGCGTGATCCAGGGCAGCCTGTGCCTGAAGCACGTCAAACCCGAAAGAACGCCGAGCGATTCCATCATCCACGCGCTGACCACCGAGCATCCGATTGCGCATGCCTACCTGCACGAACAATTCGGCCAGGTAGTGAAAGTGGCCGACGCCGAAGCCTTGCGCCATGTGTCGCGCGGCTTGACCAAGGACGGCAAGGGCAGCGGCGCGCGCACCATGTTTTCGGCCGAGACCGACATGCTGGTGTTCGGCAAGGAAGCCAAGCGCCTGGCGCGGCAACGCGCCGAGCAAGATCATGCCGCCGCCGAACAGGAGCTGACGCAGGTGCGCGCACAATTGCGCGAACTGGCCGGCGCGCTGGCCTTGATGGGACAGCTGCAATGCCCGTCGTTCGCCGCCATCAATGACCTGGAAAAAGTGGTGCGCGAAATCGACGCCGCACGGCAGGATTTGGGCCGGCTCGACCTGACCATGGTCAGCAAACTGGAAGATGAAGCGGAAGCGCTGAACGTCGAAATCGCCCAGCTGGAAACGCGCAAGAGCGCCTGCATCCGTCACATCGGCGGTCACGAAAAAACCATGCAAAGCCATCACAGCGCGATCGCGCGGCTGCAACTGGGCATGAGCAGCCGGCAAACCCGGGTCGATGCCGACACCGCCGCCTTGCGCCAGCTGTGCGTCACCAACGCCAGCCTGTCGTTCACCGCGCTGGCCGACCAGGTCGGCGCCTGGGTTGCCGACAGCACCTACTCGCCGCACGAAGCCGCACAGCGGGTCACGCAACAGCATCAGCGCAGCTGGCAAGTGTATGGCGACGTCCGCAACGCACTCGGCGAATATCACGCTCACGCACGAGAAGATGAACGCTTCGACATCGGCCAGGGCGACGATGCGCGCGACGGCGATTTTGCGCCGCTGTATGCGCGCATGGTGGAACTGCAAACCCGCACCCGGGCGCAGCTGACGCGGCAAAAAGATATCGGTCTGATCAAGAACCTGGAGCAGTTGCGCACTGCCGAGGCTTCGTTCAACGACGTCTTCACCAAACAGTTCTGCTACGAGATCCGCAACGCCGTCGATACCGGCGTGCGCACCTTGAAGACGCTCAACCTGGAGCTCGACAAGCTCAAGTTCGGCACCGACAAATTCCGCATCGATTGGTCCGAATGGGTGCCCGAGTTCAAGGCCTATTACGACTTCTTCAGCGCCACCGCGGAACTGTCCGAATCGCACGATTCCGGCCACCTGTTCGGCACCCCGGATCTGAGCAAGGAAAACTGCGTGGTGCGCGACAAATTGGTGCAACTGCTGTTGTCGGACGATGAAGAACGCGCCGTCAAGGAATTGCAGCGCGTGGCCGATTACCGCAACTACCGCCGTTACGAAATCTTCAAGGACGCCGACAGCGGCTCGCACATCCGTCTGTCCGAATGGGGCACCGGCTCCGGCGGCCAGCTGGAAACCCCGGCCTACATCATCCACGCCGCCGTGGTCACCAACCGCCTCAAGCATTTCGACAAGGGCTCCAACCTGCAACTGCTGGTCAACGACGAATCGTTCGCCAAGATGGACGAAGGCCGCGCCCGCGACGTCCTGACCTTCCTGCGCGACCACCTCGGCATGCAGCTGCTGTGCGCGATGCCGACCAAGCACGCCGGCGCCATCAAGCCGGAATTCTCGCGCGAATGGAGCTTCAGCCGGACCGAAGCGGAAGGCAACGGCGAAGTCGGCTTCGTGTCGGAAGCGGACGAACGCGAACTGCGCTCCGACCAATTGCGCGTGCTGTGGGAACAGCGCCGCACGCAGGTGCGGGAACAGGCGCAGATGTTGTTTGAAGCGGCGGAGCAGGCGGCGGCTTGAGATCCCGATGGCTCATGTTTAACCGCGTTCTGTTGGGCTGCAAAGCCCAACATTGGTGGTGATTAAAGAAATGTTGGGCTTTGCAGCCCAACCTACAGGCTGGTCGAAACGCGCTGCACTTTTCCCAAACTCTAGCTATTAAATTCAAATGCCAACCAACCACACTCATTCACATTACGCAGTCTTGGGCGTTGTCATTTTGCTTGCGACCCTATTTTCCGCCACACGTGAAGAGATGCGGCTGAAGACAGGCCGGGTGATTACGCGTTCGGAAAATCCGCTGCTCTTCTGGTTCATGATCGGCTTGATGGCGGTCTGCGGTCTGGTCATCATTTATATCGGTCTGCATGAATGAGATTCGTAGGTTGGGCTGCAAAGCCCAACGTTTGGCAGCGATTAAAGAAATGTTGGAACTTGCAGAGAAGTAGGGTGGATGAGCGCAGCGTTATCCACCGCTGGATGTGCTGCATGCGATTGATGACGTATCCAAAACGGCGGATAACGCTACGCTCATCCGCCCTACCTCCTGGCATTTTTTACGTAAGTGTCAATAAAAAAGGCCGGTAGCGACAAGCAGTCGCCACCGGCCTTTTCTCAATGCCAGCCGCTTAAAACTTGGTCCGCATGCCGACCGCGAATTCGGTCTGGTTCTTGAACCCATGAGCCGATGCGACGCGATAGCCGTCGTCCAGTTTCATATAGTCGGCGGCGACATACAGTTCAGTCCGTTTCGACATGTGATAGAAGGCCGAGCCGTAGACGGTGGATTTCTTGCCGCTGCCGGTGGCGTTGGCCAGGCTGGCGTCGGCGTAGGCGTTCAGGGTGCCGGTGCCGGCCAGGTTGTAGGCGGCGTTGTTGGCCTTCATGACTTGATAGCCGATTTCATAATCCATTACGCCTTGCGGGGTGAATTTGGCCGACACGGTGTAAGCGTCGTCCTTGCGCTTGCCGAGCATGCCTTGCTCCGCGGTGTAATGGAAATAGCCGGCGTTCAGGCGCACCAGGTCGAACATGTAGCTGCCGCCCAGCGAGTAGGATTTGTGTTTCTCGGTGCTGTTGTTGAGGGCGTTGCCGACGTCGGCTTCGTTATAGAAGCTGGAGACCAGGAAGTTGCTGCCGTTGTAGCCGAGCGCGACCGACTTGGTGGTGTTGGTCGAGAACGCGCCGGCGACATTGCCGAACTGATATCCGAGGCCGGCGACCACGCCGTTGTCGAACACTTTCTTCCACACCACGCCATTGTTGTAGCGGGTGCCGGTCGCGCTGCCGGCGTAGAAAATCATTTGCTTGAAGTTGTTATTGTTGGTGAAGCCGCCTTCTTCCGGGCCGAGCTTGGAGCCGTACGCATCGCCGTAGATCTGCGCGAAATCGCGCGCCAGCGTGTTTTGACGGCCTAGCGTGACTTGGCCGAAAGTGTTGCTTTGCAAGCCGACCCAGGCATCGCGGTTAAACAGCACGCCGGGGGTGTCCATCTCGCCGGTGCCGACCACGAATTCGCTCTCCAGCTTGAAAATCGCCTTCAGTCCGCCGCCCAGGTCTTCGTTACCGCGGAAGCCGATGCGGTTGCCGCTGAACCAGGCGACCGGGATGCCGGTCAGGCGGTTGCCGTTGCTGTCGGCGTGATTGACGGTGCTGATGGTGGCGTCGATCAAGCCGTAGATGGTGACGTTGGATTGCGCGGAGGCGGTGCCGGCACAGCCCAATGCGCCCACGACGGCCAGCGCCAGTAGCGATTTTTTCATTTTGTCTCCAGATATTTATAGTTGATTCGGCTGATCGTCCTGGATCAGTCAGCAGACTATAAAAGTCGGCAGCTTACTGATTGCTTTCAGTTGTTGAATCTTTGTGGGTTTGGTGCCACAGCGGCAAGGCTGGGTGCAGGCGGGGTTGTTTGTAAGGATTTGCCCAAAAGACTACGGCCGTTGGGATGCCTTGAACAGGGTTTTTTAATGGTGTATAAACACATAAACACCGTATAGGGAGCAATCATGAACACAGTCCGTTGGAATATTGCAGTTTCGCCCGACACCGATCAGTCTCTTCGTATGTTTCTGGCGAGCCAAGGTGGCGGTCGCAAAGGCGACTTGTCACGTTTCATTGAAGAAGCTGTTCGCGCCCACATCCTTGAGTTGACGGCCGAGCAAGTCAAGGCGGCTAATGCCGGGGTGAGTGAAGGAGAGCTGGCCGCGATCATAGATGAAGCCGTACAGTGGGCCAGTAATCACTGATGCGGGTTGTACTCGACACCAATGTGCTGCTCTCGGCACTCATATCGCCGCACGGTGCGCCAGACGTCATCTACCGAGCTTGGCGTGCCGCCAAGTTTGAGGTCGTCACCTCAGTGGTGCAACTTGATGAACTGCGGCGCGCCAGCCGCTATCCGAAGTTTCAGGCTGTATTGCAACCACATCATGTGGGCGCGATGGTTAACAATCTTCAGCGCGCAATTGTTCTGGATCGACTCACCTCCGAAGTTGAGGCGGATGATCCGAACGACGCGTTTTTACTCGCGATGGCTCTTGCCGGGGATGCAGATTATCTGGTTACGGGAGACCGTCGCGCGGGACTCTTGCAGAAAGGGAGTTTTGGCCGAACGCGGATTGTCACTCCAGGCGCGTTCTGTTCGGAAGTGCTGTGACTGCTTTTGACGCGAATAAAGCAGTGAGCGGACGCGGCAACAGCCTGGGCTTTTTAAAACTTCGGCGCTCCGTGGTCCGTTAATAGGGGGTAGGTTGGGCTGGAAAGCCCAACATTTCTTTAATCATGGCCAAACGTTGGGCTTTGCAGCCCAACCTTCGCGGCTCTATTAACTGGGTTTGTGCGGCAGTGCCGGAAACAACACCGTCACAATCAACCCGCTGCCGCCAGCCGGACTGCCCAAAACCACCTGCGCCGCGCTGGCCAAGGCGATCTCGCGCACAATCGACAGCCCCAATCCGCAGCCATCCGAGCGATCTTCGCGCAGCCGGTAGAAACGCTCGAATACGTGCTCGCGCTCGCTCTCCGGGATGCCGGGGCCATTGTCTTCTATGCGCAGCGCGACGCGGTCCTGATCGGCGGTGACGGCGACCGTCACCGTGCCGCCGTCCGGCGTGTAGCGCAGCGCGTTGTCGACCAGATTGGCGACCAGTTCTTCCAGCATCGAGGGGCTGGCATGCACCATTACCGGCGACTCGCGGAACTCGAAGCCGAGGTCGATCGTTTTGGCTTGCGCCAAGGTCGCCAATTCTTCCAGCACTTGCTGCACCACCGCAATCAGGTCGACATCGGTTTGCCGCAGCGGATGGCCGATGCCGGCTTCGGCGTTGGATAGCGTCAGCAACTGGTTGACCAGCCGGATCCCGTGTTGCACACCGCTGTTGATCGCGCGCAGCGCAGCGTCCTTATCCTGGATCTCGCTGCTGCGCAGGCCGTAGCTGACCTGGGTGTTGAGCACCGTCAGCGGGGTCCGCAGCTGGTGCGAGGCGTTGGCGATGAAGCGGCCCTGGGCCGACATGTGTTCGTCCAGCCGTCTGACATAGTCGTTGATGGCGTGCACCAGCGGCGTCAGTTCGTGCGGCACCGGCGCGGTATCGAGCGCTTCCAGCGTGCCGGGTTTGCGGCGCTGGACTCGGTCGCGCAAGCGCATCATCGGCGCCAACCCGTGCCGCAATCCGAGCAATGCCAGCAGCACCACCAGCGCCAGTATCGCCAGTTGCTGCTGCACCGTGTGCTCCCACATCCGGTCCGACAATATTTTGTAAGAGCGCAGGGTTTGCGCGACTTCGATCAATACCGGTCCTTGCGCCGGACTGCCGAATACCGGCTGCGCGAACGCGGCGATGCGCACCGGATCGTCGCGAAAGACGGCGTTGAAATACAAAGCTTCTTCGTTATGCATCGGACGCGGCGGGCCGGGCAGGTCGGGCTGGCCCGCCAGCAGCGTGCCGTCGGCGGCGACGATGCGGTAATACACGCGATCATGGGCGTCGGACTGGAATAACTCCAGCGCCGCCGGCGGAATCACCACCTGCAACGCGCCGTCTTCGTAGCGTATCTGTTCCGCCATGATGCGGGCCGAGCCGAGCAGCATGCGGTCGTGCACCACGGTCGCCATCTCGGCCGCATTGTCGTAGGTGACCCAGGCATTGAACGCGACGAACAAGGCCAGCGGCACCAGCAGCCACGCCAGCAATTGCGTGCGCAAACTTTTCAGTCTAAGCAGCTGCATGCTGCTGCTTGAGCAAATAGCCCAGTCCGCGCAGGGTGATGATAGCGGCGTCGCCGTGTTCCAGTTTTTTGCGCAGGCGGTGGATATAGACTTCGATCGCGTCTTGCGACACTTCTTCGGCCAGCGCATAGAGGCTGTCGGCCAGCGCTTGCTTGCTGACGGTTTTGCCCATTTTCATGATCAGCACTTCCAGCACCGCGTGTTCGCGCCGGGTCAGCGACAGCGCCTGGCCGTCGATAGAAAAGATGCGGCTGTTGCTGTCATAGCTGAGCGAGCCGCACTGCAGGATCGGATTGCGTTGCTGGTTGGAACGCCGCAGCAGCGCGCGGATGCGGGCTTCCAGCTCGTTGACGTCGAACGGCTTGGCCAGGTAATCGTCAGCGCCGGTATTCAAGCCGACGATGCGGCCCTCGACCGAATTGTTGGCGGTCAGAATCAGCACCGGCACGTTGTTGTGGCGGGCGCGCAGCCGTTTCAGCACTTCGCTGCCGTCCAGCTTGGGCAGCGACAGGTCGAGAATCACCAGCGCGTATTGCTGGGTCAGCAGCAAATGATCGGCATCGGCGCCGTCATAGACGCAATCGACCGTATAGTTGCTGCGATGCAGCGTGAGTGCCAGCCACTCGGACAGTGGGCGGTTGTCTTCAACTAGCAAAATGCGCATAAATAGGTCTCGATAGGTAAGTAGGGCGGAAAAACGAAGCGTCTTCCGCCGTTCTATATGCGTCAAACACGTGAAGTACATCCATCGGCGGATAACGCTGCGCTCATCCGCCCTACTTCTCGTATCTCATTTGCTTCTCATTTGCTCATTATGCGCCGCAGCATGAAGCTGACTGCATCCACCGCGGCCACCATCAGCAGCATCGCCAGCATGACGCTGGCGGCGGCTTGCATCTGGAATAGCGACAAATGGTATTTCAGCATCTGCCCCAGGCCGCCGGCGCCGACCACGCCGAGAATCGCCGCGGCGCGGATATTGTTTTCCCAGCGGTACAAGGTGTACGACAGCATTTGCGATGCGGTCTGCGGCAAGGTCGCATACAGGAATGCCGCCAGCGGCCGCACGCCGTTGATGCGCAGCGTTGCTTCCGGCAGCGGCGAGCTGTTTTCAAAGGCATCGGCGAACAGCCGTCCCAGCACGCCGCTGGTGTGCGCCGCCAAAGCCAGCGTGCCGGCGAACGGCCCCAACCCGGCCGCGATCAGCAGGATGGCGGCCCACACCAGTTCCGGGATCGAGCGCAACACATTCAGCAGCAGCCGGGTGGTCAGCCGAGCGCTGTTGCCGAAACGGCCGCTGGCCGGCAGCGCCAAGCCGATCCCGAGCAGCGCCGCGAGCAGGGTGCCGATGGTCGACATCGACAAGGTTTCGACAGTGCCGACCGCGATTTTGAGCAGGAATGACGGCGCACTCTCAGGCGGCGCAAATCCGCGCAGGAACTCGACGCTGGTGCGCAGCGCTTCCTGCGTAAATAGTGCGCCCCAGTGCAACGGCAGCGAGATAAAACTGACGATGACCAAGGCCGACAAGCCGAGCAGCAAGGCGATACTCGATGCGCGCCAAGCCGGCGCTTTGGGCGGCTGCGAGCGATGCCTCATTCAAGCCTCCTGCGCAGCATGCTGCTGACACCATCGGCAGCAGCCACCAGTAAAACAAAAACCAGCAGCATGGATGACAACTCATCCCCGGCCAGCATTTTCATCGACTCGTCCATCCGTTGACCGAGCCCGCCGGCGCCGACAAAACCCATCACCACCGAACCGCGGATCGCGCATTCCCAGCGATACACGGTGTAGGACACCAGCTCGGTCGCCGACTCCGGCAACGCGCCATACAACAGCGCCGCCAGCCTGCCGCTGCCGTTGTTCAGCAAGCTCTCGGTGGCGTGGGCATCGGCCGATTCCAGGATCTCGGCATACACCTTGCCCAACATGCCGCAATAGGTCAGCGCAATCGCCAGCACGCCGGCGGTCGGGCCGAGGCCGACGATGCGCACCAGCAGCAAGGCCCACACCAGTTCCGGCACGCTGCGCAGCAACACCAGCAGCCAGCGTCCGGCTTGCCGAATCAGCCTCGCCGGCAGTCCGCTGCGGCCGGTACCCAGGCGCGAGATCGACAGCCGCTGCGTGACCAGGATGGTCATCGGTATCGCGCCGGCCAGCGCCAGCGTCATGCCGACCGTCGCCATCGCCACCGTTTCCCAGGTCGCGGCGGCCACCATTGTTAAAAATTCGACGGAGTGCGCGGGCGGCACAAAGCCGGCCAGGAATTTGCCGGCCGCATGCAGGCTTTGCGCATCCAACAAGATCCACGGTTTGAATTCGCAGAACACCAGCGCCGGCCACAACAGCGCGACGGCGACGATGCAGACTATGACCCGGCCGCGCCAAGCGGGGTCCCGGTGTTGCTTGAGCGCGGCGGCGGCAGATAGAGAGCGCATGGTCAGCAGCGCGCAGTCTGCACGGCGGCGTGGATGTCGAACCCCGGCGTTGGCGGCGCTTGGTCCGCAGCTTGTGGCCGATCGGCATGCCGATACAGCGACGCTATCATGGCTTCGGTCAGGTTTTCGCGCAGCACATCGAACACGATCCGGCCGTCGCGCAAGCCGATGATGCGCGGGAAATGGGCGCGCGCCAGTTCCAGCTGATGCAGGCTGCAGATCAGCGTGGCTTGGCGCGCCGTCGCTTCTTGCTGCAGCACCGCCAGCGTATGCAGGGCCAATGCCGGGTCGAGCGCCGACAGCGGTTCGTCCACCAGGAAGGCGTCGGCGCGGCTGATCAGGCAGCGCGCCATGCCGCAGCGTTGGCGCTCGCCGCCGGACAGGCGGTCGACTCGCGCATACAGTTTGTCCTGCAAATTAAAACGCGCCAGCGCGTCGAATGCGGCGGCTGGGTCTGTCGGTTTGATCAGCGAGATGACGGCCCGCCAAACGCTCCATTGCGGCAGCAGCCCGGCCAGTACCGCGCTGACCACTCTTTGGCGCGGCGGCAGCGGCGGGGTTTGCGGCGCCAGAAAAAGGCGGGCGCGCATCGCATGCCGGGCGCTGCTGCTCAAGCGCCACGGGTCGGCGCCGAACAGCGTGAAATTGCCTTGTTCTGGCCGCAGCGCGCAGGCCAGTGTGTGCAGCAAGGTGGTCTTGCCGGCGCCGGATGGGCCGATCAGCGCGATCTGTTCGCCTTGCGCGACCGACAGGCTGAGGTCGCTGAGCGCATTGGGAGCGGTTGCGCTGGGGTGGCGGACGGACAGATTGGTTAGTGAGAATGTCATGCTCGATATGGGCCGGGTTTTCTGGATACTGCGATGAGGTAGCTCACCGGGGTCAGAGTTTTTTTACGCAGGGTTATCGCGTAAATTACTCTGACCCCGCTGAGCGGGCTACGGAGTGCCGAGGGTTGATTTTAGATGCTGATGTTTTGACGAACTCAGCTTTTCGCCCTGACGGCGACTTACTTTATTTTGCTTCGCCAAAATAAAGTAAGCAAACAAAAGGCGACCGCAAGCCACTGCCCGCCGTAGGCGGGTCCCCAAATGCGCCAACTATTAGCCGGGTGTGAAGACAAACTCGCCTTCGGCTCAAACATGCCTTCCCACAATTCCCGGCTAACAGTCGTCCCATTTGGCAGCGTCTCAATGCGGAATTCGACGTCAACTGCAACGTCAACTACAACGTCAAAAACAACCCCAACCCTTCGGCGCTCCGTGGTTCGTGTGCGGGGACATAGAACGTAGGTTGGGCTGCAAAGCCCAACATTTCTTTAATCGCTATCAAACGTTGGGCTTTGCAGCCCAACCTACGCTGCTGTCCCGCAAATGCTTTTCATTGCAATTTAGACGTTTTATCTAATCAGTTGGGGACAGAGTAATTCGGCACGCTACGGTGCCTCTTAAACTCTGTCCCGCAATTACTTCAATAGTCCCGCATTACGCGCCGCCGCCTCAATCGCTACATAATTCTCCGCCTTGGTCGGGATGAAACGCGTCGCCCGTTGCAAATCCAGGATTTCCTTTTGCTGCGGGTCGTTTTTATTCAAGCTCAAAAAGGCGTCGGTCAATTTCTTGCGCAACGCCGGGTTCATGTCCGAGCGCACGCTCCAGTTGTAGTCGTAATAGCCCGGCGTGGTGTAGAACACGCGCACGACTTTGCTGTCGACTTTGCCGGCCGCTACCAGTTTTTCCCAGACCGAGATATTGAGCGCGCCGGCATCGACTTTGCCGCCGGCGACCGCGGCGACGGTGGCGTCATGGGCGCCGGAAAAAGCGATGCGCTTCATGTCGGTGTCGGGATTGATTTTGGCTGCCAGCAAATACGAACGCGGCATCAGGTGGCCGGAGGTGGAGGACTCGGAGCCGAAGGTGAAATTCTTGCCTTTCAAATCCTCCAGCTTGTTGATCGACTTGTCGGTGGTGATGAACACCGACTTGAATTTTTCATCTTCCTCGCGCTGGACGATAGGGATCACCTTGCCGCCGCTGCGGGTGTTGGCCTGGACAAACGTAAAGCCGCCAAACCACACCAGGTCGAGCTTGTTGTTGATCAAGCCTTCGACCGAGGCGGCGTAATCGGTAACCGGGGTGAACTCGACTTTGACTCCGAGTTTTTGCTCCAGGTAAGTGCCCAGCGGTTTGAACTTGCGTTGCAGCTCGGTCGGCGCTTCATCGGGAATCGCCGATACCCGCAATACCTGCTGCGCATAAGCGAGGCCGGTGGCGCCCAGCGACACGGCGGCCAGCACGACAGCCAGCGACGATTTGATGGAAGAAGAAAAACGGATCATGGCGAACCTTTTGTAGGGTAAAAAATATGAGAGGCAGTTGGCTTACGACGCGACCTGCACCCCGGCCGCACCCGCCTGCATTTCGCCGATGACGGCGGCATCGGCAAAGCCTTCGCTCCGGAACAGCGCCAGCACCTGCTCCACCGCGCCGGCATCGCACGACACCAGCAAGCCGCCGGAGGTTTGCGGATCGGTCAGCAAGGCGCGCTGTACGGCGCTAATCGCAGGCGCCAGTTGCACCTGGTGGCCGTAGCCGCTCCAGTTGCGGCCGGAGGCGCCGGTGATATAGCCCTGCTCGGCCAGTTGCTGCACGTTCGGCAATAGCGGAATCCGTCCGATCTCGAGCCGGGCCGACAAGTCGGCGGCACGCGCCAGTTCCAGCAAATGCCCCAGCAAACCGAAGCCGGTCACATCGGTCAGCGCATGGACGCCGGCCAGTTCCGACAGCATGCAGCCCGGTTTGTTGAGCTTGGTGGCGTTCGCTATCAGCGCGGCGTAGCCCTGCGCGTCCAGCGCATCTTTCTTGAGCGCCGCCGACAGGATGCCGACCCCCAGCGGTTTGCCCAGGATGATTTGGTCGCCGGCCTTGGCGCCGGCATTGCGTTTGACTTTGGACGGGTGCACCAGGCCGAGCACCACCAGCCCGTAAATCGGCTCGACTGAGTCGATGGTGTGACCGCCCGCGATCGGGATCCCGGCTTCGGCGCAAATGGTCTCGCCGCCTTTCAGGATCTGGCCGATGACTTCCAGCGGCAATTTGTCTATCGGCATGCCGACCAGCGCCAGCGCCATGATCGGCGTGCCACCCATCGCATACACATCCGAAATCGCATTGGTGGCGGCGATGCGGCCGAAATCGAATGGATCGTCGACGATAGGCATGAAAAAATCGGTGGTCGCGATCAGCGCCTGTTCGTCATTCAGTTTATAGACGGCGGCGTCGTCGGCGGTTTCGATGCCGACCATTAATTCCTTCGGCACCGGGAAGCCGCTGGAATTCTTAAGAATCTGCGCCAGTACGCCCGGCGCGATCTTGCAGCCGCAACCGCCGCCGTGCGAGAAAGAGGTTAATTTGATGCTTGCTTCGGTAAGGTCGCGCATAAAGGTCCTGGAGGTGAGGTCGGAGATTGAGGCGTGCTGGAATGCAAGTGCAGTGCGGCCTGGAGGAAGGCCGCCGCCGAAATATCCTGCAATTCTAGACCTTGCGCCGCCGTAAATTGTTCGAAATTCCGTTTGATCGATTGCAGATAAGCCGGATCGTAATGTTTCACCAATAACTCGTCGACCAATTCCGCCATCCGTCCGTCCAAAGCCATTTGCTGCCAGCGGCCTATGGTGTCGCGGCCGTGCAAATAGCGCAGGCAGTCGAGCTGGGCGTTCAACAGGCTGGGGTCGTTGATGAAGTGCGCATAATCTTCCATCAACAGTTTGACCCGCTCCGCGCGCGCCAGGGTCAGGGCGATGCAGGACGAGCTGCGCATTTTTTCCATCAGCGCATCCGGCACCCGCAGATTGCCGACTTTTTTGCTTTCGGATTCGACGAAGACCGGCCGCGCCGGGTCGAAACGGCGCAGCAAATCCCAGATACGGCTCTCGAAGGTCTTTTGCGCCGGTTGCGCCTGCGCCGGCAGATTGCCCAACACCGAGCCGCGATGCGCCGCCAGCTGCTCCAGGTCCAGCACCTGCGCGCCCTGTGCCGCCAGCACTTGCAGCAGGCGGCTTTTGCCGCTGCCGGTCGGACCGCACATTACCTTGAACGTCAAGCGCTGCGGCAACTCGGCCAACGCGGTATTGACGTGCCGGCGGTATTCTTTGTAACCGCCGTCCAGCTGCGCCACCGGCCAGCCGATCTTGGCCAGGATGTGCGCCATCGCGCCGCTGCGGTTGCCGCCGCGCCAGCAATAGATCAACGGCTGCCACTCCCGCGGCTGCGTCAGGAATTGGGTTTCGATATGTTGAGCGATGTTTTTGGCGACCAGCACCGCGCCCAGCTTTTTCGCTTCGAACGCGTTGACCTGCTTGTACATGGTGCCTATCTGCACCCGTTGCGCGTCGTCCAGCACCGGACAATTGATGGCGCCGGGGATATGGTCTTCGGCAAATTCCCACGGACTGCGCACGTCGATGATGGCGTCGAATTGATCGAGCTGGGGGAGGACCTCGGCGAACGGAAGCACTGCGGGGTATTTCATCGGCGTATTTGGGGACGGTGTCGGGTTGGAGCCGACATTATCCGGCAAATGATTGATGTAGGTCGGAAAAGCGCAGCCCTTGCAGGGCGCGTATCCGCTTGCAAGCGGATACCGTTACGCAGGTGGATGGCATGCCATCCGAAACCCCTGCTTCACCCTTCCGACGCAACGCCTTCCGAATCTACCGCATGCGGCACATCATGGCGGATAACGCTGCGCTCATCCGCCCTACTTCTTAAATGCCGATATTTTGCGCCCAGGACAGCGCCGACAGGTGGGCCACGTTGAGTTCTTCCGGACTGATTTTCAGCGAGGCCGACAGCGGGCCGACCAGCATTGAATTGAGCTCGCATGCCTCGGCTAGCGCCAGGTAAGCGCCATACGGACCGTCGCGGGTCAGTAGCGCTTGCTTGACTTCGTCGGACAACTGGATGGTCTCCAGCACCTCGGCCATCGTGATCCCGAGCAGGCGATCCAACAGCGAGAAAATGCCGACCACGAACAGGTTTTCAGCCTCGCCCTTGGGCAGATGATCTTGCCCCAGCAGCTCGGAGAAGCGACCGCGGATAATCGCCGTTTCCATCAGGACCGGCGAATAACCGCTGGAGCTGGCATTCGCCAACAGCAAAGACAGCCATTGGAACAGCGCCTTGTAGCCGAGCAAAGACAGCGCCGCGCGCAGCGATTGCACTTCATTCTTCAAGCCGAATGCGGCCGAATTGATAAAGCACAGCACTTTGTAGGACAGCGCAGGATCGCGCTTGAAGGCGTTTTCGATGTCCTGGATGTCGTCGTTCCGGGTGACCATGTCCATGATCAGCACGATGGTCCGCTGGGTAGGATTCAAGCCTTTGGCCGTGTTGCCCGGCCGTGGCGTCAGATGCAGCTTGCCGACAAAGGCATCCAGGCCCAGCGTGGCGCACGCATCGTAGTCGGGCCAGGTGGTGACCGGCCGCCCCACCATACGCACCGCCGATTTTTTGAGCGCCGCATACCTTCTCGCCTGCGCCGCAAAATCGTCGGCCGAGAACTGCACCTCGACGTGGGTCGCTTCGGACAGCAAGTTCTCGTCCGAGACATCGGCGCCGCGCAGCGCGATGCCGAAACCGCGGGTGTGCAGCGCCCGCACCGCCGCCAAGGTTTCCGGCTCGGCCAGGTCGCTGCTGTTGAGCGTCAATACCGTGTGCTTGGGCGGCAATTTCTTCATTGCCTCCGAGTCCAGTTGGCCCGGCACGGTTTCCATAAACAAGACTTTGTCGCCCAACAGCCAGCCTGATTTCTCGCTGACCAGATGCTCGGCGACGAAAGTCAGCAGAGCGCCGGCCTCTGCCTCTTTGTGTTCCGCACTGTTGTTCCCGGTGTCCTGCCAGGCGAAGTCATAACCGATAACCCGCTGTTTTGGATCAAGTAATGGTTCCCGAACTATGAAATTGCTGTTGTGCATAGTAGATAGTTTCTATATGTCGTGTTTGAGGGTTGAGCGGTCTGGGCTACTGCAGAACAAAAGCGCTTTAAGAAAATGTATTCATCAACATAAAGCCAATTTCGTCTCAACCGTCTTAACGGCATCCCGGCAGGAAACTTTAGGGCAACTGCTTAAATATTTGCGAATTTATCCGTGGCCTGGATCAAACGATGCAAAATGCCTGGCTCGTTAAACGCGTGGCCGGCATCGTCGACCAGGTAAAACTCCGCCTCCGGCCAAGCCTGATGCAGTTGCCACGCGGTTTGCGGCGGACAGGGGACATCGTAGCGGCCCTGCACGATGACGCCGGGGATGCCATGCAGCCGCGCCGCATCGCGCAGCAATTGCCCTTCTTCCATGAATCCGTGGTGAACGAAATAATGATTTTCGATGCGGGCAAAAGCGATTGCGAATTCCGGCTCGCTATACTGTTCCACCAGCGTGAAGTCGGGCATCAGCTTGACCGTCGCCCCTTCCCAGCCGCTCCAGGCTTGCGCCGCCGCCAGCTTGGCGGCCTCATCCGACCCGGTCAGGCGGCGGTGGTAGGCGTTGATCAGGTCGTGCCGTTCCTGCGGCGGGATCGGAGCGATGAACTTTTCCCATTGGTCCGGATAGAGCTGCGATGCGCCTTCCTGGTAATACCAGTGCAGCTCTTGCCGCCGCACCGTGAAAATCCCGCGCACCACCAGTTCGCTGACGTGGGCCGGATGGGTTTGCGCATAAGCCAGCGCCAGCGTGCTGCCCCAGGAGCCGCCGAACACCAGCCATTTCTGGACGCCGAGCATGGTGCGCAGCCGTTCGATATCGGCCACCAGGTGCCAGGTGGTGTTGGCCTCCAGGTAAGCGTGCGGCGTCGAGCGCCCGCAGCCGCGCTGATCGAATAACAGCACGCAATATTGGTCCGGATTGAACAAGCGCCGGTGATCGTCGCTGCAACCGCCGCCCGGGCCGCCGTGCAGGAATACCGCCGGTTTGCCGTTCGGGTTGCCGGACAGCTCCCAATAGATCCGATGGCCGTCGCCGACGTCCAGCATGCCGGATTTGAATGGTTCCAGCGGTGGATACAGGCCGAGCAATGGGGTTTCGACAGGGGCGGGGGTAGTCGTCATCATTTTTATCCTTATGGCAAAGAGTGGTGCACGGGAAACAAATGATGATAAACCAGGACCTTGCTCGGCGTGACGATCGTAGGGCGGAAAAGCGCAGCGTCTTCCGCCGTTGGATGTCCCACAGGCGGGTGATGCATCCAGAACGGCGGATAACGCTGCGCTCATCCGCCCTACCAACGACATATCCAAAAATAGCAGGAAGCCAATAATTGCCATTGCACCCGAGAACGTTTATAGTTGCCCGGTCCTTGCAGTATTGGGGGATCAGGTTTGGAAGCCTGAGATACGAACAGCGATCAACGTCAACAGGAGGTCGCCATGACTAGTACCAAAAAATCCAAGCAATCCCCACCCATCCCAGATACAGCAGATCTTCAACCGTTCTCATGGTTGGACAAAGATCTGCGCAGCGATCCGGCGGCGCAATTCATCGCGTTCGCGCTCGACATGAGCCAGGGCATTCACAAGTGCCTGTCGGCGCTGCATGCCAACACGCTGCTCCAGGAGCACGGCGACCCCGACTGTCCGCCGCTGCTGAACGCGTTCGATACCGACGTGATGTTCCGCTGGTCGCTGGCTTCTACCGGCACGATGGCGGAAAAGGCCCAAGCCTGCGTTGATTACCTGAACGCGTTGCAAGCCAGGCAGCGTAAAGCCTAGCCGCTGACCGCCAACGTCGGTAGGGCGGATGAGCGCAGCGTTATCCGCCGATGGATGTGCCACCTGTGTTCGGTGCGTCTAACACGGTGAAACGGCGGATAACGCTACGCTCATCCGCCCTACAGCGCGGTGTAGTTTGGCGTTGAGCCGAAGGCGAAGCCCAACATTTCCATCTCCGTCACCGCAACCGTTGGGCTTCGCAGCCCAACCGCGCCAGTTCAACGTTGCGCCAACTTCACCGGCACCGGCCGCGTCAACAAATCGACATACAAATCAAAGAAACGCGCGTTGTCGAAGCGTTTGACGATCCGCACTTTTTGCAGCGGCGCGCCGTTCTGCGGCTCGGTTGGATAGCCGCTGGAACGGCCGTCGTTGGCGCCGAAGCTGGTGTCGACGTCGACCCATTGGTCCACCGTTTCGGTGGCGTATTGCGGGTCCAGCAAATAGGCGATCGTCAGCGTGTCCCAGATGTTGGTGGTGTATTTGGGATCGGTTTCAAAACCGCTCTTGCCGTGGTCGCCATAGCCGTTCAATTGTTTGAACAGCTTGGTAATGGCGGTTTGCTTGGCGGGATCGTGGGTGATCCGGTCGTAGGTTTTCTTGTCCAGCTTGACGGTGTTGGTCGCGTCCAGCGGGATCACCACATGCGGGATCGGTTGGCGCAATACGATTTGCGCTGCTTCGGGATCGAACCACCAGTTGAATTCTGCGGTCGGCGTGGTGTTGCCGGGGACGTTGATGGCGCCGCCCATGTAGATAATCTGTTTGATCAGGGGCACGATTTCCGGATGCTGGAGGACGGCGATCGCGATGTTGGTCAGCGGGCCGACGGCCAGGATCGTCACTTCATGCGGATTGGCTTTGACGGTGTCGACGATGAATTCGATCGCGCACTGTTTATTCATCGCGGTATGGGTGGCAAAGCCGTCGGGCGGCGCTTTCAGGTCGCGCTCCGACTGCGGTTCGGGGCCGCGCCATGCGCCCAGATAACCGTTGCCGCCGGAGAATTGCGTCAGCTCTTTCTGGATCGTCGGCAGATCGTGCGACAGCGGATAGTTGGAGCCGCCGTACACGCCGACCTGGTCGGCGATGCCCAGCCGTTCGACCGCCTTCACCGCATCGGCGACGCCTTGTTTCAGCCATTGATTGCCGGACACGACGGTGATGCCCATGACCTTGATCTTGCCCTGGGCCTGCAATTGCGCGGCCATGACGCCAAGCTGGCCGTCGTCGCCGAGGGTGTTGTAGTCGCTGTCAATGATGACTTTCTGCGGCGCGCTTGAATGTGTTTTTTCGGCGCAGCCGGCCAGGCCCAATACGCCGGCAAAAAGAATCGCGATTATTTTCATGCGTACCCCCCCCTCTCTGATTGGGTAATTTAAAACTTGCTGCAGTAAGGCTCTTTTGGCCCCTCTTGCCGATTTTCCGGCTTCTTTTTTTTAAAAGGATCTGGTGCTATCATCGTAACGCGCAAACGTTTGCGCGCTCAATTACGATGGCATCCTACAGCCAATGGATTTGCTGATCAACAACAATATCAGGAGACTTTTAATGAATACCCGTATCCGCCTCAAGCTGATTGCCGCCTCCGTCCTGGTCTGCGCATTGCCTGCTTTGCCAGCGCTGGCGCAAACCCCGGCCGCGGCCAAACCCAAGGTCGCACTGGTGATGAAGTCGCTCGCCAATGAGTTTTTCCTGACCATGGAAAACGGCGCCAAAGAGCATCAAAAAGCGCATGCTGCTCAATACGACTTGCTCGCCAACGGCATCAAGGACGAGCAGGACACCGCCAGCCAGATCAAGATCGTCGAGCAGATGATCGTGTCCCATGTGAATGGACTGGTGATTGCGCCGGCCGACTCCAAGGCGCTGGTGCCGGTGATCAAGAAGGCGGTCGATGCCGGCATCATCGTGGTCAATATCGACAACAAGCTCGATGACGCGGCGTTGAAGGAAAAGGGCATTACGGTGCCGTTCGTCGGCCCGGACAACCGCAAGGGTGCCAAGCTGGTTGGCGATTACCTGGCCAAGCAGATCAAGAGCGGTGACAAGGTCGCGATCATCGAAGGCGTCTCGACTACCACCAACGCGCAGCAACGTACGCTGGGCTTCAAGGATGCGATGAGCACAGCCGGCGCCAAAGTGGTGGATGTGCAGTCGGGCCAATGGGAAATCGACAAAGGCAACAAGATCGCCTCCAACATCCTGAACGCCCATCCGGATATCAAGGCTCTGCTGGCCGGTAACGACAATATGGCGATCGGC
The DNA here is from genome assembly GCF_042654985.1 of Paraherbaspirillum soli. NCBI lineage: Bacteria > Pseudomonadati > Pseudomonadota > Betaproteobacteria > Burkholderiales > Oxalobacteraceae > Paraherbaspirillum > Paraherbaspirillum soli. The sequence continues at coordinate 16,922 of NZ_JBHSMT010000025.1, read as the reverse complement.
GCCGTGTCCGCGGTCAAGGCGGCCGGCAAAACCGGCAAGGTGCTGGTGGTCGGCTACGACAACATCAACGCCATCAAGCCGATGTTGAAGGATGGCCGAGTGCTGGCTACCGCCGACCAGTTTGCGTCGCAACAAGCGGTATTCGGCATCGAACAGGTGTTGAATGCAGTCGCAGGCAAGAAGACCCAGAACAGCCTGGGCGGCACGGTCGAAACCAAGGTTGAACTGGTGACCAAAGACAGCAAGTAAATTGCTGCACGGGCCGGTGTGCAGCGCCGGCCCGCTACCACCCTACACATTTGATCCGGCATGACCGGATCAAACCGCTTCTAAACCACACCATTGCTGGTGGAGGCTATATGTCTCATGAATCCACGGCAGCGCCTGCCCCGATGTTCAGCTTGACCCTGACCGGGATTGGGAAAACCTACGTCGACCCGGTGTTGAGCGATGTTTCGATCAGCATCAGCGCCGGCCAGATATTGGCCTTGACCGGCGAGAACGGCGCCGGCAAAAGCACGCTGTCGAAAATCGTCTGCGGGCTGGAGCAGGCCACCACCGGCCATATGCTGCTGGATGGCCAGGCTTATCAGCCGGCTTCGCGCAGCGCCGCCGAGCATCTCGGCATCCGCATGGTGATGCAAGAGCTGAACCTGATCCCGACCCTCAGCATTGCCGAAAACCTGTATTTGAATCAGTTGCCGCAGCGTTTCGGCTGGATCGACCGGCCGCGGCTGGCGCAAGCGGCGCGGGCCCAGATGGCGGCGGTCGGCTTGACCGATATCGATCCCTGGACCCCGGTTGGCGAGTTGGGCGTCGGTCATCAGCAGATGGTCGAGATTGCGCGCAACCTGATCGGCAGCTGCCGTTTGCTGGTGCTGGACGAGCCGACCGCGATGCTGACCGACCGCGAGGTCGAACTGTTGTTCACCCAGATCGCACGGCTGCAAGCGGAAGGCGTGGCGATCATCTATATCTCGCATCGGCTGGAAGAATTGAAGCGGGTCGCCGACCGCATCGCGGTCTTGCGCGACGGCTTGCTGGTGTGCGACAACGCCATCGGCGGCTACAGCAGCGATGCGCTGGTGCAGTTGATGGTGGGCCGCGCGGCCGAGGCTGAAATCGACCTCGGCCATCGCAACTTCGGCGCGCCGTTGCTGCGGGTGCGCGGGATCGGCCGCGGCGACGTAGTGCGGCCGACCTCGTTCGATTTGCGCGCCGGCGAGATTCTTGGCGTGGCCGGTTTGATCGGCTCCGGCCGCACCGAATTGCTGCGTTTGATTTTCGGGGCCGACCGTGCCGATCACGGCGAGATTTTTATCGGCGATCAAACCCAGCCGACCGTGATCCATTCGCCGAAAGCGGCGATCGCCGCCGGCATCGCGATGATTACCGAGGACCGCAAGGGCCAGGGCCTGTTGCTGACGCAATCCATCGGACTCAATACCACGCTCGCCAAACTGCCGGCGGTGAGCCGCTTCGGCGTGCTCGATGAGCCGGCCGAAAGCGCGGTGGCGGACGACTATATCGAACGCTTGCGGATCCGCAGCCGCAACAGCACGCAAATCGTCGGCGAACTGTCCGGCGGCAACCAGCAAAAGGTGGTGATCGCGCGCTGGTTGTATCGCGATTGCCCGATCATGCTGTTCGACGAGCCGACCCGCGGGATCGATATCGGCGCCAAATTCGATATTTATAAATTGCTGGCGGAACTGGCGCGGCAAGGCAAGGGGCTGGTCATCGTCTCCAGCGATTTGCGCGAACTGATGCTGATCTGCGACCGCATCGCGGTGATGAGCGCCGGCAGCCTGGTCGATACCTTCGAGCGCGGACAGTGGAGCCAGGAGGCGATCCTGGCCGCGGCTTTCAGCGGTTATGTGAATAACAAACAAGAGCAAACATCATGACAACGACTTCTTTCCAACGCAATATGGCCGGCTTGAAGAATTACCTGGGCCTGATCGGCGCCCTGCTTGCGATGTGCGTGCTGTTTTCTTTTTTGAGCGAAAACTTTTTAACGCTGGCGACTTTCAGCACGCTGTCCAACGACATTCCGACCCTGGTGGTGATGGCGGTCGGCATGACGTTTGTGCTGATCATCGGCGGCATCGACTTGTCGGTCGGCTCGGTAATGGCGCTGGCGGCATCGGTATTGTCGATGGCGATGGTGCGCTGGGGCTGGCCGCTGATTGGGGCGAGCGTGCTGGGCGTGCTGGTGGCGAGTTTGTGCGGCACGCTGACCGGGTTGATCTCGGTCGGCTGGCGCATCCCTTCTTTCATCGTGTCGCTGGGCGTGCTTGAAATGGCGCGCGGCCTGGCCTATCAAGTCACCGATTCGCGCACCGAATATATCGGCAGCGCGGTGGACGGCATCAGCGCGCCCATCCTGTTCGGCCTGTCGCCGGCCTTCCTGAGCGCGATCCTGATCGTCATCGTCGGCCAGCTGGTATTGACCAAGACCGTGTTGGGACGCCACTGGATCGGGATCGGCACCAATGAAGAAGCGGTCCGTCTGGCCGGCATCAATCCGCGTCCGAGCAAGGTGCTGGTGTTCGCGTTGATGGGTTTGCTGGCCGGCGTCGGCGCCTTGTTCCAGGTGTCGCGGCTGGAAGCGGCTGACCCCAACGGCGGCGTCGGCCTGGAATTGCAAGTGATCGCGGCGGTGGTGATCGGCGGCACCAGCCTGATGGGCGGGCGCGGCTCGGTGTTCAGCACCTTCATCGGCGTGCTGATTATTTCGGTGCTGGAAGCGGGGCTGGCGCAAGTCGGCGTCAGCGAGCCGATGAAACGCATCATCACCGGCCTGGTGATCGTCGCCGCCGTGGTGCTGGACACCTATCGCCGCCGCGGCGAACGGACGCTGCACTAAACGGATTCATTGAACAAGCATGGCAACCATCAAGGATGTCGCACGCAAGGCCGGGGTGTCGTACACCACGGTGTCGCACGTCCTTAACCGGACCCGGCCGGTCAGCGACGACGCCCGCATGCGGGTGCTGGATGCGGCGACGGCGCTGGCCTATGTGCCCAGCGCATTGGCGCGCTCGCTGAAAAGCAAGGCCACCGGCACCATCGGCCTGATCATTCCCAACAATACCAATCCGTATTTTTCGGAAGTGGCGCGCGGCATCGAAGACGGTTGTTACGCCGCCGGCTACAGCGTCATCCTGTGCAATTCGGATGACGATCCGGCCAAGCAGCGCGATTACCTGAACATGTTGCTGACCAAACGTTGCGACGGCTTGATCGTGGCCACCTTGGGGCAGGCCGACGGCGAGTTGCTGCGCAAGATGAAGGTGCCGACGGTCTTGCTCGACCGCGCGCCGAAAGACATGGCGATCGACCTGGTCGCGGTCGACAACGTGGCCGGCGGCGCGTTGGCGGCGCAGCATTTGCTGTCGTTGGGGCGGCGCCGGATCGCCTGCATCAGCGGCCCGGAGCAGATCGAGGTGGCACGCGAGCGCGTCAACGGTCTGCGCCAGACCTTGCAGGCGGCCGCTGTCGCGCTGCCGCCGGAATGGTGTCTGTACGCCGATTTCACCAGCGCCGGCGGCTACCTGGCCGCACGCCGCCTGCTGGCTTTGCGGCCGGCGCCCGATGCGATTTTTTGCTGTAACGATTTGATGGCCTTCGGCGCTTTGCGGGCTGCGGCGGAAAGCGCCGTCGCGGTGCCGGAAGCGCTGGCGGTGGTCGGTTTCGACGATATCGACCTGGCGCAATTCGTGCACCCGACGCTGACCAGCGTGGCCCAGAACACACGCAAATTGGGCCAGCTGACCGCGCAATGTCTGCTACAGCGGATTGCCAATCCCGGGCGGCCGGTGCAGCGGCAGACGGTCGCCCCCGAATTGCATGTGCGCGGCTCGACGGTGGCCGCGGCACGATTTGGCAGCCATCACTAATGCACCTTTAATAGTCTTCACTTTTCATAGGAAGCCCTTCCAAAAATGATCGTTGTTATCGGCAGTATCAATATGGACCTGGTGCTCAGCGTGCCGCGCATGCCGCTCCCGGGCGAAACCCTGTCCGGCGGACAGTTCCGCACCATCCCCGGCGGCAAGGGCGCGAATCAGGCGGTGGCCTGCGCCCGCCTCAGCGCCGACGGCATCAAGGTGGCGATGATCGGCTGCCTGGGCGACGATGCCTTCGGCGCCGAGTTGCGTGCGGCCTTGCGGCGCGACGGCATCGACGACAGCCATGTCGCGACGCTGCCCGGCGTGGCGTCGGGCGTGGCCTCGATCCTGGTGGATGCCGGCGGTCAGAACAGCATCGTGCTGGCGGCCGGCGCCAACGATCAGCTGAGTCCGGCGCACATCGACGCCGCACGCGATTTGATTGCGCAGGCGCGGATGGTGGTATTGCAGCTGGAAACGCCGCTGGCGACCGTGCGTCACGCAATCCGGTTGGCGCATGAACTGGGCAAGATCATCATCTTGAATCCGGCCCCGGCCCCGGCACAAGCGCTGCCGGCCGATCTATTGGCGCAAGTGACATATCTGGTACCGAATGAAATCGAGGCTGCGATGCTGGCCGGTCTGCCTGCCGCCAGCCTCGACAACGATGCGGCGCTGGATGCCGCTGTGGAAAAATTGCGCGCCGGCGGTTGCGGCAATGTGCTGGTCACGCTGGGCGCGAAAGGCGTTTATGCGGCCCTCGCCGGCGGCGCCCGTCATTTCGCTGCGCAAGCGGTCACGGCGGTCGATACCACGGCCGCCGGCGATACCTTCATCGGCGGCTTTGTGGCGGCGCTGGCGGCAGGACACAGCGAAGCGGACGCGATCGCCTTCGGCCAGCAAGCGGCGGCCTTGAGCGTGGCGCGGGCGGGCGCGCAAACTTCGATTCCTTATCGCCACGAACTGATTGGATAACTGACATGAAAAAAAGCCCCTTACTCAACATCGCACTATCGCAATTGATGGCGTCGCTCGGACATGGCGATAGCGTCGTGATCGGCGATGCCGGTTTGCCGGTGCAACCCGGCGTGCCGCTGATCGACTTGGCGCTCACCCGTGGCGTGCCCGGCTTCATGGATACCCTGCAAACCGTATTGAGCGAAATGCAGGTCGAACATCACTTGCTGGCGGCCGAGCTGGCACAGCACAGCCCGCAACTGGCGGCGCAGATTGCGGCGCTTGGACTGCCCGACAAAAAGATCTTGCCGCATGCCGATTTCAAACGCCTGAGCCAGAGCGCCCGCGCCCATATCCGGACCGGCGAATGCACGCCTTATGCGAATATTATCCTGGTCGCCGGGGTAGTATTTTAAGGAGCGTCTCTAAAAACCTACTACGCAGCCCAATCTCGAGGCTGTGATGCTCGCTGTACCTCCGTACGGCTGCAGGTGTTACAACATCGTCGCCCCGACCTTAGGCCGCTCGCTACGGTTTTTAGAGGCGCTCCTAATTTCCGATCTGAAAAATTTGATGGCCGCAGGTACAATCACGCGATGAATATCTCCTTGCCCGAACTGGAACAAGCCATCAATTACTGGCGTCAACAGCGACCCGCGCTGGGTGAAGAGTGCGCGCTGTCGCCCGAAGTCAACGCGCTGGCCGGCGCCTACGCGATGATGATCATCGAACACAGCAGCGGCATCGCGCTGGAGTCGCTGGAACCGATGGCGCAGCAGCTGATTGCCGCGTGGCGGCAAGCCAGTGCTGCCGCTAACGGGCGTCTTTAAGGCCTGTTCAAGATTTTTTAGGCTATGCCGGTCCGAGCTCTTTGTCTGCCGCTTGATAAGCTGGGCGAACGACCAACCCGGCTCAAGTCGCCTAAGCTGGGACGGTCGATCAACCGTTCTAGCTTGACTGAGAGGGACGCATAGCAGGCGATCGCGCAGTTTAGAAGGCCAGTCGGTTGCCACTAATATCCGTTGCTTGCATGTTGAACGTCGCCGCAAGTCGGTATGCCGCACCGTCGAAAGCATAGATTTCCCTGAGGCTTTCCCCCATATTGATTCGAATGGAAGTACTCAAATCCGGGTAGCCAAAGTGCTCCGATGACAGCCACTCAAGCATCCCAACTTGGCCGATATGCAGCAGCAATTTCCAGCCCTTCTTATGTGGTTCAAACCACCATAGTGGAGATTCGGTAGCGTTGCCACTAGCTGCGCACCATACCGTCACAATCTTCGTCGCTTTTGGCGACAAACGAAAACTATCAAATTCGAGTGGTTCATCGCCGCAAAGGGACTGCTCCTCTTTTAATTCAGGTTTGCGCCTCAATTGCCTAACAATTTGGAGTGGAACCGGCACGCTAACGCCTAGATCGACAATGTAGCTTTTCGGGGTAGGTTCCAGCGCGTTCCGATAGAAATCCAGCATTGGAGGCAGTGCCGTTTTCACACAAATGAGGTCACGACATTTGGATAGCTTTCGGTCGTCCAGATTGATACGTTCTTTTAGAGCCAAAGGCCGATCTGTGACGGCAAGCGCCAAATGACGGGTGTAAAGCACTTCTGGTATGAGGCGGCGTAGCGCTGCATCATCACAAGTACCACTTGGCCATGCATTGCGCGCTGTCTCAAAGTATTCAGAAACCGTGGCGTTATCGTTGTCACGCCATGCATCTTGCTCTAGACAAGGATTAACGGCAAGTTGGGACGACAGATACGTCAGGCCAAAGCCGCTCGCGGCGGCATCTGGATCGTATTTGTATGTGGTAGGCTGGGCTTGTACATGAAACGATAGCCCGAATAGTAAAGCTAGTGTCATACCGCTTACCCTCAACAACGATCCGTGACGACATTTCAGAAACACAATGGATTTCATTTCTCCCTCCTTGGTGTATGCCCTTCTGGATAATCCAGTGTCAGTTTGCCCTGCGCATCAGGAAAGCGATTTTCTGCCAGCACCGCCAATGCCTGCGCCCAGGCTACGCAGCGATCGACAAAGCCGTTCAGGCGATGGTCGTACAGGAAATTCACGGTCGCAGGCAAATTGACGCAAGCTGAGGCTTGCCAGAAGGCCGGGCTGCGGTAATAAATTTTGCTGCCAAAATTCGTTTGTGCACTGCGACGTTCGATCACGATGGGTTGATCGGCATATCGCGCCATGCCCATCCAAGCCCAGTAGGCACCGGCGCTGTCGGCAGCGTTGATCGCTACTGGAATGTCTCTACGATTGCCAATCAAGTTGCGCCAGTCCTTCATCTGCGGCGTCACCCCCGACACTTCGTCGGCCAGATAGGTGTTGGCGGTTTTAGCAATCTCGCGATTTTTATTGTTCCAGATCTCTTTGGCTTTTTTGGTGGCCGCAATCAACGATGTTTCCGCTTTGTCGTCAATCGCGATCCCGCGAAATTTCCAATACTGGATGTAGTTGCTGGCGTGCGTCAATTGCAGAAATCCGCGTCCGTTCCAGGGGATGTACCAGGCGGACGGCTCGGGAGTTTCGTACAGCTCGCCCCACCACGTGGTTTCTTGTATCGAGTTTCCGAAAAAAGCAGCCATCCGTTGCGGCGTATTGATGCAGTATTTGCGGAAGGTTTTGTTCAATGGAATGCGATGATACGTAAAAACAGGATTACTGATTTCATTTGCATTTGGCTTAGGTACAGGTTCCCACACCGCCGCTTTTTCTGTCCCGCGCAAAACATTGATCGGCAACAGTTGTTTGAATTCGCGTTCACTCAACCACCCGCACTGCCTGAAATGCGCAATGAACTCATGCGGATGAAAATGCCATTGCGCATCCAGATATTCCTGCGGTAAATCGTCAAACGAGGTCGCCAGCAAATGCCGCTCGAAACGGGTCCAGTCGTCCGGGTTGCCGAACTCTTCCCGAACCCAGCCGTAACGTTTCGTGACCGTGTTCCGATCCCATTCGCACGGCGCTTTGCAAATCGTGCGCCGTAGTTTGGCCCGGACTTCCGGTTTGCCCAGTCGCGCCGCCAGCTTGACCCGGTCGAGCAGGCTTTCGGGGTCGGCCGGGTCGCGCACCAGCAATTTCATTTGCCGCGAATCGCAGCGTTGGTCGTTCGGGCTCGGATCGTCGTCGTAGCAATTCCAGCCCATCACCGGCAAGCAATCGGCATCGCTGAATTTGCGAGTGCCGGGCCCATTCAGGTCGGCCCAGAGTTCGCCGTCGGCGGTCGGAATTTTGCGCCAGTGCGCGGCATCGGCCGGCAGCGGATCGCGGCCCAGGTTGCGGCCGAAGCGCAACAGTTCGTACCAGCCGCTGGGGCTGGAATCGCTCGCGTCCGTTAAGCTGGCGTGGCGTTCGCTGGCGGTTTTATATAGCTTGTACTCGAACTGTTCCGGTTCTTTTTCTTCGCGGCTGGCGACCACCTGACCGTATTTGTCGCGGGTGGTCAGGATGCTGCGGCCTTGCTGGTAGGCGATGCTGACCCATAGCACTTGGTCCAAAGTCTTGTTGTCGCCGCTGCGCCGGTGACTGGTCGGCGGGTTGGATCTGACCGGGGTTTTGTCCGACAAATAGATATGGATCTGGCCGAACACGCTGTCGCTGCGGCCATCCTCCGGCGGCACTTGGTCCACCGCTTGCCAGGCGCGTAGAGGGTCGGCGATGTTGCTGTAGTCGTTGACGATTTTGCGGCCTATCAGTTTTTGCAGGTTGGCGTCGTCGCAGCAGATTTCAAAGTGGATCTGGCGTCGGTGGCCGTAGATTTGACCGCCTTGGCCGATGACCTCCTTGCGCGCCACTTTTTTGCCGGCCACGATGCCGGGCGCCAGTTGCGACAGGTGCATATAGGCCGAATAGAAGGTGACCGTGGTCGGAGTATGGCCGCTGGCGCCGATTTCGGTAGTGTGGGCCAGCACCAGCATGCCGGTGTCGGTCCAGGTGACGGCGTCTTTCTCATCGCTGAACGCGCCGTAGGTTTGGCCGTGGTTCAGCTCGGTGCATTCTTGCGGCGGCGGCTTGGCGTAGACCACCACGCCGTCGGCGATCGCGCAGACCGGTAAGCAGCCATAACCGTGCGGCAAAATCGGCGAGTCCAGGTGCAGGCCGTTATGCCATTCGAAGCCGCCACTGACCGGGAAGCTGCCTTCAGGCGCGCCGCCGGTGCCGCTGACGGTCGAGATCGGCGGCGGCATCGCGGCGTTCAGAAAACCTTCTTCGGTGTAGCTGCCTTGTGGCAGGAATGGCGGACTGATGAGCACGGCTGGTCTCCTGCAAGGCAAGTTGAGGGCTTGCATTGTAAGAGAGCTTTGTTGCTAAAAAATATAAGGAAAAACTGAAATTGAATTTAAGGAATCTCTGATTTGCTATCGTTGATGGGAATTTTGAATAGCTTCTAAAAACCGTAGCGAGCTGCCGATATCGAGGCTGCGCAGCAGGTTTTTAGAGGTGACTTAAATTAGTGGACCAAGTGACGCGCCTGCCGTTGCGGCGCCACCGAACCGGCCAGCGGTTGCTTCTGCTGCTCCGGCACCTTCGGCGTCTTGCCGGCGTAGTCGGTGCTGAGCAAGTCGTTCACCGCACCGCCGTCCATCCCTTGCAGGCGCAACCATTCCCCGACCAGGCCGGCCAGACGATCCAGCGCAATGCGGTGGGTGGCGTCGGTTTTGGCATACAGCCAATCGGACAAGGCCATGAAATTGGCGAACGGCGACTGTCCCAGCAGCACCGGCAAGGTGTGGGCGAAGCGGCCTGAGTTGGCGATCAAATCCCAGTAGCGCGCAAACCGCACCAGCCGCTGCATGGTGGCGAACGGTATGCGGTCGGTGGCGAGGATGGTGTATGGCGGATGCGGGTCGAAGACCAATCCGTAGGCTTCGGTATGGCGGATGATAGGCGTGCCGCGCAAGCGCTTCAGGATGCCGAACTGGATTTCATGCGGCTGCAAGGCCACCAGTTGATCGAAGCCGCGGGCGAAACTTTCGATATCCTCGCCGGGCAAACCGGCAATCAGATCGACGTGCAGGTGCGCGTGCGAATGCTGCATCAGCCAACGGATGTTTTCCGCCGCCTTCTCATTGTTTTGCTTGCGGCTGACCAGCGCCTGGACTTCGGGATTAAAGCTCTGGATGCCGATTTCAAATTGCAGCGCGCCGGCCGGAAAGCGGGTGATGGCGTCCTTCAGCGCATCCGGCAAATGATCCGGCACCAGCTCGAAGTGGGCGAACACCGGATCGTCCGGATTGGCCTCCAGCTTGTCGAGAAAGAATTGCAGAATCTTCAGACTGGTCTTGACGTTCAGGTTGAAGGTGCGGTCGACGAATTTGAACAGCCGGGCGCCGCGCGCGTGCAAGGATTCCAGTTCCAGCAGGAAGTTGTCGAGCGCAAAAGGCCAGGCGGTCTTGTCCAGCGCCGACAGACAGAATTCGCATTTGAACGGGCAGCCGCGCGATGCTTCCACGTACAGCGTGCGGTGCGCGATGTCCTGCTCGCTGTACAAGCTGTAGGGCAGGACGATATCGGCCATCGGCGGCTGCACCCCGACATGGGTTTTCATCAGCGGCTTGGGGCCGTTCAGGATTTGCCGGCACAGCTGCGGGAAGGTGACGTCGCCCCAGCCGGTCACCAGATAATCGGCCAGTTGGACGATTTGCTGTTCGGCCGATTCGTAAGAGACTTCCGGGCCGCCCAGCACGATCACGATCTCGGGCGCAACCCGCTTCAGCATCGCCACCACTTTGGCGGTTTCTTCGACATTCCAGATATAGACGCCGAAGCCGACGATGGTGGTACCCTCGGCTGCTTTGTGGGACAGCAGTTTTTCGACGATATCGGTGGTCTTGGCGCCGATCACGAACTCATGCAATTGCGTCGCTTCGCGCAACTCGCCCATGTTGGCCTGCAGATAACGCAGCCCGAGCGAGGCGTGGGCATAGCGGGCGTTGAGAGTGGACAGCAGGATGGTCATAGTTGGAGATAGGAAAGATTGGCGGCAGGGAGCTGCGGAAGTGCGCCATTTTACGCCTCAGCGTCGTGCTAATGCCTTCGTCACCAGCAATACCGGAATCAAGTCGACCGCAAATGAGAATTGCTATTATTTGTGTGTTTTGTTGGAGTTGCCCCCACGATAACCATTGCAGTTGCCGGGGCGGTTAATATGTCACTTCCATCACGCGAAAGATTGGATCCCTCATGACCAGTAAACCCACAGTCAAGTCACGTCCAGCCAACGACAGCGTCACCGCCAAACCCGAGGACAGCGTCACCGCCACCGCCAAACCCGAGGAGCCGCGGGTAGCGCTGGTATTGCAGGGAGGCGGCGCGCTCGGCGCCTATCAGGCCGGGGTTTACCACGCGATGCACGAGAACGGCTTGACCCCGGACTGGGTGGTCGGCACCTCGATCGGTGCGATCAACGCGGCGATTATTGCCGGAAACGAACGTGAGGTGCGTTTGTCGCGGCTCAAGGAATTCTGGGAGTCCGTGGCGCATGGCGACCTGGCCGATATGAGCAAAGTCACCGACGTTGCGCGCCAGGCAAATACCTGGTGGACCACGATGGATGTGACGCTGCGCGGGGTGCCCGGCTTTTTCACGCCGCGCCAGCTGAACCCGTTCGCGCTGGGCTGGCCGGTAGCGCCGGAGCAGGCCAGTTTCTACGACACCAGCCCGCTGGCCGACACGTTGAAGCGCTTGGTCGATTTTGATTTTTTGAACGGGCCGGCCAAGATTCGCCTGACGGTCAGCGCCATGAAACTCACCTGCGGCGAGTTGGTCAAGTTCGATTCGAGAGAGCGCCGGATCGGGGTCGAACACATCATGGCGAGCGGCGCCTTGCCCCCGGGTTTTGCACCGGTACGGATAGACGGCGATTTGTATTGGGATGGCGGCATGTATTCCAATACCCCGCTGGAAATCGTGCTGGAAGATGAGTCGAAAGCCGACATCGACAGCGATACGATTTGCGTGATGGTGGATTTGTGGAGCGCACAAGGCCCGGAGCCGACCACCTTGAACGAGATTGAAAACCGGCGCAAGGATGTCGCCTTCGCCTCGCGTTCGCAAAGCCATATTGAAAACTATCTGCGCATGTATCAGATGCGCCGCGCGGCGCTGGCCTTGTACGACAAACTGCCGCCGGAACTGCGCAGCAAGACTGATCTCAAGGACTTTGCCGGCTTGACCGACAACAGTACGATTCATGTGGTGCGTTTGCGCTACGGCGGTCACGACTGGAATATGGCATCCAAGGATATTAATTTCTCGCGCGGATCGGTTGAGTGGCGCTGGGAGCAAGGCTACGCCGATGCGATGCAGGCAGCGGAAAGCATCAAGGCCAACGATGTGACTTTCGGCAAATCCGACCTGGGCCTGGTGGTGCATGAGCTGGTGGGGCGGGAATCAATCTGATGGCTTTGCATTCGACGCTGCTGTGCGCGGGGATGCTGGCGCTCGCTTTGAGCAGCGCATCGGCGCTTGCGGTCGACCACGAGCGCTGCGAGATCCTGAAAAGCCGGCACGTGATGCAGTCTGCCGCGCCGGTCAACTGCGAACAGTTGCAGCTGCTGCATTTTTCGTACATCGACTTTGCCGGAAAGCGTCGCGACGATGGTGAAATCATGGTGATGGCAGCGGCCGCGCCGCAGGTCCAGGCGATCTTCGAAACGCTGTTAAAGCGTGGTTTCCCGCTTGCGCGGGCGCACCCGATGGAGCACTATCAAGGCGATGACGAGGCGTCGATGGCGGACAATAATACGTCGGCTTTCAACCACCGACCGATCACCGGCGGCAAGCAATTATCGCTACATGCCTACGGCCTGGCGATCGACATCAACCCCTTGCAAAACCCGTATGTGCGGCGCGATGGTCAGGGCCGGTTGCTGTACAGTCCGGAGGCGGGTCGGGCTTACGCCAAGCGCGTGCCGCCGGGCGGTGATGCGCAGCCGGGCAGCAGCGAGCAGGTGGTGGAATTATTTGCCGAACACGGCTTTTTCATCTGGGGCGGCGATTGGAAAAAGCCGGTTGATTACCAGCATTTCCAGGTCAGCCGAAACATGGCCGAACGCATGGCCGGACTGCCGCTGCCGGCGGCGCGCCAGCTTTTTGAGCGTTCCATTGCGGCGTATCGTGCCTGCCGCCGCACGCATCAGGCAACGCCGAAGGCAAGAACCGAGTGCGCTGCCGCTGCAGGATAAAGGCGGCGCCGGCCATCGGAGACTATGCGCAAGCCAGTCTTGTTGTGGCGCACAAAAATTTTTGAAATGTGTGCAATCGCTCTTAGAATAGTCACTGCTGCAATGCAATATTACGGTCGCTGATCGTAAGCGTTAACTCAGGATCTATGTGATCTTGAACAGGTTCTAGTCAATGTTGCTTTCTTTTACACAGGAGAAGATCATGTTTCCGTTTCAAGAACAGTTTTCCGCAGCGACCAAAGCGCACTTTGAAGCTCAATTGGCGTTGCTCAATTCGCTGACCGCCAAAACCCTCGAAAGCGTGCAAAAAGTCATCGAGCTCAATATCGCTGCCACCGAGGAGACGCTGAAAGAATCCAGCGACATCACCAAACAATTGCTGAGCGCCAAAGATCCGCAGGAATTCATGACGATCTCGGCGGCGCAAGCCAAGCCCAGCGCGGATAAGGCAGCTGCTTACGGCCGCCACCTGGCCAGTATCGCAACCGAAGTGCAGGCTGACTTCACCAAAGCGGCCGAAGCGCAAGTCGCGGAAACCAGCAAAAGAATCAACGATTTGCTGGAAGAAGCCGGCAAAAACGCGCCGGCAGGTTCGGAAAGCGCGATTGCCATCCTGAAATCGGTGATCGGCACCGCCAATGCCGGTTACGAGCAACTGACCAAGACCACCAAGCAAGCGGTGGAAGCGCTGGAAACCAATCTGAACACGGCGGCCGCCCAATTTACCGAAGCCGCAGACAAAGCCACACGCAGTAAGAAATAGTCCTGCAAGAAATCATCCGGCAAGAAAGCATCATCGTTCAGGCATATCAAAAAGGTCGCTTCCGCGGCCTTTTTTATGCCCTCAGCTCAGCGGCAAATCGCGATCCCAATCCGGCGCGTCGCCAAACTGCTCCGCCAGGAAATCGACAAAGGTGCGCACCTTGGCCGACAAGTGCTGGCGGCTCGGATACACAGCGTGGATCGCCAGCTCGGGGCCGTGATAGTCGGTCAATAGCGGCACCAGCCGCCCGTTGCGAATATCGTCGCCGATGATGAACGTCGGCTGGCGGATGATGCCCATCCCGCCCAGCGCCGCTGCGCGCAGCAGGTCGCCGTTATTGCAGTGCAGCCCGCCCTTGATCCGCACCGTATGCGTCTTGCCATCCCGCTGCAGCCGCCACTCGTCGCCCGGCATCGAGTAGGCGTAAGTCAGGCAGGTGTGCCGCTCCAGGTCGCTCGGCTGTTGCGGCGTGCCGTGTTGTTCCAGATAGGCGGGAGAAGCGCACAGCAGCAGCCGTGCCGGCGCGATTTTGCGCGTGACCAGGTTGGAGTCTTGCAGCCGGCCGATGCGGATCGCCAGGTCGAAGCCTTCCTCGATCAGGTCGACGATCCGGTCCGACAGCGTCACGTCCAGTGCCACGTTGGGATAGCGCTGCGCATACAGCGGCAGCACCCGCCCCAGATGACTGACGGAGAACGATACCGGCGCGTTGAGCCGCAGCACCCCGCTGGGCTTGGCCGCATGCATGCCGGCCGCTAGAGTCGCCTGCTCCAGGTCGAACAACACTTGCTTGCTGCGTTCCAGGTAGGCGCTGCCGGTATCGGTCAGGCTCAAGCGGCGGGTGCTGCGGTTGAGCAGCCGGGCTTGCAGATACTGCTCCAGGTCGGCGATGTGGCGGCTGACCGATGGATTCGACAGGCCTAGCGCGCGCGCCGCGCCGGACAGACTGCCGAGTTCGGCCACTTTGACGAATACTTTCATTGCTTCGAACAAATTCATCGCAACACCTTATTGTTTCGAAATCCGGAAATAGCATTTTCTCTGATCAGTATTTTTCTTTCAATCGGAAAAATGTACATTGCGGCTTTAGCCCACTTCAATCTCTATTTCACCAAGGTACGCACCATGAACACGCAACAAACCGCTCCCGCCATCTACGCCGCAACGCTGCTCCGGCTCACGCTGGGGATCGCCTTACTGGCGCATGCTTATCTGAAAGTATTTGTCTTCACTTTGCCGGGCGCTGCCGGTTTTTTCGCCAGCCAGGGTTTCCCGGCGTGGTCGGTGTACCCTGTGGTGCTGATCGAAACGCTGACCGGCATCGCGATGGTGCTTGGGGTGCAATCCCGGATCGCCGCCCTGGCGTCGTTGCCGGTGCTGCTAGGCGCGCTATCGGTACACGCCGGCAACGGCTGGCTGTTCACCAGCCCCAACGGCGGCTGGGAATTTCCGGCATTCATGATCGTGACTGCGATCTCGGTCGCATTATTGGGCAACGGCGCGTTCGCTCTGGGTCGGACCGCCGCTAACGGCAAGCAATAATTCTCTTTGGAGATGCGCAGATGAACACCACTGTTTCCAGCCGCATGCCGGCGATTTTCTTCGGCCACGGCAGTCCGATGAATGCCTTGCAGGACAATCGCTACACCGCCGCCTGGGAACAGCTGGGCGCCAGCCTGGCGGCGCGCCAGCCAAAGGCGATCCTGTCCGTTTCCGCGCATTGGTATACCCGCGGCACGGCCGTCACCGCGATGGCGATGCCGCAGACCATCCATGATTTCGGCGGCTTCCCGCAGGCGCTGTTCGATATGCAATATCCGGCCGCCGGCGATCCGCAATTGGCGGCGCAGGTGCGCGACTTGCTGGCGCCGCTGCCGGTTCACATGGATCACGGGTGGGGACTCGATCATGGCACCTGGTCGGTGCTGGTCAAGGCTTTCCCAAAAGCCGATGTGCCGGTGATCCAGCTCAGCATCGACGCCACCCAGCCGGCCCAATTCCACTTCGACCTGGGCCGCAAACTGGCGGCTTTGCGCGAGCAGGGCGTGCTGCTGATCGGCAGCGGCGACGTGGTGCACAACCTGCGCCTGATGAACCGCGGCCCGCATGCGCCGGCGCCCGACTGGGCGACGCGCTTCAACGACCGCATTCGCGACAGCCTGCTCAATGGCGACCTGCAACAAGTGATCGACTACGCCGACCTGGGCCAGGATGCGCAGTTGGCGGTGCCGACGCCGGAGCACTTCTTGCCGCTGCTGTACGTGATCGGCAGCAAGCAAGCCAACGAGTCGATTTCGGTTGCGGTGGATGGGATAGATGCCGGTTCGATCAGCATGTTGACGGCGGTGGTTGGCAGCGCCTAAAGATTCGAATGGAAGGCGGGGCTGATCAGCCGCCGATGGGGTGTTGTTAGTGTGCTACGATTGCCGCTTTTGCAATAGTTGCCAAACTGACACGCACCAAGGAGCCGCCCCATGCCGACCGCCTCCCGCACCCTCAGTGCGAAGAGCCCCGCCATCCCCGAACACTTGCCGGGCCGGCCGGCACTGATTGCAGTCAGACTGAGCGGCAGCGAAGGGATCAATTCCCTGTTTGAATATCGCCTGCTGCTTAAAACCCCCGACGCCGTCAATAATCGGTTTTCTCTCGCCGCCCGCTTCAACCTGGACGATTTCATCGGCCGCGACCTGACCGTCAGCATCGCACTGGACGACAGCGGCAGCGACTATCCCGGCGTCGGCACTCGCGAAATCTCGGGCTTGATCAGCGACGCAAAAATGCTGCGCGAAGCAGGCCGGGATGTGTCCTACGAATTGACTTTGCGGCCCTGGCTGCATCTGGCGACGCTGCGCACCAACAGCAAGATATTCCAGGAACAGACCGTGGTGGAAGTGCTGGAAGATTTGCTGGTCGATTATGCTTTCCCGGTCGAGAAACGCCTGTACGACTTCACCCGTTACCCGAAGCGCGACTACCAAACCCAATACAACGAAACCGACTTCGCTTTTTTCAGCCGCCTGTGCGAAGAATGGGGCATCAGCTATTTCTTTGAGCACAGCGACGGCGCGCATCGCCTGATCCTGGCCGACGCCAATGCGGCGTTCA